>NZ_JADIKK010000001.1:0-736 GCF_044904645.1 Rhodanobacter hydrolyticus
GCCGTTCCCGCCATCAAAGTCAGGCTGCTGCCGCCTGCCGTGGTGCCACTGACGTCGCCGCCGAAACTGATGTTCGCGCCAGCCACCGTCGCGCCGCCTCCGGTGGTGTCGATGGTGACGCTCGAACTGCCCAGCGTGACCGCGCCACCGAATGACACCGCACCGCCGTCGGTGGTGATGTCGTTGGTCAACAGCAGTGGCGTCGCGCCGTAGTCGGTCAAGGTCAGCGCACCGCTGCCCAGGCTCAGCGTACCCAGCGTCAACGCGTTGCCGCCGTTGTCGAGGTACACGGCATTGCTACCGCTGTTCGTCAGGCTCACCGCCCCCGTAAAGTCGTTGCCGGTGTTGTTCAACGTGATGGCATGCGCACCGGCATCGAATTTCGATGTGCCGGCAACCAACCAGGCGCCACCCTGGGCGATGTTGCCCGCCGAGGTGGTGATCGACAAACCGCCCGTGCCGATGTTGAGCGCACCTGCGCTGAAGGTGCCGCTGCTGGTGGTCAGCGCGTCCAATGCACCGTTGGTGACATTGCCGCCTACCGCTCCGCCGAACGTCACGGCGCCACTGCCCGCGCTCACCGTCAGGCTTTCGGCCGTCGTGCTCGCGTTGTCCACCGTGCTGGCAAAGTCCACCGCACCGTTGGTGGTCGTCAGCGTCACGTTGCCGGACAAGGTCACCGCGTCGTTGTAGGTTTGCGCACCTGTCGTCGTCACCGCGCCGCCCAGCGTGGTGC
>NZ_JADIKK010000002.1:0-993 GCF_044904645.1 Rhodanobacter hydrolyticus
TGGGTGCGCTGGTGATCGCGCTGGTGTGGCTGTCGATGAGCAGCATCCGGCGAAGCATCGGAGGCGAGCCGTCGTTCGCGGTGGAGATGACCGGGCGGATGGCGGACGGCGACCTGTCGCTGGGCGGGGCGGAGAAGCTCGAGCTCCCGCCGGGCAGCATGATGCACGCGATGCAGCGGCTGCACGTGAAGCTGGTGGAGGTGATCGGGCAGGTGCAGCAGGGCTCGCAGGTGGTGAGCGGCGCGGCGCTGGAGATCGCGCGCGGCAACGACGACCTGAGCCAGCGTACCCAGGAGCAGGCGTCGAGCCTGGAAGAGACGGCGGCCTCGATGGAAGAGATGACCGCGACGGTGAAGCAGAACGCGGAAAACGCGAGCCATGCCAACCAGTTGGCGGGCGGCGCGCGGGAGCAGGCCGAGCGCGGCGGCAAGGTGGCGTCGCAGGCGGTATCGGCGATGGCGGAGATCACGGCCTCGAGCCGGAAGATCAGCGACATCGTGGGCCTGATCGACGAGATCGCGTTCCAGACCAACCTGCTCTCGCTGAACGCGGCGGTGGAAGCGGCGCGCGCAGGGGAGCAGGGCCGTGGCTTTGCGGTGGTGGCGAGCGAGGTGCGCAGCCTGTCGCAGCGCAGCGCGGCGGCGGCGAAAGAGATCAAGGCGCTGATTGGCGAGAGCGTGGAGCGGGTGGAAGCCGGCGGTGCGCTGGTGGAGCAGACCGGCACGGCGCTGTCGGAAATCGTGGAGAGCGTGTGCAAGGTCACCGACATCGTGGCGGAGATCGCGGCGGCGAGCCAGGAGCAGTCGTCGGGCATCGACCAGGTGAATCGGGCGGTGATGCAGATGGATGAAGTGACGCAGCAGAACGCGGCGCTGGTGGAACAGGCGGCCGCGGCGGCGCAGGCGATGCAGGAGCAGGCGGCGGCGCTGCGGCGGCAGACGGCGTTCTTCCGGCTGGACGGCGCCATGGCCAAGGCCGAAGCGGTGCAGGAGG
>NZ_JADIKK010000003.1:0-1035 GCF_044904645.1 Rhodanobacter hydrolyticus
GATGAAGCACAAGGGCCTTTATTTCATGGTTGCGCTGGCGTTGGGCGGCGTAGGTGCCGTTCATGCGCAGGACAACGCAGCAACCACGGGCAGCAGTGACAGCACCGCGGCTCCGGCGTGGCCGAATGGCTTCGATGACCGCTGGTACATCGCGCCGACCGTCGGTGGCTACTACAACGACAGCGATCGCAACACCAACAGCCGCCAGATCTATTACGGTCTGGGCGTTGGCAAGTTCTTCACGCCTGACCTGTCGATCGACCTGTTCGCCGACCGTACCCAGCGTGACATCGACCGCGGTGCCATGAACGGTGGCGGCCATAGCGGCGTCCATTGGGCGAACAACACGGTGGGCGTGGCAGCGCGCTGGTACTTCACCAACGGCGCTTGGCGTCCGTACCTGTTGGGTGGCGTGATGGGCAGCCATCACAAGAACCCGATGGACAGCGACTGGGCCCCGGCGGCTGAGTTGGGCCTGGGTATCTCCAAGTCGATCACCGACAGCGCGGACATCCGCGTAGAAGGCGGCTACCGCTACGATTGGGACGACCAGAGCCAGCCGAACCACAGCGGTTACGGTGACTGGTTCCTGGGTCTGAGCATCGTGTCGCGCATCGGTGCGGTTCCGGCGGCTCCGGCCCCGGCTGCTGCCCCGCCGCCGCCGCCGCCGCCGGCTCCGGTTGAAGCGCCGGCGCCGCAGAAGGTGGTGATCGACCTGCGTGGTGTGAACTTCAAGTTCGACTTCCCGAAGAAGGGCCATGTGCACGCGTCGGAAATCGACAAGGCGCTGGCCGTGCCGACGTCGGACTCGGTGGCGATCCTGGACCAGGCGGTGGACACGCTGAAGCGCTATCCGGACGTGCACGTGACGGTAGCGGGTTACACGGACAGCAAGGGCAAGCCGGACTACAACCAGTCGCTGTCGGAGCGTCGTGCGCAGATCGTGTACGACTACCTGACCAGCCACGGGATCGACGCGAGCCGTCTGGAAGGCCCGATTGGTCACGGCGAAGACAACCCGATCGGCGACAACGC
>NZ_JADIKK010000004.1:0-1196 GCF_044904645.1 Rhodanobacter hydrolyticus
GTCATGGCAAAGGGCAAGTTCGAGCGCACCAAGCCCCACGTGAACGTGGGCACGATTGGTCACGTGGACCACGGCAAGACGACGCTGACGGCGGCGCTGACGAAGGTCGGTGCGGAGCGTTTTGGCGGTGAATTCAAGGCCTACGACGCGATTGACGCGGCGCCGGAAGAAAAGGCGCGCGGTATCACGATCTCGACGGCGCACGTGGAATACGAATCGCCGAATCGCCACTACGCGCACGTGGACTGCCCGGGCCATGCCGACTACGTGAAGAACATGATCACGGGTGCGGCGCAGATGGACGGCGCGATCCTGGTGTGCTCGGCCGCGGACGGCCCGATGCCGCAGACGCGCGAACACATCCTGCTGTCGCGCCAGGTGGGCGTGCCGTACATTGTCGTGTTCCTGAACAAGGCCGACATGGTGGACGACGCCGAACTGCTCGAGCTGGTCGAGATGGAAGTGCGCGAGCTGCTGTCGAAGTACGACTTCCCGGGCGACGATACCCCGATCATCAAGGGTTCGGCGAAGCTGGCGCTGGAAGGCGACCAGTCGGAAATCGGCGTGCCGGCGATCATCTCGCTGGTGGAAGCGCTGGACACCTACATTCCGGAGCCGCAGCGCGCGATCGACCAGCCGTTCCTGATGCCGGTGGAAGACGTGTTCTCGATCTCGGGTCGCGGCACGGTGGTGACCGGCCGTATCGAGCGCGGCGTGATCAAGGTGGGTGACGAAATCGAAGTGGTCGGCATCCGTCCGACGCAGAAGACCACCGTCACGGGCGTGGAAATGTTCCGCAAGCTGCTGGACCAGGGTCAGGCGGGCGACAACGCCGGTCTGCTGCTGCGCGGCCTGAAGCGCGACGACGTGGAGCGCGGCCAGGTGCTGGCGAAGCCGGGCACGATCACCCCGCACACGGACTTCGAGGCCGAGGTGTACGTGCTGTCGAAGGACGAGGGTGGCCGTCATACCCCGTTCTTCAAGGGCTACCGTCCGCAGTTCTACTTCCGCACCACCGACGTGACCGGTGCGATCGAGCTGCCGGAAGGCGTGGAAATGGTGATGCCGGGCGACAACATCAAGATGGTGGTGAGCCTGATCCACCCGATCGCGATGGACCAGGGTCTGCGCTTCGCGATCCGCGAAGGCGGCCGCACTGTCGGCGCCGGCGTGGTGGCCAAGGTCATCAAGTAATA
>NZ_JADIKK010000005.1:0-1352 GCF_044904645.1 Rhodanobacter hydrolyticus
CAGCGCAAGCGTGCGTCCCCGTCGATCGGCCGACACGCGCTGCATGCGCATCAGACGCTACCCAAAACACCTCGGGATGACTGTATGCGGAAGCTGGAAAACACCCGACTCGCCATCGTGGGCCTCGGCTATGTCGGCCTGCCCCTCGCGGTGGAGTTCGGCAAGCACTACGACACGCTCGGCTTCGACATCAACCACGCGCGCATCGACGCATTGCGCGCCGGCCACGACCAGACGCTGGAAGTGGATGCCAACGAATTGGCGGCCGCTGCGCATCTGCGCTTCTCCGCCACGCTCGACGATCTGCGCGCCTGCAACGTCTACATCGTCACCGTGCCCACCCCGATCGATGCCGCCAAGCGGCCGGACCTGACGCCGCTGGTGAAGGCCAGCCAGACGCTGGCCAAAGTGCTGAAGCAAGGTGACATCGTGGTGTACGAGTCCACGGTCTATCCCGGCTGCACCGAGGAAGTGTGCGTGCCCCTACTCGC
Source organism: Rhodanobacter hydrolyticus (assembly GCF_044904645.1). Taxonomy (NCBI): domain Bacteria; kingdom Pseudomonadati; phylum Pseudomonadota; class Gammaproteobacteria; order Lysobacterales; family Rhodanobacteraceae; genus Rhodanobacter; species Rhodanobacter hydrolyticus. The sequence goes on from NZ_JADIKK010000005.1 coordinate 492, forward strand.
CGAAGGCTCCGGGCTGGTCTTCAACCGGGATTTCTTCGTCGGCTACAGTCCCGAGCGGATCAATCCCGGCGACAAGCAGCATCGCGTCACCGGCATCCTCAAGGTCACTTCCGGCTCCACGCCCGAGGTGGCGGATTTCGTCAATCGCCTGTACGGCTCGATCATCACCGCCGGCACGCACCAGGCCAGTTGCATCAAGGTCGCCGAGGCGGCCAAGGTGATCGAGAACACGCAGCGCGACCTCAACATCGCACTGGTCAACGATCTCGCGATCCTGTTCAACAAGCTCGGCATCGACACGCTGGAAGTGCTGGAAGCCGCCGGCACCAAGTGGAACTTTCTGCCGTTCCGCCCCGGCCTGGTCGGCGGCCATTGCATCAGCGTCGATCCCTACTACCTCACCCACAAGGCGCAGGAAGTCGGGCACCACCCGGACGTGATCCTCGCCGGCCGGCGCACCAACGACGGCATGGGCCCGTACATCGCCGGCGAGGTGATCCGGCTGATGGTGCGCAAGGGCATCAACCCGGTGCACGCACGCGTGCTGCTGCTGGGCCTGGCGTTCAAGGAGAACTGCCCGGACCTGCGCAACACGCGCGTGGTCGACATCGTGCAGGCCCTGCGCGACTACAACGCCACGGTGGACGTGCACGACCCGTGGGTGAACGCGGCCGAAGCCGAGCACGAATACGGCCTCGTTCCGCTGGCGGAGCCGCCCACGGCTGCCTACGATGCGGTGATCGTGGCCGTGGGCCACCGGCAGTTCGTGGCGCTGGGCGCCGACGGCGTGCGTGCCTACGGCAAACCTTCGTCCGTGCTCTACGACGTGAAGTACGTGCTGCCGCGCGATGCCGTGGATGG
>NZ_JADIKK010000006.1:0-5459 GCF_044904645.1 Rhodanobacter hydrolyticus
CTGGCGAAAGTCCCCCGCGGGAAGCGGTGTCTACGCTTCAGAGGTTTCGTCTGGAGGGGCGCAAAAAGAAACACCCTCACCGGTATCGGTGAGGGTGTTTGGGATAAAGCCCCTGGCGGTGACCTACTCTTGCATGCAAGTGCACACTACCATCGGCGCGGCTGCGTTTCACTTCCGAGTTCGGGATGGGATCGGGTGGGACCACAGCGCTATGGCCGCCAGGGAAGGGGTTGAAGCAGCGCAGATTGCGCCCGCTTCAATTCGGTTGGCAAACGAGTGACAAGCGTCCGGATTCGTTGGAACCGGCACGTGGCGAAGGCCACTTGGGGTTATATGGTCAAGCCGCACGGCTCATTAGTACGCGTAAGCTCAATGCATTGCTGCACTTCCACACCGCGCCTATCAACCACTTAGTCTAAATGGTGCCTACAGGAGAGTTGAACTCTCGGGAGATCTCATCTTGGGGCGCGCTTCCCGCTTAGATGCTTTCAGCGGTTATCGCTTCCGTTCATAGCTACCGGGCAATGCCATGGGCATGACAACCCGAACACCAGCGGAACGTCCACTCCGGTCCTCTCGTACTAGGAGCAGCCCCCCTCAAATCTCCAACGCCCACGACAGATAGGGACCGAACTGTCTCACGACGTTCTGAACCCAGCTCGCGTACCACTTTAAATGGCGAACAGCCATACCCTTGGGACCGGCTACAGCCCCAGGATGTGATGAGCCGACATCGAGGTGCCAAACACCGCCGTCGATATGAACTCTTGGGCGGTATCAGCCTGTTATCCCCGGAGTACCTTTTATCCGTTGAGCGATGGCCCTTCCATACAGAACCACCGGATCACTAAGACCTACTTTCGTACCTGCTTGATCCGTCGATCTTGCAGTCAAGCACGCTTATGCCTTTGCACACAGTGCGCGATGTCCGACCGCGCTGAGCGTACCTTCGTGCTCCTCCGTTACTCTTTGGGAGGAGACCGCCCCAGTCAAACTACCCACCATACACGGTCCCTGACCCGGATTACGGGCCGAGGTTAGAACGTCAAGCACTTCAGGGTGGTATTTCAAGGATGGCTCCACCGAAACTAGCGTCTCGGTTTCGTAGCCTCCCACCTATCCTACACAGAAGAACTCAACGTTCAGTGTAAAGCTATAGTAAAGGTTCACGGGGTCTTTCCGTCTTGCCGCGGGAACGCTGCATCTTCACAGCGATTTCAATTTCACTGAGTCTCGGGTGGAGACAGCGCCGCTGTCGTTACGCCATTCGTGCAGGTCGGAACTTACCCGACAAGGAATTTCGCTACCTTAGGACCGTTATAGTTACGGCCGCCGTTTACTGGGGCTTCGATCAAGAGCTTCGCCTTGCGGCTGACCCCATCAATTAACCTTCCAGCACCGGGCAGGCGTCACACCCTATACGTCCACTTTCGTGTTTGCAGAGTGCTGTGTTTTTGATAAACAGTCGCAGCGGCCAGGTTACTGCGACCCTTCTCAGCTCAGCTACGCATGTAGCCACCAAAAAGGGCGCACCTTCTCCCGAAGTTACGGTGCCATTTTGCCTAGTTCCTTCACCCGAGTTCTCTCAAGCGCCTTGGGATTCTCACCCTGCCTACCAGTGTCGGTTTACGGTACGGTTTTTCTTAAGCTGAAGCTTAGTGGCTTTTCCTGGAAGCGTGGTATCAGTCACTTCGCCCAAAAGGGCTCGTCTCGGTGCTCGGCATAAAGAGGGCCGGATTTGCCTAACCCTCATGCCTACCGCCTTTCCCCGGGACAACCAACGCCCGGTAGACCTAACCTTCTCCGTCCCCACATCGCACTTAAGAAAAGTGCTGGAATATTAACCAGCTTCCCATCGACTACGCATTTCTGCCTCGCCTTAGGGGCCGACTCACCCTGCGCCGATGAACGTTGCGCGAGGAAACCTTGGGCTTTCGGCGTGCGGGCTTTTCACCCGCATTATCGTTACTCATGTCAGCATTCGCACTTCCGATACCTCCAGCAGACTTTACAATCCACCTTCACAGGCTTACGGAACGCTCCTCTACCGCGCACACAAAGTGTGCACCCCGAGCTTCGGTGTCTAGCTTAGCCCCGTTAAATCTTCCGCGCAGACCGACTCGACCAGTGAGCTATTACGCTTTCTTTAAAGGATGGCTGCTTCTAAGCCAACCTCCTGGCTGTCTATGCCTTTCCACATCGTTTTCCACTTAGCTAGAACTTGGGGACCTTAGCTGCGGGTCTGGGTTGTTTCCCTTTTCACGACGGACGTTAGCACCCGCCGTGTGTCTCCCGGATAGTCTGTCCTGGTATTCGGAGTTTGCCATGGTTTGCTAAGTCGCGATGACCCGCTAGCCATAACAGTGCTCTACCCCCAGGAAGATTCGTCCGAGGCGCTACCTAAATAGCTTTCGAGGAGAACCAGCTATCTCCGAGTTTGTTTAGCCTTTCACTCCTATCCACAGCTCATCCCCATCTATTGCAACAGATGTGGGTTCGGTCCTCCAGTGCGTGTTACCGCACCTTCAACCTGGCCATGGATAGATCACTCGGTTTCGGGTCTACTGCCAGAGACTATGCGCCCTATTCAGACTCGGTTTCCCTTCGCCTCCCCTAGACGGTTAAGCTTGCCACTGACAGTAAGTCGCTGACCCATTATACAAAAGGTACGCAGTCACCCTTGCGGGCTTCCACTGCTTGTACGTATACGGTTTCAGGGTCTATTTCACTCCCCTCTCCGGGGTTCTTTTCGCCTTTCCCTCACGGTACTTGTTCGCTATCGGTCAGTCAGGAGTATTTAGCCTTGGAGGATGGTCCCCCCATGTTCAGACAGGGTTTCTCGTGCCCCGCCCTACTCAATTTCACACCTAATGCCCTTTCGCCTACGGGGCTATCACCCGCTATGGCCGGCTTTTCCAAACCGTTCGACTAAAACACTAGATGCTTTTGGGCTAGTCCGCGTTCGCTCGTCGCTACTGACGGAATCTCGGTTGATTTCTTTTCCTCCGGGTACTTAGATATTTCAGTTCCCCGGGTTCGCTTCCGCAACCTATGAATTCAGTTACGGATACCTATTGCTAGGTGGGTTTCCCCATTCGGACATTGCCGGATCAAAGCTTGTTGCCAGCTCCCCGACACTTTTCGCAGGCTGCCACGTCCTTCATCGCCTCTGACTGCCAAGGCATCCACCGTATACGCTTGGTCGCTTGACCATATAACCCCAAGTCGCCTCGGGATTACACGTTTCAAACCACCTGTTCGTGCCTCAACACGTGTCTCGGTTCGGTTCGAACCAAGACGCTTGTCACTCGTTTGCCAGTTTTCAAAGAACACAAGAACGGCCTCAACGCCGCCTCGCTTCAAATCTTTATGTGTGCTTGGATTTCACGCGTCACCATGGTGGAGCCAGTCGGGATCGAACCGACGACCCCCTGCTTGCAAAGCAGGTGCTCTCCCAGCTGAGCTATGGCCCCGTGGTTGGTGGGTCTGGGAGGACTCGAACCACCGGCCTCACCCTTATCAGGGGTGCGCTCTAACCACCTGAGCTACAGACCCGGAAGCTTCTTGCTAGGGACGCTACGTGAAATACAGGTGTCTTGTGTGGACGTCTTGCGCGACGAATCGCGCTGTCGTTCTCGAAAGGAGGTGATCCAGCCGCACCTTCCGATACGGCTACCTTGTTACGACTTCACCCCAGTCATGAACCACTCCGTGGTCGTCGTCCCCCTTGCGGTTAGACTAACGGCTTCTGGAGCAACTCACTCCCATGGTGTGACGGGCGGTGTGTACAAGGCCCGGGAACGTATTCACCGCAGCATAGCTGATCTGCGATTACTAGCGATTCCGACTTCACGGAGTCGAGTTGCAGACTCCGATCCGGACTGGGATCGGCTTTCTGGGATTGGCTCCACCTCGCGGTATTGCAACCCTCTGTACCGACCATTGTAGTACGTGTGTAGCCCTGGCCGTAAGGGCCATGAGGACTTGACGTCATCCCCACCTTCCTCCGGTTTGTCACCGGCAGTCTCCTTAGAGTTCCCACCATTACGTGCTGGCAACTAAGGACAAGGGTTGCGCTCGTTGCGGGACTTAACCCAACATCTCACGACACGAGCTGACGACAGCCATGCAGCACCTGTGTTCCGATTCCCGAAGGCACTCCCGCATCTCTGCAGGATTCCGGACATGTCAAGGCCAGGTAAGGTTCTTCGCGTTGCATCGAATTAAACCACATACTCCACCGCTTGTGCGGGCCCCCGTCAATTCCTTTGAGTTTCAGTCTTGCGACCGTACTCCCCAGGCGGCGAACTTAACGCGTTAGCTTCGACACTGATCTCCGAGTTGAGACCAACATCCAGTTCGCATCGTTTAGGGCGTGGACTACCAGGGTATCTAATCCTGTTTGCTCCCCACGCTTTCGTGCTTCAGCGTCAGTGTTGTCCCAGATGGCCGCCTTCGCCACTGATGTTCCTCCCGATCTCTACGCATTTCACCGCTACACCGGGAATTCCACCATCCTCTGACACACTCTAGCTCGCCAGTATCCATCGCCATTCCCAGGTTGAGCCCGGGGATTTCACGACAGACTTAACGAACCGCCTACGCACCCTTTACGCCCAGTAATTCCGATTAACGCTTGCACCCTTCGTATTACCGCGGCTGCTGGCACGAAGTTAGCCGGTGCTTATTCCTCAGGTACCGTCAGCTCCACGGGGTATTAACCCATGGCATTTCGCTCCTGATAAAAGTGCTTTACAACCCGAAGGCCTTCTTCACACACGCGGCATTGCTGGATCAGGCTTGCGCCCATTGTCCAATATTCCCCACTGCTGCCTCCCGTAGGAGTCTGGGCCGTGTCTCAGTCCCAGTGTGGCTGATCATCCTCTCAGACCAGCTATCGATCGTCGCCTTGGTAGGCCATTACCCTACCAACTAGCTAATCGAACATCGGTTCGTCCAACCGCGCGAGGTCTTGCGAGCCCCCGCTTTCTCCCTTAGGACGTATGCGGTATTAGCGTAAGTTTCCCTACGTTATCCCCCACGTTTGGGTAGATCCCGATGCATTACTCACCCGTCCGCCACTCGCCACCCGGTATTGCTACCTGTGCTGCCGTTCGACTTGCATGTGTTAGGCATGCCGCCAGCGTTCAATCTGAGCCAGGATCAAACTCTTCACTTAAGTTTTCGATCATCCGAAGACGATCTATCTTTCTGAAGCGTGACCCCAACCAGTGAAACTCATTACTGACTTTCATTTGGGTGGGACGCTTGCATTGCTTGGACAAGTCATCGACTCGCCAGCGCAAGGCGTCCACACAATTCACCTGTGCACACTGTCAAAGATCTCGTCACCGCGGAGCTTTCCGCTACAGGACATTTCGTCCCGGTGAGCCGCCTACTATACATCGTCTTTTCGGTCCGTCAACACCTTCGTCGAAGTCTCTTCAGCGCGGGTGGTG
>NZ_JADIKK010000007.1:0-535393 GCF_044904645.1 Rhodanobacter hydrolyticus
ATCGTGTACGACTACCTGACCAGCCACGGGATCGACGCGAGCCGTCTGGAAGGCCCGATTGGTCACGGCGAAGACAACCCGATCGGCGACAACGCGACCGACGCGGGCCGTGCGCAGAACCGTCGCGTGGAATTGCAGGTCCAGCAGTAATCGGACTTGTTGCAGTGTCACGAAAAAGCCCGGCGCATGCCGGGCTTTTTTTGTGGGTACTGCGGCCACGGATGACCGTCCGTTTGGTTCTCGTGATCATGGATGATTGCAATGGGGTGTTCCGACGCCATTTGAGCTTGCCGATGACTCGTGTACGACAATCCGAACCGCTAGGCGGCAAACGACACGGTGTTGCCCGCGCACTGAGCAAGCTGGGTGTGTGTTCGCGCAGCCAGGCCGAGGCGGCGGTGCGGGCAGGGCGTGTTGGCGTGGATGGCCGGCCGGTGCACGATCCCGAGCATCCGGTGGATGCGGCTCGCCAGAAAATCAGTCTGGATGGCGTAACCGTGGTGGCGACCCAGCGCGTCTATCTCGCCCTCAACAAGCCGCGCGGCATCGTGGTGAGCGCAGCGGACGAACGCGGTCGCGATACCGTATATGACCTGTTGCGTGACGCCGGTTTGCCATGGTGCGGGCCGGTCGGCCGGCTGGACAGGGCCAGCGAAGGCCTGCTGCTGCTCAGCAATGACAGCGTATGGGCGGCCGGCATCACCGAACCGAGTACGCATCTCGACAAGACCTACCACGTGCAAGTGGTGGGGCGGCCAGACGCCGATGCTCTGGCGGCGATGCTGGCCGGTGTTCGCGATGGTGCGGATTTGCTCAAGGCGCGCAGGGTCGCGTTGCTGCGTGCGGGCGAGAAGAACGCCTGGCTGGAAGTGCTGTTGGACGAAGGCCGCAATCGGCACATCCGCCGCCTGCTGGCGGCGCTGGGCTTCGAGGTGCTGCGGTTGGTGCGCGTTGCCATCGGGCCCCTGCAGCTTGGCGAGCTTGCCAAGGGGCAATGGCGCCACTTGAGTGCCGCCGAAGTGGCGGCACTCAGGACGCGTTGAGCATCAGATCACGCCAAGCTGTTTACCCACCTTGGTGAATGCCGCGATGGCGCGATCCAGGTGTTCGCGCGTATGCGCCGCGCTCATCTGCGTGCGTATGCGGGCCTGCCCTTGGGGCACCACTGGGTAAAAGAAGCCAGTGACGTAGATGCCTTCGTCTAGCAGGGCAGTGGCCATCGCCTGTGCCTTGGGTGCGTCGTAGATCATCACGGGTACGATGGGATGCACGCCAGGCTTGATGTCGAAGCCGGCCTTGGTCATCTGCTCGCGGAAGTAGCGGGTGTTTTCCTGCACCTTGGCGCGCAGATCCCCCGCGGAGGCAAGCATGTCGAATACCTTGATCGCCGCAGCCACCACATGCGGCGGCAGCGAGTTGGAGAACAGGTACGGCCGCGAGCGTTGGCGCAGCATCTCGATCATTTCGGCGCGGCCGGTAGTGAAGCCGCCCAGTGCACCGCCCAGCGCCTTGCCCAGCGTGCCGGTGAAGAGGTCGATCTTGTCCATCACGCCGTTGACTTCGGCCGAGCCACGGCCGGTTTCGCCGAGAAAGCCGGTGCAGTGGCATTCGTCGATGTGTACCAACGCGTTGTACTTCGCGGCCAGCGCGGTGATCTGGTCGAGCTTGGCGATGAAGCCGTCCATCGAGAACGCGCCGTCGGTGGAGATCAGCTTGGTGCGCGCGCCGGCTGCGTCGGCGGCCTGCAACTGCTTCTCCAGGTCGGCCATGTCGCTGTTGGCATAACGGAAGCGCTTGGCCTTGCACAGGCGGATGCCGTCGATGATCGAGGCGTGGTTGAGCGCGTCGGAGATCACCGCGTCTTCCTCGCCCAGCAGCGGCTCGTACAGGCCGCCGTTGGCGTCGAAGCAGGCGGCGTAGAGGATGGTGTCCTCGGTACCGAAGAAGCCGGCGATCTGCTTTTCCAATTGCTTGTGCAGGTCCTGCGTGCCGCAGATGAAGCGCACGCTGGCCATGCCGAAGCCGTGCGTGTCCAATGCATCCTTCGCGGCCTGGATCACGTCGGGATGGTCGGCCAGGCCGAGGTAATTGTTGGCGCAGAAATTCAGCACCTTGCGGCCGCCTTCCAGCTCGATTTCCGCGGACTGCGGCGAGACGATTACGCGCTCGGCCTTGAACAGGCCCTGCTCGCGGATGGATTTCAGTTCGCTGGCGTAGCGCGCTTGGCCGGGGTAGCTCATGGTGGAGTTCCGCTCATAGGGAAAGCGCCTATTGTCGGCCTTTTTGCGAGCGCCATCCATGGCGGCCGTACGCGTGGCCGATGCGGATGTGATGCAGAGACCACATCCGGCGATTTTCCCCGTGACGGAGGCCTCTGGTTTTCAGTGTAGGCCGAAGTCGACACGCGTGGTCTTGCCCGCGTCATCGATGCCCTTGGCATCGACCTTTGGCGCCAGCACGAACACGCGATTGTCGGCGAGCTTGCCGCGCAACGCGGCGCGCACCGCATCGGCCCTGCGTTCGGCAAGGTGGCGCAACGCGTCTTCGTCCACCGGCATGTTGGTTTCCAGCAACTTGCGCATCACGTCCGAGGGCTGCGATTTGGTGAGGCCGATGGCGTCGCGCGGCTTGGGGAACTTGGCGTGCTTGTAGGCCTTCTTCAGGTATTTGTCGTACTGGTCCGGTGTGAGCTTGGCAAGGTCGGCGCCTTCGCCAGCCTCCTGTTGCACCAGGTCGTCCACCATCACCTTGCGCAGGCCGCTTTCGTCGAACTTCGGATCGACACGGCCAGTGACGTCCAGCTTCAGAGCGGTTTTCTGCTGGAGGATCTTCACAATCTGGTCCAGCTTTTCCTGCGCCTTGGCGTCCAGCACGGCCGAGCCGGGGGCGAATTCCACATAGCCCAGATCCTGCTGCTTGCCGCCGCCACCCATGGCCGAGGCGATCAGCCGGAACGGGGAGGTCACCGCACGGCCGATCAGGTTGACGAAGGCATGCCAGATCAGTCCGCCCACGCTGAACTGCGGGTCGTCCAGCGAGCCGGATACCGGCACGTCCACGTCGATGTTGCCGTCGGCATCCTTCAGCAGCGCCACCGCCAGCTTCACCGGCAGGTGGCTGATGCCGGGGCCCTGGATGGCGTCGCCGAAGGTGAGCTGGGTAATGAAGATATGGTTGTCGGCGTTGAGCTTGCCGTTGTCGAGCTGGTAGTGCACGTCCATCGTCAGCCGGCCCTTGGTGATCGGATAGCCGGTGTACTTGCCCGAGTACGGCGACAGGTGGGTGAGCTCCACGCCATCGGCCTTGCCCTTCACGTCGAGGGACGCCGTCGGTGCCAGCGGGTTGATCGTGCCGGTGATGTTTACCGGCGCGTTATCGTCGAGCTGGCCCTGCAGGTCCATGTCGGCGGGCGGGCCGCCCGCAGTGCCGAACGCGCCAACCTTGCCGGCTAGGTCGGTGATGTTGGCCGTGTAGTTCGGCTTGATGAAGTTGTCGGTGTAGTTGAGGTAGCCGCGTGCCAGCGTGATGCCGCCGATCTGGATGTCGGCGGCGGGTGCCGCGGCGGTGCCGGCGGGGGTAGGCGAGGCTGTGGTAGCGGCAACCTGCGGTTTCGCCGCGGGTGCCGCGGGGTTCTGTCGCGTCTGGGTCACCGAGACGGGAGCGGCGGCCGGGTTGGCTACCACGTCCTGCATATTGGTGCGGCCATTCGTATTGATGATGACGCGGGCATAGAAATCGTCCAATGCCAGACCGGCTACCGACACATGCGGCACGTCTTCGCCCATGTGCACCGTCAGGCCGCTGGCGTCCAAGGAGTTCCAGCGCAGGAAGTCGTCGCCGGTGAGCTTGTCCTGCACGCGCACGTTGCCCAGCGTGACGCGGCCGCGCCAGTCCATCAGCGCCTGTGGCTGGTGGTCGCGGTAACGCAAGCGACCATCCGCGCTGAGCGTGGCGCTGGTGAGTGTCACGTTGAGCGGCACCGTGGCCAGCGATTGCAGCGGGGCGATATCGAGCCGCGTGGTGCGTACGCGCAGGTTGGCATCCAGCGGTTGCGGGCGCAGCGTGCCGTCCACGCGCAGGCTGCCGCGGCCGATGCCACCTTCCAGTGCCAGCTTCAACGGCTTGCGCATGTCGCTGGAAAGATCATCGAAGTTGGCGTGTGCCAGCTTGAGCGCGGTGCGGTTGTTCTTGCCGGCAATGTGCGGATCAGTGAGCGCCAGCGTGCCGTCGATGCCGACGTGGGCGATGCTCCAGTGCCAACTCGGCGAGGGTGGCGATGGTTTGCGCGAGCCATGCGTCGGCTCGGACTTCATCAGGTCGGTCAGGTCGATGTTGCCGTTCTGCAGGCGCCGCGCCTCGACCTGCAGGCCGTGCAGGGTTACGTGATCGAGTTGCGCTGTGCTGCTGGCGAGATCGAGCTGCGTGATGCCGGCTTCCAGCGATTGCCATGCGAGCGGCGTGCGCTTGCCCTGCTGCAGGGCGAGGTCGTTGATCGTTGCAGTGGTGGTTTGCAGCGTGAGGTTGAAGACCTTGCCCCAGTTGGCTTGCAACTGGCCGTCCGCATTCAGCGTGCCCTTGGTCAGCTCGGCGTCGAGCATCGACGGGGCCAGCGACAGCAAGGGCGGCAGGCCTATGCCTTTCATGCCCAGCTTGCCGTCGTAGTGGCCATTAGCCACATCGAGTTTGCCGCTTGTGGAGAGGTTGCCGCCGTTGAGCGAGGCGGCAGCAATATCGAGTATTGCAGGTGGCGCGGCGACCGTGGATAGCCCGCGCAATGTGCCGTAGATATTGTTCAGCGCTAGCGAGGCTGGTTTGCGGCCACTGGCGTCGGTGTAGTCGAGGTGACTGACTCCCAATGTCAGCGCGGCGATGCTCACCTCAGTGGTCGGTGCGGCGGGTTTGGTAGGTGGTGTGGGTTTCGCGGCATCGCCCCCGGTCAGCGCATCAAAGTTGCTGTGGCCTTCGGACGTGCGGGTGTAGTGCAAGGCGAGGCCGTACAGTTGCACCACACCGAGGCGATAGCGCGACAGCAGTGGCTCCACGTCATCCAGTGTGGCCTTGGCGAGAGCTAGTTCGAACAGCGGCGCACCTGCCGGCGTGGTCAGTGCGAAGCCGTTCAATTGCAACTGGCCGCCAAGACGAATCTGCGGGCCGGACTTTGCCTGCACGAACTGCAGATCGAGCTTGCCGGACAACTGGCCGCTGGGTATCGCCACCGGCAGCTTCGCCGGCACGTAGCCGAGGTAGCGCGGCAGATCGAGGTGATCCAGCGAGAAATTGATGTCCGACTCGAGGCTGTCCGAGAACGGCTTGGTCTGGCCGGCGACGCGCAGCGGGCTGCCGTCTACGTTCATAGCCAGCAGCGGCTGCACGAATACGTCGGTGTCGCGCGGCAGGTTGGCGATGAAAGGGATGCCGACCTGCAGGTGGTCGATGCGGTGCGTGGCGTTGGACACCGCGTCGGCGAACGTGATGTCACCGTCGGTCACGCTGATGTTGGACAGCGCGAAGCGCGCGGGTTGGCTGTCCGGCTTCGGCGGTCCGCCGGAGAACTTGGCGATCAGGTCGGAGAAGTTGAACTGCTGCGGCGCGGTACGCGCAATGTGCAGCTGCGGATGCTGCAGCGAGAGTTCGTCGAGGATTGGCGCCATGCGGAACAGCGAAGTCCACGAGGCATTGACCACGGCGCGGTCGATGTCCACGAACGGCGAATGACCGTCGCGGTCGCCGATGTGCAGCTTGTCCAGTTCCAGCCGCAGGGTGAACGGATCCAGGTGCACCGCGTCCACGCTGACCGGGCGGTCGAGCAGGGCGGTGAGCCGGGTCTGCAGCTGGCTCTTGATGATCGGCGGCGCGACCAGGAAACCGAGCAGGCCGAACACGACCAGCACGATGGCAATCACCAGCGCGGTCTTGCGCGTGCGCCGCGAGCGATACAGCCGTTCGGCGCGGTCGCGCGCCATCGCCAGAGGGGAAGCTGCTGGGCGAGGATCGTTCATGATCGCGGTATCCCGTTGCGCGTCGACCGTGAAAGTTTACGTGAAAGGAAAATCGGCGGCGTGGCCCACCTCCTTCGCGCTTCGCTGCGGCTTGCATGGTCTGTTGCAGGGAGTGGAAACCCACGCCAAACGCAAAGACATGCACCAATTGACCGCTTCAATCCCCGGGAGTAGAAGTCCGGATAGCCACGACAACGCGGCATTTGCAGGAGCGAAGCCATGAAACGTGCAAATGGTGTATTGCTTGGTCTTGCCGTGTCGATGTTGTTCGGAGCGAGTGTCGCCGCCCACGATGCTTCGCCGGCAAGCCTTCCCCAATCGGCAGCCAGTGGCGCCACCCAGGCGCAGTCCAGCGCGGTCACGAATATTCCCCTGCTGGTGATCGTGACCAACAAGGGGCAGGTTCGCGACATCCAGCATGCGCAGCGCCTGCCCACGCAGGTGAACCGGTTGCTCTGGAGCAGCGTGCAGGACTGGACCAGGTCACCCGCACGCGTCAACGGCAAGCGTGTCACGGCGCAGGTTTACATGGATGTGACCTTGCACGCGGAGCCGCGGGCCGACGGCAGCTCCAGCGTCTATTTCACCTTGGCCTCCGTCGGCCCGGTCATGCGCGGCTACTGGAAAATGCGCGGCGACCGCATCAACGGTCCGTGCGAGAAGGTGACGGGCAACATGACCGCTGGCGTCGGCGGTGCTGGCGCCTGGTGCACGTTCAAGCTCACAGCGGGAATTCCGTCGACGGCGACCGAGGCACCTTCCGCCAAATGACGACCATGAAAAACGGGCCGGCTTCAGGAGCCGGCCCGTTTCGCTTGCGTCAATGCATCAGTTCCAGGAACAAACGACCTTGCCGCAGGTGCCGGCGTCCATCAGGTCGAAGCCCTTCTGGAAATCGTCAATGTGGATCTGGTGGGTCAGCACCTTCTGCAGCGGGAAGCCGGTGAGCACCATCTGGGTCATCTTGTACCAGGTCTCATACATCCTGCGGCCGTAGATGCCCTGCAGGGTGAGGCCCTTGAAGATCACCCTGTCCCAATCGATGCCGGCGCCCTTGGGCAGGATGCCGAGCAGGGCGACTTTGCCGCCGTGGTACATGCAGTCGAGCATGTCGTTGAAGGCGCGCGGGTTGCCGCTCATTTCCAGGCCCACGTCGAAGCCTTCCATGTGCAGATCCTTCATCACGTCCTTCAGCGAGGTGTTAGCCACGTTCACCACACGGGTGGCGCCCATGTCCGCCGCCAGCTTCAGGCGGTAGTCGTTGACGTCGGTGACCACCACGTTGCGCGCGCCCACGTGCTTGGCGATGCCGGCGGCGATGATGCCGATCGGGCCGGCGCCGGTGATCAGCACGTCCTCGCCGATCAGGTCGAATTCCAACGCGCAGTGCGCGGCGTTGCCGTAGGGGTCGAAGAACGCGGCCAGCTCGGACGGGATCTGGTCCGGGATCGGCCACAGGTTTGAGGCCGGCATGGTCATGTATTCGGCGAACGCGCCGTTGCGGTTCACGCCGATGCCGATGGTGTTCGGGCACAAGTGCTGGCGGCCTGCGCGGCAGTTGCGGCAGTGGCCGCACACGATGTGTCCCTCGGCCGAGACACGGTCGCCCACCTTGTAGCCGGTGACGCCGGGACCGATTTCCACGATGCGGCCGACGAACTCGTGACCGATGGTGAGGCCGGGCTTGATGACGCGCTGGCTCCACTCATCCCATTTGTAGATGTGCAGGTCGGTGCCGCAGATCGCGGTTTTTTCCAGCTTGATCAGCACTTCGTTGGGGCCGACCTCGGGCACCGGCACCTCTTCCATCCAGATGCCTTTCTCGGCGTGGCGCTTGACCAGGGCTTTCATCGTCTGCGGCATGGGGGATCCAATGGCTGGCCCGAACGGGCGGGGAAGACCACGATTATAAATCCATGGCCGGCATCGCCGCCCACAGGCCGGTTACTGGTCGACGCGCACGTAGTTGCGATGGAACACCACCGGCCGCTGCAGGAAGCCGGGTTGCCATTGTTCGGTGACTTGCAGCGTGTGGCCGTCGGCGGAACGCGACCAGATTTCGTTGAGATGACTGCCGTCGTTGAATTGCAGGGTGAACTGCAGGCCCTGGCCGGCGTCCAGCCGGTGGGCGATCGCATTGCCGTCAAGCGTGTGCTGATCATGGCCGTTCAGCGGCATGGCCAATTGTTCGCCATTCTCCAGTCGTGTCTGCAGAGCATTGGCATCCTGCTGGACGATCAGCACGGAGTCGTTGGCCAGCGTGGGCGGCAGCTTGAGCAGGTCGGCATCGTCGGACGAGTTGCTCGATGATGCGCTGTCCGTCTTGTTGCCGCCGCGACCGTGGCCACCACCCATGTGGCCGCCGCCCATGCCTCCACGGCCGCCACCATGGCCCCCATGGCTGCTCGGCTGGGATGTGCTGGCGCTGGACGATGCACCGGCCGGCGCCACGGTAGGCGACTGTTCGCGCCGCAATTCGCTGCGCAGCATGGCAGTGACCTGGTCCGGGCCATCGCTGCCCTGGTCGCTGAGGCGCCACAGGCCATTGAAGTCGGGCAACGTGGTGATCTGCTGCGAGATGGCCCAGGTGCTTGCGGCAAGCAGGGCAACGGCGGGGAGTGCGGATGTGAGGGCATTGGGCTTGGGCATGCAGAGGCAAACGCGCGAGTCGATATGCCGATTACCTGCGAGCTGCGGTTCTATCCACAGCGGATGTGGATACGCGCGGGACAAGCATGTGGACAACTCCGGTTCGCGCCGCTGCGACAGACACTTGCCTCGCATTGATGAAGTTTTGCGCAGGTGCGTTCGGCTACGCTTGCGCATCCTTTGCCGCATCGCCACGCATGAGCCTCGACGCACGTCCCCTCGCGGTCTTTCTGATGGGCCCTACGGCCTCTGGCAAGACCGCGCTTGCCTGTGAGCTGGCGGATCGCTTTCCGCTGGGGCTGGTCAGCGTGGATTCGGCGCTGGTGTATCGCGGCCTCGACATCGGTGCGGCCAAGCCGGATGCGGCCACGCTGGCGCGTTATCCGCATGCCCTGATCGACATCCGCGATCCGGCCCAGCCTTATTCGGCGGCGGAATTCTGCGACGACGCGCTGGCGGTCATGCGCGAAATCACGGCACGGGGCAGGGTGCCGCTGTTGGTGGGGGGCACCGGGCTGTATTTCCGAGCCTTGCAGCACGGACTTTCCGAATTGCCCGAAGCCGATCCGGTGATCCGTGCGCGATTGACGGACGAAGCCGCGCGTATCGGTTGGCCGGCCATGCATGCGCGACTGGAGCGGCTCGATCCTGCCGCCGCAGCGCGCATCGGCCCCAACGACGCCCAGCGTCTGCAGCGCGCCCTTGAAGTGATCGAGTTGAGCGGACGGCCGTTGTCCGAATTGCAGCGTGGCGGTCATGGCGAGGTGTTTCCCTGGCGCGTACTCAAGCTGGCACTGTTGCCGACGGATCGTCGGCCGCTGCATGCGCGCATCGCGCGGCGCTTCGATGCCATGCTTGCCGACGGCTTTCTCGACGAGGTGCGCGTTCTGCGCGAACGCGGCGACCTGCATGCCGACCTGCCCGCGATCCGTGCGGTGGGCTACCGGCAGGGCTGGGAATATCTGGCCGGCCAAGGCAATGCCGTCGACTTCCGCGATCGCGCCATCTTCGCCACCCGCCAGTTGGCCAAGCGGCAGATCACCTGGCTGCGTGCCGAGCTGGATGCGCGCGTGTTCGATCCGGAGCTTGCGCCGCCGCTCGTGCAGGCTACCGAAGCGGCGCGCCTGTTTCTCGGGACAGCGCACTGAAGCGGTGACCATTCCGTGCGCCGCGACCCGGAAAACCCCCTTCCTTCAAGCCCTTGAACCCGGTTAACATCGATTCCGTTGAACCGGGGCGCCTTTGGCGTTTTTTCCCCGGTTCGGGTGCCGCTTAGGGGAGAACAAGAAATGTCCAAGGGACAATCGCTGCAGGATCCTTTTCTCAACGCCTTGCGTCGCGAGCGCGTGCCGGTGGCCATTTATCTGGTGAACGGCATCAAGCTGCAGGGCACCGTCGAGTCCTTCGACCAGTTCGTGGTGCTGCTGCGCAACCAGGTCAGCCAGATGGTGTACAAGCATGCCATCTCCACCGTGGTGCCCAGCCGCAATGTGCGCATCGGCACCGGCCATGAAGGCCACGAGGCGCATGTCGATGCCGCTCCTGCGGGCGACGCCACGGATGCTTGATTGACGGCCGGCTGGCCCACATGAAGGTGGGGTCGTCCCGACTCCGCCCAATCGCAAAGGCCACCATCCCACGTGTTTGATCGTCAGAAGAAAGGCGAACGCGCCGTACTCGTGCTGCCGCACGCGCGTGGCGGCGGCGATGCCGAACGCCGCGCGGACGAGTTCGCGGAACTGGCCAGGTCGGCCGGTGCCGAGGTACTGGGCAGTGTCTCCGCGCGTGTCGAGGCGCCCAATCCGCGTTTCTACGTCGGCAGCGGCAAGGCCGACGAAGTGGCCGAGATGGTGCGCGCGCTGGGTGCCGACCTCGTGCTGGTCGACCACCTGCTCAGCCCGGTGCAGGAGCGCAACCTCGAAAAACACCTCAGTGCGCGCGTGGTCGACCGTGCCGGCCTGATCCTCGACATCTTTGCACAGCGTGCGCGCTCGCACGAGGGCAAGCTGGAGGTCGAGCTGGCCCAGCTCAAACACGTCGCCACCCGGCTGGTGCGCGGCTGGACGCATCTGGATGCCCAGCGCGGCGGTGCGATCGGCAACCGCGGCCCCGGCGAGACCCAGCTGGAAACCGACCGTCGCCTGCTCGCCGAACGGGTGAAGCAGCTCACCAAGCGCCTCGAAAAAGTGCAGACCCAACGCGGCCAGCAGCGCCGCGCGCGCCTGCGCAACACGGTGCCGCGGGTGGCGTTGGTGGGCTACACCAACGCCGGCAAGTCCACCCTCTTCAACGCGCTCACCGCTGGCGGGGTGTATGCCGCCGACCAGTTGTTCGCCACGCTCGATCCCACCGTGCGCCGGCTTGAGGAGCTGACCTGTGGCCCGGCAGTGATCGCCGACACCGTAGGCTTTGTCCGCGAATTGCCGCATGACCTGGTCGCCGCGTTCCGCGGCACCTTGGCCGAGGCGCGCGACGCCGATCTGTTGCTGCACGTCAGTGACGCCGCCGACGAGGAGCGCGAAGCGCTGCGTCGCGTGGTCGACCAGGTGCTGGAGGAAATCGGCGCGGGCGAGGTGCCGCAGCTGCGCGTCTTCAACAAGATCGATTTGATGGGAAGGGACGACGGTGCCAGTACCGCCACTCCTCAGGAAGGGGCGGTTTCGGATGCGATGGCCCGCGAAAAGGCCATGGAGCCCCGCATCGATCGCGATGCTTCCGGCAAGCCGCAGGCTGTATGGCTGTCTGCCGCCACCGGCGCAGGCATCGAACTGTTGCGCCAGGCGCTGGGCGAACTGCTCGGCGGCGAACGGGTGCAGTCCGAGTTGCGCCTGCCGCTGACGGCTGGGCGGCTGCACGCGCGGCTCAAGGCCATCGGCGCGATCGCCGGCGAACAGGTGGACGAGCATGGCTGGTGCCTGCGCATCGACGCCCCACGCAGCGTGATCGCGCCGCTCAACGGTGGCAGCACGGCGGAAAACGAGCTGCTGCGCGGCTTGCTGGGTAGCGCGACATCCTGATTTCGCGCGGCTCTGCTAGAATGCCAGCCGTTTGTGCGACCGAAAAAGTCTGGTCGCCACATCGACGGCAATCCCTTTACGCCTCATGCGATTTCCTTTACCCACGATGCGTTCCGGTGCAGCTTGCCGGCCTCCCAAGCGCCCCCCAGGAGACTGACAATGGCTTGGAATGAACCCGGCGGCGGGCAGCGCGACCCTTGGAACCGGCAGCGTCCCAACGATGCCGGCCTTTCGCCGAACCGGTGGCTGAAGAACTTCGGCAAGCATTTCGGCAAGCTGGGTCGCGGCCCCGGCGGCATCCTCATCGCGATCGTCGTGATTGCCGCAGTGTTCCTGCTGATGAGCAGCTACACCATCATCGACGCGCGCCAGGTCGGCGTGGTGCTGCGTTTCGGCGAATACTCGCGAACGCTGCCGCCGGGCTTCCACCTCAAGCTGCCCAGCCCCGTCGAGACAGTGGACAAGGTCGAGGCCACGGGCATCCGTTCGGTCAACGACCGTGTTTCCATGCTCACCCGCGACGAGAACATCATCACCATCGACTTCACCGTGCAGTACCAGGTGGACGATGCGTACAGGTACCTGTTCTCGGTGAGCGACCCGGACGGCAGCGTGAGCGCGGCCGCCGAGGCTGCGGTGCGCTCGGTGGTCGGCGGCAGCGACATGGACCAGGTCCTCTCCGCCGATGGTTCGACCCTGGTGACCGAGGCGCAACAGGCGCTGCAGAAAACGCTGGACGGCTACAACAGCGGCCTGCGCGTCACCGAGGTGAGCTTCCAGAACGTGGCGCCGCCGGCCGAGGTGAAAGATGCCTTTGATGACGTGAACAACGCACGCGAAGACAAGCAGAGCATCGAGAACGCCGCGCTGGCCTACGCCAACAAGGTGGTGCCGGTGGCGCGCGGCGACGCGGCGCGCATCGCCCAGGAGGCCGAAGGCTACAAGGCCGAGCGCATCGCACGCGCGCAGGGCGATACCGCGCGCTTCGACCTGCTGCTCAAGGAATACAAGGCCGCACCTGCAGTGACGCGCAAGCGCCTGTGGCTGGAGACGATGGAAGAGGTGGCAGCCGACAACACCAAGGTGGTCGATGGCTCCGGGGGTCGCAACATCATCAACCTGCCGGCCACCCATCGTGCGCACGCCGCTTCGGACGACGGCAGCAAGGCCGCCGCGGTAGCGGCACCCGCAGCGGCGGCCTCCGCCAGCGATGCCGCCTCGGACAAGGGAGCCCAGCCATGAAGAGCGTCGTTGCGATCCTCGTCGTCGCCCTGCTGGCGTTGCTCGGTTTCAACAGCGTGTTCGTGGTCGACGAAGGGCAGAGCGCGTTGCTGCTGCAGTTCGGCCGCATCGTGCACGCCGACTACCAGCCCGGCCTGCACGTCAAGCTGCCGGTGATCCAGCAGGTGCTGCACTTCGACAAGCGCATCCTGTCGCTGGATGCGCAGCCGGAGCGCTATTTCACTTCCGAGAAGAAAAGCGTCAATGTCGATTTCTACGTGAAGTGGCGCATCGCCGACAATGCGCTCTACTACCGCGCCACCGGTGGCGACCAGTTGCAGGCCACGCAGCGACTCACCCCCGTCGTCAAGGATGCGCTGCGCTTCGAGTTCAACGCGCGCACCTTGCAGGAGCTGATCTCCGGCGGCCGCAAGGACATCACTGAGCGCGTGCGCCAGCAGACCGATGCCTCGGCGCGCAAGAACCTCGGCATTGCCGTGGTCGACGTGCGCATCAAGCGCATCGACCTGCCGGACGAAGTGAGTGAGTCGGTGTACAAGCGGATGAAGGCTGAACGCCTGCAGCTCGCCAACGAGTTGCGCTACACCGGCCAGGAAGCGGCGGAGAAGATCAATGCCGACGCCGATCGCCAGGGCAAGGTGCTGCGCGCCGACGCCGAGCGCGATGCCGCCAAGGTGCGTGGCGAAGGCGATGCCGAGGCAGCCGCGATTTATGCGCAGTCGTACAACCAGGATCCCGAATTCTTCGCGTTCTACCGCAGCCTCGCCGCCTATACGAAGGCGTTCAAGGACGGCAACAGCGTGCTGATCCTGAAGCCCGATTCCGAATTCCTGCATTATTTCGGCAACCCAGACGCGGCCAAGCATTGACGCCATCGCGGCCATCGGCGAGCTATTTCAACTTTGCAAATTGAGTGAGAACACCATGGGCAAGTCAGTCGTAATCCTCGGCGCGCAGTGGGGCGACGAAGGCAAGGGCAAGATCGTCGACCTGTTGACCGAACGGGTAGGCGCGGTGGCACGCTTCCAGGGCGGCCACAACGCTGGCCATACCCTGGTCATCAAGGGCAAGAAGACCGTGCTGCACCTGATCCCGTCGGGCATCCTGCGCGATGACGCGCTGTGCCTGATCGGCAATGGCGTGGTGCTGTCGCCACAGGCGCTCAAGCAAGAGATCGAGGAGCTGGAAGCGCAGGGCGTGGAAGTGCGCTCGCGCCTCAAGATCAGCCCGGCGACCCCGCTGATCATGCCGTACCACATTGCCGTCGATAAGGCGCGCGAAGCCGCCGCAGGCAAGAGCGCCATCGGCACCACCGGCCGCGGCATCGGCCCGGCCTACGAAGACAAGGTGGCACGCCGCAGCGTGCGCGTGGCCGACCTGATGTATCCGCACGAACTGCCGGAGAAGATCAAGGCGGCGGTGGAGTACCACAACTTCATCCTCACCCAGTGGCTGAAGGCCGAGCCGGTCGATTACCAGACCGTGCTGGACGACGCGCTGGCCTATGGCGAATTCATCCGCCCGATGGTCGACGACGTCGCCACCATCCTGCACGACGTGCGCAAGGAAGGCGGCCATATCCTGTACGAAGGTGCGCAGGGCGCGCTGCTCGACATCGACCACGGCACCTATCCCTACGTCACCTCGTCCAACACCACCGTGGGCGGCGCACTCGCCGGCACCGGCGTGGGCGCGGGCGACATCGACTACGTGCTGGGCATTTGCAAGGCCTACGCCACGCGCGTGGGTGGCGGCCCGTTCCCGACCGAACTGCACGACGAGATGGGCGAGCGCCTGCGCAAGGTCGGCAACGAATACGGCGCCAGCACCGGCCGGCCGCGCCGCTGCGGCTGGATCGACCTCGTCGCGCTCAAGCGAGCGGTGAAGATCAACGGCATCAACGGCCTTGCCATCACCAAGCTCGACGTGCTCGATGGCCTGGAAACCATCAAGGTCTGCATTGCTTACGAATACCGCGGCAAGCGTCGCGAACTGGCTCCGCTCGATGCGGATGGCTGGGATGAGTGCAAGCCGGTGTACCTGGAGTTCCCGGGTTGGGAAGAGTCCACCGCCGGTATCCGCGAGTGGGACAAGTTGCCGCCCGCCGCCCGTGCCTACCTGCGTTCGGTGGAGGAACTTTCCGGCTGCAAGCTCTCCATCGTCGCCACCGGCGCCGACCGTGACGACACCATCGTGCTGGACGATCCGTTCGCTTGATCGACGCGTGCAAGGTGTGAAGCAAAAGCCCCGCCTTGCGGGGCTTTTGCTTGGGTACACTCGCTTGGATCGGCTCCACGCGCCCCCATTTTGGTTTGCGTCGATCCCGAGTGGAGACTTGCCATGTCCGTGTATCGCAAGACACCCGATGCCCTGGCGCGCCTGACGCCCGAGCAATATCGCGTCACGCAGGAGAACGCCACCGAGTATCCCGGTACGGGCGAATACCTGCACCACACCGCAGCAGGCATCTATGTGGATGTGGTGTCGGGCGAGCCGTTGTTTGCTTCCACCGACAAGTTTGAATCGCATTGCGGCTGGCCCAGTTTCACCAAACCGCTGGAGCCGGCGAGCGTCCGCGAATTGCACGATACCTCGCACGGTATGGCTCGCACCGAGGTGCGCTCGTCGCAGGGCGACAGCCATCTGGGGCATGTCTTTCCGGATGGCCCTGTCGAGCGTGGCGGTTTGCGTTACTGCATCAATTCCGCCTCGTTGCGTTTCGTCGCGCGCGCCGAGATGGAAGCCGAGGGCTACGGCGCTTGGCTGGACCAGGTGGAGGGCGAATGATGGCCTCCGAACGCGCCGTACTCGCCGGAGGATGCTTCTGGGGCGTGCAGGAACTGCTGCGCAAACAGCCGGGCGTGCTGTCCACCCGCACGGGTTATGCCGGCGGCGACGTGCCCAACGCCACCTACCGTCACCACGGCACGCATGCCGAGGCGGTGGAGATCGTGTTCGATCCCGCGCGTATCGGTTACCGCGAGCTGCTGGAATTTTTCTTCCAGATCCACGATCCGAGCACACCGAACCGGCAGGGCAACGATCGCGGCAGCTCGTATCGGTCGATGATCCTGTATGCCGACGAGACGCAGAAGCGCGTCGCCGAGGACACGATTGCCGACGTGAATGCCTCCGGCCTGTGGCCGGATCGCGTGGTCACCGAGGTCCAGCCGCTTGGCGATTTCTGGATGGCCGAGCCGGAGCATCAGGACTATCTGCAGCATTACCCCACCGGCTACACCTGTCATTTCGTGCGCCCGGGCTGGCGCCTGCCGCGCCGGACGGACGGTATCGGAAGCTGATCGCATCAAGACTGCTGACGCCGGCAGTCGCCCTGATCGACAGCACGATGTGGCGCTGGCTGTTCCGTCCAACGAAGAAGGCCCCGCAGGCGGGGCCTTCTTCGTTTTGTCAGCAGCGGAGGCTCAATGCCCCTGGGCGCCGGCCTGCGCGTTGCCGCTGGCCTGTGCCGAGGCGGAGATGCCGCCGCCGAGCGAACCGTTGGCGCTGGCCTGCCCACTGGCGCCAGTCGTGCCGTTCGCGCCGAAGCCGGAACGGGTGTTGGCGCGGGTATTGCCGCTGACGTTACCCGTGGCCGACGTACTGGCCGTCGTGTTGCCGACGGCGCCGGCAGTCTGCGTGCCCAGCGCGCGGACCGAGGACATGCCGTTGACAGCGGCCTGCCGGGCCGAGCCGATGCCCGACTGGGCGGCACCCTCGGCTTCCGTGCGCGCATTGCCGGCTGCAGTCCGCGCGCGATCCACGGTGCTCATGGCGTCCTGATTGGCCGTCGAAGCAGCCGAACGTGCCTGGTTCGCAGCCGCGCCTGCGTCCTTGCTCGCAGCGGAGCCATCGATGCTCCCGGAGGCGGATGCCCCCAACCCGGCCACGCCGTTCAATGTAGCCTGACCCGCACTCGCGCCAGTGGCGCCGGCGAGTTGGCCGGAGCCGTTGGCGGCCGCCTGGCCGCTCGACCGGTTGGCGGTCTGCGTCACGGCATGCGTGGCGGTCGACGCGGTGTGCTGATGCAGGTGCTCGGCACGCAGCTCAGCCGTGCTCGGATTGATGCCTGGCATGCCGAGGTTGCCTGCGCCTTGCGCGGAGCCGCCGAGCTGGCCGCTTCCCATCGCTCCGTGGAGTTGACCGGTGGCACTGCCGACGAGGCCGCCGCCCAGATGCTGGGCATAGGCGTTGGTCATCGAGGCCAGGGCAAGCGCGCCGGTGCACAGGGCGACGCCGAGGGTCTTCTTGCTGAAGGTCGTGTTGCGCATGGTGGAGCCTCCTGCCAGCGGCGAATCCGCGGCTTCCAGAGACCACTACGAGTGCCGGCGGAGCATCCTTCCATGTCGCGCGGCTGTGGTTGTTTCGTGTTCAGTTTCAGGGCAGGAGCAGGCCGTGGCCGCAACGCGAGCCGCTGTCATGGGTATCGGGAGCGCGGGCTTCGCCGATCAGGTTCAGCAATACCTGGGCCGCCGCGCCGGGCCGAGGAGCATTCAGCGCGTGGGCGGCCTTGCGCGCCACGATGGGTGCCGCGAACGACGTACCGCGCAGCATGCCGCGGCCGCTGCCGACCACGCCCGGCGCGCAGAAGGCTACCTGCTTGCCGCTGGCGGACTCGGGCAGCACGCGACCGTCCGCATCGACGGCGCCGACGCCGATCACGGCGGGGTAGGCCGCCGGAAACAAGGGCGGTGCGGCGGGGCCGTCGTTGCCGGCCGCAGCGACCAGCACGTGGCCGCGCGCGATCATCGCCTGCACCGCGCGCGCGAGCACCGGGTTGTCGGGGCCGACCAGGCTGATATTGATCACCGCCACTTGTTCGCGATCCATCCATGCAAGGGCATCCACCAACCCGGCGGTGGCGCCGCCGACCTCGTCACCGCACCACAGGTCAGCGGCATGCAAGGTGTCCGTGTCGCCGGCGACCAGACGAACGGCGACGGCCGTGCCGTGTCGCGAGGCGGTCGGCGTGCTGCAGCCATGCGTTTCGACGCGCGCGTGTGCCAGCGCGGGATCGGCGGGGTCGATCCCGCCGTCGATCATCCCGATGTCGCGTACCGGCGTGGCAGGCATGGGCGAGGACGAGCTCGTGGCAGGGGCCGTGTCGCTGCCGCCCGCCGGGAGGTAGAGATGCTGGTACGCCAACGTCGCATCCGGCGCAGCCCGTTGCAGGATGCGCATGGCTTTTCGCGTACTGCGGTCACGGCTGTCGTGCAGCACGACAAGGTCCAGCCCGAGCGTCGCATCCGTGGTCGTCTGGCGATCCACGGTGAAGCCCTGCGCCTGCACGGCATCGAGTTGGGGGCCTGACATGCCCATGGCCAGAAACTCGCCGCGCAGGATAGGCGCGCCTTGGGGATCCACGGTGACGCGCTGCGGCTCCCGGCGCAGCAGCGCCTCGACCTGCGTCTTCAGGCCAAGGGTCTGCGACCGCCGCAGCAGGTCATCGGCATTTTGCAGGTCCACGCCGGGCACGGTGCCGGGCAGGGGCGTGGCCGGAAGCGGCAGGTTAGGCAGTCTCTGCTGCACCGGGCCCAGCAGTTGCGCATGCACGGGGGGGCTGCCGCCCAGCGCGAGCACGAGGGCCAGCACCGGAATGGACAACGCGGAAGCACGAGGCAAGTGCATCGCCGGACACCTCGGGAGCGACGGGGCCGGATGCTAGCATGCGTTTTCTTTACGCCCTCGAACCGCCCGGTGCGCGCGAGGGAAGGAATCCGTCCCTCCAGGCGTAGTGGAAGGTGATGCGTGCATTCGAGCGATGCCGTGCGCGAAGGGCTGATTGAACTGCTGCCGCGCCTGCGACGCCTGGCGCGGGCGCTGGCAGGGCAGGCGGCCGATGCCGACGACCTGGTGCAGGTGGTGCTGGAGCGCGCGCTCGCGCGATCCGTGCAATGGCGGCCGGATGCTGCGCTGGACAGGTGGGTGTTCGCGATCGCGCGCAATGCCTGGCGGGACGAGTTGCGTGCGCGTGGCAGAGAGCAGCATCTGTTCGCGCCGGAGGAGGCCGGCGACACGGTAGCCGATGGCAGCGAGGCGCGGCACGCGCAGCAGATGGAACTGGCGCAGGCACTGGCGACGCTGCCGCCGGACCATCGCGAAGTGGTGGCGCTGGTGCTGGTCGAGGGCTTGTCCTACGACGAGGCTGCCGTGTTGCTGGAGGTGCCGGTGGGAACCGTCACCAGCCGCCTGGCTCGCGCCCGTGCCACCTTGCAGGCCCATCTCGGGAACGACGCATGACACCGATAGACGACGAGATCTTGCAGGCTTACGTGGACGGCGCGCTCGATGCGGCGGATACCGCGCGCGTCGATGCGGCGCTGGCGCAGGACGATGCGCTGGCCTGCCGCGTGCGACAGTTGCGTGCCCTGGATGCGCAACTGCGGGCTGCGTTCGATCCGGTGCTGGACGAGCCGATACCCGGGCGCCTGTCTGCCCTGCTGCAGCCAACGGCTGCACGGGCCACGCCGTTCACCGTGCTGGAGGGTGGGCGCGATGCGGGTGCCGTTCGTCGTCGTGCGACCCGCCGTTGGTTGGTGCCGGGCGCCGCGCTGGCGACATCGGTGGCTCTGCTCGCCGCAGGCCTGTGGTGGCAGGCAGACAGCGGTTGGGTGCGCACGCAAGACGGACGGCAGTTTGCGGCAGGCGCGCTGACCCGCGCGCTCGACAACCAACTGGCGAGCGAGCCGGATGCACACGCCTCGGTCGCGATCGGCCTCAGCTTCCGCAGCAAGGACGGACAGGTCTGCCGTAGCTTCACCGTCCGCACGCCACCGGTGCGTGCCGGACTGGCCTGCCACACAACAGCGGGTTGGGAATTGCCCGTGCTGGGGCCGGCGGTTCCGTCCGAAGGCGGTGAACTGCGGCAGGCCGCGAGCGATCTGCCGCCCGCCGTGCAGGCTGCGATCGATGCCCGCCTGAGCGGCGAGGTCTTCGACGCGCAGCAGGAACGGGCGGCGCGCGCAGAGGGGTGGCGCTGAAGCACCGGGCATCGCGGCGAGAGCGCCTAACGCTCCTTCGCGAAATTCGCCGTACGCATGCAGAGATCGAAGGCGACGTTGCGCAGGCCGATGCCGGTGCTGTCTACGGCGTAGGCCGGAGCCACGGCTGCACGTACCCTGCAGTCGCGCACGGCATGCCAGTGCAGCGCGTCGTGATCGATGGGGGGCGTGGCGCAGGCGGCAAGGCAAAGGCAGGCCAAGCCGGCAATCGTCAGCTTCTGCATGATGAATTTTCCGAAGTGGCTGGGGTTTGGACGCGCGGCACGTGTGTGACGAGCCGTGCGCGATGGATCACATGTTGCGGAACAGCACCATGAAGGGCTGGCTCACGGTGAGGGTCTCGGGGCGTTGCTTGAGGCGCACGGTGCCTTTGCCGCTGTCGTCGCGGACGATGGAGGCGATGGCTTTCAGGTTGACGATGGTGGAACGGTGGATCTGTTTGAACACGGCTGGGTCGAGTTGCTCCAGCAGTTCGCGGATCGGCTTGCGCAGCAACGCCTCGCCGTCGGCGGTCATCGCCACGGTGTACTTGTGGTCGGCACGGAAGTAGGCGACATCGTCCACCATGATCAGCCGCGTCTCGCGGCCGGTGCCGGCGGTGATCCAGGTGAGCGGCGGCGCAGCACCGGCTTGCGCGGCGCCTTGCGCCAGCTCACGCAGCAGCAGGACGAGGTCGCCGCGCGCGGCCTGGCCGGCGGTGGCGCGACGCTTCAGCCGTTCTATGGTGGCGGCCAGGCGTTCGACCGTGATGGGCTTGAGCAGGTAATCGATCGCGCCACGCTCGAAGGCATCGATGGCGTACTGGTCGTAGGCGGTGGTGAACACCACCTGCGTGGCGGGGCTGGCTTCGGCGGCTGCGGCAGCCACTTCGAGGCCGCTGAGACCGGGCATGCGGATGTCGAGGAAAGCCACGTCCGGCTGCTGCGCGGCGATGGCGTCCAGTGCGTCAGCGCCGTTCTCGCACTCGGCAATCACATCGAGCTCCGGCCACGCCTCGCCGAGCAGGCGGCTCAATGCTTCGCGCAGCAGCGGTTCGTCCTCGGCGATCACGGCGCGGGTCATGGCCGTGATTCCGTCGGGCTCGCTGCGGCCTGTTGCGCCGGCACGGTGAGCGTGGCGGCGACGCCCTCGGGTACGTTGGCCACCACCGCCAGCGAGGCGCGCGGGCCATACACGAGCTGCAGCCGCTCGCGCACGTTTTTCAGGCCGATGCCGGTGCCGCCGCTCGCTGCGCCGAAGCCCTGGCCGTCGTCGGCCACGGTGATCGCCACGCTGCCGTCGTCGCGGCGCGCGAGGATCCATACGCTGCCGCCACCGGGCTTGGGCTCCAGGCCATGCTTGATCGCGTTCTCCACCAGCGTCTGCAGCATCATCGGCGGCAGGGTGATGCCGCGCAGCGCGTCGGGCACTTCGATCTTCATTTCCAGCCGCGCCCCCATACGGATCTTCAGGATTTCGAGATAGGCGCGGGCGCGTTCCAGCTCTTCGCCCAGCGTGGAAAGCGTTTCCTCCGCGCTGGGCAGCGAGTGGCGCAGGTACTGGATGAGATGGCCGAGCATGCGGTCGGCCTGCGCCGGTTCGGTGCGCGTGAGGTATTGCGCGCTGGTCAGCGTGTTGTAGAGGAAATGCGGTTCCACCTGCGCGTGCAGCAGGCTGAGCCTGGCCTGCGCCAGTTCCTTGTCCGTGGCGGTCTGCGCGGCGGCCTGCTGTTCGCGGCGGCGGCGTTCGGCCACCCGGCGGGCGAGGGCGCGGGAGATCGCTTCGGCATTGACCAGGTTGGCGCCGTCGTCCACGCGGAACCAGTCGGTCCACGCGCCGCTTTCCGGTTCGCACACCAGGGTGACGCTGCCGATGCCGTTGCCCGGCGTCACCGTGGCGAAGATCTGGTTGCGTCGGCTGCCCAGCCAGCTGAAGGGATTGAGCCAGCCGACGATGGCGCGGCCATACGGATTGGGACGACGCACCTTGGCGCGCACCTGCAGGCTGTCGCGGGCGCTTTCGATTTCCTCGGTGTAGGGCAGTTCGCGGATCGTCGCATCCAGCATGTCGAATGCCTCGCCGGCCTCGAACGGCAATTCGATCTGGCGGCGCTGGCGGTTGCCCAGCGTGTCCAGGTTCGCGTGGCCGGCGATCAATCGCACGCGGCGCAGGTGGGAGAATGCGCCGGTCACCACCAGCACCAGCACCACGACGATAATGATCTGCGGCAACGGTTCCGTGCCGCGAAGCGGGCCAGTGTTGACCATCAGGATCACGACGAAGAACAGGGCCAGCAACCAGGCCACGACTAGGCGCGCTATGAAGAAAAGACCCTTGATCACGACGGTGTCCCCAGTGATTGATCGGGAACGAGCATAGCGGCCGATTTCGCGGGTTTTCCCACGCATCCGACCAAGTCGGGTTCGGCGGGTGCGGAACGCGCGAAAGGCGGCGCGAAGCATGGACGGCAGGCATGACTTCCGGCCGTTCCTGGCTGTCGCCGCCAGCGCCACCATGGGCGGCAATTCATTCCCGATGCCCTCCAAGGAGAGGTTCCATGCGCAAGTCCCTGGTTTCCGCGATCGCTATGGCGCTCGCCGTGTCCGCCGGCAGCACGTTGGCGATGCCGGCGCAGCCGGCAGCTGCCGTGTCGTCACAGACTCCCACGCAGTTGCCGCGCAATGTGCGCCCCACGCACTACGCGGTGGCCATCACCCCGCATGCGGAGAAGATGAACTTCGACGGCCAGGTGACCGTGGATGTGCAGGTGCTCAAGTCCAGCACCAGCATCACCCTCAATGCCGAGGGCATGACGTTCTCGTCGGTGACACTGGAGCCGGCGTCGGGCAAGGGCACCGCCGTGACGGCCAAGGTCGCGGTGGACGAAAAGACGCAGACCGCCACCTTCAGCTTCGACAAGCCGGTTGCGCCGGGTAGCTACAAGCTGGCGATGAACTACGTCGGCACCATCGGCACCCAGGCCAACGGCCTGTTCGCCATCGACTACCCCACGGCGTCGGGCAACAAGCGCGCGCTGTTCACGCAGTTCGAGAACTCCGACGCGCGCCGCTTCATCCCGTCGTGGGACGAGCCGAACTACAAGGCCACGTTCGACCTCAGCGTCACCGTGCCGGGCAACGAGATGGCGGTGAGCAACATGCCGGTGGCCTCCAAGGCCGACGCCGGCAACGGCCTGCAGAAGGTGACCTTCCAGACCTCGCCGAAGATGTCCACCTACCTGCTGTTCTTCGGGCTGGGCGAATTCGACCGCGTCACCACCACCTCGGACGGCACCGAGATCGGCGTGGTGATGCAGAAGGGCAAGGGCGCGCAGGCGGCCTTCACGCTGGATTCGGCCAAGGCCGTGCTGCACGACTACAACGACTACTTCGGCATCAAGTACCCGCTGCCCAAGCTGGACAACATCGCAGCGCCAGGCAGCAGCCAGTTCTTCTCGGCGATGGAGAACTGGGGCGCGATCTTCACCTTCGAGTACGCCATGCTGCTCGACCCGTCGTTCTCCACGCAGGGCGACAAGATGGAGGTGTTCAACACCGCCGCGCACGAAATGGCGCACCAGTGGTTCGGCGACCTGGTGACCATGAACTGGTGGGACAACCTGTGGCTCAACGAAGGCTTCGCCTCGTGGATGGCCGAGCGCGAAACCGAGAAGGTGCATCCCGAGTGGAACACCGTGCTCGATACCGTGGGCACACGCGAAGGCGCGATGTCGGTCGACGCGGTGGCCACCACGCATCCCATCGTGCAGAAGATCGACACCGTGGAGCAGGCCAGCCAGGCCTTCGACACCATCACCTATTCCAAGGGCGAGGCGGTGATCCGCATGCTCGAGGCCTATGTGGGCCCGGAGAACTGGCGCCAGGGCGTGCACAATTACCTCAAGGCCCACTCCTACGGCAACACGGTGTCCGACGACCTGTGGCATGCGGTGGACGGCGCGGCTCCCGGCAAGCACATCACCCAGGTGGCGCACGACTTCACCCTGCAGCCGGGCGTGCCGCTGATGAAAGTGGACTCGGCCATGTGCAGCAATGGCGAGACCACCATCAAGCTCACCCAGGGCGAATTCACCAAGGATCGCCCGAACAAGCAGCCGTTGCGCTGGCACGTGCCGGTCATCGCGCAGGTGGTGGGCAACCCCGCCGCCAGCACGCTGGTGGACGGTTCCGCCACGCTGAAGCTGAAGGGCTGCGGTCCGGTGCTGGTGAACGCGGGGCAGAGCGGTTACTACCGCACGCTCTACGCGCCGGCACAGCTCGCCGCGCTGAAGCAGGACTTCACCAAGCTCGCGCCAATCGACCAGCTCGGCCTGATGAGCGACACCTGGGCGGAAAGCATGGCCGGCCTCGAGCCGGTGTCGGACTTCCTCGACATGGCCAAGGCCACGCCGGCCAATGCCGATCCGGAAATCTGGGCGGAAGTAGCCGGCAGCCTCGTGGGGCTGGACCAGTACTACCGCGGCGACCAAGCACGTCAGGATCGCTTCCGCGCCTATGCCGTGGCGCAGCTCAAGCCGGTGTTCGCGCGCGTGGGCTGGGACGCCAAGCCGGACGAGAGCACCTCGACCACGCTGCTGCGCACGCAGCTGATCGGCGCGCTGGCCGCGCTGGGCGACCAGGAAATGCTGAAGGAAGTGCGTCGCCGCTTCGACGCACAGGCCACGGATCCGAAGGCGGTGCCGGCAGCCTTGCGCAAGACCATCTTCGCCATCGTGGCGCAGCATGCCGACGCGGCCACCTGGGACAAGCTGCATGCCCAAGCCAAGGCCGAGAAGTCGCCGATGATCAAGGATCGCCTGTACGGCCTGCTCTCCGTCGCCGAGGACAAGGCGCTGGCGCAGCGTGCGCTCGACCTCGCACTCACCGATGAACCGGGTGCCACCAACAGCGCCGGCATGATCGGCGGTGTGGCCTGGCGGCACCCGGAAATGGCCTACGACTTCGCCATGGCGCATCGCGCGCAGGTGGACAAGCTGGTCGATTCCACCTCCAGCAGCCGCTACTACCCGATGCTGGGCGGCAGCTCGTTCGACCCGTCGATGATCGAGAAGATCAAGGCCTACGAGACCACCATCGATCCGTCCGCGCGTCGCCCGGCGGACAGCGTGATCGCCAACATCCAGTACCGCATGATGATCCGCAAGGATCGCCTGCCGGCGGTGGATGCGTGGCTGGCGAAGAACGGGGGGTGAGCGTTCTCACAAGTGACACGACAAGGCCCCGCATGCGGGGCCTTGTTTTTGGTTGCTGGGGCGATGCGATTCGGTGTTGCTCGAGCGAGCTTTTGGTAATTGCCGACTAACCAGCCTGGTTACCTTCATTTCGCTAGTATCGACCAGTCATCGAATACAGGAACCGCACGTCCGTTTTCGGCCAGAAGCGGACAGTCAACGCCTGAGTTAAGCGGCGCGCGGTACGCGCGTCCGATTGGACGACTTGTTAGGCATACGCGCTACGAACCGACTCTATTTTCGCTGCCACCTCTTTAGGCGAAAGCTCAAGCCCCGACACTAGGACCCTTATGGGGTGCCGAGAAAGTGCGATATTTGCGCGCATATACCTGCCTAGATATTTCTTTGGATCTACGACCTTTATAGCCAAAATGGCTCCGCGCCGACCCCCATAAGAAATCTTAGTATCTTCAATTTCTGGCCATGGTATTTCAATTTCACGAAGCCACCCACCTTTGATACCGAGTCCTTTGGCCGTGATCACTAGCGCAACTTTGGGCCTTTCAATGAAAGACATAAGCCTGCTGAAAAGCATTGCGCCGGCGCACAACAGGGCTACTACTACAGACGCACCTAAGTCGACTGAGATAGAGAATGAGACAAAAATAAGAACCATTGCTGGAACAGCAATCGCCCAAAATTGTTCACTCTTTGCACGGTGCACTATCAGCTCTTCCATCGCACTGACCTAATCCCTTTTTGCCTAACTATCGAGTATACGGACACGCCCGTCCGTTTATACATCCCCGGTGGCGCAACGGGATTCTTGCGCAACTCATTAGTTCTTGCAGCGGCTTATCTTTGCCACGCCCGGCAAACAACTGAACGCAAAGCCGGACAGAGGCGCCCGGCCCTAGAACGGCAGCTTTGGGTCGAAAGCCGCCAATGGCTTTGGCGAGCAGCATCATGTCGTTGCCGCCTCGATGGCGTTCAGCGCCGCCTCGACATTACACCGCGGCGTGCCGATGTTCATGCGCACGAAGCCGCCGCCGCCGGGGCCGAAGTCGGTGCCGGGGTTCAGGCCGAGCTTGCAGCGTTGGATGAAGAAGTCGCGCAGCACATCGTCGTCCATGCCCAGCCCGCGGCAATCCAGCCACAGCAGGTAGCCGGCTTCGGGCGAATGCAAGCGGATTGAAGGGACGCGCGTGCGCAGGCGGTCGGCGACGAGGTCGCGTGTGTCGCCCAGGTAGGGCTTGAGCGCATCAAGCCACGCATCGCCTTCGCGCCACGCGGCTTCCGCCGCGGCGATGGCGAAGGGGCTGGCGTCGCCCAGATGCATGGCGGCAACCGTCTTGCGCAATGCGGTGCGCAGGTCATCGCGCCTGGCTACCAGCATAGATAGCGCCAGCCCCGAGAGGTTGAACGTCTTGCCGGGCGAGAGCAGGGCAATGACGCGGTCGTCCACCTGCGCCAGACTGCCCAGCGGGCAATAGCCGGCACCGGGCAACGCGAGGTCGCCGTGCACCTCGTCGGCAATCACGGTGATGCCGTGGCGGCGTGCGATGCGCAGTACTTCGCCGAGCTCGTCCGGCGACCAGGCACGGCCGCCCGGGTTGTGCGGGTTGCACAGCAGCAGGGCGCGCGCGCCGTCGCGGGCCTGCTGTTCGAGTTGCGCGAGGTCCATCGCGTAGCGGCCGCCGGTTTCGCGCAGCGGGTTGTGCAGTAATCGTCGGCCGGCATCCTCCACGGCACGGAAGAAACCGGGGTAGACCGGCGGTTGCACAATCACCGCATCGCCCGCGTTGGTGCATGCCTGCATGGCGGCGGACAACGCGGCCAGCACGCCGGAAGCCGGCACCAGCCAGTCGCGCTCGACGTGCCAGCGATGGCGGCGCATGCACCAGCCGACCAGTGCCTGCTGCAGGCT
The DNA here is from genome assembly GCF_044904645.1 of Rhodanobacter hydrolyticus. Taxonomy (NCBI): domain Bacteria; kingdom Pseudomonadati; phylum Pseudomonadota; class Gammaproteobacteria; order Lysobacterales; family Rhodanobacteraceae; genus Rhodanobacter; species Rhodanobacter hydrolyticus. The sequence continues at coordinate 27,006 of NZ_JADIKK010000007.1, forward strand.
TTCGGGGTATTGCGTGTAACCGTAGATCGGGTGTCGGGCGCGTTCCTGCAATGCCTCGACCACGCACGGCGGTGCGGCGAAATCCATGTCGGCCACCCACAACGGGCTGACCTCGTCGCTGCCGAATTTCTGCCGGCGTCCGTCGAACTTCAGCGCATGGCTGCCGCGGCGGTCGATGGGCTGGTCGAAGTCGAAAGTCATGGGCGGCCTGCTGGTGCGTGGCTCGTCACCCCGGCGAAAGCCGAGGTCCAGTGCCTTTGCCTCATGCGGGAAAGGCACTGGATGACTCGCTGCGCTCGCCCCTTTGGGGCCGCCCTACGGGCCTTCTGCGCGCTGCGCGCTTGTCCTGCTTGCGCAGGAATGGCGGTGAGGTAGTCCCTGTGCCAGGGAGGCACGTCACGCGCGCCGCCGCCACAGGGTCACCTCGGACAAGGTGTGCTGGAACTTGCGCCGCGTCTCGCGTATCACGAAGGGTACTTCGCGTGGCTCGCCCAGCCGCTCGAAGTGCTGGCCGAGGATCGCGTCCAGCCCGTCCAGCGTGGTGAAGCTTTCGCCGTCCCTCTTGAAGCCGCCCACCCATTCCGCGCGCGGCGTGTGCTCGGCCAGCCACGTGTAGGGCGAGGCGATCATCAAGATGCCGCCAGGGTTCAGCCGTTCGTGGATGGCTTCGAGGAATTGCGCCGGGTTGTACAGGCGGTCGATCAGGTTGGCGGCGAGCACGAAGTCGTAGCCGCTGAATTGCGGCTTGAGGTTGCAGGCGTCGCCCTGGAAGAACTCCACCTTGGCCGCGGTGTCCGCCAGGCCCAGTTCGGCGAGGTTGCGCGACTTGTATTCGACCAGCTCGCCTTCGTCCTGCAGCAGGTAGCGCAGGCTGTCGCCGCCTGCCAGCGCTACGCCCTGGCCGATGAAGCGCGCGGAGAAATCCACGCCGGTCACGTGGCCGAAGTGGCGCGCTAGCTCGAAGCTGGCGCGGCCCGAGGCGCAGCCGAGATCGAGTGCCTTGCGCTTCGGCGAGCCGTCGAGCATACCCATCGCCAGGTCGACCAGTGCCTTGGAGAAATTCGGCACGCCGAAGTAGCTGTCGCCGTAATGGAACTCGGCGTATTCGCTGAGCAGTTTGTCGGTTTCGTAGTGCGAGGCGGGGGCGGGTTTCATGTTTTTGGACACCACGTAACGGAAGCCTGCGTGCTGGAAGAAATGGCGGCGGAAGGCGTAGCGCGAAGCGGCCTCGGCCTCGTTGCCGGTGGCGATCCACGAGCCGCCCTTCATCAGGTTGTGACGTCCGTCGAAGGTGGGGGTGGTGAAGTCGTCGTAGATCGGGTGCACCGCGAAACCTTCGAACGGATAGATCGGCGTTTCCGTCCATTGCCAGGCATTCCCGGCCACGTCGAAGAACTCGCCCTGCGCGAAGCGGTTCACCGCGCAGGACGAGGCCCAGTGTGCGAGGTTGAGGTTCGCGCCCGGCGTTTCCCCATGCGGTGCGCCGCGACGGCTTTCGGCGTACAGGCGGTACCACTCGTCTTCGGTGGGCAGGCGCACCGGCTGGCCGCTATGTGCGGATTTCCAGCGGCAGAACGCCCTGGCTTCGTGGTAGTTCGTTTCCACCGGCCAGTCCCATGGCATGGCCACTTCCTCGGTCATCAGGCGCAGCTTCCAGCCGTCCGCCGAGCTGCGCCAGAACGTGGGATGGTTGGCCTTGGCGAATTCGCGCCAGCCGTTGCCTTCCTCGTCCCACCAGCCGGCCTGGGCATAGCCGCCGTCTTCCACGAAGGCGCGGAATTCACCGTTGCTCACGAGGAAGCGGCTGGCCTCGAAGGCCGCCACCTCGGCTTCGTGCCGACCGTATTCGTTGTCCCAGCCGTAGGTCGCGCTATCGATGGAACGGCCCAGCACGACACTGCCTGCCGGTACTTTCACCAGCGTGTTTTCCGGCGCTGCGCCGCTCTCCGTGCATGGCCGCCATGCGGGATGCGGCTTCACGTAGGCGAGCTTGTGCTGGCGGACCAGCACCGACGAGGTTTCCAGGTGGATGCGTTCGTGCTCGATGCCCATCACGATGGTCCACCATGGATGGTCCCAGCCGATGGGCATGGTCAGCGGCGCTTCGTCGATCAGGCGCAGCACCAGCGCGCGCACCTTGTCGCGGTAGGCCTTCACCTCGGGCACGCCGGGCCAGTCGTAGTGGGTGTCGTCGAGGTCGTCCCAGCTCATCTCGTCCACGCCCACCGCGAACACGGACTCGAGGTGCGGGTCGATGCGCTGCTCGATCATGCGTGCAAGCAGCAGCTTGTTGACGAAGAAGGTGGCGGTGTGGCCGTAGTAGAAGATCAGCGGGTGGCGCAGGGTGATCGAAGGTTCGTACCAGGCTGCGTCGACGGCGAGCGTCTCGAACAGCGACTCGTAGCGGTCGAAGGTGCTGGTGAAGTAGTCGCGCAGCACCTGGCGCATGCGCACGGGATTGGCTTCATGCAGGTTCGGCGTGCGCGGCAGCGGCGCGGTCGCGGCGGAGCGCTGGCTGGGTTCGGCGAGCGTGGAAGCGTTCATGGCGATGACCTCTCGATCCCGGGGAATGGATGGGCGTCAGGCACAGCGGAGTTCGCATTCTGGCACGTGGCAACCGGTGTGATCCGGTCTTGCACCAGGCGGACCCATCCCGGCTACATGCGGGGAGCCGTCGGCGATTCAATGCCGCACCAATAAAAAGCCGCGCACGGGGCGGGGCCGGATACCGTAGGAGCGCATCCTGTGCGCGATCGGGTTCTTCGCGAAGAGCGTTTCGCGCACAGGGTGCGCTCCTACGCGTTGTCGCCAGGCGCTTGCGCCTCGACTTCTTTCTTGTAGGCATCCACCGGGATGCAGGCGCACATGATGTTCTTGTCGCCGTAGACGTTGGCGACGCGGGTCACCGGCGACCAGCACTTCTGCAGTCTCAGCGAGGGCAGCGGGAAGGCGGCCAGCTCGCGCGGGTAGGTGTGGTCCACTCGCTGGCGCTCACCGCGAACGCGGTGAGCGGGGCGTAGCGCAGCGGGTTATCGTCGCGGTCCAGCTTGCCTTCCTCCACCGCGCGGACCTCGTCGCAGATCCGGATCGGTGCAATGCCACCTGGGTGGCATCGCGCAGGCCTGCTGTGCTCATCAGCGTGATGTACATCCACACGATCGGAGGGATCGATGCGCTGCCGAAGAGCGTCTGCCTTGTGCTACTTTCCGGCCAGCATGATGCGGAGGCGAGGCGTCCTTGGCATGGGACGCCGAGCGAACAGCAAGAGTCCATGACAGGGGAAAGCCATGCGGATGCTGTTTGGAATGGTGACGCTGATGGCGGCGATGCTGCTGAGCGCAAGTCATGCCCTTGCAGCGGATACCCAGCCGTTGGCGGTGACGACGCAGCTGCCCACGGATGTGCGTCCGACCCATTACGATCTCGCCATTACGCCTCACGCGCGAGCCATGCGTTTCGACGGCAAAGCGGTGATCGCGCTCGATGTACTGCGTCCCACCGCACACATCACGCTCAATGCGCTGGACCTGGATCTGACCCGAGCGGTGCTGAGCGGCGGCCCTGATCGCGCACACTTCGATCCACCGCGCATCATGCAGGACAAAAAAGCGCAGACGGCTACGTTTGCCTTTCCCGCCAGCCTGCCGGTGGGCCATTACCAGCTGAGCATCGACTATGCCGGCGTCGTCAACACGCAGGCGTTCGGCTTGTTCGCGGTGAATTACCAGGGCAAGCAGGGCCCGCAGCGCGTGTTGTACACCCAGTTCGAGAATGCTGATGCGCGGCGTTTCTTTCCATGCTGGGACGAGCCGGCCTACAAGGCCACGATTGCATTGACCGCGATCGTGCCGAAGGGCGAAATGGCAGTCAGCAATATGCCAGTTGCTGCGCAGGACGATGTCGGCAGCGATCTGCAGCGGGTGCGTTTTGCCGTCACACCGCCGATGTCTACGTATCTGCTGTTCTTCGCCCTGGGCGATTTCGAGCGCATCAGCACCCGGGTGGACGGCACGGATATCGGCCTGGTGGCCCCGCGCAGCGCGGTGGCGCAGGGCCAATTCGCGCTCGCATCCGCACGTGCCATCCTGCCCGAATACAACGCCTATTTCGGTGTGCGCTATCCCTTGCCGAAGCTGGATATCGTGCTTGCGCCAGGCAGCAGTAGCAGTACTGCGGCGATGGAAAACTGGGGCGCAATCCTCTCGTTCGAAGACTACATGCTGCTCGATCCGGCCATTTCCAGCGAGATGAACAAGAGCACGGTATTCAACACGCTGGCGCACGAGATGGCGCATATGTGGTTCGGCGACCTGGTCACCATGCGCTGGTGGGACAATTTGTGGCTGAACGAAGGCTTCGCCAACTGGATGGCCCTGCGCGCCACCAGCAAGCTGCATCCGGAGTGGGAGCAGGACGTCTACAACGTGTGGTTCAGCGAAGGTGTCATGGGCATCGATGCGCAAAAGACCACGCATCCGATCATTGAACCGGTCACTTCGCCCGAGCAAGGCCAGCAGGCCTTCGATTCGATCACCTATGCCAAGGGCGAGGCGCTGATCGGGATGCTGGAGCGCTACATCGGCGAAGATGCCTGGCGCCGCGGCCTGCAGCGGTATATCGCGCGGCATGCCTACGGCAATACCGTATCCGAAGACCTGTGGCAGGCCATGGCGGGCGAGACGACCGAGCCGGTCGCCGCTATCGCGCATGATTTCACTACCCAGCCGGGTGTGCCGCTGCTGCGTGTGGCCGATGCGACATGCCAGGACGGCCAGACCACGGTGCAGTTGAGCCAGGGCGAGTTCTCGGTGGACCAGCCGGACAAAGCACCGTTGCACTGGCGGGTGCCGGTGATCGCCCAGGTGATCGGGCAGCCGCGGGTTCGGCAACTGGTGGTGGGCGGTGCGACGCTGAAACTGCCGGGCTGTGGCGCATTGCTGGTGAACGCGGGACAGAGCGGTTACTACCATTCCCTGTACTCGCCGCCACTGCTGGCGGCGATCAATGCGAATTTCCAGAAGCTTTCGCGCACGGATCAGATGGGCGAGTTCGACAACGCCTGGGCTTTGTCGATGGCCGGCATACAACCGGTATCCGAGCCGTTCGAGCTGGTGAAGGCGGCGTCGCCTGCCAGCAACCCCATGTTCTGGTGGGATGTCGCCCGGCACCTGTCCGAATTCGATGCGAATTTTCGTACCGATCCGGCCGCGCGTGAGCGCTATCGCCGGTTTGCCACGGCACGGCTGGAGGCGGTGTTTGAGCACGTGGGCTGGCTGCCCAAGCCGGGCGAGCGGGCGTCGTACAAGGTGCTGCGTACGCAGCTGATCGCCGCCCTGGCTACCTTGGGCGATGCGCGGATCACCGCCGAAGCACGGCAGCGCTTTCTCAACCTGCCGAAAGCATCCTCCGGCGATTTGCGCCAGAACGTGCTCTACGTGGTTGCGCGCCAGGCCGATGCGGATACGTGGAATCGGCTTCTGGCCATGGCCAGAAATGAGGGAGCACTGCTGGTACGGCAGAAGCTCTATGAGATGCTCGCCCTGCCCGAAGACGAGGGACTGGCGACACGCGCGCTTAATCTGGCACTGACCCCGGAGATCGGCACCAACGGCAGCGCGATGTTCACCAGCGTGAGCTTTCTGCATCCGGAGCTGGCTTTCGATTTTGCGGTGGCGCATCGCGTGCAGGTGGATGCGATGGTCGGACCCAATGACCGTGCAGAGTTTTACCCTGATCTGGCCTGGGGATCGAACGATCCGAAGATCATCGACCGCATCCAGGCGTTCGCCGCGGCGCACATCGCGCCCGATGCGCGCAGCAGTGCCGATACAGTGATAAACATCATTCGCCACGGTGCCGAAGTACGGAAACGGCAGACGCCGCAGATCGATGCCTGGTTGAAGCAGAACGGATGGTGAGGCTGACGCAGCGAACGGCTGCGACGGTCTTCAAGTTTGCATCATCGTGTGTTCCCCGCGCCTGAGCCGTCGTTCCCGCTTTCGCGGGAACGACGGCCTATACCGACGCCGCGCAACAAGAATGCAGTTCCCCAAAAGCAAAACCCCGCCGGGAGCGGGGTCTTGCTTTACTTTGCGCCGCGATGTGCAGACTTACGCCTCGATCTCTTCCTTGTACGCATCCACCGGGATGCAGGCGCACATGATGTTCTTGTCGCCGTAGACGTTGTCGACGCGGGCCACCGGCGACCAGTACTTCTGCAATTTCAGCGAAGGCAGCGGGAAGGCGGCCAGCTCGCGCGGATAGGCGTGCGTCCACTCGCTGGCGCTCACCGCGAACGCGGTGTGCGGGGCGTGGCGCAGCGGGTTGTCGTCGCGGTCCAGCTTGCCTTCCTCCACGGCGCGGATCTCGTCGCGGATCTGGATCATCGCGTCGATGAAGCGGTCCAGCTCGTGCTGCGATTCGCTCTCGGTCGGCTCCACCATCAGCGTGCCGGCCACCGGGAAACTCAGCGTGGGCGCGTGGAAGCCGAAATCGATCAGGCGCTTCGCCACGTCTTCCGCGCTGATGCCGGTGGCGTCCTTGATCGGGCGCAGGTCGAGGATGCACTCGTGCGCCACCAGGCCGTTGCGGCCGGTGTACAGGGTGGGGTAGTGCGCGGCGAGGCGCTTGGCGATGTAGTTGGCGTTGAGCAGCGCCACCTGGGTGGCCTTGCGCAGGCCCGCCGTGCCCATCAGCGTGATGTACATCCACGAGATCGGCAGGATCGAGGCGCTGCCGAAGGTGGCGGCGCTGACCGCCGGGCCGTTGCCGGTGCCCTGCGTGCGCGCGCCGTCGTTGCCCAGCGCGCCCGGCAGGAACGGTGCGAGGTGCGAGCGCACCGCACACGGGCCCACGCCCGGGCCGCCGCCGCCGTGCGGGATGCAGAAGGTCTTGTGCAGGTTGAGATGGCTGACGTCCGAGCCCCACTTGCCGGGCTTGGCCACGCCCACCAGCGCGTTCATGTTGGCGCCGTCGGTGTACACCTGGCCGCCGTGCTGGTGGACGATGTCGCAGATCGCCACCACGTCTTCCTCGAACACGCCGTGGGTGGACGGGTAGGTGAGCATGATCGCTGCGAGGTTGGCCGAATGCTTCTCGGCCTGCACGCGGATGTCTTCCAGGTCGACGTTGCCGTTGGCGTCGCACTTGGTCACCACCACGCGCATGCCGCACATCTGCGCGGAGGCCGGGTTGGTGCCGTGAGCGGATTCGGGGATCAGGCAGATGTCGCGATGGCCTTCGCCGCGCGACTGGTGGTACGCGCGGATCGCCAGCAGTCCTGCGTATTCGCCTTGAGCGCCCGAGTTCGGCTGCAGGCTCACCGCGTCGTAGCCGGTGATCTCCACCAGCTGCGCTTCCAGCCCGGCGATCAGTTCTTCGTAGCCCTGCGTCTGCGCGGCGGGCGCGAACGGATGGATGTTGCCGAATTCCGGCCACGTCACCGGGATCATCTCGGCGGTGGCGTTGAGCTTCATCGTGCACGAGCCCAACGGGATCATCGTGCGGTCCATGGCCAGGTCCTTGTCGGCCAGCGCACGCAGATAGCGCAGCAGTTCGTGCTCGCTGTGGTGGGTGTTGAACACCGGGTGCGTGAGGAAGGCCGAGGTGCGCCGCAGCGCCTGCGGGATCAGCGAAGGCGCACTGGTGTCCAGCGCGTCGATGCTGGGCAGCGTGGCGTCGTCGCCGCCGAAGATGCGCCACAGCAGCTCGATGTCGGTGCGGGTGGTGGTCTCGTCCAGCGAGATGCACAGGTACTCGCCCCAGGCCTTGCGCAGGTTGGCGCCCAGCGCCACCGCGCGCGCTGCGATGGCGTCGGTGCGCTCGCCGGTCTTCAGGCTGATCGTGTCGAACGCGGTCTCGTGGTGGCTGGCGGTGAAGCCGAGCTGCTGCAGGCCGGCCCTGAGGATGGCGGCGAGGCGCGCCACGCGCGTGGCGATGCGGGTGAGTCCTTCCGGGCCGTGGTAGACGGCGTACATCGAGGCCATCACGGCGAGCAGCACCTGCGCGGTGCAGATGTTGCTGGTGGCCTTCTCGCGACGGATGTGCTGCTCGCGCGTCTGCAGGGTGAGGCGGTAGGCCTTGTTGCCTTCGGCGTCGATGGAGACGCCGATCAGGCGACCCGGCATCGAACGCTTGTATGCATCGCGGCAGGCCATGAAGGCGGCGTGCGGGCCGCCGAAGCCGAACGGCACGCCGAAGCGCTGCGAGTTGCCGATCACGATGTCCGCGCCCATCTCGCCCGGCGGCTTGAGCAGGGTCAGTGCCAGCAGATCGCTTGCGAAGATGGCCAGTGCGCCCTTGGCATGGACCTTCGCTACATCTTCGCTCCAGTCCATCAACCAGCCGCTGCTGGCCGGGTATTGGATCAGCGCGGCGAAATAGTCGTCCGCGGCGATCGCGGCGTCCCATTCCTCGGCGGAGTTGACCAGTTTGACCGTCAAGCCCAGCGGCTCCGCGCGCGTCTGCATCACCGAGATGGTCTGCGGATGTGCATCGCCGGACACCACGATCACGTTGCCCTTGGCCTTGGCCGAGCGCTTGGCCAGCGTCATCGCCTCGGCCGCCGCGGTGGCTTCGTCCAGCAGCGAGGCGTTGGCGATCTCCATGCCGGTGAGGTCGGCGCACATGGTCTGGAAGTTGATCAGCGCTTCCATGCGGCCCTGCGAGATCTCCGCCTGGTACGGCGTATAGGCCGTGTACCACGCCGGGTTCTCCAGGATGTTGCGCAGGATGACGTTGGGCGTGTGCGTGCCGTAATAGCCCTGGCCGATGAAGCTCCTGAACACCTTGTTCTTGTCCGCGATGGCACGGATCTTCGCCAGCGCCTCCACCTCGCTCATCGCGACGGGCAACGCCAGAGGCGCGGCGGACTTGATCTTCGCGGGCACGATCGCGTCGGTCATAGCCTCCAGCGAGTCATGGCCGACGGTGCGCAGCATGTGCGCGATCTCGGCGTCGTTGGGGCCGATGTGGCGCGCGATGAAGGCGTCGTGGTTTTCCAGCTCGCGCAGGGAGGGAGTGTTCTGGCTCATGAAGGGCGTCCGAAGTCTGCGTGCATGCCGCACGCGGGCGCCCCTCTGTCCTTTTGCCTGAGAGTTTGGAGGCGTGAACCTCGTGCCCCTTCGGCGGCGGATCGAACCGCTCTCTCCAGAGTGCTGTTGCGCAGGATGGTATGGGGCCTGAGCGATTACGGGCGTTGCGCCTTCGGCAGCGGTGCGCTCTCGTGGAGCGGCCGCTTCTCCCACCATGCGTTTCGCCGGCAATTATACAGGGGAGGGCCAAGCGTAGCGCTATGCTCCGGGTTCCCCATTTCCCGGAGCCGCCATGATCCGCATTGGCGAAATCGACCATGTCGTGCTGCGCGCCATCGACGTCGAGGCGATGCGGCATTTCTATTGCGATGTCCTGGGTTGCCGCGAAGAGCGCCGGCAGGACGAGATCGGCCTGCTGCAGCTGCGCGCCGGTGCGTCGTTGATCGACCTGGTCGGGGTGGAGGGCAAGCTGGGTCGCCATGGCGGCGCGGCGCCGGGCAGGGAGGGCCACAACATGGATCACCTTTGCCTGCGCGTTGAGAAGTACGACGAAGCGGCGATCCTCGCGCATCTCGAGGCACATGGCGTGCGTATCGGCGAGCTGGGTATGCGCTACGGCGCGCGTGGCGAAGGGCCTTCGATCTATTGCTACGACCCGCAGGGGAACATGATCGAGCTCAAGGGGCCGGCATCGGATATCTAGCCGGCCGTGGCACCCAGTGCCGCAGCCAGGTCGCCGCAATCGACGAAATGCCAGTCGGCCAGATCAGGCCATGGGTTCAGCGGCAAGTTCACCAGCACGGCCTGTGCGCCGGCAGCGCGGGCACAAGCCAGGTCGTAGGCATAGTCGCCAACCATGGTCAGCAGGGCAGGATCGATTGCCCAATGTTCGGCCAGGCGGTGCAGCCCGGCGGGGTCGGGCTTCGGTGGTGCGTCTTCGCGGCCCAGCACGTCGGCCGGGTCGAAGCAGTCGGCCAGGCCAATCGCCTCCAGCGAAAGCAGGGCCAGTTCGCGCAGGTTGCGGGTGAGGATGCCGAGCCGGCAGCCGCGCGCCGCGAGCGAGCGGACCAGTGCGATCGCGCCCATGGCAGGGCGCGAAGCCACCGCAAGCCCGCGCTCGTGCTCAAGCAGCCACACGCGCTTCGCATCGGCTTCGTGCGCAGGCAGTGCGGCGATGTGAGCAAGGATGTCTTCGTGGTCGCGAACGCCCAGAGCCTGGCGGATCGCGGCGAAGTCGTGCACGGCGACGGTCAGCGTGCCATCGAGATCGAAAACCCAATGACGCCGGGAGGCAAGGACATGCGGCGAGGACGTCATCGGCAGCTCACCCATTGCGGCGCGTGCGAATCGCAAAAACGACGAAGCCCGCATCGCTGCGGGCTTCGTCTACAATTGGTGCCCAGGAGAGGACTCGAACCTCCACGGTTTTACCCGCTAGTACCTGAAACTAGTGCGTCTACCAATTCCGCCACCTGGGCAGGTGTCGCGCGTGCCTTTCGGGCTGCGTGAGCCGCGTAGATTAGGCATCTGCCCAGCTCCTGTCAACACTTTGTTGACGCTTTCCATTTTTCGGTTGTGCCGCTCGTGGCGCAGCCATCCATACAAGGTAATTTCGTGACCAAGAAGAACAACAAGAACATGCAAGACAAGCGCGCGAGCGCGAAACCGCCGGCCGGCAAGCGCAAGGGCGCCACGCGCGACCCGCAGGCCGAGCGCGAGGCGCAGCGCTACGAGCGCCCCATCCCCAGCCGCGAGGCCATCCTCGCCCTGCTGGAGGAGCGCGGCGAACTGCTCACCGAGGCGCGCATCGCCGAGGTGCTGGCGCTGCACGAATCCGACGACCTGTTCGCGCTGCACAAGCGCCTCGGCGCGATGGTGCGCGATGGCCAGTTGCTGCTGGGGCGCCGCGGCGGCTATGCGCCGGCGAAGAAGCTCGACCTGATTCCCGGCGTGGTGCTGGCCAATGCCGAGGGTTACGGCTTTCTGCGCCCCGACGAGGGTGGCGATGATCTTTACCTCTCGCCGCAGCAGATGCGCGGCGTGCTGCATGGCGATCGCGTGCTGGCCAGCGTGGTCGGCGTGGATCGGCGCGGACGTCGCCAGGGCGCGATTGCCGAAGTGCTGCAGCGGCGCTCGCCGCGGCTGGTGGGCCGCGTGGTGGTGGAGAACGGCGTGACCCTGGTGGCGCCGGACGACCGCCGCCTGCACCAGGACGTGATGATCCCGCCCGGCGAGACGCAGGGCGCGCGCGCCGGCCAGATCGTGGTGGCCGAAATCACCGATCCGCCCACGCCGCATCGCGGCCCGTTGGGCGTGATTCGCACCGTGCTGGGCGAACGCCTGCAACCTTCGCTGCTGATCGAGATGGCCATCGCCAGCCACGACCTGCCGCATGAGTGGCCGGCCGAGGTATTGCGCGATGCAGCCGAGGTGGAGCCCGAGGTCACCGCCGCCGAGCGCGAAGGCCGTGTCGACCTGCGCAAGCTGCCGCTGGTGACCATCGACGGTGCGGATGCGCGCGACTTCGACGATGCCGTATACGCCGAACCCAAGCGTGGCGGCGGCTGGCGGCTGGTCGTCGCCATCGCCGACGTGTCGCACTACGTGCCGGTGGGTACTGCGCTGGATCGCGAGGCGTACGAGCGCAGCACCTCCACCTATTTCCCCGGCTTCGTGGTGCCCATGCTGCCGGAGACGCTGTCCAACGGCATCTGCTCGCTCAATCCCAAGGTGGAGCGGCTGTGCATGGTCTGCGACATGGTCGTCGACGCCGACGGCGAAGTAGCGAAGTCGAAGTTCTATCCGGCGGTGATGCGTTCGCACGCGCGGCTCACCTACGACCAGGTGTGGCAGGCCGTGGGTCTGCGCGAGCCCGGCGCCCTCGACGCGGTGTCCGACGTGCTGCCGCAGCTGGAAAACCTGCATGTGCTGTACAAGGCGATGGCCGCCCAACGCAAGCAGCGCGGCGCCATCGACTTCGAGACTCCGGAAGTGAAGTTCCGCCTCGACCAGCGCGGCGAGGTGGAGTCGGCCGGCGCCACCGAGCGCAACGACGCGCACAAGCTGATCGAGGAATGCATGATCGCCGCCAATGTGCAGGCGGCGCTTTTCCTGGAAAAGAAGAAGATTCCCGCACTGTTCCGTGCCCACGAGCCGCCGCCGGCGGAGAAGTACGAAGACCTGCAGCAGTTCCTGCGCGAGTTCAAGCTGCGCATGCCGCCCGTGGAAGAGGTGACGCCGGCCGATTTCGCCGATGTGCTGCGCCTGGTGGCCGAGCGCCCCGAGCGCGAGCTGATCCAGAGCGTGCTGCTGCGCGCGCAGAGCATGGCGGCCTACCAGCCCGACAACCGCGGCCACTTCGGCCTGGCGCTTTCGGCCTACGCGCATTTCACCTCGCCGATCCGCCGTTACCCGGACCTGCTGGTGCATCGTGCGATCCGCTACGCGCTCACCGGCGGCAAACCGGCCAGCTACGAATACACGCCCGCGCAGATGGCCACGATGGCGGTGCATTGCTCGCAGCGCGAGCGCCGTGCCGAGGAAGCCGAGCGCGACGTGGACGAACGCTACAAATGCGCATGGATGGCCAAGCACGTGGGCGAGGAGTTCGCGGGCGTGGTCACCGGCGTTACCTCGTTCGGCCTGTTCGTGGAACTGGACGAATCCAAGGTGTCCGGCCTCGTCCACATCAGTCAGCTCAGCAACGACTATTACCACTTCGACCCGCAGCGCCACATGCTGAAGGGCGAACGCAGCGGCGCGCAGTACCGGCTGGGTGATCACGTGCGGGTGCAGGTGCTGCGCGCCAGCCTGGAAGACCGCAAGATCGACTTCCGGCTGGCCGCACCGCGCGCTTCCGTCACGCCGCCCACGCGCGTGGCTCGGGCCTACGATTATGCTGCGTCGGGCGAGCGCTATTCGCTGCCCGGCAGCAAGGCGCCGGGCATGGTCGGCAAGGCGGCGAAGGCGATTGGCCGCATGTTCGGCCGGCGCGAGCAACCGGTGTCCCCCACCGTGCCGCCGCCGCGCGATAATCCGCCGCCCGCTGCCGCGCGTTCGCGCAAGCCGGCAGGGCAGGTTGCCGCGGCGAAGGCCGACGGCAAGCCGCACAAGAGCACACAGAAAGCGCCGCGTGCCACGAAGAAATCGGCCGCGCGGCCACCGAAACCGAAAGGCAGGAAATGAACGAACACTGGATCGTCGGCATCAACCCGGTCGATGGCGCACTGAACAACGATGCCGCGCGCGTGTGCGAGCTGCTGGTCGAAAACGGCCAGCGCAACCCGCGCGTGCACGAACTGGCCGAACGCGCCAAGGCACTGAAGATCCCGGTGCATCATCGCCCGCGCGAGCAGCTCGACAAGCTTGCCGGCGAAGCGCGCCATCAGGGCGTGGCGGCGTTGTACGAAGCGCCCGCGATGGCGACGGAAGGCGACCTGCCGGAATTGCTGGAGCAGGCGGGTGGCTCGGCGCTGGTGCTGGTGCTGGACGGCGTCACCGATCCGCATAATCTCGGCGCCTGTCTGCGCAGTGCGGCGGCGGCCAATGTCACCGCCGTGATCGTGCCGAAGGATCGCGCCGTGGGCCTCACGCCGGTGGTGCGTCGCGCCTCGGCGGGCGGCGCGGATCGCGTGCCGTTGATCGCGGTGACCAACCTCGCGCGCACGCTGCGCGTCCTCAAGGATGCCGGCGTGTGGATCACTGGACTGGCTGGCGATACTGACCAGTCGATCTACGGCATCGACCTCAAGGGGCCGGTGGCGCTGGTGATGGGCAGCGAAGGCGAAGGCCTGCGCCGGCTCACGCGCGAGACCTGCGATTTCACGGCGAAGATCCCGATGCCGGGCGCGATGGAAAGCCTCAACGTTTCCGTGGCTACCGGTGTCGTATTGTTCGAAGCCCTGCGGCAACGGAGCGCATCGCGATGACCTTCCACTGGTACGACTGGACCGGCTACCTCGGCGTGCTGCTGGTGCTGCTGGCGTACTTCCTGCTGCAGGCCCGCAAGCTGCATGGCAACAAGCTGGGCTACCAGCTCATGAATATCTTCGGTGCGTTCGGCGTGCTGCTGTCGCTGACGTTCGGCAGCTTCAACTGGTCGGCGTTCCTGCTCGAGGTGGCATGGATCGCCATTGGCATCTACGGCATTGCGCGTGGGGTGAAGCTGAGGCGCCTCGAGCGCTGAAATGCGTCGCACGCATTGCTTGTCATGCCGACGCAGGCCGGCATCCAGCAGCGATCAGCTTGTACGAGCCGCACAATCCCTGGATGCCGGCCCGCACCGGCATGACGATTCCGGTAGTCGGCTGTGGAACCTGCCTCAGTCCCCGCGATCGCCCAGCTTCGGCATTTCCGGGTTCGCCGTGAGGTCGCGCTTGTTGCGCTGGGCGGTGAGCGGCTCGCCGGTGACCTGGTACCACACGTTCTCGGCGATATTGGTGGCGTGGTCGCCGATGCGCTCGATGTTCTTGGCCATGAACAGCAGATGCGTGCACGGCGTGATGTTGCGCGGATCTTCCATCATGTACGTGAGCAACTGGCGGAAGTAGCCGGTATAGGCGTCGTCCAGCTCCACGTCGTCCTTCCACACCTGATAGGCACGCTCGGCGTCGCGGTCGCGGTGGGCGCGCAGCACTTCGCGCACTTCGGCGGCAGCCAGTTCAGCGAGGTGGGCCAGGCCGCTGGTGGGGTTGATCGGGGCGGCCATCGACAGCGGGATGGAGCGCTTGGCCACGTTCGCGGCGTAGTCGCCGATGCGCTCGATGTCGGCGGCGATGCGCAGCGCGGCGAACACGTTGCGCAGGTCGCCCGCCATCGGTGCGCGCAGCGCCAGCAGGCGCACCACGTCGTGGCTGATTTCCTGTTCGAGCTGGTCGATGGCGTCGTCGTTGCCCACCACGTGCTGGGCGGCGCGTTCGTCGCGGCGTTCCACCACGTCGATCGCTGCTTCCAGCTGGCTCACCGCCAGCTCGCCCATGCGCACCAGCTCGCCGGTGAGGCGCGCCAGCTCGTCGTCGTAGCTCTTGATGATGTGTTCTTTGCCAGTGCTCATGGTGTACCTCGTGGTTGTTCCCTTCTCCCTCCGGGAGAAGGTGCCCGAAGGGCGGATGAGGTTCGGGCGGAGTGCTGTGCCAAGGGTTCCCGAACCCTCTCCCGGAGGGAGAGGGCTTCGATGGATCAGCCGAACCGCCCGGTGATGTAATCCTCGGTCTGCTTCTTCGAGGGCTTGGTAAAGATCTTCTCGGTGACATCGAACTCGATGAGGTCGCCCATGTACATGAAGGCGGTGCGGTCGGAGACGCGTGCAGCCTGCTGCATATTGTGGGTGACGATGACGATGGTGTAGTCGCGCTTGAGTTCCTCCACCAGCTGCTCGATGCGGCCGGTGGCGATGGGGTCGAGTGCCGAAGTGGGTTCGTCCAGCAGCAGTACCTCGGGCTTCAGCGCGATGCCGCGCGCGATGCACAGGCGTTGCTGCTGGCCGCCGGAGAGGCCGAGCGCGCTCTTGCCGAGCTTGTCCTTCACCTCGTCCCACAGTGCGGCGCGGCGCAACGCCTGCTCCACGCGTTCGGCCATCTCGGCCTTGCCGAGTTTTTCGTGGTGGCGGATGCCGTAGGCCACGTTCTCGAAGATGGTCATCGGGAACGGCACCGGCTTCTGGAACACCATGCCGACCTTGCTGCGCAGGCGGTTCATCGAATACTTCGGGTCGAGGATGTTCTCGCCGTCCAGCAGCACTTCGCCCTTGGCTTCCAGCTTCGGGTAGATCGCGTAGATGCGGTTGAAGATGCGCAGCAGGGTGGACTTGCCGCAGCCGGAAGGACCGATGATCGCGGTGACCTGCTTTTCCGGGATATCCATGGCGACGCCCTTCAGCGCATGGGCACCGTTGTAGTAGAAGTGCAGGTCGCGCACCGCGATCTTGGTACGCGTGGCGGAAGCCGCGGCGGTGTTCGCCGTGGCGTTCGCGGCACTCGCGGCGAGGTCAGTCATAACGCACCTTGTGGCGGGAGAACAGCATTCGGGTCAGCAGGCTGAGCGCAAGCACGAACAGCGTGATCAGCAGGGCGCCGGCCCAGGCGATGGCATGCAGGTCGGGGCTGGGGTCGTTGGTGTACTGGTAGATCGCCACCGGCAGGCTTTCCATCTTGTCCAGCGGATGCACGGTCATGAAGTTGTTGCCGAAGGCGGTGAACAGCAGCGGTGCGGTTTCGCCCGCCAGGCGCGCCAGCGCCAGCAGAACGCCGGTGACGATGCCGGAAGTGGCTGCGCGCATCAGCACCTGTATGGTCATCTTCCACTGCGGGATGCCCAGCGACAGCGTGGCCTCGCGCAGTGTGCCCGGCACCAGCTGCAGCATTTCGTCGGTGGTGCGCACGATCACCGGCAGGCCGATCAGCGCCAGCGCCACCGAACCGGCGAGGCCGGAGAACGACACCGAACCATGCGTGAGGCTGGACATCGGCAGCACCACGATCACGTAAACGAACAGGCCCAGCACGATGGACGGTGCCGACAGCAGGATGTCGTTGAGGAAGCGGATGGTGGCGCCGAGCCGGGTGCGGTTGGCGTATTCGGCGAGGAAGGTGCCGGCGAGCACGCCGATCGGCGCGCAGATCAGCAGCGCCATGACATCCATGATCAGGCTGCCCACGATGGCGTTGGACAGGCCGCCCTGGTCGGCGTAGGCGGTGATCCGGGTGAACAGGTGCGGAGTGATCGCGCCGAGGCCGCTCTTCAGTGTGGTCCACAGGATCCACGCCAGGAACAGCAGGCCCAGCAGGGTGGCGCAAGCGCTCAACACCAGCGCCACCACGTTGACGATGCGACGGCGCAGGTAGACGGAGGCGGCCATCAGTTGCCCTCCTTGCGCGACAGCCGGCGCAGCATCAGGCGCGCGATCAGCAGCACGATGAAGGTCACCACGAACAGCAGGAAGCCCAGCGCGACCAGCGCCGAGCGGTGCGTGCCCACCGCCTCGTTGAACTCGTTGGCGATGGAGGAGGAGATCGAGGTGCCGGGCATCAGCAGCGAGCCGCTGAGGTCGTAGGCGTTGCCGAGCACGAAGGTCACCGCCATCGTTTCGCCCAGCGCGCGGCCGAGGCCGAGGAAGACGCCGCCGATCACCGCCGAGCGCGTGTAGGGCAGCACGATGTCCCACACCACTTCCCAGGTGGTCGAGCCCAGCGCGTAGGAGGATTCTTTGAGGCGCACCGGTACCGTCTGGAACACCTCGCGCATCACCGAGCAGATGAAGGGCAGGATCATCACCGCCAGCACGATGCCCGCGGTGAGCAGGCCCAAGCCCAGCGGCGGGCCTTGGAACAGCTTGCCGACCAGCGGCAGCTTGCCCAGCGTGTCGGAAAGCGCCGGCTCGATGTTCGCCATGAACGGCACGAACACGAACAGGCCCCACATGCCGTAGATGATCGACGGGATGCTGGCCAGCAGTTCGATGGCAGTGGCTACCGGGCCGCGCAACCAGTTGGGAGCGATCTCGGTAAGGAACAGGGCGATGCCGAAGCTCACCGGCACCGCCAGCACCAGCGCGATCAACGAGGTGACCAGGGTGCCGTAGATCGGCGCCAGTGCGCCGTAGTCGTCGGTGACCGGATTCCAGGTGTCGCTGGTGAGGAAATGGAAGCCGCCCTTGAACAACACCTCGCGCCCGCCCCACAGCGTGGACAGCGCGGCGCCGAGCAGGGTCGCCAGTACCAGCAGCGCACAGCACTTCAGCAGCGTGCGGAACCATGCGTCGTGGCGCGCGTCGCGGCGGCTGCGTTGGTCGACGTCGGTGGCTGGGATCGATGACATGCGATGTTCGCGATGAGGTTTCTCCTTCTCCCTTGGGGAGAAGGTGGCCCGAAGGGCCGGATGAGGGTTCGGGCATGGCGATACGTATCGCCATGCCCGAATCTTCTTCCCAACCCCTCCCCCGGAGGAGGAGGGGTTTCGAGGCTTGCGCTTACTGCTTGATCTCGGTCTTCCAGTAGTTCTCGATCTGGCCGACCAGGTTGGTGGGCAGCGGCACGTAGTCCAGCGAGCGGGCGGCGTCCTGGCCGTTCTCGTAGGACCACTTGAAGAAGTCGAGGATGACCTTGCCGTTGGCGGCGTTCTTCGGCTGCTTGTACACGATCACCCACGAGGTGGCGGTGATCGGCCACGCACCGGCGCCCGGGGCGTTGGTCATCAGCAGGTTGAAGTTCTTCGCGCTCGCCCAGTCGGCGGTGGCGGCGGCGGCCTGGAAGCTGGCCGTGTTCGGCTGCACCACCTTGCCGGCGGCATTCTTCATCACCGCGTAACCGATGTTGTTCTTCAGCGCGTAGGCATATTCCACGTAGCCAATGGAATTCGGGATCTGGCGGATGTACGCCGACACGCCCTCGTTGCCCTTGCCGCCGATGCCGGTCGGCCAGTTCACCGCCGTGCCTTCGCCCACCTTGGCCTTCCAGGTGGCGTCGACCTTGGAGAGGTAGTCGCTGAAGTTGAAGGTGGTGCCCGAGCCGTCCGAGCGATGCACCACGGTGATCTTCGCGTCGGGCAGCTTCACGCCCGGGTTCAGCGCGGCGATGGCCGGGTCGTTCCACTTGGCGACGGTGCCGAGGAAGATGCCCGCGAGCGTCTTGCCGTCCAGCACCAGCTTGCCCGGGGCGACGCCGGTGACGTTGAACGCCGGCACGATGCCGCCGATCACGTCGGGGAACTGGGCCAGGCCGAACTGGCCGAGTGTGGTTTCGTCCAGCGGCATGTCGCTGGCGCCGAAATCCACCGTGCCGGCCTTGATCTGGGCGATGCCGCCGCCCGAGCCGATGGACTGGTAGTTGACGCGGTTGCCGGTCTTCTCCGCGTAGGCGGCCGACCACTTGGAGATCACCGGATAGACGAAGCTGGAGCCCGCGCCGGTGATGTCGGTGGCTTGCGCGGACAGGCTGCCCAGCGCACAGGCGGCGGCAAAGGCGATGGCGCCGAGGCGGAACATGGAACGGGAAGAGGTGAACACGTGGTGGCTCCTTGGTGTGCACGGGGCGTGCGCCCGGTTGCCCGCCATTGCAGCGTCGGCGTGTTGCAATGAAATGAGATGAATGTTTCAGGCAGATGACAATCCGGCAGGCGAGGGCCTCCGGAGGCAGGGCAGGCTCTCAGCCCGCGTCCAAGTCGACCCGGTTGCGTTCCAGCGTTTCCAGTTGCCGCCAGCGATTGACGATGTCACAGAACAGCATGGCGGTGATCTCGGCATCGTAGATCGCCGAATGCGCCTCGCGGGTGTCGAAGTTGCGGCCCGAGGCCTGCACCGCCTTGCCCAGTACGGTCTGCCCGTAGGCCAGGCCACCCAGCGTAGCCGTGTCGAAGCAGCTGAAAGGGTGGAAGGGGTTGCGCTTGTTGCCGGTGCGGCGCACCGCGGCGTTGACGAAACCCAGATCGAACGCGGCATTGTGGCCGACCAGGATCGCGCGCTGGCAGCCGTTGTCGCGTACCGCGACGCGAACCGCCTTGAAGATGTGTTCCAGCGCCAGTTGTTCGTCCAGCGCGCCGCGCAGCGGGTTGCCTGGGTCGATGCCGGTGATTTCCAGCGCGCGCGGGTCGAGATTGGCACCGGGGAAGGGATGCACATGAGCTTGCACGGTGGGCAGCGGATGTACGAAACCCTGCGCATCCATGCCCACGGCGACCGCGGCGATTTCCAGCAGGGCATCGCGCTCGGCGTCGAAACCGCCGGTCTCCACGTCCACGATCACCGGAAGAAAGCCGCGAAAACGTTCGGCCATGCGGCTGGCCATGTTGTTGAGTAACCCCATTGATGAAGCATATCAGCCGTTGCGCACCGGCCGCGAATGCGGTGGGGCACTCAGGGGAGGTGCGCTGTCTTCGATCTGTAACAAAACATCCACATGGCAGTAAAACGGCCAACGCATTCTTTACGTCGACCCCGCTTGGTTGCCAGGGGCTTGAGTGGCGCAACCGTGGCGGTTCAATTCGACCAAGTGGAGAAATTACATGCGTTCCAAGATCCTCGCAGTGGCGATTGCCGCTGGTCTGGGCGTAACCAGCGTCTCGGCGATGGCCCAGACATCCGGCAATCAGAAAGTGACGCTGACCGCCAGCGAACTTGCGCAGATGAAGGCCGAGATCGCGGCGCTGCAGCAGAAGGTCGACGATCTGCAGTCGCAGTCGTCTGCCCAACAACAGCAGCAGCAGCAGACAGCGCAGACCGTACAGGCCACCCAGCAGCAGGTGCAGGCGACGCAGGCCCAGGTGCAGCAGGCCGAGCAGACCGTGGCGACCAAGCTCGGTGACACGCTGGGCGGCTCCGGCGGCGTGAAGTGGACCTTCGGCGGCTTCCTGGCGGCTGAAACGGCGTATCGCTCGCGCGACACCGCCGATGACGTCGCCACCAAGTTCACCGCCGTTCCGTTCATGGGCGGCACGAGCACCGCGCCGATCAACACCAGCACCGGTGCGACCACCAGCTATCCGGTGACCAACGCTAAGAACAGCCAGTTCCTTTACAGCGCGCGCCAGAGCCGCATTTCGATCATGGCGCAGGGCGACATCAACGACTCCACCCATGTGACCGGCTACTACGAGACGGACTTCCTCGGCGGCGCGCAGACGGCAAACATGAATGAGAGCAACTCGTTCAACCTGCGCATGCGCCAGCTGTGGACCAACGTGGATTGGGACGACTACGGCCTGCACCTGCTGGGCGGCCAGGCCTGGTCGCTGCTGACCCTCGACAGCAAGGGCATCACCCCGCTCAAGGAAGTGCTGCCGCCGACCATCGACGCCCAGTACCAGGCGGGCTTTACCTGGGCTCGCCAGGCACAGCTGCGCCTCGTGAAGGATTGGGACAAGACCTGGTGGCTGGGTATCTCGGTGGAAAATCCGCAGACGGCGGGCATCGGCTCCGTGGCCGGTCCGGGCTCCAAGGGATATGCGACGTCGACCGCGACGGTTGGCGCCGGCAGCCTGTATGACAGCCTCAACTCGGTTTCGCTCAACAAGTTCCCGGACGTCATCGTGAAGTTCGCGGCTGATCCGGGCTGGGGCCACTACGAAGTGTTCGGCATCACGCGTGAATTCACCACCCGCGTCACGCCGACGACCGCCAACGGCGGCCCGGCGGCGACCAGCAACCAGACGGCGCATGGCGGCGGCTTTGGTGTGGGCATGGTGCTGCCGCTGGTTCCGAAGGTGCTGGACTTCCAGTTCTCGGGCATGACCGGCAAGGGCATTGGCCGCTACGGCACCACCGGCTTGAACGACATCACCTACGACCCGAGCGGCGCTCCGCATCCGCTGAAGGAAAACATGCTGCTCGCGACGCTGACCTGGCACGCCACCGACGCGCTCGATGTGTATGCCGCCGGCGGCCGCGAACAGCAGGACAGCTATCTGACCGCCGGTGCAAACGGCAAGGCCTTCGGCTACGGCAGCGAGCTCCTGGGCTACAACAACAGCGAATGCATGACCTACGGCGCGCCCAGCGATTGCACGGGCCAGACCCGTCAGGTCGCCGAGCAGACGCTCGGCTTCTGGTGGAAGTTCTACCAGGGCAAGTTCGGCAAGGTGCAGTTCGGCACCCAGGTCTCGCATGTCACGCGCAAGCTGTTCAGCGACATCAATGGCAACGCGCCGTCCGCTCCGGACAACATGGTGTTCACCAGCCTGCGTTACTACCCGTTCTGATCAGCGGGCGACGGAGAAGCGTCAAGGTTATCGTAAGGAGTTCTACCCTGGGACGGAAAACGGCGGGCATGATGCCCGCCGTTTGCTTTTGTGCTTTCTATTGATGCTTCTGCCTTTTGTGCTATCGCAATTGACAAGGCGGTTTCGTCCACCTGCCGGTGGCCGAGTTACTTTTCTCTTGCATGGCCAAGAGAAAAGCAACCCAAAGAGAAGGCCACCCCGAGGCGACGCTCTCCGGGCATCCTGCCCTCCGCCTTAGGGCCGACTTCGCCGTTCGCCATCGTTCCTGCGACCGCGTGGGCCAGCAAAGAGAAGTAACTCGGGCGCCGGCAGGCGACCGAAACCGCTTTGTTCCTTGCAGCAGGCGTTCAATACCGCCCACCGAAACCGAAAGAAAGCTCGACGCTTCCTACGGCTTCGCCGGCGGCTTCTCCAGCATCGCCACCTTCCATCCACCACCCAGTGCGCGCACCAGCGCCACGCTGGCCTGCAACCTGCGCGTGCGCACCTGTTCCGCGGCGCGTTTGGCGTTGAGGTAGGCGGTCTGCGCGGTGACCACGTCCAGATAGTTGATGATGCCCTCGGTATAGCGGTTGGTGGCGATTTGCTGGGCGGCCTGCGCCGCGCTGGCGGCGGCATCCTGGTCGTGTGCTTCGTGGGTGAGTCGGGTGAACAGCGAGAGGCTGTCCTCCACCTGTTCGAAGGCGTCGAGTACGGTGAGCCTGTATTGCGCGGAGGCTTCATCGAACTCGGCGTGTGCCTGACGCGCGCGCGCGCGACGCAGGCCGCCGTCGAACAGGGGCAAGGAGACGAAGGGGCCCAATGCCCAGATGCGGTTGCCGAAGGAGAACAGGTTGCCTTCGCCGGTGTCCTGCCAGCCGTACATGCCCGAGATGCCGATGTCGGGGAAGAACGCCGCGCGCGCCACGCCGATGCCGGCATTGGCGGCGAAGGTGCGCCGTTCCGCCGCGGCGATGTCGGGCCGCCGCTGCAGCAAGGTGGATGGCACCGAGGCGGGGATGGTCGGCGGCTGTATTTCTTCCTGCGAGGCGGGCAGCGTGAAGTCAGGAGCGGGCACGCCGATCAGGGTGGCGATGGCGTGTTCGGTCAGCGCGCGCTGCGCCGCCACCTCGTCGATCTGGGCGTGGGCATCGGACAGCTGGTTCTGCGCGCGCGCCACCGACAGGCCGGAGGCGATGCCGCCCTGCATGCGGTTGCGAGTGAGGGTCAGGCCTTGCTGATAGGCCTGCAGCGAGCTGTCCAGGATTTTCGCCTGGAGGTCGTAACCGCGCAGTTGGATGTATTCGTTCGCCAGCCGGGCTTGCAGGCTGAGCTTGGCCGACGCCAGGTCCGCTTGCGCAGCTTGTGCCTGCGCGTGGCCGGCGGCGACTTCGTTGCGGATACGGCCCCACAGGTCGAATTCGTAGCCGGCGCCGAATTGCGCGGTATCGTCGTCGTATTCGTTGGGCTGGTTGGAACCGCGCAACGGGCGGTTGTTCGATTGACGGTCGTCGCTGGTGCTGCCGCCGACACCGAGGTGCGGGAACAGTCCCGCACGCGCTTCGCTCTCGAATGCGCTGGCGCGTTCGTAGCGAGCCAGCGCGATCGCGAGCGACGGACTGTTCGCATCGAGCAACTGCTCGAGCCGGTCGAGCTCCGGGTCGTTGAACACCGTCCACCAGTCGCCGCGCGGGCTCATATCCGCGGGTGCTGCACGTGTCCACAGGCCGGTGCCTTCCTTGTACGCGGCGGGCACCGGTACCGCCGGTGTCTTGTAGACAGGGGCCAGCGAGCAGCCGGCCAGCAGGCCGGCGAACACCAGTGCCAGCGCCGCCGGTCGAACGCGGCGCATGGCCTTGGAACTTGTCCGTACACTCCCGTCCGCACTGAGCGTGGCGCCAATGCGCGACGCGGGGAGTGGCCATGGATGGCGAGGTTCCGAGGAGCGAGGAAGTCGAATTGCTGTCGACCGCGGCATCTCCGGTGTTTCGACCGCACGAAGCTTCGCTTCGCTGCGCTCGACACGAACGGTTTTGGAGTCCTCATTCGTCGCCATGCGACGACTCCTTGCCGGAAGCCACGCGCACGGTGTCGCCGGCGGCCAGCGAATCGGGCGGATTGTCGATGATGCGGTCGTCCGGCTGCAGGCCGCGGTCGATTTCCAGCGCGCCGCCCAGATCCATCGCGATGTGCACGTCGCGCATCACCACTTTGTTGCCGGGACCGAGCACGGCGATCTGCGGGCCCTGGGCGCGGAAGATCAGCACGGTGGAAGGCACGCTGGTGACGGCCTGGCTGGTGGCCAGCGGCAGCTGCACGTCGGCGTAGTCGCCGGGCAGCAGCTTGCCGTTGTCGTTGGCCACTTCGAATTGCGCCAGCAGCGAGCCGGAAGCCTGGCTCACCGCGTCGGAGGAGCCGATCAGGGTGCCCTGGTAACTCTTGCCCGGATGATCCGGCACGGTCAGCGAGACGGTCATGCCCGGACGGATCGACGATGCATAGCGCTGCGGCACCGCAACGTACAGGCGCATCTTGTCGGTGTCCGCCACGGTGAACAGCGGCAGTGCGGACTGGCTGTCGGCAGTCACCAGATCGCCGATGTCGGTGTTGCGCGCGGTCACCGTGCCGGCGAACGGTGCGGTGACGTTGCGGAACGCTTCGAGTGCGGCGAGGCGATCCAGGTCGGCCTTGGCGGAGAGCACGTTGGCGCCGGCCACGGCCGCCTCGCTGGCCTTCTCGTCGGCTTCCTGCTTGGACACCGAATTGGAGGAAAGCAGGTGCTGCCAGCGCTGGCTGGTCACCTTGGCGAGTTGCGCATTGGCTTGCGCACGCACCAGCACGGCCTTGGCCTGTTCGTATTGCTGGTCGAGCTCGGGTGTGTCGATCACGGCCAGCGTTTCGCCGGCTTCGACGTGGCTGCCGATGTCCTTGTTCCAGCTCTTCACGTAGCCGGAGACCTGCGCATGGATCGGCGCGCTGATCCATGCGTCGATGTGGCCGGGCAAGGTCATCGTGTGCGCACCCATCGAGCCGAGCGGTGCGGCCAGCGCCACGGTGGGGATGGCCTCGGCATCCACCTGCTTCACCAACTGGTGGTAATCGTGCGCGCGAAGCGCCAGGCCGATCGCCGCGGTGACCGCGGCGACCACCAGCAGGCCGATCACCGCCGGGCGCAGGCGCAGCGTGCGCGGATGCGCCGGTGGGGCGTGTTCATGCGACATGGGAGGCTTCTCCGAGCTGCGGAATGGCGGAGGGCGCGTGCTGTTCGCGCCCATGGACGATGCTGAAGACCACCGGGACGAACACCAGCGTGGCGCAGGTGGCGAACATCAGGCCGCCGACCACGGCGATGCCCAGCGGCGAGTTCTGCTCATGGCTCAACGACATCGGCAGCATGCCGATGATCATCGCCAGCGCGGTCATCAGCACCGGACGGAAGCGCGTGAAACCGGCTTCCAGCGCGGCCTTTGTCGCGTCGCCGTGCTCGGCCAGCCGCTCGCGGCAGAAGCTCACCACGAGAATGGAGTTGGCGGTGGCGACACCCATGCACATGATGGCGCCGGTAAGCGCGGGCACCGACAGCGTGGTGTGGGTGGTGAACAGGATCCACACGATGCCGGCCAGCGCGGCGGGCAGGGCGGTGATGATGACGAACGGATCGAGCCAGGACTGAAAGTTGACCACGATCAGCAGGTAAATCATCACTACCGCACCGAGCAGGCCGAACAGCAGACCGTTGAAGGCCGTGTTCATCGTGTGCACCTGGCCGCGCAGCGTGACCAGCGTGCCCTTCGGGCGGCTGCTGGCGAACTGGTCCAGCACCTTCTGCACGTCGCCGGAGACGCCGCCGAGGTCGCGGCCCTGCACCGAGGCATAGATGTCGAAGGTGGGCAGGATGTTGTAGTGCGAGACCACCGCCGCGCTGGGGCCGCGGGTGAAAGTGGCGACATTGCTCAGCACCTGGCTGTCCTTGCCGGCCGAGGCGGTCACCGGCAGGCGCAGCAGGTCGGCCATCGAATCCATCTTGTACTGCGGCGTGGAGGCGACCACCGCGTAGGACACGCCGTTGTGCGGATCGAGCCAGAACACCGGCGCCACCTGGCTGGAGCCGGCCAGCGAGGCGACCATGCTGTTGGTGACGTCACGCTCGGTGATGCCCAGCGTGTCGGCGCGGGTACGGTTTACCTTCACGTTGATCTGCGGATAGCTGGTGCTCTGCTGCAAGCGCACGTCGGCGATGCCGGGGATGTCGCGTAGCCTGCGCATGATCTTCGTCGCATAGGCCTCGTTCTCGGCGCTGTTGCGGCCGGTCACCGTGACGTCCAGCGGGGCCGGCGCGCCGAAGTTGAGGATCTGGCTGGTCATGTCCGCGGGCAGGAAGGAAAACGTCGTGCCAGGGAACTCCCGCGGCAGCAGCTTGCGCAGCTCCGCCACGTAGCCGTCGGTGGGCGCATGGCCTTCGCCGAGCACGATCTGGATGTCGCCGTCCTGCGGGCCGATCGAGCCGGTGTTGCTGTAGATCAGGTTGGTGTTGGACAGCGGCAGGCCGATGTTGTCGATCATCGTCTTCAGCTGGTCTGGCGGGATGACTCTGCGGATCGCGGCCTCGATGTGGTCGAACTCCGCCGCGGTCTCCTCGATGCGCGTGCCCATCGGCGCACGCACATGCAAGGCGATGGCGCCGGAGTCCACCGAAGGGAAGAAATCGCGGCCGAGGAAGGGCACCAGCGCGAACGAGGCAAGCACGAAGGCCAGGAAGCCGCCCACGAACACCCAGCGCAGCTTCAACGCCGTGGCCAGCAGTGCGTAGTAGCTATCGCGTACGCGGGTAAAGCCGTGCTCGAACTTCTGCTGGAACGCCACCAGACCGCGCACCAGCGCACCGTGGCCACGCCGGTGGTGCTGGTCGCCCTCGTGATGGTTGATGTACGGGTCTTCCGGGTGGTCGCCGACGCCGTGCTCGGTGTGGTACGTCTTCAGCAGGTACATCGCCAGCGTCGGCACCAGGGTGCGCGACAACACGAACGACGACGCCATCGCGTAGATCACCGCCAGCGCCATCGGCCGGAACAAGAAGCCGGCAATCCCGTTCAGCATGAACATCGGCACGAACACGATGCAGATGCACAGCAGCGAGACGAAGGCGGGTGTGACGATCTGCTTCGCACCGTCCATGATCGCGGTGCGCACATCCTTGCCCTGTTCAAGGTGCCAGTTGATGTTCTCGATGGTCACCGTGGCGTCGTCCACCAGGATGCCCACCGCCAGTGCGAGGCCGCCCAGCGTCATCACGTTGAGGGTCTGCCCGGTGGCCGACAGCAGGGCGATGGCCGACAGCACTGCCAGCGGGATCGACACCGCGATGATGACGGTGGAGCGCCAGCTGCCGAGGAACACCAGGATCATCACCGAAGTCAGCAGCGCGGCGATGATGCCCTCGCGGGCCACCGAAGCGACCGCGTCCTTCACGAACACCGACTGGTCGGCGAGCTGGGAGATCTTCAGCGACTTCGGCATCGTCTCCTTGATCAGCGGCATCAGCTTCTTGACGCCCGCCACCACCGCCAGCGTCGAGGCGCTGCCGGTCTTCAGGATCGGCATCAGTACCGCGCGACCGCCATCCACGCGCACGATGTTGTTCTGCGGCGGCGAGCCGTCGCGTACGTGCGCCACGTCGCCGATGGTGATGGTGGCGCCGTTAACGGTGCGGATCGGCAAGCTGTTGAGCATGTCGATCGCGGTGGGGCTGTTGTTGAGCTGCACGTGGTATTCGTAGGTACCGATCTTCGCGGTGCCGACCGGGATGATCTGGTTCTGCGCCGCCAATGCGTTCGCCACGTCCTGTGCCGACAGGCCCTTGGCCGCCAATGCCTGCGGGTCGAGGTCGATCGTCACCTGGCGCTGCTTGCCGCCATAGGGCGTGGGGATCGCTACGCCGTTCACCGACACCAGGGTCGGGCGCACTTCGTTCTGTGCGATGTCGCGGATCTTCGCCTCGGACAGCCCCTTGCCCGAGAACGCCATCTGCAGCACCGGCACGGTGGAGGCGTTGTAGTTGATGATGGTGGGCGGCGTGATGCCCGGAGGCATCTGCTTCACCACCGTCTGCGAGATCGAAGTGACCTGTGCGGTGGCGGTGCGGATGTCGGTGCCCGGCTGGAAGAAGATCTTCACGATCCCGGCGCCGGGCAGCGATTGCGACTCGATGTGCTGGATGTTGTTGACCGCGGTGGTGAGCTGGCGTTCGTAGTAGTAGATGACGCGGCCGGACATCTGGTCGGGCGGCAGGCCGTTGTACGACCACACCACGCCGATCACGGGGATGCCGATGTTCGGGAAGATGTCCGTCGGCGTGCGAAGCGCCGCCAGCGGGCCGATGATCAGGATCACGATAGCGAGCACGATGAACGTGAGCGGGCGCGCGAGTGCGGTGCGGACGAGGCCTAGCATGTCGTGTTCCGGAGGGGGCGGACGGCAGCCCGGACGTTCCGGGCTGCATGACATGCTGGCAGCGCATCCTTATGCGAACCTTTTGGCTTACGTGACGGGACAGGTTCGTTCATCGCCGGGATGGTTGAGCGCCGCTTTTTCGGGTGGCAGATGCGTGCGGGCTAACACAAGATTGTCATGAATGAGTGCGGCCACAATTTCGATCCGGAGCGGACGCCACGTTCTCGGATTCCGTGCATGCCGCATGAGGGAGAACCATGTCATTCGACTGGAAATCCGTGGGACGGATGTCAGCCGGGCTCATGGCAGTCGTTCTGGCCACTTGCGGGACAGGTCTGGCCATGTGGCAATCCCACCAGGATCGAGTGAAGCAAAAACTAGGACAGAGCACGCTGCTGCCAATGACGGCAGGATTGGGGTCGGGGCTAGCGATCGGTCCCGTGGACCCGGACCTTCATTGCGTCACCTTGCCGGCAGGCATAAGACTTCTTCCCGGGCACGTAAGCATGGAGACGATGGACAGTCGCTACCATGGGCCCGATTGGTCCGTCGTCAGCGAACACATAAAGCCGGGTGACGACATTTATGCGTACGACAACATCGTGCATGCGCCTCCCGGCATGGCGTTCCCCGGCAACGGCGGTGGCTTTGTGGTTCTGCGCGGGTGGTGCCTGGTCGGGCGGATCATCACCTGGGTGGAATAGCTGATGCCCGCTTCGACGCGCCAGGTCTTTACGGGTGCGTGCTGCCCAACAGGAATTCCACCCGCACCCGCAGCCCCTTTCCGAACGGCGAATCGAGCAGGTCGATGCGGGCATCGTGCAGTTGGGCGGCGCGGCGCACGATGTTGAGGCCGACGCCGTAGCCGCCTGCGGTGTCGTGGGTTTCGCGCCGGAAGCGTTCGAATACCGTTTCGCGGTGTTCGGCAGGGATGCCGGGGCCATCGTCGCTGATGTCGATGGTGGCGACGTCAATGGCATGGCTGAGCGCGACTTCGACCTGGCCGCCCTGCGATACATAGCGCATGGCGTTTTCAATCAGGTTGCGCAGCATCGCGGTCAGCGCCACCTCGTGCCCGGGCACGCGCAGCGGCGTGCCGTCGTGCAGCAGGCTGAGGGTGATGTCCTTGTCGGCGATCAGTGGCGCGAGTTCCTCGATCACCGAGGTGACGATGGCGGTCAGGTCCTGGGGCGAGCGTTCCGTGGCTGCCGCGCCGGCTTCGAGCTGGGCCATCGAGAGGATCTGCTCGATGCGCCGCGCAAGACGGGAGGCGCCTTGCCGCGCGTGTTGCAGGGCGGCGCGGGCGTCGTCCGGACTGCTGGCGATGGCCGCGCTGTCCAGTTGCAGCATGGTGGCGGCCAAGGGCGTGCGCAGCTCGTGCGCCATGTCGGCGGTCATGCGGCGTTCGCGTTCGATGGCATCCTCCAGCCGTTCGAGCTGCTGGTTCAGCGTGGCGATCAGCGGGCGGATTTCTTCGGGCGCCAGCTCGATCGCCACCGGCTGGCGGCTGCCGGGCGTGCGTTGCGCCAGTTGTCCGGTGAGTTCGTCCAGCGGCCGCAGACCGCGTCGTACCGCCCACAGCGCCAGCAAGGCGAGCAGGGGCAGGCCGATCAGCAGCGGCAGGCCGTGTTCCAGCATCAGTCCGCGGTCGATGTTCAGGCGGTTGTCGTAGCGTTCGCCGATGCGGATCAACAGGCCTGCGCGGTTCTGCAGGATGAAGGTACGCCAGAGATAGCCGTCCAGCGTGATCTTGCCGAAGCCGGCTTGCTCGGCGCGGGGCGGTGGCAGGCTGGCGAAGTTGGCGGTGCTCACCATCGGCCGGCCGCGGCCGTCGTAGACCTGGAAGCCCACGTCGGGTTCATAGTTGCGGCGGTGCACGGCGACGATGAGGGCGCGGCCAATGTCGGCGTCCTTGGCGATGGCGGCGTGGTTCGCGCCGGCGTCGCTGTTCTCGATCAGCACGCCCAGCGTGCGTCCGGCTTCCGCGAGCCGGCCGTCGAGCAGCTCGTTCATCTCGCGCCGCTCGCGCTGGTAGCTGATGATGCCCAGCGGGATGAGCACCGCCACCATCACCGCGATGATCAACCAGGTGAGACGGTGGCGCAGGCTGAGCGGTTTCATGCGGAGGCGTTCACTTCGGCTCCCGCGGCAGCATGTAGCCGATGCCGCGCACGGTGCGGATGGTGTCCGCACTGAGTTTGCGCCGCAGCCAGTGCACTTGCACCTCCAGCGCGTTGCCCTCCACCGGATTGTCGATGCCGTACACCGAGTTTTCCAGCGTCTCGCGGTGCACGATGCGGCCTGCGCGTTCCATCAGTGCGCGCAGCAGGGCGAACTCGCGACGCGTCAGCGTGACCGCGGCCCCGCGGAACGCCACGTCGCCGGTGGCGAGGTTCATCCGCAGGTCGCCGGCTTCGATGATGTTGTCGGCGAGCCCGCGGGTGCGGCGGATCAGCGAGCGTATGCGTGCCGACAGTTCCTCCAGGTGGAACGGCTTGACCAGGTAGTCGTCGGCGCCAAGGTCGAGGCCCCGCACGCGGGCTTCGAGGCCGTCGCGCGCGGTCATCACCAGGATCGGCGTGCGGATGCCCTTGCGGCGCGCTTCGGCCAGCACGTCGAAGCCGTCGCGATCCGGCAGGCCGAGGTCGAGCAGCACCAGGTCGGCGCTCTGGTCGTCCAGCCCCAGCATCGCCTCGCGGCCATTGCGCAGCCAGGTCACCGCGCAGGATTGCTGCACGAGGGCATGGCGGATGGCCTCGCCGAGTTCGGCGTCGTCCTCGACCAGCATGATGTGCATGGGCTTGTCCGTGATGGTTGCGGTGGCATTGTTGCCGCATCTTGGACGCCTAGGCTTACACCAACCTTAAGAGCTTTCAGAGTCTTCAGCCTGCCGGCGTCTTGTCCTTGTAGCGGCACAGGTCGCGGATCACGCAATTGGGACAATCCGGCCTGCGCGCCTTGCACACGTAGCGGCCATGCAGGATCAGCCAGTGGTGGGCGTCCTGCTTGAACTCGGCGGGCACCACCTTTTCTAGCTTGTCCTCCACCGCGCGCACGTCCTTGCCGGGCGCGAGGCCGGTGCGGTTGGCGACGCGGAAGATGTGCGTGTCCACCGCGATGGTGGGTTCGCCGAAGGCGGTGTTGAGCACCACGTTGGCGGTCTTGCGGCCCACACCGGGCAGCGCCTCCAGCGCCTCGCGCGTGCGCGGTACTTCGCCGCCGTGCTGCTCGACAAGGATGCCGCACAGCGCGATCACGTTTTTCGCCTTGGCGTTGAACAGGCCGATGGTGCTGATGTACTTCTTCAGCTTTTCCTCTCCGAGCTCGAGGATGGCCTGCGGCGTGTTCGCCACGGGATAGAGCTTTTTCGTAGCCTTGTTCACCCCGACATCGGTTGCCTGCGCAGACAGCACCACGGCCACCAGCAGCTCGAACGGCGTGCTGTAGTCCAGCTCGGTGGTGGGATGCGGGTCCAACTCGCGCAGGCGGGCGAACAGCTCGACCACGTCGGCGCGTTTCATGGGCATGGCGAGCCGCCCCGCGCCGACGTCGTCATGCCAGCGGAAGCTGGCATCCAGTGCCTTGGGTGCTCGCGAGAGGCGCTGGATTCCGGCCTGCGCCGGGGTGACGGCGTGGAGGATGGTCGTTTCATGGCGTCTTGCCCTGTTTGGCGCGTGCCCGTGCCAACGCGGCCAGCACTGGGTTGGTGGATGCGGCGGTGTCCACGGCGGCCTTGCGCGCGGCCAGTTCCGCCTCGCGCTCGGCGGCTTCGCGCGCCAGCCGCGCTTCGCGTTGCCGGAAATGTCCGCGCGCCGCGTCGGCATGCGCCTGGTCGATCTGCGCCAGCGGCATGGGTTCCAGCACGATGCAGTCCACCGGGCAGGCCGGCACGCACAATTCGCAGCCAGTGCAGTCGTCGGTGAGCACGGTGTGCATCAGCTTGGCCGCGCCCACGATGGCGTCCACCGGGCAGGCCTGGATGCACTTGGTGCAGCCGATGCACTCGTCCTCGATCACCCGCGCCAGCATGCGCGGCTTCTCGATGCCGTTGGCGGGGTTCAACGGCAGGGCGGGGCGGTTCAGCAAAGTGGCCAGCTTCGCGATGCCGGCTGCGCCGCCGGGCGGGCACTGATTGATCTGCGCCTCTCCGCGTGCGATGGCCTCGGCGTAGGGGCGGCAGC
Organism: Rhodanobacter hydrolyticus; assembly: GCF_044904645.1. Taxonomy (NCBI): domain Bacteria; kingdom Pseudomonadati; phylum Pseudomonadota; class Gammaproteobacteria; order Lysobacterales; family Rhodanobacteraceae; genus Rhodanobacter; species Rhodanobacter hydrolyticus. The sequence goes on from NZ_JADIKK010000007.1 coordinate 59,356, forward strand.
CGCGATAGCCGCATTGTTCGCATTGCGTCTGCGGCAGGAGCGCGTCGATGCGGTCGGCGAGGGACGGCAGTTCAGTCATGGCGTCCATGCGCTGCGGCCTTGTCCGACGACACGCTCAATTCGGCATAAGTGTCCGGGATCGCTTTCCAGTGGTAGCCGCACGACTTGCAACGTTCCCGCCACTTGAGCGCCGGCCATATCGGCAGGCCGAGGAAGCACCCGAAAAAGAAGGCCCAGCCACGGTAGTTGGGGTTTCCTTCGATGTCGGTGCTCTGGCAGCGGGGGCAGCAATCGTCGCAGTCGAGGCGATAGTCGCCGCGCCGCCAGTGATCGAGAACACCGCGGGCCTGCACCAGGCACGCGTCGGGCACCATGACCAGGAAGCCGCCGAATGCGATCACCTGGTACCACTTGAGCCGGGACAGGCCATTCTCGAAAACGAAGGCGATGCATCCTTCCTCGCGCAGCAGGCCGGCGACGATCTCCGCCTCGGCATGGTCGTAGGATCGATGGACGCACCGCATGCGTGCTGAGGTCAGCGCACCGTGGCGCCGGGCTTCGCGCCCTGATCGGCGTCGAGCAGAAACAGGTCGCTGCCGCCGTCGCCGGCGGAGAGGATCATGCCTTCGGAGAGGCCGAAGCGCATCTTGCGCGGCGCGAGGTTGGCGATGAACACCACGTTGCGGCCGACCAGTTTTTCTGGCTCGCCGTAGGCGGCGCGGATGCCGGAGAAGATCTGCCGCTTGCCCAGCGCACCGGCATCCAGTTCGAAGCGCAGCAGCTTGTCCGAGCCTTCCACGAATTCGCAGGCCAGCACGGTGCCGACGCGCAGGTCGAGCTTGGCGAAGTCGTCGATGGCGACCGTGACCGGTGCATTCGTGGCGGGTGTTTCGGTTGGTGCGGCGGGCTTGGCGGTGTCGTTCATGGGCTTTTTCTTGGGTGGTTCGGCGGCAGGCGCCGGTGCGCCCAGCGATTCCCTGGAGGCTTCGACCATCGCCTCGACCAACTTGGGGTCGAGGCGCGCGAGCAGCGGTTCGAAGGCATGGATGGCATGGCCGTGCAGCGCGCTGCGCGCATCGGCGAAGGTGGCGATGGGCGCAGCGAGGAATTGCTCGGCGGCGGCCACGGTGGCGGGCACGATGGGCTTGAGCACGCCGGCGAGCAGGCGAAAGGCGGCCAGCGCGAACGAGCACACCTGGTGCAATTCGGCACGGCGCGCGTCGTCCTTGGCCAACGCCCATGGCGCCTTCGCGGCGATGTGGCCGTTGACCAGGTCGGCCATCAGCACGAAGCGGCGGGTGAGTTCGGCGAATTCGCAGCCCTCGTACAGGGCGTCGATGCCCTCGTAGTGCGCAAGCAGGTCCTGCCACAGCGCGGAGTGCGCCGCATCGAACGCATCGGCGAGCCTGCCGTCGAAGAACTTGTGCACGAAGCCCGCGGTGCGGCTGGCGATGTTCACCCACTTGCCGACCAGGTGCGAGTTGACGCGTTCCTCGAAGGCCTTGAGGTCGAGGTCCACGTCCACCGGCGTGTCGTTGAGCAGGCTGGCGAAGTAGTAGCGCAGGTACTCGGGGTTGAGCCCGGCATCGAGGTAGGTGCGTGCCTGGATGAAGGTGCCGCGCGACTTCGACATCTTCGCGCCGTTCACCGTGAGGTAGCCGTTCACGTGCAGCGCAGTGGGCACCCGCATCTGCGCGCCGTGCAGCATCGCCGGCCAGAACAGGCCGTGGAAGTTGATGATGTCCTTGCCGATGAAGTGGTGCATCTCCGCGGTGCTGTCCGGTCCGAGGTACTCGTCGAACTTCATGCCGGAGCGGTCGCACAGCGCCTTGAAGCTGGCGAGATAGCCCACCGGGGCGTCCAGCCACACGTAGAAGAACTTGCCCGGTGCGTCGGGAATGGGAAAGCCGAAGTAGGGTGCGTCACGCGAGATGTCCCAATCCTTCAGGCCGCCGTCCAGCCACTCGCGCAGCTTGGCGGCCACACCTGCGTTCGCCACCGGACGGCCGCCGGAGTACTTGCCGGCGAACCAGTCGCGCAGCAGGCTCTCGAACTTGCCCAGCTCGAAGAAGTAGTGCTCCGAGTCCTTCAGTATCGGCGTGGCGCCCGACATCACCGAATACGGGTTGATGAGGTCGGTGGGCGCGTAGGTGGCGCCGCAGTTCTCGCAGTTGTCGCCGTACTGGTCGGGCGTGCCGCACTTCGGGCAGGTGCCCTTGATGTAGCGGTCGGGCAGGAACATCTGCTTTTCGGGATCGAACAGCTGCTGGATGTTGCGTCGGGCGATGTAGCCGCCGTCGCGCAGTCGCGTGTAGATCAGCGAAGCCAGCTCGCGGTTCTCGTCCGAATGCGTGGAATGGTAATGGTCGAAGGCCACCCCGAAGGCGGCGAAATCGGCCTCGTGGCCGACACGGATGCCGGCGATGAAGGCTTCGGGCGTCATGCCGGCCTTCTCCGCGGCCAGCATGATCGGCGTGCCGTGCGCGTCGTCGGCGCAGACGTACGACACCTCGTTGCCCATCATGCGCTGCGCCCGTACCCAGATGTCGGCCTGGATGTAACCCAGCAGGTGGCCCATATGCAGAGGGCCGTTGGCGTAGGGCAGGGCGTTGGTGACGAGCAGGCGTCGTGACATGGTGGGCAGAGCCGTCTGGGAAGCCCCGCATTATGACATGACGGATGTTTTTCCCGGCCGTGGGAGGCTTGTGTGCACCAAGCCGTTCCCCACCCTCCCGTGCGGGGAGGGTGAGGTATGCCCGAGGATGCTCAGTGGCTGGTCACGCTCAGCGTGATGGGGCCTGCCAACTCGGTGTAGCCGCCGTTGTAGCAGTACCAGACGTTGTACGTGCCCGGCGACAGGCTGGAGGTATCGAACGTTACGGTACCGCTGCCGTTGGGCGCGTACTGCCAGCTGGCGGAGCTGCCGTGGCCGGGACTGCTGCCCGTGGCGTAGATGCCGATCCAGTTCTCGCTGTTGAGCTGGCTGGCCGGCGTGGCGTAGTCGAAGTGCACGTAGGTGCCCGCGCTCACGCTCGGCATGGTGCTGGCGAGGCTGGGCGTGGTCACGGCGGTGGTGGTCACGAAGGCATCGTTGATCGGTTGTGCGTACTGGTCGTTGTTGGTGAGCGGTGCGATGCCCAACGCGTTCTCGACGGTCCGGCCGACACTGAAATGGTTGTAGCTGGCATTGCTGGCGTAGCCGGCCTGCACCGCGCCCGGCGAGCCAAACAGAATGGTGGCGATGTGATTGCCGCTGGTGGACTCCGATTCGTCCCAGGTGAGGATCAGCAACGAGCGCTGTTGCGTCCACGCCGGCGAATTGAAGATGGGCTGCAGGGTCTGCTGCAGCCAGCCGTTCTGCACCTGCAGACTTTGCGCCGATCCGTTGCCGGAGGATTCGCCATCGTAATAGTCGTCTGCGGCGATCCAGGAGAAGTTCGGCGTGCTGGCAGCCGACTGCAGGTCGGTGGTGAGCTGGGTGGTGTCGAACAGATGCGCCGCGCAACGCGTGGGGTTCGAGGAAATGTCGGTGAAGTTGATGAACGGCGCGTCGTCAGGCTCGTAGTAGCTGTCGTTGTTGTTGCTGGTGTTGCACGGCGTGCCCATGCCCTGTTCATAGGCCTTCCAGGTCTTGCCGATCCCTTCGAGCCGGTCGCCGATGTGCTGCGCCGTCACCTTGATGTTCGGATAGTAGATGGCACCCTTCACAAAAGTGTCGCCGCCGGCGATCGCCAGGTAGTTCTCGTCGCTGGGGTGGTACACGCCGCTGTAGTTGTCGAGCAGCGTGCCCTGGCGGGCAAGGCTGTTGATGAAGGGCGCGTCGGTGGTGTCGCCGATCACTTGGTCGTAGTCGGTGTTTTCCATCATTACCACGAAGACGTGATCGAAGGCCGGTACCTGCGAGGCCGGTGCCTGCAAGGTGGGCGCCGTGACCGGCGTGGACAGCGTCAGCGAGAGATTGTCGGCGTAGCCGATGTTGTAGGACGCCGAGGTGTCGTTGAACTGCAGCAGCACCGAAATCGTGCGCGTGCCGGCCGGTACGTTGCCGGTGGCGGACTCGGCCAGGAAACCGGTCTTGTCGCCGCGTGCGGACGCGTTCGCGCCGGCAAGCTGCGCGGGCGTGCCCAGCGGATTGCCGTGAGCATCGAGAAAGGTCGCCGTAACCACAGCCTGCCCGTTGTAGCTGGTGTAGCCGCCGAGCCAGCCCGAAAGCGCATAGGTGATGCCGCCGCCGTCGATGGCGCTGGCGGCGCTGGACACGTCCACGTTCTGGCGCAGTGCGGAATCGCCGTAGGGGCCGTCGGCGATGAAGGCATTGCCGCCCGAAGCGTTGCCCGGCGTGCTGAAGCTGCCGATCGAGTAGCACACGGTCGACGGGCTGCCTTGCGTCACCGTCCAGCCCGGCACGGTATTCACTGCCGACCAGTCGGCGGTGCAGGTGCCCGATTCGCCGTTGCCGTTCACCAGCAGGTTGCTGCTGGCGCCGGCTAAGGCGGATGTGGCGAACAGGCCGCTGAGGCAGGCCGCTGCCAGCAGCACACCTGCGTTCGACTTGCGTTGATGTCGCATAGCCCCTCCCTTTGTGGTGTGAGAAGGGCTGGACAGTGCGAGGGAGTGGTTGCGGATGCGCGACGGCTGGATGACAGCGTGCGGCTCATGCGGCGCAATGCGATGCGTTGCGCAGACGGAGTGTCGACTGCTGCGTAAAACGCGATTTTCCGGGATGCTCTCCGCGATCCGGAGAAAGCGTGCGTTTATTGGGTGCGTTCCGCGCGCGGTTGCGCCCCGCCAGGACGGCGCCGAACCCTTGGCGGGAATCCCGCCAAGGGCAATCGCATCAACGCCTCGGGTTATTACGGCGCATTCACGAAGGCCTTCCAGGCCGAATACAGGTTGCCTGCGTTCACCGAGCCGAGACCATTGGCGAAGCTCCAGCCCGGCTGCGCCGCATAGGCCGCGGTGGTCGGGTTGTACTTCGTCGCGCTGGTCGAAGTCAGCCCGATCTTGGTGGATCCGTAGAACCCTTCGAAGTTCGCTATCGTGCCGTAGAAATAGCAGTCCGGCGTGGTCTCCGCGAACGCTTCGACCTCGATGCACTGCGTCGAATTGCCGCCGCCGGTGATGTTGTGGAACACGCATTTGGCGGTGCCCTTGGTGCCGTTGTCGGCATCGCATTGCGCAAGCGTGGACGGCACGGCTCCCGTCGCATCTCCGTATTCGCTCCTGGCCAGCGCGTACAGCGTGGGTGCAGCGTTGCCCTGATCGGTCGACAGACCAGCCTTGGACATGCCCTGGTCGATCAGTGCCTGGATGCCTGCGAACATCGGCGACGACAATGATGTCCCGCCCTCCAGCACCACCGGGGTCGTGAAGTTCTGCGCGCACGGGTAGTCGCCGGTGCAAAGGATGACCCACGAATAGCCGCCATAGGAGCCGGCGAACAGCGAGACGTCGGGCAGGTCACGCGACTGGTCCTTGGCGGCCCCATGCACCTGCCGCTGCCAGGCCGGCTTGCGGTCGACCGACGAGGGACCGCCGCTGCCGCTTTCGGAGGTTGCGTACAAGCCCTCCGGGTCGTAGATCAGCGCGTTCTTGCAGAACTGCAGCGCCGTCAGTCCCACCAGTTGCTGGGCCGCCGTGGTGTTGCCGCAGGACTGGTTCCAGGTGATCTCCGGCACGTAGGACAAGGCCGAGCCATACACCGTGTTGAGCGTGCTGCTGAAGTACTTCTTGGTCGTGCCGTCGAGCACGTCGGCGGTATCCGAGCCGCCGACACCAGTCACGTTGGGCGAGGTGGCAAACGAGTTGGCGTCCACGCCAACGCCATTGATGATGGAGCCGTTGAAGCTCGGGTTGGATCCGGAATCGCCGGTGGAAACAAATACCGAGATCCCTTCCGCGTCGGCCTGGGCCCACATCAGGTCGATCGCCGTCTTGCTGGCGGTATCCGTATAGCCTTCCCCGTATCCATAGCTGGCACTGATGATGTCCGGCCGAGAAGTGGCATTGATCAGGTTGTTCGCCGCCGTATACACGCCGCCGAAGAAATTGGTGCTGCCGGCGTCGTTGCAGGTCGCCACCCAGATGTTGGCACCGGGTGCCATCGCCGTGGACCACTCCGAGTCCAGCACGGTCTCGATGCTTTCCTCGTCGCCTGTGGCATTACCCGGGTCAGTGCAGTTGCCCGTGGATGGCGTCAACTGCGGCTGGAACTGCATGAACGTGCCGCCATAACTGCCGAGGTTGAACTGGCTGACGAAGTTGGGCCAGTCCGAAACATCCATGTCGCTGTCCTCGACCACGGCAATATTGATGCCTTTGCCGGTCAGGCCTTTGTTGTAGAGCGCGGTGGTGTTGTACATCGTGTTCAAGTCATACGGCACGAAACCGCGCGCACCGTTGGTGAACGCCAACGCCATCGGGTTGACCTGGGAGTTCGTGCTGGACGCAGACGCTTGTTTCAGCGTGAAGTTCCGCTTGCCGGCGTTGAACTGCCCTACTTGCGGGGCCACGTGCAACGGTTGCGGACGGAAATCGTTCAAGCCCGCGACACCGACGATCACGTTCTGCAGCGCTGAAGGAATGCTGATGTCACTCGCGTTGGCGATGTGGCTGACCTTGTTGACGGTATAGCGGTTCATTTGCGTATGGAATGCCTGGCGCACCTGGCCAGCCGTGCCGCTGAAATCGATCTGCGACTTGTTCGGATACACACCGTTGACTGTAAAGCCCTGTGAAATGAGCCAGGACTTCACGCTATTGATGTCCGCGTCGGTGATGCCGAAGTTCTCGCCGAATTCGGCGGGCGTCACCCATTGATGGAACTTGGGCGATGAAGGATCGTGCTGCGCAGCAATCAACGACTGCAGTGCCGATTTGCGCAACGCGCTGCGCTGCAGGATGAGCTGCATATGGTTCATGGGCAGCGAGTCAGCCACTGCGGCAGTCGGCGTCAGGGCGCTGATCAGGGCCAGGTGGGTATTGCCCAGCGTGGACACGACGCGATTGTCGACAGTCTGGGTGACACGCGGCGCCTCGGCCGTGTTCAGGCCGGCCAGTGCGGTTGAAGCTTGCGCCACGGCGATCGCCGGCAACGAGGCGAGGGCGACGGCAATGGATACACTCAGCATCACGCGTTCAGTTTTCACGTCTTTTCTCCAAAGAAATGCCAGATGAAAAAAACGAGTCCCCTGTCCCCTGTGATGAAACGGATCATTTGACTGGATGGATTTGTCGAGATCTGCCTCCCTTGCGTCGAACGTGTGCCAGCGGAAGAGCCATCGGATCGCCGTACGGACCCGACGCAGCCACATACGGCGGTCGCGCTGACTGAAAATTAACAACACCCCGTGCCCGGCCGAACGGCCGACAGCATTTCGGAGCATGCGCTCGAACCAGCGACGCAGTCCAGTGCATCGGCCCTTCGTTTACATTCGTGCCTGTCCTGGACGGTGACGAGTGACGATGGATACAAGAAAAGACATGATCGATACCGTGGTATTCGACCTCGGCGGCGTGCTGATCGACTGGAACCCGCGTTACCTCTATCGCCGGTTGTTCGACGACGAAACGGCGATGGAACGTTTCCTCGCCGAAGTCTGCACCAGCGCATGGAACGAGCGGCAGGACGCGGGGCGCTCCTGGCACGAGGCGGTGGACGGCTTGAGTGCGCAGTTTCCGCAGCACGCTGGCCTCATCGCGGCTTATCGCGATGGGTGGGAAGAAATGCTGGGTGATGCCATCCAGGGCAGCGTGGATTTGCTTGCGGAGCTGAAGGAGCGCGGTGTGCGTCTGTATGCGCTGACCAATTGGTCGCATGAAACCTTTCCGCGCGCGAAGAAGATCGAGAGGTTCGGTTTCCTGCACTGGTTCGAAGGTATCGTCGTTTCCGGGGAGGAGCAGCTGATCAAGCCGGATCCGCGCATCTATCAGCGGCTGTTCGAACGCTATTCGATCGACCCTGCACGCGCGCTCTACATCGACGATGCGCGCCGCAACGTCGATGCGGCGTCAGCGCTGGGCATGCATGCGTGGTGGTTCCGCGACTCCGATGGCCTGCGTGGGTGGCTGGCTTCGCACGGGCTGCTACCGGCGTAGGCATCCTGCATAGCGGCACCACGCGCGGAAACAATGCCGCGGGCGAACGGGAAACGCAGGTCAGCGGGTCAGGGCGGCCTTTGCCGTTGGCATTGATCGATCCTCGCGCCGGATCGCATGTGACTACTGCCCCGCGTCTGGACGGCTATCGGGTAGCGTCGTGACGCGGGTTGCACGCCCGTCGTGGCATTGTCATGAAACCGGCGTAGGTGCCGGAATGCTGGCGCTGTTTTGTTGACGCACTGCCTCGATGTGTTGCGGCAAGGCGAGTGATTCATCGTCGCCACGGCCTGCCTGGACATGCTGCAAACCCCTATTCCCAATGTCATTACGCTTCTTTACACGGTGTTGCATACGCGACAGCCGACTCTGGTCAACAAATTGCTAGAGGCTGTCTCGCGTGAGCTCCCTCCGGGGGCGTCTGCGTTACTCGCCGCATGGATGAGGCTTGGTGTGATGAAAGCCGCCAGATCCGACGGCTTGATCGGCAGTCCAACTTCGCACGAGAACCCTCCATGACGATCAATTCGATTTCAAACAACAATCCCTGGCTGACCCAGCTCAGCCAGTCCGCCAGCACCAACGCGGCCAGCGGCAGCGCCAGCACGACGGGTTACGCGCCGCCGCCGGGCGGCCTGTTCAGCTCGATCTTCCAGGCGCTGTCCACACTGGGTGTAGGCAGCAGCACGAGCGCTTCGAGCAGCGGCGCCGGCACGACGACGGGTAGCAGCACGGCCGCTACTTCCTCGACCTCGACGCAAAGCCCCCAGCAAGCCATGTCGGCCTTCATGCAAGCCCTGATGGGCGCGTTGCAGGCGCAAAGCGGCCAGGCCGCCGGCACGGCTTCCACTACTACCGACGGCACCGCTGCCGCGGGGGCCGCGGCGGGGTCATCGTCTACTGCAGCGGCCAGCCCGGCGGCTGCCGGCACCGATGGTGCCGACCAGAGCGGCTGGCATCGCGGCGGTCACCACCACCATGGCGGCGGCCAGATGCAGAGCGACCTGCAAAGCCTGATCAGTCAGCTCGATTCGAGCAGCGGCAGCTCTTCCACATCGACTGCGTCCGCCGCGTCCACCGCATCGTCGTCGTCCACCTCAGGGACCTCCAGCAGCGTGCTCGGTTCGCTGGAGCAAAGCTTCCAGAATCTGGTCGGCTCGCTGGGCGGCGCGGCCAGTGGCGCCACGCTGGGCAATTTCCTGCAGACGCTTTCCAGCGACCTGGGCGGGACGTCCGCTTCCGGCGCGATGGTCAGCACCCAGGCCTGACCCCTAGAGGTACAAGTCCTCATGCCTGCACCGCGCTTGTGCGCTGCATCGGGCTTGGGCGGCAGGATGACTGGATCGGCATGAAAAACGCGGGCCATGGGCCCGCGTTCCGTCGTTGCCGCAGACCAGCTGTGCGCAACGATTTATTGTTCTCGCTTCCACACCTGGCTGCGCCCGAGCAGGGAAAAGCCGATGTAGCCGTGCACGTCGAGTTTCTGGCCGCCGTCCTTCAGCGTGAGCTTCACCTTGTAGATCCTGCCGTTCTTGGGATCGAGGATACGGCCGCCGTCCCACACGTCGTAGTCGCGGGTCACGCCCCACATCACGGTCATGCCGATGATGGGCTGGTCCTTGCGCGCGCCGTCGCATTGGGTGCACTTCGGCGGGTTGCCGTCGCGCGCGATGTCCTCGGGCGTGGCGTTCATCACCTGCAGCACCTTGGCCTGCAGCTCGCCATTGGACTCGGTGATCTGCAGGATCGAGGTCGGTTTGCCGGTGACGTCGTCCACCTGCTGCCAGGTGCCCACCGGCGTGCTCACGTCGGCGGCGGAAACGGCTCCCGTGGCCAGCAGCAGGCCGCAGGCGAGGGTGAGGCGGACAGCATGTTTCATGGTGGCATTCCCCGTGCGTGACAGTATGGTTCGAGCCTGCCGGTGCCGGCCGGAGTCGTCAAGTTGCATCGCGCCAAGCTTTGCCGCATCAGACGAGGCCGTTGTCATGGCTGGCATAATGCATGGCTCCCCACCCCATCCAGACATGACATGACGCAGGCGAACGAAACCCTGGTGCGCCGATTGCTCGGCGAACTGACCGACCCTCACACCGGTGCTTCGCTGGCCGAGGTCGTTCGCGCAGTGGGCGTGGACGGGACGCGGGTGTCGGTGGACCTGCAGCTCGGCTACCCTGCGGGGAGTGCGGCCGAGGCCTTGGCCGCAAGGGCGAAGCAGGCACTGGAAGCCGATCCCGCCATCGAATCGGCTGCCGTGTCCGTCACCAGCCGTATCCAGTCGCACAAGGTGCAGGGCACGCTGGCGCCGCTGCCCAACGTGAAAAACGTCATCGTGGTGGCTTCGGGCAAGGGCGGCGTAGGCAAGTCCACGGTGTCGGCCAACCTCGCGCTGGCGCTCAAGGCCGAAGGCGCCAAGGTGGGCGTGCTCGACGCCGACATCTACGGTCCCAGCCAGCCACGCATGCTCGGCATCAGCGGTCGGCCGGAATCGCCCGACGGCAAGAGCATCACGCCGATGCAGGCGCACGGTTTGCAGGCCATGTCCATCGGTTTTCTCGTGGACGAGGAGACGCCGATGATCTGGCGCGGCCCGATGGTGACCCAGGCGATGATGCAACTGCTTACCGACTCGCGCTGGGAGATGCTGGATTACCTCATCGTCGACCTGCCGCCCGGCACGGGCGACATCCAGCTCACGCTGTCGCAGAAGGTGCCGGTGGCCGGCGCGGTGATCGTCACCACGCCGCAGGACATCGCCCTGCTGGACGCACGGAAGGCGCTCAAGATGTTCGAGAAGGTGGAAGTGCCGGTGCTCGGCATCGTGGAAAACATGGCCACCCATGTCTGCTCGAACTGCGGCCATGAGGAACACATTTTCGGCGAAGGCGGCGGCGTGCGCATGGCCGAGCAGTATCACGTGCCGTATCTCGGCTCGCTGCCGCTGGACATCCGCATCCGCGAACAGGCCGATGGCGGCACGCCCACCGTGGTGGCGATGCCCGATTCCGATCTCGCGGCGCGCTACCGCGAGATCGCCCGCAACGCTGCCGGGCGGTTGTCGCGCCAGCCGCGCAACAAGTCGCTGGGGCTGGGCAAGATCGTGGTGCAGGGTTCCCCCGCCGCATGAGCATTCCGCGGCGCGTGCTCTGCCTGTGCGGCAGCCTGCGCCGCGTTTCCTCCAACCGCGCCACGCTGGAGGCCGCACGCCAACTGGCACCCGCGTCGCTGGAGCTGGCGATTTACGATGGCCTTGCCACGCTGCCGTTGTTCAACCCCGACGACGAACGCGATCCCTTGCCCGCTTCCGTGCTGGCGTTGCGTGAGGCGGTCGGTCGCGCCGACGTGTTGCTGATCGCCTGTCCCGAATACGCCCATGGCGTGCCCGGCGCGTTCAAGAACCTGCTGGACTGGCTGGTGGGCAGTCTGGAATTCCCCGGCAAGCCCGCGCTGCTGCTCAATACCTCGGCGCGCGGCTCGCACCACGCGCAGGAGGCACTGGCCGAGATCCTGTGCACCATGTCCGCCGAACTGCTGACGACGCAGCCCATGCCGGTGGCCTTGCCGGGGGCCGGCTGCACGGCGGAACAGGTGCTGGACAGCGCGGAGCGCCGTGCGGAACTACATAAGGTATTGGACTGCCTGGACTCGGAATTGGGCTGATTTGCCTTGCATGGCGTGCATGACTTTGCTCGTCATCCCGGCGCAGACCGGGATCCAGTAGCGAACACGCTTGCCCAGGCCAGACAGTCACCCGATCCCAGCCTTCGCCAGGATGACGAACGTGGGGCCCTTCGTTTCGTGTGAGCCCTCAGTTTTTCAGATACGGCGCGTGTGGCCGCACCGTCTATCGCATAGGCGGGAGTGGCTCCCAAGCCCTCGACACAGCCTGCTTGTAGTTCCGGCGTATCAAGCCAGGCCATTTCGCTTGGTTCCTTCTCTTGACTCCGGGCATCCTGCCTTCCGCCCTTCGGAACAGCGAAGAGAAGGAACTCGGGCGCCGGCAGGTGATCGAAACCGCTTTGTTCCTTGCGACAACGCAAGCCCCCGCTCCCCAAATCGAAAGCAGCAAAGGCCATGAACCGGCCCCGCGCTGGCGCACCGCCTCCCCGACCATGTATTTTTGCAGTTTTACGCTTGGCCTACCCGGGCCCCACGCCGACCGCGGAGTACACGTGAGCATCAAGTCCGACAAGTGGATCCGCCGCATGGCCGCAGGCCACGGCATGATCGAGCCGTTCGAGCCGGGCCAGGTGAAGCTTGGTGCGGATGGCAACCGCGCGGTCTCGTGGGGCACCTCCAGCTACGGCTACGACGTGCGCTGCGCGCGCGAGTTCAAGGTGTTCACCAACATCAACTCCACCATCGTCGACCCCAAGGCGTTCGATCCGAACAGCTTCGTGGACGTGGTGTCGGACGTGTGCATCATTCCCCCCAATTCCTTCGCGCTGGCGCGCACGGTCGAATACTTCCGCATCCCGCGCGACGTGCTGGTGGTGTGCCTGGGCAAAAGCACCTACGCGCGCTGCGGCATCATCGTCAACGTGACGCCGCTGGAGCCGGAGTGGGAAGGGCACGTCACGCTGGAGTTCTCCAACACCACGCCGTTGCCCGCAAAGATCTACGCCAACGAGGGCGTGGCGCAGATGCTGTTCTTCGAATCCGACGAATCCTGCGAAACCAGCTACCGCGACCGCGGCGGCAAATACCAGGGCCAGCAGGGCGTGACCCTGCCGCGTACCTGAACAGCCATACCGTCCCCGCGCGCCGGCGTTGCCGCGCGCATTAAAATTGCCAAGTCACACGATCGCTTTTCGCAGGAGAACCCGATGATCCGTTTTTCCACCATCCTGACCCGCGCTGCCGCCGCGCTGGTCTTCGGCAGCGTGCTCGTGCTCGCCGGCTGCCACACGAACAGCATCAAGACGCAACAGGCGCAGACGGCCCAGTGGAAGGGCAAGTTCGACACAACGATCGAGGCCTACAAGGAAGGGCAGTTCGTGATCGACGGCGCGGTACTTTCCGCGGTCGATGCCGGCAGTCACTTCGCCTATCTCAAGGACACGGGCAAGATGCCCAAGACCATCCTGCTGGTGCCCAGCGACGATTCCAAGGTGCGCAAGGTGCACCTGCAGTACATGGCGCGCATGTCGATCGACTACGGTTTCACCGTGTACTACGACAAGGACGGCCAGCTCACTGAAATCAACGCGATCAACACCACCGCGCGCGAGCTTGAGGACCACCACGCGCCGGCGACGATCAGCAACGGCCAGGAGTGCAAGACCGCTGCCGGTTGCGATTCCGTCGACCAGGCGGCACAGCAGCAGGGGCAGGGGCAAGGGCAGCACTGATCGGCCCAGCGATTGGCAGAAGAGCCCGCGGAGCGATCCGCGGGCTTTTTCGTGAGGTGGCATCCGGCCTATTTCAACTCTTCGATGTGCCTCTGCATGTCGTCCTTGCGCATGGGGTCTGTTTCGGCAGGCAGCATTCCCTCGAGGATCGCAAGCTGAGCGGCATCGAGCGCCTTCTTGGCCGACGTCCTGACGTCCGGCACAACGCCCACGCCTTCCCAGTCGCCGTGCGTCACCGGATTGATCGGACGTCCCGACGGCACGAACATCATGAAGTGTGCGTCGAGGCGATGCGGTGCACCGGCATGCGCGGCACCGGCCGTGGTTTCGCCGACAAGCCTGGCGCGGCCGGCATTTTTCAGCGCATAAGCGAAGTCTTCGCAGCCCGAGATGGTGTCGTTGCTGGTGAGCAGATAGAGCGGGCGCGCCTGGCCGTAGCGTCTGCCGGGCACGCTCGCCGTCGTCCAGCGTTCCTCCGTGCGGTTCTCGTCGCGGAAATAAATGTCGTTGAGATGGGTCGGCTTGTCGAACAGATAGCTGGCCAGCAGCATCACGGTGTCCGGGTCGCCACCCCGGCATTCGCGCAGGTCGACGATCAGGGCATCGGTATCGCCGAGCAGGGTCATCGCGGCGGCGATGCGACTGGCTGCCTGTTGCGGCCGGCCGAACGCATGCAGTTCGAGCAGGCCGATGTTGAAGTGCAGCCGGCCGACATTGGCGAAGCCGTAGTTGACCTGCTTCTGGTGCAACGCCTCTTCGGCCTGCTCCTGCGGCGACAGGCCGCCGTCCGGGCTCTCGGCAATGGCTTCCTGGAAGTAACGGACTTCCAGGTGCTTGTCGTGGGTCTGGCCCTGCAAGGCATCGGTGAGGACGTCGGCAAATTTCTCTGCGCTTCCGATGCCGTCGAAATCCCCGCGTGACAAGCGTGCGCGCAGGTCTTTTCCGATCATGGCGGCCTTGTCCGGAAAGACATAGCCGCGGTCGAGATTGGCGATCACGTTGTTTATGACCTCGGCGCGCGTCGCCTTGTCGATGACCATGTCCTTCTGCGGCGGCTCGTGCGGAGGGCCTGCATCCGGCCACGCCAGCGCGGCGATGCTGCCCAGCGCGGATATCCCGACGATGGCCGCAGCGGTGGCGATCTTGGCTTTTTTGTTCATCCCACTTTCCTCCCGGTATGTGCGTCGACGACCGACAGGGCCAAGCCTGCGACCACAATGTGGGGGAATCGTGTGCGCCGGCTTCGGCGCGGCCCGCGTCTTACAAGTCGACGCGATAGCCGAGTCCATAGATCGAATGGATGATCTCGACGCCCGGTAGCGCCGTGGCGAGCTTGCGCCGAAGGTTTTTGATGTGCGTGTCGATGGCGCGGTCGCTGACGTCGAGGTTGTCGCGCCGGGCGATGTCCAGCAGTTGCGCACGCGAGAACGCCGTGCCGGGCCGTTTCGCCATCGCTGCGAACATGTTGTATTCGCTTGGCGTCAGGTCGAGCGTCTGTGGTCCGATGCGTGCAGCGTGCGCCGCTTCGTCGATCTCCACGAGCGGGCGTCGTGCCTCAGGGCCGTGCGAACGGCGCAGGATCGTCTTGATGCGCGCGACGAGTTCCCTGGGGCTGAACGGCTTGCAGACGTAGTCGTCGGCTCCCGCTTCCAGGCCGAGCAGGCGGTCGATCTCCTCCACTCGCGCGGTTAGCATGAGGATAGGCACGTCGGAAAACGCACGCACGGCGCGGCACACGGCGAGGCCGTCGAGCCCGGGAAGCATCAGGTCGAGCACGATCAGGTCGGGAGGAGTGCGGCGGATGCCGGCGAGGGCGGCGATGCCGTCGGCGATCACCTCGGCCTTGAACCCGGCGGCGACCACGTAGTCGGCGACTATCGCCGCGAGGTCGCCTTCATCTTCCACGATGAGAATCGTCGGGCTCATGCGCCGTGCAATTTCAGGATGATGGTTGCGCGCAACCCGCCGAGCGGCGACGGGGCGAATTCGAGGCGGCCGCCGTGCGCGGCGAGAATCTGCCTGCCCAGTGCCAGGCCCAACCCACTGCCACCGGAGGCCCGGCTGCGCGAAGCGTCCATCCGGAAGAACCGCTCGCCGAGACGGTCGAGCGACGAGCCGGGTATGCCTGGAGCGGAGTCGTCGATGGTCATGCGCACTTCGTCGGCGGACGCGGTGCCGGCCAGTACGACGTGGCCGCCGGCCGCGGTGTAGCGCGCGCTGTTCTCGAACAGATTGGCGGCGACCTGACGCAGGCGATCGGCATCGCAGATCACGAGGGAGTGGGCAGGTGCTTCGCCGATTTCGGCACCCAGTCCGGCGGCGTGGAATCGATCAGCGAAATCATCGAATACCTCGCGCATGAGCAGCCATGCGTCGTGCGGTGCCATGTCGTAGGCGGTTTGCCCGATGTCGGCGCGGGCCAGTTCGTACAGGTCGTCGACAAGCTTGCCCAGCGAACGCACCTGGCGCTCCATCAGGGCGAGGCTCTCCGGCGTGACGGCGCGGACGCGATCCTGCAGGCTTTCCACTTGCGCGCGAAGTACGGCCAGCGGCGTGCGCAGTTCGTGCGACGTCTCCGCGATCCATTGCCTGCGCGCGCGTTCCGCATCTTCGAGCCGGGTGGCCAGGTGGTTGAAGGCGCTGGCGAGCTCGCCGAGTTCGTCGTTGCGGCGCAAGTCGATGCGGGTGTCGAATCGCGCCTGTTCGAGCTGGCGCGCACCCGCGGCAAGCCGCGCAATCGGCCGACGCAGATGCGCCGCGAACAGCGCTGCGATCATCGCACTCAGTAGCAAGCCGGCCATGCCAACGAACAGCAGGTGGTTTTGCTGGTCGATCAAAAACGCCACGGCCAGTGCATCATCGGGATTCTGCGGCTGCGCCACCACGAGCGAACCGATCCGCTCGCCATCGACGATCAACGGGTGCGCGATCCGGTCTGGCGAGACCAGGGCGACCGTCATGGGATTGGCCAGCACGCCAGCCAGGTAGTTTCCCTGCCGGTCCACCAGGCCGAGGCGGTGGACGACGCCTGCCGCATCGGATTTCGCCTGGAATAGGGCTGCGGTTTCCAGCGAATGCGCATATGCGTCGGACAGCCACGCCTTGCGTTGCGCAGCATCGGCCGGCAGGAACGACCAGTCCTGATGCACCTGGTATCGGGCTTGCAGCGAGGTGCCCAGGCTGTCGAGGAAGCGCGTATCCGTATCGGGCAGGCCGCCGGAGAAATTGTCCAGCAGCTTCCAGCGCGCCAGTTCGATGCCAAGCGCACCGAGCGAAAGCATGGTCAGCCAGACGGTGAAGAACAGACGGTGGCCGATGGACAACTTCAAGGGTGCGAAGTCACTGGCGGCCAGGAGGCACGTCAGCTGGCTTAGTGCGATCCAGGGCATCGCGCAATGCGTTTAACCGGTTCGTCAGGGCCTCGCGATCGTACGGTTCGCGTTTGCCGTGGCCCCATGCCGGTCCGGGCCATGCCGCATCGTCTTGCGTGCGGGCCAATACGTGCAGATGCAACTGGCGCACGATGTTGCCCAATGCGCCGAGGTTGAGCTTGTCGCAGGGTGCCACCGCGCGCAGCGCAGTGGCGCACCAGTTCGCCTCGCGCCAAAGCAGCTGCTGTTCCGCATCGGTGAGATCGGCGACTTCCACCTTGTCCGCGCGGCGCGGTACCAGCACCAGCCATGCGAAGCGCGCATCGTCCATCAGGCGCAGCTCGCATAGCGGCAGCATGGCAACGTGGCGGGTGTCGGCTTCCAGCCGTGGATCGAGCGCAAATGCCGCCTCGCTCATGCGCCGGCCAGCTGCTGGTCGAAGAAGGCCAGTGTGCGTTGCCACGCCAATGTTGCGCTGGGCTCGTGGTAGTGCGGATCGCCGTCGCGGTTGAACGCATGGCCTGCGCCGGGATAGACGAAGGTATCCATCTGCGGCAGTTGCTCGCGGTGCTGCGCCACCGCTTCGGGCGGGATCGACGCATCGTTCTCGCCGAAGTGGAACATCACCGGTGCCTTCGGCGTTTCCACCAGGAAAGGCACGTTGCGTGCACCGTAATAACTCACTGCAGGCAATCCCAGCCGCAACGCGGCGAGCAGGGCGATCGTGCCGCCCCAGCAGTAGCCGGCCACGCCGACCTTGCCGGAGGAGGCGATGGATTCGGCGGCGCTGGCGACGTCCTCCAGCGGGCGGTCCAGCCCCAGCTCGTAAACCAGGGCCTTGCCGCGTGCCATGCCCACCTCGTCGTAGTCCAGTTCCAGCCAGGACTCCAGATGGTCGAAAAAAGCCGGCGCGATGGCGGTGTAACCGGCGGCGGCGAAGCGATCGGCCACGCTGCGGATGTGGGCCGTGACGCCGAAGATCTCCTGTACCACCACGATGCCGCCCTTCGGCTTGCCCTCGGGCTGGGCAAGGTAGCCGCCGATGCACTGCGTGCGCGAGGTGGGGATGTGGATGTGCTGACCCATGGCGGTCGTCTCCCGAGCGGCGGTTGCCGGGATTCTAACCGGCGCGCGTGCCGGTGGTGGGTGAAGGTGCGCTGCCCTGGCCTCCAGGCCGGTCATTCCGGCCTTGGCCGGGACGACCGGCCTGTATCCGGTGCCTTGGCCCAGGCTGCATGGCCGTATAATTCGCCGTTTCCCCATTCCCCACGGTTGTCGCCGCCATGTCGCAGGCCACGCAGAAAATCGGTTTCGTCAGCCTTGGTTGCCCCAAGGCGCTGGTGGATTCCGAGCGCATCCTCACCCAGCTCAAGGTCGAGGGCTACGAGATCGTGCCCAGCTACGACGAGGCCGACGCCGTGGTGGTGAACACCTGCGGCTTCATCGACGCCGCGGTGCAGGAGTCGCTGGACTCCATCGGCACGGCTCTGCACGAGAACGGCAAGGTGATCGTCACCGGCTGCCTCGGCAAGCGCGCCGAGCTGATCCGCGAAGCCTACCCGGACGTGCTCTCGATCAGCGGCCCGCAGGACTACGCCAGCGTGATGCATGCGGTGCACGAGGCGCTGCCGCCGGTGCGCAACAAGTTCCTCGACATCGTGCCGGACACCGGCGTCAAGCTGACCCCCAAGCACTACGCGTACCTGAAGATTTCCGAAGGCTGCAACCACCGCTGCAGCTTCTGCATCATCCCCTCGATGCGCGGCGATCTCGTCTCGCGTCCGGTGGACCAGGTGCTGCTGGAGGCCGAGAAGCTGGTGAAGGGCGGCGTGAAGGAGCTGCTGGTGATCTCGCAGGACACCAGCGCCTACGGCGTCGACCTCAAGTACGCCGAGCGCGAATGGCGCGGCAAGGCGTACCGCACGCGCATGACCGAGCTGTGCGAAGGCCTGGCTGAACTCGGCGTGTGGACCCGCCTGCACTACGTCTACCCGTACCCGCATGTGGACGAGGTGATGCCGCTGATGGCCGAGGGCAAGATCCTCCCGTACCTCGATATTCCGTTCCAGCACGCCAGCCCGCGCATCCTCAAGCTGATGAAGCGCCCGGGCAACATCGACAAGACGCTGGAGCGCATCCGCAACTGGCGCAAGCAGGTGCCCGACCTCACCATCCGCAGCACCTTCATCGTCGGCTTCCCCGGCGAGACCGACGCCGAGTTCGAGGAATTGCTCGACTTCCTGCGCGAAGCCGAACTCGATCGCGTGGGCGCCTTCGCCTACTCGCCGGTGGACGGCGCCAAAGCCAACGAACTGCCGGGCGCCGTCTCCGAGGAGCTGAAGGAAGACCGCCTCGAACAGTTCATGGCCGTGCAGGCGGAGATCTCCGCCGCCAAGCTGCAGCGCAAGATAGGCCGGACCATCAAGGTGCTGGTGGACGAAGCGAACGCCGAGGGCGCTGTTGCCCGCTCGGCCGCCGACGCGCCGGAGATCGACGGCAGCGTGCTGATCTCCGACGGACAGGGCCTCAAGCCCGGCCAGTTCGTCGACGTGGTGGTCGACGGCGCCAGCGAGCACGATCTCACCGCGCGCCTGGCGCATCCGACCCTCAAGATCGTGTAATCACCCATGCGCTACATCGCGCCCGTTCGTGACGCGGTCGATCCGCAGGTGTTCGGGCGGATGCCGCTGGCGGCGTGGCGCGAGTACAGCGGATTGATCGGGGGCCGCGACTGGCCTTCGATCGAGGCGCTCAACGGCTGCCGTCCTGCGGGCATGCACGAACGCTTCGCGGCGCAGAACCGCGAGCTGCTGGCTGACGATCAGCACTATGAACAGCGCATCGCCGAGCGCGGCGAGATCGCCACACGCGAAAACAACTGGCACGACCTGTTCAACGCCCTGGTCTGGCTGCGTCACCCGGCGCTCAAGCGCGCGCTCAACGCGCGGCAGATGGCCGAAATCGTCCACATGGGCACGAAGCAGCGTTCGCGTGCCCAATACGCGCTTACCCACTTCGATGAAGCCGGTGTGGTGATCGCGCTTCGCGATCCGGCGTTGCTCGCGCTATGGGACGCCCACGACTGGCACGGCCTGTTCTGGCGCGAGCGCGCCGCATGGCTGGACGGCCGCATCCAGGTGGAACTGTTCGGCCATGCGTTGCTTGAACACGCGTTGACGCCGAGGCAGTTGCTGGTGGGGAAGGCACTGGTGGTCGTTGGCCCGGACCTGTCGACCGTCGCGGCTCTCGAGGCCTGTGCACAAGCGATTCGTGCGGGCAAGGTACTGTGCGATCCGCTGGAGCTGAGGCCCTTGCCGCTGGCTGGGGTGCCCGGTTGGCATCCGGACAATACGCAGGAAACATTTTGCCATGAGGCTGCGTGTTTCCAACCTGCAAGGGCAGGGCGGCGCTACCCTGCAGCGCTTGAGCTCCGGGACGAAGCGGCTTGCGCCGCCACTTGCGGGCGTGACGGATGAGAAGACGGACCTGAGCCTGCCCGGTTCGATGCGGCACCCCAGGAGAATCGTATGGATGGGATCTGCCAGATCACGCCATTTCTGCATGTGCCGGACATGAGTGAAGCCCTTTCCTTCTTCCATGACATTCTCATGTTCGAGGTCAAGTACCGCCATGGCGACTATGCCTACCTTGAGCTTGAAGGTTGTGGGCTGCGCCTGCTTGAAGAGCCGACGCGCAAACTCACCCCTGACGGAAAGGCCAGGGTCGCCATTTGCATCGATGTCGCGGATGTTGATGCGTTGCATGCGAAGCTCGGTCCCGCGCTCGCCACACTGCCGCCTGATCGTTTAGAGCCGTTGAAGGACATGCCGTATCGCCAACGGGAGTTTCAGGTGCGCATGCCGGACGGCGACTGGCTCAACTTCACGGCGCCCATGGCGTGAATCTCCAGCAAAGCCCGGGCCGACCTGGTTGATTTGCACGTCTGAAGCGGCCCGGGCAATTCCGTTGGAGTGCGTGGACGCCAAGCGTACGATGGCCCGGTGTTGTCGCACTGCAGGCTTTCCAAATGTCACAAGCCCGATCTCCCGTTTCGAGGAAAAGCCGCATCCAGGGCGCCCTGATGGGTGCCTTCATCGGTGATGCGTTGGCTCTCGGCCCGCACTGGTACTACGACCTCGACGCGCTCAGGCGCGACTACGGCGATTGGGTCGGCGACTACACGGCGCCGAAGCCGGGGCGCTATCACGAGGGCCTGCCGGCGGGCGCTTCCTCGCAGGCTGGGTTCATCCTGGCGTTGACGCTGCGCTCGCTGGTGAGCTGCGGGGGTTACGACGAGGCGGATTTTTGCGACCGGATGGATCGCGAGCTGTTTCCGTTGCTGGACGGCACGCCGATGGCGGGGCCGGGTGGCTACACCAGCCAGTCGATCCGCGAGGCGTGGCGCAAACGCCGCGCCGGCCTGCCCTGGGGGCAGGTGGCAGGGCTGGCGGACAATACCGAGGCGGCGGAGCGGGTCCTGACGATCGCACTGCGTTATGCGGGTGAGCCGGCGCAACTGGCGCAGCATGTCAGCAGCAACGTGGCGCTTACCCAGCGCGATCCCACGGTGGGTGCGATGACGCTGGCGTTTGCCGTGGTGCTGGGACAGCTGGCGAACGGCGTGGCGCTGGACGCGGACTTGTCCGGTCGGCTGATGAGCATGGTGAAGTCCGGCGAGCTGCCGTTCCACACCGTGACCAGCGGTGAGCTGGACGTACCGAAAGATGCGGAGGCGCCATTGCAGGCTGGGCAGTTTGCTTCGCCTGATGCCCTGCTCACGGTGTCGTCCATCGCGAAGGCGGCGCACGATCCCGCTGTCGCGATCGAGCCAGCGTCGAAGGTGGGTCTGGTCTACGGCCTGCCATGCGCGGTGTACCACCAATTTCCCGCGGCCTATTACCTGGCAGCACGTTTCCAGGGCGACGTGGAGCAGGGCGTGCTCAACGCGGTGAACGCGGGCGGGCAGAACCAGGCCCGCGCCATGCTCACCGGTGCGCTGTGCGGCGCGATCGGCGGGATCGAGGCGATACCAGGGCGTTTCATCGCGGGGCTGGAAAAAGGCGCGGAATACCTGGCGCTGGCGGAGGCTCTGGCGCTTCAGTCGGATTGACCTGGCGCCGGGAGGCTGCTGATGAAACGTACGTGGACCATCATCGGCGTGCGCGATGTCGCCCGCAGTCTCGCGTGGTACCAGCGCCTGTTCGGCCGGCCCGCGACGGCGCCCGAGCACGACTACTTCGGACAGCTCGTCGACGCGGACGGCACGGTGCTGCTCTGCCTGCACGCGTGGGGCGTGCACGACCATCCATCCCTGGCCAGCCCCGACCTCGCCACGCCCGGCAATGGACTGCTGCTGTTCTTCCGCGTGGATGATTTCGATGCTGCGCTGGAACGGGCGGGCACCTTGGTATCCAGGCTTCAAGAGGAGCCGGCCCAGAATTCGGCCACCGGAACCATGGAGTTCTCGATTCGCGATACGGACGGGTATTACGTCACGATCAGCGCGCTTTCATGATCCGGCGGTGCACCACGTGGGATATGCCGCCAATGGTATATGGCGCATCTCGACGATCACGAGAAATGTGAGCGTCAAAATAAAAAAGAGGCGCACCGCGCCTCCCACTGTCAATTTATACCGTCCGTGGGGACTTGCGGCAAGACTCGAGGCGAAAACTAGAATCGCGGCCCTGTCGATAGGGCAGGATTGCGAGAGGCGATCAGGACGATGTGTAATGACGAATGGGTCCCCGTTTCCCCCGCGAATTGCCATCTGCTGACTGGTCCGTTCTACCACGGTACAAAAGTCAGTTTGTCGGTCGGCGATCTGTTGACGGCGGGTTTCAGGTCCAACTACGACGACAGCGTCGTGATGAACCACATCTATTTCACCGCGGTGCCCAAGGGCGCCGGTCTTGCTGCGGAAATGGCCAGGGGCGAAGGCAGGCCGCGAGTTTATGTCGTGGTGCCGACAGGAGGGTTCGAAGATGACCCGAACGTCACGAACAAGAAATTCCCGGGCAACCCGACACGGTCATACCGAAGCGGGCATCCCTTGAAGATCATTGGCGAGCTTGAGAGCTGGGAACCCCACGACCCGGAATTCATCCGCCAGTTGAGGAGCCGTGTCGAAACAGGCATGGGCGAAATCCTCAATTGAGGGGGCGAAGGAAATCAACTGCCATGAAGGCGATTGGTTCCGCGGCGCATGCCGTCACTTCGCACACGCTTCGTAGTCGACCTCGACCACCAGGAACCGCGTGTGCCCGCCGGGCAGTTCCGCCTCGAACTCGTCGTCCAGCCGCTTCTTCAGCGCCGCGCGGGCCAGCGGCGAATCGATGCTGATCCAGCCCAGCTTCGCGTCGGTCTCGTCGGGGCCGACGATGCGGTAGCGGACTTCCTCGCCGTTGGCGAGGTTCTCCAGCGCGATGACGGCGCCGAAGAACACCGCCTCGCGATCCGCGGGTGCGCCTTCGGCCACCTTGAGTGCGGGGATGCGCTTGCTGAGATAGCGCACGCGGCGGTCGATCTCGCCGAGTTGCTTCTTGCGGTAGGTGTACTCGGCGTTTTCCGAGCGGTCGCCTTCGGCGGCGGCGGCGGCCAGGGCCTTCACCACCTCGGGGCGCAGCGTATGCCAGAGATGGTCGAGCTCGGTCTTGAGCTTCTCGAAACCGGCGCGGGTGATGATGGCCGTGGAGCCGGGCGAGGGTGGGCGCCAACGACTCATGCGCTGGCCTCCCCGTGACCGCGCAGCAGTTGCCACGCGGCGCCAAGCAGCCAGCCCAGCATCAACAGGATCAGCGCCTTCTGGCTGAGGCCGCGAGGCAGTGCGCGCCAGAATGCCTGGACCCAAAGCAGTACGAAACAGAGCGCTGCATAGGGGAAGGCGGGGCGGAACCAGCGCCGCCAGCGTGCGTCGCCGCGCAGCCGCCAGCTTTGCAGCAGCATGGCGGTGGCGGTGCACAGGAAGGCGGTCTGCGCCGCCACACCATGCACGTAGCCGTGCAGCGTGGGCGGATGGTTCCACGTGTCGGTGGTTACGATGGCGGTGAGTGCCAGCGCCGCACCGCCCATGACGAACAGCAGCAAGGGTGCGGCGCTGCGCGCAGCGGGAGCGAGTTCGGAATAGGCGCCCACGCCAAGCAGCGCCAAGGCCAGCGCCATCGCGTAGTAGCCGGCCCGCACCATGCCGCCCCAAGGGCCGATCAGGTAGAAACTGTTGGGTACGCGCATCCAGTCGAGATCGGGGCGCAGGCATTGCGCGGCGATGCCGGTGGCGAGGAAGGCCAGCATGCCGGCGAGTGCGATGGCGGCAGCGGGCTTGCCGGTGCTCATGCGGTGCCCGCCAGTTGCCGTTGCAAGGTGGCGATGTCGTTGCGCAGCGGATGTTCGGGCCACGCGCTCGCCAGCTTTTGCAGCAGCACCATGGCTTCGGTGCGGCGTTCGGCCTGGGCACCCAGCAAGCGTGCGGCCAGCAGGCCGTAATGCGGCGCGCGTTCGTCGCGCGACCAGTGCGCGAGGTAGCCGCGGCCCAGGTGAATGGCGAGGCGTTCCATGCCAAGGCGCGCGGCGAGGTCGGCCAATTCGCCGCAGGTGCGCGGGTCGTCGGGGATGAAGGCGGAATCGGCGGTGCAGCATTCCTGCAGCACGCCCAGGGCGCGACGTGCCTCGTTTTGCGCGACCAACGCGGCGATCCAGATCTGGCCATGTACCAGCAGGTCGTCGCGCAGGCCCTGGCGACGCAGCAGCTCGCGGTAGAGCTGGTGTACCGGCGCGGGTGCGGTGCGCTTGCGCAGGCGTTCGGCCAACTGGTGCAGCGCTGCGGTGGGATCGCTCTCGGCCAGCGTGCGTGCGGCGTCCACCAGTTGGCTGTCCTCGTCCTGGCCGATGGCCTTGGCGAGTTTCGGTGCCTCCGGTTCCAGCCCGAAGCGTTCGTGGCGCTGGTGGATCAACACGCCCATCAGGTGGAAGGCCAGCACGATCAGGTAGGTATAGGCGAAGCCGAACAGCGGTAGCGCCAGGAAGTGCGGCAACAGGTTGGAGGTAAGCGTAGCCACTGCGATAAGCGCGCCCAGCAAGAGGTTGATCGCCACCGGTATGAAATAGGCGCCCTCGAAGCCAAGCGCAATGCGCCACCAGGTCGCCGGGTTCAGCGCATGCAGCACATTGCCCTCGAAGGCCAGCGACATGTCGATGGCCGGCAATGCCAGCACCAGCACGGGAACCAGCAGCCACAGCGTGGCCGGGGCGAGCAAGCCGCAGGCGACGAACAGCGCGCCTGCCACCAGATGGATCAAGGTGAGTGCCCAGCCGGCCGTGCCGGCTTCGTCCACGCCGACATCGGGCGGGTTGGCATAGCCGTTCGCGGTGTACTGCATGCAATCGGCGGCATAGCGCCAGGTGGCGGCCCACACCAGCAGGTTGGCCAGCATGCCGATGGCGGGCAGGTAGCTGGCGTAGTGCGCAATAGCCAGTGCCGTGCAGGTGGCTAGGCCGGCGCCGCGCAACGGGTAGCTGAAGCTTGCGGCAAGGCGTTCACCGAACGGGGTATTGGCGGGCACTACTTCGATGCGCGGCATCGCGGGAGCCTCAGTGCTTGCCGTCGGTGCGGACGCCCACGAGTCCGCTCCTGCCACGACGCGAGTCGGAATCGGTGCGGGTGTGTTCGTTGCCGTCGGGCGAAGGGTCGATCATGAGCAACTCCGTTGTTCCGCGTCTAAGCGGAATTGTAGCCACGGCTTGCGGGGCGCCGGTTCATTGAGTATGCCGATCCCGCCGGCTATGGTGTCGGACTTTCATCGGATGGTTTTTGTCATGCGGTCTGCTCGTCTTGTTCGATCCCTGCGCCTGGCTCCGTTGGCGTCTTCGATGGCATTGCTGGCGGCATGCGCCAACCCGGGATCGGTCAAGCCAACGGCGACGGTGACGGCGTTGTACGCCCAGCTGGATCAGGCTACGCAGGGTTATGAGACGGCATTGCAGCAGGTGCGCGCCGGCAACGACGCCGCGGGGCAGCAGACGCTGAACCAGGCAATCGACACAGTGAAGAACGCTTCGGTCCACTGCGGAAGTACCCCCGGATGCGATCCGCAGCGCTTCTTCTCGGCCTACGACCGCATGCTGCGCCTGAAGGATGGCAGTTTCATCGGCGACGAGAACGCCGACGGCGATCCGCAGACCGGCATGGCGCTGGATCAGCACGGCCCGGCCGCGCTGCCGGAGGCGCAGCGCAGCGTGATCCTGCTGCACGGCCAGAAGCTCTCAGAGCTGATCGCGATGAACGGCGCGGTGAAAGCCGCGTTGCAGATGTGGCTGACGCAGTGGCGGCCGAACCTGATCGATGCCTGGATCAGCTACCAGTACATGCGCAGCGAGATGTGGCCGGCGTACCAGAAGGCCGACCTGCCCGAGGCGTTGCTGTTCGGCATCATGGCCAAGGAATCGGGTGGCAAGGTGCATGCGGTGTCGCGCTCAGGCGCGGCGGGCCCGCTGCAATTCATGTATGCCACCGGCATGCGTTTCGGCCTCACCACCGACGACGGCTTCGATCTGCGCTTCGATCCCGCCGCTTCGGCGCGCGCGAATGCCGAGTACATGGACGAGCAACTGAAGGTGTTCAACGACAACCTCGAGTTGACCATCGCGGCCTACAACACTGGCGAAGGGCGCATGAGCCGGCTGGTGGGCGACGACACCAAGGTGAGTTTCTACGACCCGCGCATCTACAACCAGCTGTCGCAGGAGACCCGCGACTACGTGCCTTCGGTGCTGGCGGCGGCGTGGCTGTTCCTGCACCCGGACAGCTACAACCTGCGTTTTCCGAAGATCGATGGCGAACCCGGCAGCATCACATTGAAGCGACCGGCTTCGCTGAGCGAACTCACCGTGTGCCTGGGTTCGGCCGGCGGCATGGAGGAAGGCTGGTTCCGCACACTGCGTAATCTCAACCCGCGGCTCGACCCGCAGCAGGAGCAGCCGGCTGGCGTGGTCCTGCAGGTGCCGAAGCTGCTGGAACAGCCGTATGCCGCGCGCTGCGTGGACGGCCCGTGGCCCATCCTGGCAGGCGACCTGCATGCCGCTGCCGCACCGGTGGTGGCCGATCCTCTCGCGCCAGCGCGTGCCGCGGGGGCGGTCCGGACGCGTAGCTACAAGGTGCGCCGCGGCGACACCCTGGTGGGCATCGTGCGCCAGCTGCGCTGCTCCAGCGTGCAGGAAGTCGCCGAAATGAACCACCTGCGCCACCAGCACATCACGGTGGGTCAGGTGTTGACCATGCCGGAGTGTCGCTGAGAGATTTGACTCCTCGTGCAGGCGATCAGGCGGAAGCGCTGGCACTCATCCAGCTTTTGACCGGATCGACCGTCGGGCGATGCAGGCGCTTCAGTTCGGTCAGCAACTGCAGCACCTGGCGGTGCTGTGGCAGCAGGCGGTCCTGCGGCGAGTGTTTGGTTTCGTGATAGGCCACGGCCAGCCACAGAGCGACGCCGCGCAGGGCCACTTCGGGATTGTCCGAGCGCGCCCGTTCATAGCCGGCGGCGGTGCCCTGGCCCCATGGCAGGTAGCGCGCTTCCGGTGCCGTGCCGTAGAGATGCGGGAACTCGCTGCGCGCGGCCTGGCCGATCTCGCGCAGGGTCAGCACGCTCAGCTGGGTGCGGCTGCGCTGGGGCAGGGCGCGCACGCAGCGTTCTATTTCGCGCAACTGGCGGGTGAGTTGGTGTGCGCGGAAGAACGCAATGGCTGGGCTCAGCAGTCGCATGGAATTTCCGTCCCCTCACGCCGCATGGTCGCGGCCGACGACGGGAGGATAACGATCCGGTGCTGCCGAGTGCGCCCAGTGCGTCACAAAACGACGCGCTGCGTCAGCCTTGGGGCGCGGAGCCCAGTCGTTGCCCCACGCGTACCGCCTGTTGCGGCGCCAGCGCGTCCAGCTCGGCCATGCCTTCGGGCAGCAGCAGGATCACGGTGGAGCCCATGTTGAAGCGGGCCATCTCGGCGAAGCGTTCCAGCGTGATGTTCTGTCCGGCGAACGACTTGCGTCGGATCGAAGGCGCATAGGGCGGTATCACCAGTCCGTCCCACACCGTGGCCACCGACGAAACGAGGATGGCACCCACCATCACCACCGTGAACGGACCGCGCGTGCTGTCGAAGTGGCAGACCAGCCGTTCGTTGCGTGCGAACAGCCGCGGAATGGCCTCCACTGCGAACGGCGCCACGCTGAAGATGCGCCCCGGCACGTGCACGGTTTCGCGCAGCGTGCCGGTCAGCGGCATGTGCACGCGGTGGTAGTCGCGCGGCGACAGGTACACGGTGACGAAGCGGCCATTGCGGTACGGCGCGGCAGCGGCTTCGTCGCCCAGCAGTTCGGCGGCGCTGTAGTCCTGCCCCTTGGCCTGGAAGATGCGCCCGTCCACGATCTGGCCGGCCTGGCTGATGCGTCCGTCGGCGGGCGAGAGCAGGGCGGCAGGATCTGCATCCGCTTGCCGCGCGCCAGGCTTCAGCTTGCGGGTGAAGAAGGCATTGAAGTGCTGGTAGGCCAGCGGATCGGGCTGCGCCGCCTCGGTCATGTCCACCTCATAGTTGCGCACGATGGTGGAGATCAGCCAGTTCTTCCACGGCGCGAAGGTCCAGCGCGTACCCCAGTAGACCAGGCGCGACAGGAAGCGGTGCGGAAGGGCGTATTGGAGGAATACCTTGAAAGTCATCCGACCAGTATACGGGTGGCGGCGCCTCCCTTTGTGGGTTCTCCCTTCCGCCGGGAAAGGGTTTCGGGCGCGGGGCCGTATAATTGCCGACCCTTTGCATTGCGCACGCCAGGACCAGGCCAGTGACCGCCGAACTTGCAACCATCATCGACTTCATCCGCTACGGCGCCAGCCGCTTCTCGGCCGCCGGGCTGACCTTCGGCCACAGCCACGACAACCCCATCGACGAAGCCACCCACCTGGTGCTGGCCAGTTTGCACCTGCCGCCGGACATTCCGCCGGCCTATGGCGCGGGCCGCCTCACCGCCGAGGAGCGCGCCAATGTGCTGGCCTTGATCGAACGTCGTGTCAACGAGCGCCTGCCGGTGGCCTACCTTGTGGGCGAGACCTGGTTCGCCGGGCTGAAGTTCAAGAGCGACCGTCGTGCCCTGGTGCCGCGCTCGCCCATTGCCGAACTGATCGAGTCGGGCTTTGCGCCCTGGCTGGACGAACGCCACGTGGAGCGCGCGCTCGACCTGTGCACCGGCTCCGGCTGCATAGGCATCGCGATGGCCGAGTACAACCCGGAATGGCAGGTGGACATCGTCGATGTCAGCGACGACGCGTTGTCGCTGGCACGCGAAAACATCGTGTTCCAGCACGTCGAGTCGCGCGTCGAGGCGGTGAAGTCCGACCTGTTCGAAGGCGTGCGCGGGCGCAGGTACGACCTGATCGTCTCCAATCCGCCCTATGTCACCGAAGACGAATACGCCGCGCTGCCCGGCGAGTATGCGCACGAGCCCAAGCTCGGCCTTACCTCGGGCGAGGATGGCCTGGACATCTGCCTGCGCATCCTCGACGAGGCTGCCGACCTGTTGACCGACGACGGCTTGCTGATCGTCGAAGTGGGCGAAAGCGAGCATGCGCTGGCCGCGTTGCTGCCCGAGGTGCCCTTCGTGTGGATCGAGTTCAAGGTGGGGCAGATGGGCGTGTTTGCGCTGGAACGCCGCGACCTGGTCGAACACAGGGCGGCGATCCATGCTGCTGCCGTCGCGCGGCGCTGATTCGGTGCTGCTGGAAACGGCCCGCCTGCGGCTCGACAGTTTGCGCGGCGAGGATGCACAGGCGCTGTTCGCCTATCGCGCCGACCCGTCGGTGAGCCGTTACCAGGGCTGGCGTCCGACTTCCCCCGATGAGACGGTGCGTTTCATCGAGCGCGAGCAAGCGGTGGCGTTCGATACGCCGGACAGCTGGTTCCAGTTCGCCCTGCGCCTGCGCGACAGCGGTGAACTCGTCGGCGACCTGGGCCTGCATTTCGTAAATGCGGATACGGTTGAATTCGGCGTCACCTTGTCGCCGGCCCAGCAGGGGCGCGGGTTGGCCGCCGAGGCGGTACGCGCCGTGCTGGCACTGGTGTTCGACTCCCTGAAGCGTCACCGCGTCTACGCTTCGGTCGACCCGCGCAACCTCGCTTGCGTGAAGTTGCTGGAGCGCCTGGGCATGCGCAAGGAGGCGCATTTCCGCGAGAGCTGGCGCGAGGGCGATATCTGGGTGGATGACGTCATCTATGCGATGTTGGCGGGAGAGTGGAGTGCTCGCATGTGAGGTTTTTGCTGCTGTTGGAGAGGTTTCCTCGCGTTCTTGCTGGTAATGGAGCGGTTTGGCCCCGCCGCGCGGCCTGACCGTCCCCGCCTCACCGCCTCCGAGGGAGGGGCGTGGCGAAGCAGCGTGTTCCCGGCGCGCAGAAGCCACGGTCAGAGCAGGACAAAACCATGCAGGGCAGTGCCAAGCGCTCGCGCTTTTGCTTGTCATCCCGGCGCTGGTCGGACAAGAACGCAGTGCGCAGAACGTCCGCAGGCGCCCCGCAGGACGAGCGTGGCGGGTCATTCAGCCGCGACCACGATTATCCAAGCCACGTTGGCACTGGGTGACCAGTCTCGCTAACACAGTTAAGCTGTAAAGCTTGCTTCCACCCGAATGGACGTCCAAACCCCGTGTCCAGCAATTCCTTCGGCAAGCTCTTCACCGTCACCACTTTCGGCGAAAGCCACGGCCCGGCCATCGGTTGCGTGATCGACGGCTGCCCGCCCGGCCTGGCGATCAGCGAAGAAGAATTTCGCCAGGACCTTGATCGCCGTGCCACCGGCAAGAGCCGCCATACCTCGCAGCGACGCGAAGCGGACGACGTGGAGATCCTCTCCGGCATGTACGAGGGCAAGACCACCGGCACGCCCATCGCGCTGCTGATCCGCAACACCGACCAGCGCAGCAAGGATTACGGCGACATCGCCTCGACCTTCCGGCCGGGGCACGCCGACTACACTTACTGGCAGAAATACGGTATCCGCGATCCGCGCGGCGGCGGGCGCTCTTCGGCGCGGGAAACCACGATGCGCGTGGCCGCGGCGGTGGTCGCGAAGAAATGGCTGGCCGAGCGCCACGGCGTTCGAGTGCGCGGCTATCTTGCCCAGCTGGGCAGCCTTGCACCGTCGGACTTCGATTGGAATGCGGTCGAGCAAAATCCCTTCTTCTGGCCTTGCGCCGAGCAGGTGCCTGAGCTCGAAAAGGCCATGGACGCGCTGCGCAAGTCGGGCGACTCGGTCGGTGCGCGCGTCAGCGTGGTGGCCGAAGGTGTGCCGCCGGGCTGGGGCGAGCCGATCTACGGCAAGCTGGATGGCGACCTGGCGAGCGCACTGATGTCGATCAATGCCGTGAAGGGCGTGGAGATCGGCGACGGTTTCGCCGCGGTTTCCCAGCATGGCAGCGAGCACCGCGACGAAATGCGTTTGGACGGCTTTACGTCCAATCACGCGGGTGGCATCCTTGGCGGCATCAGCACGGGACAGGCCGTGGTGGCCTCGATCGCGCTGAAGCCCACCTCCAGCATCCTGATCCCCGGCCGCAGCGTGAACCTGGCCGGCGAACCGGTGGACGTGGTCACCAAGGGTCGACACGATCCCTGCGTCGGCATCCGCGCCACACCCATCGCCGAGGCAATGATGGCGCTGGTGCTGATGGACCACGCCTTGCGCCACCGCGCGCAATGCGGCGACGTGGGCATCGTTGCGCCGCGCATCCCCTGAGGCGCCGGTACGCTGGAGTGAGCATGGCAGGCAACAAACCGGTCGTCTGGGTGTCGCGCCCCACCTTCGAGAGCGAGATCGCGCGACTGTGGCCGCATTTCGAAGTGCACGAGGAGTCGCAGGAGGTGAAGTTCACCTCCGCCGAACTGGCGACCAGGCTGGCTGCTTGCGACGCCGCCATCGTGGGCCTGAAGGAGCGCATCGGAGCGGCCGAGCTGGCCGGAGCGAAACGGTTGCGCATCGTCGCCAACCTCGGCGTGGGCTACGACAACCTCGACGTGGCCGCGCTCACTGCGGCCGGCGTCGCCGCCAGCAACACCGCCGACGTGCTCAACGAGAGCGTGGCCGACTATGCCTGGGCGTTGCTGCTGGGTGCCGCGCGACGGATCGGCGCCGCCGAACGCTGGCTGCGCGCCGGGCAGTGGCGGGCCACCGAATTCAGGGGCTGGCTGGGCACCGACGTGCGCGGTCGCACGCTGGGCATTCTCGGCATGGGCCGCATTGGACAGGCCATCGCACGGCGTGCGCAGGGCTTCGGCATGCCGGTGCTCTATCACAACCGTTCGCGCCTGCCCGAAGCCATCGAGCGCGAATGTCGCGCCCGCCTTGTGGACAAGGCCACGCTGCTGCGCGATTCCGATTTCCTGGTGCTGGTGCTGCCGCTGACGCCGCAGACACGCCATGCCATCGGTGCCGCAGAACTGGCGCAGATGAAGCCGACCGCGGTGCTGGTGAACGTGGCGCGCGGCGGCATCGTGGACGACGCTGCGTTGGCGGCCGCCCTGCGCGAGGGTCGGCTCGCTGCCGCCGGCCTGGATGTTTTCGAGGGCGAACCGCATGTGCACCCAGACCTGCGCACCCTCGACAACGCGCTGCTCAGCCCGCATATCGCCAGCGCCACGACCGATACGCGCCGCGCCATGACCGCGGTGGCGGTGGACAATGTGCTGGCGTCTTTCGGTCACGGTCCGCACGCGGGCCATCCGCCGAATCTCCTGAATCCCGAAGCGCTGGCTACGGCCGGCGCGACTTCCCATCCCACCCGAAACTAACCTGACGAGCAGCACCCGATGAGCAAGAAGAGCAGTTACAAGGTTGCGATGATCGGCGCCACCGGCGCCGTGGGCGAGACGCTTCTCGCCATCCTCGCCGAGCGCAACTTCCCGGTCAGCGAGCTGGTGCCGCTGGCCAGCGAGCGTTCGGCCGGAGGCAAGGTGGAGTTCGCAGGCAAACAGGTGACGGTGAAGAACCTTGCCGACTACGACTTCGACGGCGTGGACATCGCCTTCTTCTCGGCCGGCGGTTCGGTGAGCAAGGCGCATGCGCCGCGCGCCGCGGCGGCCGGCGCGGTGGTGATCGACAACACCTCCGAGTTCCGCTACCAGGACGACATCCCGCTGGTGGTGAGCGAGGTGAACCCCCACACCATCGCCCAGTACACCACCCGCGGCATCATCGCCAATCCGAACTGCTCGACCATGGGCATGCTGGTAGCGCTGGCGCCGATCCATCGCGCGGTGGGCATCGAACGCATCAACGTGGCCACTTACCAGTCGGTCTCCGGCGCGGGCCGTTCGGGCATGGAGGAACTGGGCAAGCAGACCGCGGCCTTGCTCAATTTCCAGGACGTGGAGTCGAAGAAGTTCTCCAAGCAGATCGCCTTCAACGTGATCCCGCACATCGACGACTTCCAGCCCAACGGCTACACCAAGGAAGAAATGAAGATGGTGTGGGAGACGCGCAAGATCCTGGAGGACGACTCCATTGCGGTGAACCCGACGGCGGTGCGCGTGCCGGTGTTCTACGGGCATTCCGAGGCGGTGCACATCGAGACCCGCGACAAGATCACGGCCGAACAGGCACGCGAACTGATGGAGCAGGCCGAGGGCGTGGTGGTGATGGACGAGCGCAAGGCCGGCGGCTATCCCACCCCGGTGGGCGACGTCGCCGGCAAGGACCCGGTCTATGTGGGCCGCATCCGCGAGGACATCTCGCACGAGCGGGGCCTCGACCTGTGGATCGTCTCCGACAACATCCGCAAGGGTGCGGCGTTGAACGCCGTGCAGATCGCCGAACTGCTGATAGAAGACTATCTGTGAGGCGTGGGGCATGCAGTTGGGTGCTGGCCGGTCTGCTGATAGTGGCTGGGCCGGTCTGCGCACAGACCCATGGGTCTGCGCGTCAGGTGGCGACCGCGGTGGCCAGGCAGCAAGCCGAGGTGCAGCGCTTGCAGAAGGACGTGGCCAAACAGGAATCCGGCAGCCAGGCGGCAGCGGAAAAGCTCAGGCGGCAGGATGCGGAAATCGCCGAATTGCGGCGCCAGTTGCAGGCGGTCCAGCAGGCAAGAGAGGCGGTCGGCAAGGGGCATTGAGCGTCCCCGGGCCGGTCGGGCGTCTTCTCCATTGCTGGAATGCGCGATAGCAATGCGTCGCAAGTCTGCGATCCGCCTATTGTTGATCCGCTTGCATCTAACTAAAGTGCAGCATCGTCCGGCCGAAGCGCCGCCATTGTGGCGGCCTCCCCGGACACTGCGGCTTGTTCGGGGGAGCACCTGATGAATCGTTCGTTGAAACTGCCCTTGCTGGTGGCTCTGGCTCTTGGCAGCGGCCAGGCGTTGGCCATGGACCTGGGGCAGATCCAGGTCAAATCGGCGCTGGGCCAGCCCTTGCTGGCGGAAATCCCGGTACAGCAGGCCTCGCCGGCCGAGCTGCAGCAGCTCAATGTGCATCTGGCATCGGGTGACGCTTCCACCGGGATTCCCCTGCATTTCGCCGTGGTCGACGGCGGCGACGGCCACAAGGTGATCCGCATCACCAGCGAAACGGCTGTCAACGATCCGTTCCTCGACCTGCTGGTCGAGGTCCATGGCGGCAATGGCAAGAGCGTGCGCGAGTTCACCATCCTGCTCGATCCGCCGGGCAGCAGTCCCGCGCCGCAGCCTGCGCGCGTTGCACACGCGGCGAAGCCGGCTGCAGCACCGCGTCAGGCGAGCAGCGCTGCCGGTACGCCATCGTCGGGGCAGGCGGCCAATGGGCGCTGGACGGTCGAGCGCGGCCAGACCCTGTCCACGGTGGCCCACCA
Organism: Rhodanobacter hydrolyticus; assembly: GCF_044904645.1. Classification (NCBI taxonomy): domain Bacteria; kingdom Pseudomonadati; phylum Pseudomonadota; class Gammaproteobacteria; order Lysobacterales; family Rhodanobacteraceae; genus Rhodanobacter; species Rhodanobacter hydrolyticus. Next base: position 94,017 of record NZ_JADIKK010000007.1, read on the forward strand.
GACGGCGCCGGCTGGCGTCGACGTCAACCAGATGTTGCTGGCGCTCAAGCAGACCAACCCCGATGCGTTCTATCGCGACAACATCAATGCGCTGAAGGCAGGCGCGGTGCTGCGCATTCCCAGCAAGGCCGAGGCCGAGGCGATCGCGATAGCCACCGCTGCCGAGGAAGTGCGTCGCCAGAACGGCGACTGGCGCAGCGGTACGGTGGGCAGCGCGCCGACCAACGTGGCCGATGCGGGTACGCGTGCCGGCACCTCCAGTTCGCCCACGGCGACCGGCACAACGGGCGACCACCTGGCGCTGGTGCCGGCCAAGCAGGGCAGCAAATCGGCCACCGACAACAGCGACGCCCTGCGCCAGGATCTGCAGCGCAGCAAGGAGAGCCTTGCCACCCTGCAACAACAGGGCGATGACCTGAAGTCGCGCTTGAAGGACCTCAGCGACATCAACAGCAAGAACCAGCGTCTGCTCGCGCTCAAGGACAACGAAATCGCCGAGCTGCAACAGAAGCTGGCCGCGGCGCGCAAGGCGGCTGGTGCGCCGGCCGAGCCGGCGAACGCGGCGCCGGCGGCAACCGCGCCGGCCGCCACCGCATCGAAGACCGCGACCACTCCGGCCAGCATCGCCCCGCTGCCGGCAACACCGGCCGGCAGCGCGACAGCGGCCATGCAGGCGGCAGCGCCTGCCGCCGCCGCAACGGCACCCGCGGCGAGCAAGCCCGAACAGGCAGCCGCCCCAGCCAAGGCCGAACCTGTCAAGGCAACGCCGGCCAAGCCGGCCGCCAGCAAACCGGCGCCGTCCGACGACGAGCCCTGGTACTCGCAGCTCTGGGCAGAGGTGGCAGGTGGCGTCGTCGTCCTTCTGCTGGTGCTGTGGGCCTTGCTCGGTCGCCGCAAGGCGAAGCCTGCGTCCTCGTTGCCGAAGCTGGCGCCGTCGCTGGCCGATCGCTTTGGCTCGGAGCCGTTGCATGACGCCGACGACGTCGACCAGAACCTGCTGCTCGATCAGCTGGCCGAGCATCCCGACGACATCGGCCTGCACCTGGAGCTGGTCAGCCTGTACTACGGTCGCCGCGACATCGACCATTTCGAGGCGGCAGCTGAAGCCATGCATGCCCACGTTTCCGACCCGCAGCAGGAGGAGTGGCAGCAGGTAGTGCGCATGGGCGAGGACCTGGTGCCTGGCCATCCACTGTTCGCGCACCATGATGGCGCGTCGACGGAAGAACATGAGGCCCACCACGGTTTCGACATCGACCGTTATGCCGCCGAGCCCGTCGCGGCGCCCGCGCCGGCCGGCCCGCCGCCGATGCCGACCAGCCCGGTCAAGGTGAGCGAGTACAACTTCAACTTCGACCTCACGCCTCCGCACGAATCGGCGGCCAAGCACGTCGACGACACCAAACCCGCCGACGAGGCCAAACCGGTCGAGCAACATGCCGCCGCGGACGAAGATGCGACGGTGGTGAGGTCGAGCTGGCAGTTCGACGAGCCGGAGGCCGAACTGCAGCCCGCCGGCCATGATATCGAGTCGCGCGATTTCAGCGACGATCCGGCGGACACCAAGCTGGACCTGGCACGTGCCTACCTCGACATGGGTGATCCCGAAGGCGCCCGCGCCATGCTCGAGGAAGTACTGCACGAGGGCAGCCAGATGCAACGCGACGTGGCCAAGCGCCTGCTCGACGACCTGCACTGATAGTTTCATTGCATTGGTAAAGCACGAACGGGCCGGCTATGCCGGCCCGTTTGATTTTCGCGATCAGGGGCGATCGCAGGGAAGATGCCTGTTACGCTCTCCGCTTTGAATCGACAGCACGATCCATGCGCATCGCCCTGGGCATCGAATACGACGGCACCGACTTCCTTGGCTGGCAACGCCTCACCCATGGCAGCACGGTGCAGGGCGCGTTGGAACAGGCTTTGTCGAAGGTCGCCGCGCAGCCGGTCGAGGTGACCTGCGCAGGGCGAACCGATGCGGGTGTGCACGGCCGCTGCCAGGTGGTGCATTTTGACGCGCCGGTGGAACGCGAGATGCGCGGCTGGTTGCTCGGCGCCACTTCCAACCTGCCGCACAGCGTGGCTGTGCTGTGGGCGCAGCCGGTGGCGGAGGATTTCCATGCGCGCTTTTCCGCCCGCAGCCGGCGTTACCGCTATACCGTCCTGAACCGGCAGGTGCGTGCGGCGCTGGACGCGCGTTATGTCACCTGGGAACGCCTGCCGCTGGATGCCGCTCGCATGCATGCCGCCGCACAGGCGCTGGTGGGCGAACACGATTTCTCCGCGTTCCGCGCAACCTCATGCCAGGCCGCCCATCCGCGCCGTTGTGTGCTGGCGGCAGGCGTGCGGCGCGAGGGCGAGCAGGTGATCGTGGAGATCGAGGCGAATGCCTTCCTGCACCACATGGTGCGCAACATCGTCGGATCGCTGCTGCCGGTGGGGCGTGGCGAGCAGCCGGTCGAATGGGTTGCCGAGCTGCTGGCTGGCCGCAATCGCGAAGTAGCCGGGCCTACCGCGCCATCATCGGGCCTGACCTTCCTCGGTCCGCGTTACGAAGCGCACTGGGGCCTGCCTGCGGAGGTATCGCAATGACCCGCATCAAGTGTTGCGGCATGACCCGCACCAAGGACGCCTTGCTCGCTGCCCGGCTGGGCGCGGATGCGATCGGCCTGGTGTTCACCGCGCGCAGCAAGCGGCGGGTGGCGCTGGAACAGGCGCGGGCGATCCGCCAGGCCCTCCCGCCGTTCGTGGATGCCGTGGCCTTGTTCATGGACGACGAGGCTGCCCTGGTCGAGGAAGTCATCGCGACGGTGCAGCCCGATCTGCTGCAGTTCCACGGCGGCGAGGCCGACGACTGGTGCGCGCAGTTCAGGCGCCCGTACCTCAAGGCCATCGCAATGGGTGAGGGCGCTGCGGCGTTGCCGCGCCTGCACGACTACCCTCGCGCCGCCGCGCTGCTGCTGGACGGCCATGTCGCGGGCGAAGCCGGCGGCAGCGGCAAGGCATTCGACTGGTCGCTGCTGCCGCGTGGCCTTGCGCAGCCGGTGATCCTTGCCGGTGGCTTGCATGCGGGCAACGTCGGCGCGGCGATACGTGCGGCGCGGCCGTGGGCGGTGGACGTGGCCAGCGGCGTGGAGTCGGCGCCGGGCATCAAGGATGCCGGCAAGTTGCATGATTTCATCGCGGCGGTGCGCGCCGCGGACGAAGGGGAAGGCTAGCCATGAGCGAAGGTTCCAGCACGGTGCCGACACCGACCGCGATGGAGGAGTGCCGGGTCGACGCCGATCATCCGTTCGATCCGCGCATCCTGGTCGACCGCGACCGTCCGCTGGTGATCCGCGGCCTGGTGCGCGATTGGCCGCTCGTGAAGCTCGGACTGCAGTCGGACACCGCCTTTGCGCAGCGGCTGGCCGAGCTGGACAACGGCACCGACGTCAGCACCCTGATGGTGGCGCCGGAGGCCGACGGCATCGTCGGCTACTCGGCGGACCTGGGCGAGATGAACTACCAGCACTTCAAGGTGCCGGTGACCATGGGCCTGCAGCGACTGGCCAGCTACAGCCGGCGGGAGAACGCGCCGGCGCTGGTGATCCAGAGCGCGCGCGTGCGCGAATGCCTGCCGGGCTTGCTGGAAGACCACCAACTGCCGTTCCTCGATCCCTCGGTGGAGCCGCGCCTGTGGGTGGGCAACAAGGCCACCACACCCACCCATTTCGACTCGATGCGCAACATCGCCTGCGTGCTGTGCGGCGCGCGGCGTTTCACCCTGTTCCCGCCCGAGCAACTGCCCAACCTCTACATCGGTCCGCTGGATTTCGCGCCCACCGGCGCAGCGATCAGCCTGGCGCGACTGGACCGGCCCGATGACCCGCGCTATCCGCGCCTGAAGCAGGCGCTGGCCGCCGCGCAGGTGGCCGAACTCCACCCCGGCGACGCGATCTACATGCCGCCGCTGTGGTGGCACAACGTGGAATCGCTGCAGCAGCTCAACGCGTTGATGAACTACTGGTGGAGTCCGGTGGACGTGCCCGGCTACAACTCCGGCTACGCGCGCGCGGCGCTGTTTCATTGCCTGCTGGCCTTCCGCGAACTGCCTGCGGCGGAACGGGAGCAGTGGCGCAGGCTGCTGGACTATTACGTGTTCGGCGGCGAGGAAACCGTGGCGCACATCCCAGAGCATCGCCGTGGCGTGCTGGGGCCGCAGACGCCGGAGGTCGTGGAGAAGCTGAAGGAGGGGGCGCGGCAGAATCTCTGACCGCGCCGTTTCACGCCTCAGCCAATTCGTGGCGCAGCCAGTCCGCCAGCGCCGCGAACCGTGCATCGTCGGTGCGCCGGGTTGAAACCAGCGCCCAGCGCGCGGAGGTTTCGCGAAACCCCCACGGTGCAAGCAGCCGCCCGCTGGCGAGGTCGTCGGCCACCAGTGGCTGCGGCGCGATGGCCACGCCCAGCCCCGCTGCCGCGGCTTCCAGCAGGAAGTAGAGATGGGGCAGGGCCTGGGCCTGCTGCAATGATTCGGGCGGCAGGTCCATGGCGCGCGCCCATTCCGGCCACGCCTGCGGGCGCGAGGCGGTATGCAGCAGCGGTTCGTCGCACAGCGCGCTGGCGGGCAGCTCGCGCAGACGGTCGGCGCCGGGATAGCGCGGGCTGAGCACGGGTCCGATACGTTCCGGCGCCAGCTCATGCACCTGCCAACCGCTGGGCCACGGCGGCGCGGCCAGCAACAGGGCAGCATCCACGTTGGCCAGATGGTCGACCACAGGTTCTTCCTGCACAGCCAGATGCAGCGTCAGTGCAGGGAGATCGTGGCGCAGGCGCTCCAGTCGCGGAATCACCCAGCGCGCGAGCACGCTGCCGGAACAGCCGAGAACGCAGGCCGCGGCAGCGCGCTTATTCCGCAACTGCAGCCAGCCCTCGCGCAGTTGCCCGAACGCGGTGCTGCACTGTTCGCGCAGCTGCTGGCCTATCGCGGTGAGCGCGACGCCACGCCCTTGCCGGGCGAATAACGGCTGGCCCAGAGCTTCTTCCAGCGCGCGGACCTGCCGGCTGACGGCCCCATGAGTGACGTGCAATTCCTGTGCGGCAAGGCTCATGCTGCCCAGCCGCGCGGCGGCCTCGAAAGCACGCAGGGCATTCAGCGAAGGCAGGTCGCGATCCGACATGCTGTGAGTCTAGCTCAAGTATCGAGGCGATCTTTTCGCTTTTTCATGGGATGCCAAGGCGTTAAGGTGTGAGCCTGTCGCCGCGCTTCCTTTTGGAGTTCCCATGCCCGAGATCCGGGATTTCCACGCCTTCCCCGACGCCCAGGGCCGCTTCGGCCAGTTCGGCGGCAGCTATGTCGCCGAAACCCTGATGGCGCCGCTGGCTGAACTGACCGAGGCCTACCTGCGCCTGCGCAAAGATCCGGCCTTCGTCGCCGAGCTTGATCGCGACCTCACGCATTACGTGGGCCGGCCCAGCCCGGTGTATTTCGCCGAGCGGTTGACCAGGCACGTGGGCGGTGCGCGCATTCTGCTCAAGCGCGAGGACCTGAATCACACTGGCGCGCACAAGATCAACAACACCGTGGGCCAGGCGCTGGTAGCGCGGCACATGGGCAAGACCCGCATCATCGCCGAGACCGGCGCAGGCCAGCATGGCGTGGCCAGCGCCACGGTGGCAGCGCGGCTGGGGCTGGAATGCGTGGTCTACATGGGCGCCACCGACATCGAGCGGCAGAAGATCAACGTCTACCGCATGAAGCTGCTGGGCGCCGAAGTGGTGCCGGTGACTTCCGGCTCGAAGACGCTGAAGGACGCGCTGAACGAGGCGATGCGCGACTGGGTCACCAACGTGGCCGACACCTTCTACATCATCGGCACCGTGGCCGGGCCGCACCCGTATCCGCTCATGGTGCGCGACTTCAACGCCATCGTCGGCCGCGAGGCGCGTGCGCAGCTGCTGGAGCAGTACGGCCGCCTGCCGGATGTACTCACTGCCTGCGTGGGTGGCGGCTCGAATGCGATCGGCCTGTTCCATGCCTTCCTCAACGATCGCGACGTCCGCATCGTCGGCGCCGAGGCAGCGGGCGAGGGCATCGCCACCGGTCATCATGCGGCGTCCCTGGCCGCCGGCCGGCCCGGCGTGCTGCACGGCAACCGCACCTATGTGCTGTGCGACGACGACGGCCAGATCACCGAGACGCATTCGGTGTCGGCGGGCCTGGACTACCCAGGCGTCGGCCCCGAGCACGCCTTCCTCAAGGACGCCGGTCGTGCCGAATATGTCGGCGTCACCGACGACGAGGCTCTGGAGGCCTTCCACCTGCTGGCGCGCACCGAGGGCATCCTTGCCGCGCTGGAATCCAGCCACGCGGTCGCCCAGGCGATCAAGCTGGCGCGCGAATACCCGAAGGACGGCATCGTGCTGTGCAACCTCTCCGGCCGCGGTGACAAGGACGTGCACACCATCGCGGCGCGTGAAGGAGTGCAGGTATGAATCGCATCGACCGCCGTTTTGCGGCGCTGAAGTCCGCCGGCCGCACCGGCCTGATTCCCTTCGTTACCGCCGGCGATCCGTCGCCTGGACATGCGGTGGCGCTGATGCACGCACTGGTCGAGTCCGGTGCCGACGTGATCGAGCTTGGTGTGCCGTTCTCCGATCCGATGGCCGATGGCCCGGTGATCCAGCACGCCAGCGAGCGTGCCATCGCCAAGGGAGTGGGCCTGGGCGACGTGCTGGGCTGGGTCACCGAATTCCGCCGGCGCGATGCCGATACGCCGGTGGTGTTGATGGGCTATCTGAACCCCATCGAGATCCACGGCTATGCGCGCTTCGCGGCGGAAGCCGTGCAGGCCGGCGTCGACGGCGTGCTGCTGGTGGACTGCCCGCTGGAAGAGTCCGAAGTGCTGGCGCCGCTGCGCGCGGCCGGTCTCGCGCAGATCCTGCTCGCCGCGCCCACCACGGCGCCGGACCGCTTGTCGAAACTGTGCGCGGCGGCCGAGGGCTTTCTCTACTACGTATCGTTCGCCGGCATCACCGGCGCCGCGCGATTGAGCACCACGGATATCGCGGCGCGCGTGGCGGACGTGCGTGCGCACGCGAAGGCGCCGGTGGCCGTCGGCTTCGGTGTGCGCGATGCGGAAAGCGCGAAAGCCATTGCCGCTTTCGCCGATGCGGTGGTGATCGGCAGCGCGCTGGTGGAGCGGTTGGCGGGCGCGGCTTCGGTGGATGAGATTGCCGAGCGCGTGCGTGCGTTCCTGCAACCCATTCGGGATGCGCTCGACGCGCATTGAGTTGCGTTCTTCAGCGACTTTTCTGCGCACGATGGACGATCTCGAGAGTCACTTCGGGCTCCGCTGAAGGAGCGCACCACACGCCGGCGTCCGGTGCTTCCAGCGATCTCGGCTAGAATGCGCGCTTCACTAGAGGCATCGCTATGAACTGGCTGCAGAAAATCATGAACCCGCGTGCGCACACGCAAGGCTCCGGTGCAGGCAAGGGCAAGGTGCCCGAGGGCGTGTGGGAGAAGTGCGCAGGCTGTGGCTCAGTGCTGTACAAGCCGGAGCTGGAGCGCAACCTGATGGTCTGCCCCAAGTGCGGGCACCATCACGCCATCCGTGCCCGTACGCGCCTGCTCGCATTGTTCGACGAAGGCTCCACGCAGGAACTGTGGCCGAGCATGGAGGCCACGGACCCACTCAAGTTCCGCGATTCCAAGAAATACCGCGAGCGCATCGTCGCCTCGCAGAAGAGCAGCGGCGAGAAGGACGCGCTGGTCGCGATGAACGGCCGCCTGAAGGGCCGTCCGCTGGTCGCTACCGCATTCGAGTTCGGTTTCGTCGGCGGCTCGATGGGATCGGTGGGCGGTGAGAAATTCGCCCGCGCGGGCGAGCGGGCGCTGGCCGAGAAAAGTGCGCTGGTGTGCTTCGCCGCCAGCGGCGGCATGCGCATGCAGGAAGGCCTGTATTCGCTGATGCAGATGGCCAAGTCCTCCGCCGTGCTGGCCAAGCTGCGCGATGCCGGCGTGCCCTACATCAGCGTGCTGACCAATCCGTCCACCGGCGGTGTCTCCGCCAGCCTGGGCATGCTGGGCGACATCAACATCGGCGAACCGAAGGCGCTGATCGGCTTCGCCGGCCCGCGCGTGATCGAGCAGACCGTGCGCGAAACTCTGCCCGAAGGTTTCCAGCGTTCCGAGTTCCTGCTGGAGCACGGCGCCATCGACATGATCGTCGACCGCCGCGAGATGCGCGACAAGCTCGCCGATCTGCTCAACCTGCTGGAGAAGGCGCCGCGCGCGGCGTAACGACGGCTTCGCATCCGATGACGCCGCCTGCGGGCGGCGTCGTTCGTTTCGCGGGGAAGGGCGTTTGACCTCGGTCGTGATGATGATGAGACGGTGGGCTCGCGTCCATTCGCTTGCGCTGTTCGCGCTCATGTTTTTGGCCACGACTGAAAAGGCCAGCGCGGCTGCGCGCGAGTCACTGACGCTGCAAACGCCGACTGGAAGCGTGCTGGTCGAGTGTTTCGCCGATAAGGCGGATTTCGCGCGCCCGACGGTCCTTGTGCTGAGTGGCAGCAAGGGGTTCTGGTCGCCGGCTTATGAGGAGATCGGGCGAGCGCTTCGCAGCGAGGGTTTGCGAGCTTGCCTGGTGCACTTTCTTTCCCCGAAGGATGTGAGCGCCATCGGTCGTGCGGGTAGCTCCGATGCCCGCGAGCGCTACTACGCCAAACACCAGTCCGGATGGATCGCAACGATCCGTAGCGTAGCGACTTACTACCATGCGCAGTCTGGGCATGCTGGAAAGGTCGGACTGCTCGGGATATCGCTTGGCGCGGAGATAGCCTTGGCGGTCTCGGCCAACAGTACGGACATCGACGCGCTTGTGATTGTCGATGGCGGATTCCCGGAGGGTTACGCACACCCTGTGCATGCCTTGCCACCGCTCCGTCTGATATGGGGCGACGGGGATAAGACCTTTCCCTTGGCGGTGGGAGCAGGACTCAAGCGAATGGCGAGGCGTCTCGGCGACGAGGCCGACTTCGATATCTACAAGGGCGGACCTGCCTTTTTTCTCGATGCGGCAACACCACAGGCCTGCGCGGCTCATTTGAACGCAGCCCGCTTTTTCGCATCGAGGCTGTAGCGAGGCCAGGTTTCCCCGGCGGCGCGGTGTTTTCCACAGTCAATGTGGATGCCTGCCGAACAAAGCTGTGGACAAGCCGTGTTCACGGCTTTGGCAACAGATACTTGGCACGCATTGACGAATTTCTGCGCAAGCCTTTGCGCGTTTTCCACAACAAATGTGGAAGCACATGGGCATAGCCTGTGGATAGGTGGTGCAAGTGCTTGAGCGCACAGTGGCGCGCGACGCGATGCGCAGATTTTGCTCAGACAAGCATGGTCGTGGCGTGCACCAGCCACAACGACAGTGTGCCAAGCGCACCGCCGATGCCGATCGCAGCGAGCACGTCGCTGGGGTAGTGCAGGCCGAGGATGACACGCGATGCGGCGACCAGCGTGGTGAAGGTCAGCAGCAGCGGTGCCAGCAGCGGGTACCAGGCCAGCGCCACCATGGTGAAGCCCACCGCCTGCAAGGTATGGCCGGAAGGGAAGCTGAATTCGTCCAGCGGCGGCACGTGTGCGATCACGCCGGGGCAGGCGCGGAAAGGGCGCGGCCGGCGCGTGTACCGTTTCAACAGGCGATACAGCTGCAGGGCAGCAATGCCGGTGGCGGCCATGTGCGCGGCCGCGAACAATCCGCGCCGTCCCTCCAAGACGGCCAGGGCCAGCATCAGCGCGTACCAGAACATGCCGTCGCCGAGCCGGCTGACGGTGCCGAAGAACACGCCCACTGCGCGGCGCGTGCCCCAGCGGTTCGCCGCCACGCAGACGCGACGGTCGAAGGCAACGGTTCTAGGCATGGACGATGACGGCATGGTGCTCATGGCGCTGCTCCTCAGCCAGTTCTCGCAACAAGGACTCGAATTCGCGGATGACCTGATCCGGCGACAGGCGCGCCATGCTTTCGTGCGCGCGGCGACCCATGTGGCGGATCAGCCCAGGGTTGCCGGCCAATGTGGCGGTGGCAGTGACGAATGCGTCCGCATCGGCGGGCGCGATGCAGTAACCGTTGTAGCCGTCGCACAGGTGCTCGCGTGCCGCGCCTTCGCGATAGGCGATCACCGGCACTCCGCAGGCCAGCGCTTCAAGGATCACGTTGCCAAAGGTTTCGCTGAGGCTTGGGAAAGGGAACAAGTCTGTGCTGGCGATGTGCCGCGCCAGTGCTTCGCCACGTTGGGTGCCGGCGAAGACGAAATCCGGGTTTGCCGCCTGCAATGCAGCGCGCGCGGGGCCGTCGCCCACCCACACGAAGCGCATGGCGGGCAGTTGTTGTTGCGCAGTACGGAAGGCCCGCACAGCCAGCTCGAGGTTCTTCTCCGCTGCGATGCGGCCCACATACAGCATCACCGGTGTGCCGGCGTCGACGCTCCATTGCGCGCGCAGCGACGGATCGCGCTGGCCGGGATGAAACAGTTGCGTATCCACAGCGCGGCGCAGCAGGCGTGCATTGTCCACGCCGAGCGAGGCGAGCTCCTGTGCCAGCGCTTCGGTGGGCACGAGGGTGGCGGCGGCGCGGCGGTGGAAGCGGCGCAGGTGGCCGCGCACCAGCGGCGTGAGCCAACGCAGGCCGTAGTGGCTGGCATAGCTGTCGAAGCGCGTGTGGAATCCGGAGGCGACCGGGATGCGCAGGGCGTTCGCCACGCGCAGCGCCGAACTGCCCAACGGGCCTTCGGTGGCGATGTAGATGGCGTCCGGGCGTTCCTGCGACCAACGCTCGCGCAGGGTCCGTCCTGCGGGCAGGCCGAAGCGCAGGCCAGGGTAGCGGGGCAGGGCCGCGCCACGGGCGAACACGGTTTCGAAATGGGCATCGGCGGCACTCGGGCACGCCTGACGCGGACGCACCACTTCGACTGTGTGCCCGCGTGCCACCAGACCGGTGGCGAGACCGTACACGGTGAGCGCGACGCCATTGATCTCCGGTAGCCAGGTTTCGCTGACGATGCCGATGCGCATGACGTTGCTCTCGCGTGACCTGCGTACAGCTTCGCGCCGCGGCTTTGCGCAAGGGTGGCGAATACATGACGGGCGGATGACGGTCGCGGTTTTCAGCGGCCGAAGTACACCGCTATCCCGAGTCCGGCTTCCCACTCGGGCGCAGCGCCATCGAGGCGATGGCGCATGCTGGCATCCAATTGCACGCGTGGCGTAAGCATCCATGCCAGGCCGGCGCCGGCGCGGCTGCCTTGGCCAACGCCGGACACGTCCATCACGCCGAATTCGACGTAGCCGCTGAATCTCGGCGTGAAGGCGTAACCATCGCTGACGGCGAGTTGGCGGCTGTCGTGGCCGCCGCTGCGCACGTTTTCCAGGTACAGCGCGAGGCCATTGCGTTCGTCCAATTGCCAGTTGAACTCGGTGCCCAGCAGGTACTGGCGGCGCGGGTTGCGAAAGTCGCTCGCGCCATCAGTGAATTCGATGCTGCCCAGCAGCCCCCAGCTGAAGTTGCCGCGTGCGGGCGGGGCGAATTTCAGCGCCAGGGTGCTGTCGCCGCGTCCGTAGTCGACCGCATCGCCTTGGCTGAGTCGGTTGTAGGAGCTGCCGAATTGCAGTTCCAGCGATTGACCGATACCCAGCCGCAGCAGGCTGTCGGCGGTGTATTGAGCGCTGTCACCGCTGCTGGCGCGGGCGAGACTCCAGTCCGGCAGACCTTGTTCCAGCGTGATGTCGCCGGCGCCCAGCACGACCGGAGTGAAGCCGAGACCGGGACGGTCGTAACCGGGGTTGTCCAGTGCTGACGCAGTCGAGACAAATCCCGCCAGCAACAATGACGGCACGCCGAGCCAGCTGCGGTATCGGCTAAAATCCATGGTTTCTACGCGCCCCCCAGTACATTCCATGACCGTCCGCACCCGTTTTGCCCCCAGCCCCACCGGTTTCCTGCACATCGGCGGCGCACGCACCGCCCTGTATTGCTGGCTGGAGGCGCGGCGCCGCGGCGGCGAGTTCCTCTTGCGCATCGAGGATACCGATCGCGAGCGCTCCACCGACGAAGCGGTGCAGGCAATTCTCGATGCTATGGCATGGCTGCATCTTTCCGCCGACGAGGCTCCGGTTTACCAGACCCAGCGCCTGGCCCGCTACAAGGAAGTGGCCGCGCGCCTGCTGTCCGAGGGCAAGGCGTACTACGCCTACGAGAGCAAGGAAGAGATCGAGGCGATGCGCGAGGCGGCGATGGCGAAGGGCGAGAAGCCCCGCTACAACGGCCATTACCGCGACCGAAACGAGCCGTACCGCGAGGACCCGAACCGCGTGATCCGTTTCAGGAACCCGCTGGAAGGTTCGGTGGTGTTCGAGGACAAGGTGAAGGGCCGCGTGGAGTGGGCCAATGCCGAGCTGGACGATCTCGTCATCTTCCGCTCCGACGGCTGGCCCACCTACAACTTCGCCGTGGTGGTGGACGACATCGACATGGGGATCACCGAAGTGATCCGCGGCGACGACCACGTCAACAACACGCCGCGCCAGATCAACATCTACCACGCGTTGGGCGCGCCGGTGCCGGAATTCGCGCACCTGCCGATGATCCTCGACAAGGAGGGCAAGAAGCTCTCCAAGCGCACCAACTCGGTGAGCGTGATGGAGTACCGCGAGGAGGGCTACCTGCCGCATGCCATCCTCAATTACCTGGTACGCCTCGGCTGGTCGCATGGCGACCAGGAAATCTTCTCGCGCGAGGAGATGACCAGGCTGTTCGATGTCGCCGACGTCAACAAGGCTGCCTCGCGCTTCGATACCGAGAAGCTCAACTGGCTCAACCAGCACTACCTCAAGACCGACGATCCGGCGGCGCTTGCGCCCGAATTCGCCTGGCACCTGGCGCGTGCCGGCATCGATGCCGTGCACGGTCCGCAGCCTGCCGACGTGATCGTGGCCTTGCGCGACCGCGTACATACGCTGAAGGAAATGGCCGAGCGCGCGAAGATCTGGTACGGCCCCGTCACCGATTGGGACGACAAGGCTGTCGCCAAGCACCTGAAGAACGACGGCGCGGTCGCCGTGCTGGAAACGGCGAAGACGCTGCTGGCCGGGGTGGAGTGGCGGCCCGAGCCCATCCATCAGGTCATCGAGCAGATGGCTGCGAGGCTGGAGCTCGGCATGGGCAAGATTGCCCAGCCGCTGCGCGTGGCGATCACCGGCACGCAGGTATCGCCGTCCATCGACCATACCCTCTATCTTTGCGGCCGCGACGAGGCGCTGCGGCGCATCGACCATGCGCTGACGCTGGCGCGCGGCTGAAACAGACGGCCTGGGCAGGCATCCCATGGACGAACTGCTTGCCCGTGCAACGCATGGCGTCGACCCGAATTCTCCGGGTGCGTTCTGGCAGGTTTTCCTGAACCTGTGGGCGATGGTGCCGTGGACTGCGCTGTTCTGGTGGAACCTCGCATTCGTGGCGGTGGGGGCGCTGTTGGGCTGGTGGCGCGGGCGCCTGTGGGAAGGTGTCGCCTGGGCCTGGTTTCTGGGGCCGATCGGCTGGCTGGTGATCTGCTACCGCCCACGCGCCAAGCCCCGGGTCGAACCGCCTCCGCTGAGACGCTGACACGTCACATTGCGCGCAGCGTCGGGCATGTATGATCCCCCGCAAGGAGAATCCACTTGGCCCATGAAGCCGCCGGCAAGCCGCACGCCCATCATTCGCATCCGCACGACGCGAAGGGTTTCGTGCGTGAGGTCGCGCATGTCAGCGAGGAACGTGGCCTGCGGCTTACCCCGCTGCGCATGGAAGTGCTGGAGCTGGTCGCCGCCGCCGAGAAACCGGTGAAGGCTTACGACCTGCTCGACCAGCTGCGCGAACGCCACGGCAATGCGGCGCCGCCCACGGTGTACCGTGCGCTGGATTTCCTGCTGGAACAGGGCTTCATCCACAAGCTGTCGTCGATCAATGCCTTCGTTTCCTGCCATCATCCGGCCGAGGCGCACCAGGTGCCGTTCCTGATCTGCGACGTCTGCTCTGGCGCCGAGGAAGTTTGCGACCAGCGCGTGGCCGAGCTGATCGAGGCGCAGGCCAAGGTGCTTGGTTTCCGCGCCCAGGCACAGACGCTGGAAGTGCATGGCGTCTGCAAGCGTTGCCGCAAAACCTGAAGCCGTCCCGGTCGCCAGCGGACGCGGTCGCTTGTGTGGTGTCGATGTTATAAAGTAACATTTCGGATATGGACAGGATCGAAAGCTCCGCCAATAACGACGGCTTGCTGCTGCACTCGGGTGACGCGGGTGCCGTCGTCGTGGGCGGGGCATCGAAGTCCTCGCGCTGGTGGCAGCTTGCCGACCGCGTGGGCGCCGCGGCTTCATTCCTGTGCGCGATCCACTGCGCGCTGTTGCCATTCGTGCTTACCGTATTGCCGCTGCTCGGGCTGGGCTTCCTGGCGGGGCATCGTTTCGAACGCGACTTCGTGATGTTTGCCGCCTCGTTGGCGCTGTTTGCCCTGATCGGCGGTTATCGCCGGCACCATCAGCCGCTGTCGCTGTTGCTCGCCGTGCCAGGGTTGCTGCTGCTGCTGCTCGGCGTCGTCTGGGTGTCGGAAGAGCGGCACATCATCGTGCACAGCGTGATGGTGACCTGCGGTGGGCTGCTGGTGGCCTCGGCGCACTTCATGAATCTCTATATCGACCGCCGGCATGTGCATGCAGTAGCGCATGTGCACGGCGCGCAATGCGTGCATTGAGTTCCGGCTGACCGCCAAGCGTGGCATGCGCGGCCTGCAGTATCCCGACGGTTTCGGCTACACCGTTTCCGGCCGAGCGGTATTGGAAATCCGCGCGGTGATTGTGTAACGCGGCCGGCGTTTCCTAGCATTTGCGAATGAGCAACGTGCATCCCTGCAAACACGATCACTCGAGTCCTCACGCTGTCGATGCGCGTGATCACCGGCATGACCATTCGGCGCATGCCGACCCGCGTGGCCGCAAACTCCTGCTCGCCTTCGCGCTGACCACCATCACGATGCTGGCGGAGGTGATCGGTGGCCTGTGGTCGGGCTCGCTGGCGCTGCTTACCGACGGTGGCCACATGATGGTGGACGCGCTGGCGCTGCTGATGGCCTACGTCGGCGCGCGTCTTGCGCTGCGGCCAGCCGATGCCCGGCGCAGCTACGGCTACGGGCGCATGGAGGTTCTGGTCGGCTTCGTCAACGCCATCAGCCAGTTCGTGCTGGTCGGCTGGGTGGCGTGGGAAGCGACCCAGCGGCTGCTGCACCCGGGCGAGATCCTGTCGGGCATGATGCTGGCAGTGGCCATCATCGGTTTGCTGGTGAACGTGCTGGTGCTGCGCAGCCTGCACGGACACTCGCACGACGACGTGAACCTGGCCAGCGCCAGCCTGCATGTGCTGGGCGACCTGCTCGGTTCGGTAGCGGCGGTGCTGGCGGCGTTGGTGGTCCGTTGGCTGGGTTGGCTCTGGGCCGATCCGGTGCTGTCGTTGCTGGTGGCCGTGCTGATCCTCGGCAGCGCCTGGCAGTTGCTGCGCCGTTCCGCGCACATCCTGCTAGAGGGCGTGCCGGACGGCATGGACTGGACCGAGCTGGAAGCTGCGTTGAACGGTGTCGATCCGGCGATCAGCGGCGTCCATCACCTGCATGTGTGGCAACTGGCTTCCGGTTCGCGCATGGCCACTCTGCATGCCGAATTGCATGACCCGGCCGATGCCGCGCAGGCGCTGCGCGCAATCAACCGGTTGCTGCAGGAACGCTTCGGCATCCAGCACGTTACCGTGCAGATCGACCCCGAGGACTGCCTGGACCCGCCCCGGGGTTGTGCCGGCCATGGCCACGGTTAAGCCTGGCGCGGGCGGCTATGGTGCCGTCGCCGGCACTGCTATCATGGCAGGCCATCATGTTATTCCTGAGGAGATTCCCATGGGCAAGGGTGATCGCAAGACCCGTCGTGGCAAGACCTACCGTGGCAGCTACGGCAATACCCGCGTGCACGGCGCCCAGCCGGCGGTGGTTGGCGCCAAGCCGACCGTGACCAAGCCGGCTGCCGCAAAGAAGGCTGCGCCGAAGAAGAAGTCGGCCTGAGCCGCTTTCGCCGCGCATCACGAAGAACCCCGCCTTGTGCGGGGTTTTTTGTGGGTGCGTTCCCGGCCCGGAGTCGTTGGCGCAAGTGAGTGGTGACGCTTCGCTGAACAAGGGGCAGGCCCAACGACTTGCGCCGGGCATCTTTGCTACTTACAATGGCCATCCAATGTACTAACGCATTAATACATTATGAAACGTCGATCGCTGGATCCCGAGATGCCCGTCGAGTCGGCCGAACTCAGCCTGTGCCAGGCGCTGCTGTCGCTGAAGGACGCGGATGAGATGAATGCCTTCCTCCGCGACTTGTGCACGCCGGCCGAACTCGAAGTGCTGGTGGACCGCTGGCGCGTGGTGCCCTTCCTGCTGGACGGGGTGGCGTACCGCGAGATCCACGAGCGCACCGCGGTGAGCATCACCACCATCGGCCGGGTGGCGCGCTTCCTCAACCAGGGCAATGGCGGTTATCTCGCTGCCGCGGCGCGGGCGACGCGTCGCCGTGCCACAACGAAGAAGGAACGCGCATGAAACCCCGCGACCGTTTGCGCATCGCGATGCAGAAATCGGGCCGGCTCACCGAGCCGGCGCTGGAGCTGCTCAAGCGTTGTGGCCTCACGTTCCGGCAGAGTCGCGACAAGCTGTTCTGCTTCGGCGAAGGCGAGCCGGTGGATTTGCTGCTGGTGCGCGACGACGACATCCCCGGCCTGATCGCGCAGGGCGTGTGCGAACTGGGCATTGTGGGGCGCAACGTGCTCGACGAGTTCCGCCTCACGGCCGGCCGCGAGAGCGAGCCACTGGCCGAGTTGCGCCCGCTGGGTTTCGGCCGCTGCCGGCTTTCCATCGCCGTGCCGCAGGAGTTCGATTACAGCGGGCCCGCGCAACTGGCCGCCCGGCGTATCGCCACTTCGTACCCGGGGCTGCTGGGCGCATGGTTGCGCGAGCATGGGGTTGAAGCCGGCGTGGTGACCCTGGCCGGCTCAGTGGAAATCGCGCCGAAGCTCGGCACCGCGGACGCGATCTGCGACCTGGTGCAAAGTGGCGGCACGCTGGTGGCTAACCAGTTGCGCGAGGTCGATGTGTTGCTGGAAAGCGAGGCCGTGCTGGCTGGCCCGCAGAACATGCCCGCCGACGAGCGCGGCGATCTGATCGAGCTGCTTCTGAAGCGGTTGGATGGTGTGATCCAGGTGCGTGAATCCCGCCTGCTGCTGCTGCAAACCCCGCGCGCCGCGCTGGATGCGGTGACCCGGTTGCTGCCCGGTGGCCCGCAGCCGACCTTGCTGCCGGTGGCCGGCCAGCCTGACCAGCTGATGCTGCAGGCGCTGTGCGCGGGCGAGGTGAGCTGGCGCCAGCTGGAGGAGATCAAGAAGGCCGGTGCGCGCGAGATGTTCGTCCTTCCCGTCGAGAAAATGCTTGCATGAAAGGCCGGCTGCCATGAACTGGATCGATTGGGATTTGCTCGACGAACCGGGCCGCTGTGCCGCATTGGCGCGGCCTGCGCAATCGCGCGCGGCGGAGCTGCGCGAAGACACGGGCCGCATCATCGCCGATGTCCGTGCCCGTGGCGACGAAGCCCTGCGCGAACTGAGCGCGAAATACGACCGTTGCGCCCTGACGGAACTCGAAGTCGACGAGGCCGAGTTCGCCGATGCTGAGGCGTCGCTGGTACCCACCTTGAAAGCGGCGATCCGCGAAGCCGCCGGACGCATCGAGGTCTTCCACCGTGCAGCTGCACCGCAAGCGGTGGGCGTGGACACTGCGCCCGGGGTGCGCGTGGAGCGCATGCTGCGCCCCATCCAGCGCGTAGGCCTGTATGTGCCGGCAGGCAGTGCGCCGCTGCCTTCCACGGCCTTGATGCTGGGCGTGCCCGCGCGCATTGCCGGTTGCCGCGAAGTGGTGCTGTGCTCGCCCGCGCGCGCCGACGGCCGCTGCGATGCCGCGGTGCTGTATGCCGCGCGCCTCACCGGTGTGCACAAGGTGTTCAAGCTGGGTGGCGCGCAGGCGATCGCCGCGATGGCCTATGGCACGGTTTCCGTACCGAAGTGCGACAAGCTGTTTGGTCCTGGCAACGCATGGGTGACCGAGGCCAAGCTGCAGGTGTCGGCCGAGCCGGAAGGCGCAGCGATCGATATGCCGGCCGGTCCGTCCGAGGTGCTGGTGATCGCCGACGCGGAAGCCAATCCGGTTTTCGTAGCCGCCGATCTGCTGTCGCAGGCCGAACACGGCCCGGACTCGCAGGTGATCCTGGTCAGCGAGTCCGCCTCGCTGCTGGATCGCGTCGAGAGGGAAGTCGCGCGGCAATGCGCCGACTTGCCCCGCGCGGAGATCGCCCGGCAGGCGCTTGGGCAGAGCCGCCTGATTTCGGTGTCGTCGCTCGCGCAGGCGATCGAGGTGAGCAACCGTTACGCGCCCGAGCACCTGATCCTGCAGGTGGCCGCGCCGCGCGCGCTGCTGGCCGGTATCGAAAGCGCCGGATCGGTCTTCCTCGGCGCATGGACGCCCGAATCGGTGGGCGACTACTGCAGCGGCAGCAATCACGTGCTGCCCACCTATGGCCATGCGCGCAGCTACAGCGGCGTGTCGGTGGCCAGCTACCAGAAGCAGATCACCGTACAGGAGCTTTCGGCCGACGGGCTGCGCACCATCGGTCCATGCACCGCCGTGCTGGCGGCTGCCGAGCAACTTGAAGCGCACCGCCGTGCGGTGACTTTGCGATTGACCGAACTGGAGACGACGAAATGAGCGTGCTCGATCTTGCGCGGGCGGAAATCCGCGCCCTGCAGCCGTATTCCTCGGCGCGCATGGAGGCCAGCGGCGGGCGGCTGCTGCTGAACGCGAACGAATCGGCGTGGGCGCCGACCGGCGATGTGGGCACCGGCTGCAACCGCTATCCGCAACCGCAGCCGTCGGCTCTGGTGGATGTGCTGGCGCGTCTGTACGACGTGCGCCGCGAACAGCTGCTGGTGGGCCGTGGCAGCGACGAAGCCATCGACCTGCTGGTGCGGGCATTCTGCCGTGCGGGGCGCGATGCGATCCTGATCCAGCCGCCGACCTTCGGCATGTACGCAGTGAGCGCGCGCATCCAGGATGCCGCCGTGGTCGAGGTGCCGCTGCGCGGCGACTTCACGCTGGATGTGGATGCCGTGCTGGCTGCGGTCACCGATGCAGTGAAGCTGGTGTTCGTCTGCACGCCGAACAATCCTGCCGGCAGCGTGGTGTCGCGCGACGACATCGAGCGCCTGGTGCGGGCGCTGGACGGACGCGCGCTATTGGTGGTGGACGAAGCTTATGTGGAGTTCGCGGACGAAGGCAGCGTGGCCGACCTGCTGGACCGCCACGACAACCTTGCCGTGTTGCGCACGCTCTCCAAGGCCTGGGCGCTGGCCGGTGCGCGTATCGGTTGCTTGCTTGCGCATCCGGATGTGATCGCGTTGCTGCGCCGGATCATGCCGCCGTATCCGTTGCCGCTGCCCAGTGTGGACGCAGCCCTGCTCGCGCTGTCCGGGTGGGGCCAGGCGAACGCCCGCGCGCACATCGACGTGGTGCGCAGCGAGCGTGCGCGCATGCGCGCGGCGTTGGCCCGGCTGCCGGGTGTGCGTGACGTGCTGCCTTCGCAGGCGAACTTCCTCACCGTGCGTTTCGACGATGCCGAGGCCGCGTATCGACGCCTGTTCGACGCCGGCATCGTGGTGCGCGACGTACGCCGCTATCCTGGCCTGGGCGATGCGTTGCGTATCACCATCGGCGCACCGGCGGACAATGCACAGGTGCTGGCCGTGCTGGCCAGCTCGGCGACGGTGCGGGGCGCGGCATGAGCGGACGCAAGATCCTGTTCGTCGACCGTGACGGCTGCCTGATCGAGGAGCCACAGGACGAGCAGATCGACAGCTACGAAAAGTTGGCGCTGTTGCCGGGCGTGATCGCCGCGCTGCAGCGCTTCGCCGCTGCGGGCTACGAGCTGGTGATGGTGACCAACCAGGATGGCCTCGGCACGGCGAATTTTCCGGAGGCGGACTTCCAGGGGCCGCAGGAGTTGCTGCTGCGCATCCTGTCCTCGCAGGGCATACGCTTCCGCGAGGTGCTGATCGACCGCAGTTTCCCGCACGAGGGCCTGGACACGCGCAAGCCCGGCACCGGCCTGATGCGTGGCTGGCTGGCCGACGACAGCTGGAGCCGTGCGGCTTCGGTAATGGTGGGCGATCGCGAAACCGACCTGAAGTTTGCCGCGAACATCGGCGTGCGCGGTTTGCGTGTTGGGCCGCAAGGCACGACGTGGAGCGAGGTGGCACACCTCGTGCTGGATGCGCCGCGCATCGCCGAGGCGGTACGCAATACCAAGGAAACCCGGATCCGCGTGCGCGTCGACTTGGACAAGTTGGCCGAGCCGAAGGTGCATACCGGCCTGGGCTTCTTCGACCACATGCTGGAGCAGATCGGCAAGCACGGCGGTTTCGCGCTGGAGCTTTCCTGCGACGGCGACATCCACATCGACGAGCACCACACTGTCGAGGATTGCGCGCTG
Source organism: Rhodanobacter hydrolyticus (assembly GCF_044904645.1). Lineage (NCBI taxonomy): Bacteria > Pseudomonadati > Pseudomonadota > Gammaproteobacteria > Lysobacterales > Rhodanobacteraceae > Rhodanobacter > Rhodanobacter hydrolyticus. The sequence continues at coordinate 114,649 of NZ_JADIKK010000007.1, forward strand.
GCTCTGGGGCAGGCGCTCAAGCAAGCGCTGGGCGACAAGCGCGGCATCGGTCGCTACGGGTTCTGCCTGCCGATGGACGAGAGCGCGGCGGAGGCGCGGCTGGATCTTTCCGGTCGTCCGTACTTCGTGTTCGAGGGCAATTTTCCGCGCGAACGCGTGGGCGAAGTGGCGGTGGAGATGGTGCCGCACTTCTTCCGTTCGTTGTGCGAAACGCTGGGTGCGAACCTGCATCTCGCGGTGCGCGGCGACAACGCGCACCACATGGTCGAAGCCTGCTTCAAGGTGGTGGCGCGCACGCTGCGCCAGGCGATCCGCCGCGAAGGCGACGAATTGCCCAGCACCAAGGGGGCGCTGTAATGACCGTGGTGCTGGTCGATGCCGGCGGCACCAATATCGGATCGGTGCGTTACGCACTGCAACGCCTCGGCGTGGATGCGGCGCTGACCTCCGATGCCGCGGCGATACGCGCCGCCGACAAAGTGATCCTGCCCGGCGTGGGTGCGGCGGGGCCGGGCATGGCGCGGCTGCGCGAGCTGGGCCTGGTCGAGCTGATGCGCTCGCTGACCCAGCCGGTGCTCGGCGTGTGTCTCGGCATGCAACTGCTCTGCGCGCATTCGGAAGAGGGTGATACCGAGTGCCTCGGCCTGATCCCGGCCACGGTGTGCCGCTTCGCGGAGCGGCCCGGCTTGCGCGTTCCGCACATGGGCTGGAACGGCCTGACCGTGCAAAACGCGCATCCACTCCTGCAGGACCTGTCCGACGGCGAGCAGGCGTATTTCGTGCACAGCTATGCGGTGCCGATGAACGAGTGGACCCTGGCTTCGGCGAATTACGGTGAACCGTTCTCCGCCGTGGTCGCGCGCGGCAACTTCCACGGCATGCAATTCCACCCCGAGCGCTCCGCCGCCGTCGGCGCCAGGCTCCTCAAGAATTTCCTCGCCTTATGACGGGTGTCGTATGACTTTTGCCGTGATTCCCGCCATCGACCTGCGCGGCGGCCGTGTGGTGCGCCTGAAGCAGGGCGACTACGCGCAGCAGACGACCTATTCGGACGATCCGCGCGCCGTGGCTCAGCGCTACGCCGAGGCCGGTGCGCGCTGGCTGCACCTGGTCGACCTGGACGGCGCACGTTCGGGCAGCCTCGACAACCTCGCGGTGATCGAGGCCATCGCCCGCGACGGTATGCAGGTGCAGGCTGGAGGAGGCGTGCGCGAGGAGGCCGATCTGCAGCGCCTGTTCGATGCTGGCGTGGCGCGCGTCGTGGTGGGCAGCGTGGCGATCCGTGATCCCGAGCGCGTGGCTGGTTGGCTGGGAAAGCTCGGCGCCGAGCGGCTCACATTGGCGCTGGATACCCGCAACGCCGAAGGCCGCTGGACCTTGCCCAGCGCGGGTTGGATCAAGGCGGAAACGCGCACGCTGGACGAGCTTGCGCCGTGGTATGCCGCGCATGGCGCCCGCCATCTGCTGTGCACCGACATCGAGCGCGACGGCATGCTGGCCGGCTTCAACCTCGGCTTGTATCGCCACCTTGCCGGCATCGTGCCGCAACTGGCGGTGCAGGCCTCGGGCGGTGTGCGTTCGCTGGATGACATCGTCGCGGCGCGCGAAGCCGGCGCGCGCGGCGTGATCCTCGGGCGTGCCCTGCTGGAAGGTCGCTTCACCGTGGCAGAGGCTTTGGCATGCTGAGCCGACGCATTATCCCCTGCCTCGACGTACGCGATGGCCAGGTGGTCAAGGGCGTGCGCTTCCGCGACCACGTGGCGATGGGCGGCATCGTGGACCTGGCGCTGCGCTACCGCGACGAAGGCGCCGACGAACTGGTGTTCTACGACATCACCGCCAGCCCGGAAGGGCGCAGTGTGGACCGCGGCTGGGTGGAGAAGGTGGCGCGGGTGATCGACATCCCATTCTGCGTGGCAGGCGGCATCCGCTCCGTGGACGACGCGCGCGCCGTACTGCATGCGGGCGCGGACAAGGTGTCGGTGAACTCCCCGGCGCTGGAACGGCCGGAGCTGGTCGCCGAGCTGGCCGCTGCCTTCGGCGTGCAGTGCGTGGTGGTGGGTGTCGATTCGCTGCGCGACGCCGACGGCGAGTGGCGCGTACGCCAGTACACCGGCGACCCGTCGAAGACGCGCGCCCTGGCGCGTCGCACGTTGGACTGGGTGGCCGAGGCGCAGCGCCTCGGTGCCGGTGAGATCGTGCTCAACTGCATGGGCAGCGATGGCGTGCGCCAGGGCTACGACCTCGAACAGCTCGGCGCGGTGCGTGCGCTGTGCCGCGTGCCGCTGATCGCGTCGGGTGGCGCCGGCACCATCGAACATTTCCGCGATGCTTTCGTCGAAGCCGACGTGGACGGTGCGCTCGCCGCGAGCGTATTCCACTCCGGCGCGATTGCGATTCCCGAGCTCAAGCGCTACCTGCAAGGGCAGGGCGTGGCCGTGCGAGCCTGTTAACTCGTCATTCCGCCTTTCGCCGGAATGACGGAGAAACCATACTTTCCTGTATGCCTTGGCGCATATGACTGCAGGTACCGCCCATGAGCGACATCCAGACTGATCTAGCGCGACTCGACTGGCCCAAGGGCGACGGCCTCTTGCCCGCCGTCGTGCAGCACTGGCTGACCGGCGAGGTGCTGATGCTCGGCTACATGAACGCCGATGCCCTGGCGGAAACGCAGCGCAGCGGCCACGTCACGTTCTGGAGCCGCAGCAAGCAGCGTCTTTGGACAAAGGGCGAAAGCTCCGGTCACGTGCTGGCGCTGAAATCCATCCGCGTCGACTGCGACGCCGACACGCTGCTGCTGCAGGCGGAGCCGCACGGGCCGACTTGCCACAACGGAACATCCAGCTGCTTCGGCGACGACGTACGGCCGCCACTGGGCTTTCTGGCCGAGCTCGATGTGCTGGTCGCGCGGCGCGATGCCGATCGTCCGCAAGGCAGCTACACCACCCGATTGTTCGAAGGCGGCGTCCGCCGCATCGCGCAGAAGGTAGGCGAGGAGGGCGTGGAGACTGCGCTCGCCGCCGTAGCGCAAGGCGAAAAGGAGCTGCTGGGGGAGGCGGCGGATTTGCTGTTCCACCTCGTCGTGCTGTTGCGTGCGCGCGGGCTATCGCTTGCCGATGCGGCAGGCGTGTTGGAGCGGCGTCACGCCGCGCGTTGAGGCGTCGCCCCAGAGCTCCTTCAAGCTCTCCGCATTAACTGTATTGCCTGGACAGCGAGCCACAGAAGCAGCTCAGCTTTCGGATATCGCGTGGCAGTCCGCCTGTCGCCTAGGAGAAACGGCTTCCGCGACCCTCTGCACAACTTGCTTGTAGCTCCGGCGTATCAAACTAGGCGGCTTCTGGTTCCTTCTCCCTTGACCATGGGCATCCCGCCCTCGGCACCTCGCGCCGGCTTCGCGGCTCGTCACCACTCCTGCGATGGTATGGGTCGGCACAGGGAAGGAGTTCGGGCAGCGGCAGCGATCGAAATCATCTTCTTACTTGCGACAATGCAGGGTGAGGTCCCCAGTGAATCGGAGATTGTCAGGAAGCCTCAAGGATTCGCCGCGGTGGAAGCGGGCGCTGGCGGCGCCGGCATAAACGGTACGGAGGCGCCGGGCACAACGCCCTTGCGCCAGGCATCCAGTTCGCCTTCGATGCCGTCCCCTACATAGCTCTGCGGTTCCGAGGGCGTGAGCTTGTCATGCTGCTCCCACTGCGCGATCTCGGTTTTGGCCTGGGCGAAGGCATCCACGAAGTTGTCGGTACGGTTCAGGGCATCAACCAGGAACGCGTGGCCGAAGTAGGTAAGGTCGGACTCGGTCCCGCAGCCGAACGAGCTGCGGTCGGTGCGCGCGGAAGTGAGCACCAGCGTGCCGCTGGTGGACAACGGAGGAATGAAGCCGCCGGAATAGCAGGCATTGACCACCACCACCTTCCACTTGAACGGGTGCTCCTTGAGGATCTCGGCGAGGTCCTGCGCACCGATCTGGTCCAGCGGCAGCGGATCCATGTCCACCAGCAGTTCGTGGTCGTCGCTGCCATGGGTGGTGACGTAGAGCATCAGGATGTCGTCAGGCTGCATCACCTTGGAAAGTCCGGTCAACGCGGCTTCGAGGTTGTTCCAGCCGGCAATGGGATGCGTGGAAAGCGAGGCCGGGTTGTTCTCCAGCACCAGCGCGTGCGCGCTGGCGCCGAAGCGTTGGCGGAACAGCTTGGCGGCATATTCGGCTTCGTTGCGGAACACGTCCTGGCTGCCGTCGCCGGCAAAGGCGACCAGGTAGAGGTTGGGCTTGCCGGGAACGCGCGGACCCAGTTTCGCCAGCTCGTCCTGCAGCATCTTGGGCTGGGAGTACAGCACCTGCTCGGGCGTGGGGGCCTGCTGCGGCCAATTGGCGTCGCCCTCGCTGTCCTCGCCGTCGTCGGCGGACGAACTGGACGAAGCGACACTGCCGGCCGCGGCCACCGTCGTGCCGGCAATGGACGGCGGCGCGGCGTGGCTGGGCAGCCACTGCATCAACAGCAGGCCGGCGGCGAAGGCGAGCAGGGCGGTAAGGACGGTGCGCATGCGGCGGCGGGCTCAGAGGGTGATGGCGTCGAAATCGGCGTAGGCGGGGTGGCGTGGTTCGGTGGGTATTGCCTGCGGTGGACGCAGCAGCCAGCCAGTCTGGAAGCCGGCGGCTCGGGCGGCGTCCAGTTCTTCGACGATGTCGGAGAGGAACAGCAGATGTTGCGGTTGCTCGCCGATGGCCCCGGCGATTTTTTCGTAGGAGTCCTGCTCGCGCTTCGGGCCGGTTTCGGTGTCGAAATAGCCGGCGAACAGCGTGGTGAGGTCGCCACTCTCGCTGTGGCCGAAGAATAGCTTTTGCGCCGGCACCGAGCCGGAGGAATACACGTACAGGTGCAGGCCCTTTGCGCGCCACGCGCGCAACTGCGCCGCCACTTCGGGATAGACATGGGCGCGGTAATCGCCGGCCTCGTAGCCTTCCTGCCAGATCATGCCTTGGAGGGCCTTCAACGCGGTGAACTTGCGATCCTCGTCTATCCAGCGCAGCAGCAAGTCGATCACTTCCTTGCGACTGGCCTCGATGTAGTTGGCTTCCTTCGCCGCTTCGTGCAGCCAGTGCTGCACCTCGGGCCGGTCGGCGTGGGTCTCGACGAAGGCGGGCAGGCGCTTGCGCGCATAGGGAAACAGCACGTCTTTGACGAAGCTGATCGAACTGGTGGTGCCTTCGATGTCGGTGACGATGGCGCGGATTTCGGGCATGGCTGCTGCTTGGGGCGGTGAACGAACAGTTTACCCGGCCTTGCGCGTCAAACCTTTTCCTGGGAGGAAGGCAAGGCTCAGGTTGTGACGGGTTGCATGCGCGGGAAGCCTGCTGCGATGTCGCTGCCGGTGAAGTTGGCCACCCAGCCTTCCTTGTTGGTGAACAGGCGGATCGCCACGAAATAGGGCGCCTCGCTCATGTCGAACCAGTGCCGGGTGCCGTCCGGCACGCCGATCAGGTCGCCCTGCTCGCACAGCACCTCGTAGACCTTGCCGGCTATGTGCAGGGTGAATTGGCCGGCACCAGCCACGAAAAAGCGCACCTCGTCCTCGCTATGGGTGTGTTCGGAGAGGAACTTCTGGCGCAGCGCGGCGCGATCCGGGTGATCGGGCGCGAGGCTGATCACGTCCACCGACTGGTAGCCTTCCTCGCGCATCAGGCGGTCGATGTCGTTGCGGTAAGCAGCGATCACCGTGTCCTGGCCGGCGCCGGGAGCGATGGGCTGGTTGGCAGCCCACTGTTCGAAGCGCACCCCCACCTTGCCCAATTCGTGGGCGATGGCCGCGTGCTCGGCATGGAGGGACAGTGGTGTTGCCGGATGGTTTTCGTCGAAGATGCGCAGACGGCTCATGCGTTGAGTCTCCGTAGGTCGAGTTCGCAGCCCAGCAGGAATTCCAGTGCCTCCAGATGGCGTCGCGCCTCGGCCATGTCGCGGCCCCAGGTGTAGATGCCATGGCCATCGATCAGGTAGGCCGCGAGCGGCTTGCCGGCGTCCAGCCATGCGTCGACGCGCGCCACCAGCTCGGGCATATGCTGGGTGTTGGGAAACACCGGGATTTCCAGCACGCTTTCGTGCGTGGTGTGGCCGGCGATGGCCTTCTGCAATTCCCAGCCCTCCAGCCGAATCAAGCCGTCGCGCGCGAACAGCCGAGACGCCACGCTCTGCGTGCGCGAATGGGTATGCAGCACGGCCTGTGCTCCCGGCCAGCGCCGGTAGATCTGGGTATGCAGCGCGGTTTCCGCGCTGGGGCGGGCGTCGGTGCCGACGGCATGGCCTTGCATGTCCACCAGCATGATGTCGTCGCGGCCCAGCTTGCCCTTGTCGCGGCCGGAGATGGTGATCGCGGCGTGTTCCGCATCGATGCGCATCGAGAAGTTGCTGCTGGTGGCAGGCGTCCATCCGGCGAGCGCCAGTTCGCGAGCTGCATCGGCAATGGCCTCGGCTCGCGCTGCGAAGAGGCCGGGTGGAATCGAGTCGGGCAGCTGTTGGCTCATGCAAATGGACGTCCAAACGAGTGCGAAACTATATCACGCATGAAGGGGTCGCCCTGCGGCAACGTGTCTGCACCGAATGCGATCCATTCGCGCCTCGATTTGGACGGTGGGCGTAGCATTCCGGATGTTTCCACCATCACGCGTGGTGGGGGCGTTGGCCCATGACGGAGGTTTCCGATGTCTCGTGACGAAAACAACGAATCGCGTCGCCGTTTCCTTAAGTTGGCTGCCGGCACCACGGCGGCCGTGATGGCAATAGGCGGTCTGCCGCGCGTGGTCCGCGCTGCCGATCTGCCGCACGTGGACGATTCCGACCCGACCGCCAAGGCGCTGGGTTATGTGGAGGATGCCAGCAAGACCACCGATCCCAAGCACAAGGCCGGCGACGCGTGCGCCAATTGCCAGTTTTACTCCGGTGGTCCGACCGGCTACGGCCCGTGCGCACTGTTTCCGGGCAAGGCAGTCAATGCGAAGGGATGGTGCGTGTCGCATTCGCCGAAGGCGAAGTGACCGAGCGATTCAGTCCGTTGCATCGGTGATTTGCGTGAAAGGCCGGCACGAGTTGCCGGCCTTTCTTTTGCGCGTGTTCGGCGCGGGGATCGATTGCCAACGGCTGCGTCGTGCAGTCGTGGAATGCGAAGGGAAGGGCGGCGGGAAAAGTGCTGCCCGGCGCGTCAGGCTTGAGGAGCTACCCACCTGACGCGCCGGGCGGCGATCCGGGGCCCACTGCCAAGTGATCAACCCTCGGACTGAGGATCATACCCCCGGCCGAGGCGAATGGGCTGTGGATAGTCGAGGCTCTTTCGGAAATATTCCGTTAAGTCATTCAAAGACAAGGATTTGTTTTTGAATTTGAAGTGTTCCCTGGTGCGGCGGCACTTCGAGACTGGGCCAGTCATGATCGGCATTGATGGCCGAAAAAGGAATGGTTTTCGGCACATTTTGCCGAAGTTCCGGTTCAGGCACTGGCCTGGGTGCGGCGCAGTTTGCTGTGCCGGTAGCCGTAGCCGAAGTAGATCGCCAGGCCGATCATCGTCCAGCTGATCATCAGCAGCCAGTTGAACCAGGACATGAAACTCAGCAGAGCCAGGCAGCTCAGCACGCCGGCGGGACAGATCACCCACGCCCACGGCACGCGGAAGCCGCGATGCAGCTGCGGGGCGGTGTAACGCAGGATCAGCACGCCCGCGCACACCGCGACGAACGCGATCAGTGTGCCCATCGAAGTGAGGTCGGCCAGCAGGTCCAGCGGAAACACCGCGGCGAGGATCGCGATGCCGACGCCGGTGATCACCGTGTTGATGTGCGGCGTGCGGTGGCGCGGATGGATGCGCTCGAGCACCGGCGGCAAGAGGCCGTCGCGCGCCATGATCATGAAGATGCGCGGCTGCGCGATGATCATCACCAGGATCACGGATGACAGGCCGATCAGGGCGCCGATCTCCACCACCCAGCGCAGCCATGCCAGCTGCGGGATGTTCTTGATGGCGGTGACCACCGGATCGGGCGTGTCGAGCTGGGTGTAGGAAATCAAGCCGGTCAGCACGGCCGCCATCGCCAGGTAGAGCACCGTGCAGATCACCAGAGAGACCAGCGTGCCGAAGGGCAGGTCGCGCTGCGGGTTCTTGCATTCCTGCGCGGCGGTGGAGGTGGCCTCGAAGCCGATGTAGGCAAAGAACACCATCGCCGCGCCGCGCATGATGCCCGACCAGCCGTACTTGCCTGACGCCACATTGTCGGGGATGAAGGGATGCCAGTTGGCCGGGTTGATGTAGCGGTAGCCGGCCACCACCACGATAATGATGAGGCCCACCTTTAGCGCCACCATCAGCACGTTGAGGCCGGCTGATTCCTTGATGCCGACGTAGCACAGTGCCGTCAGCGCCATCACGATGGCGACTGCGGGCAGATTCATCAGATGGCCGGTTGCCACGAGGTGGCCATCGGTGAAAGCGAGCGGTGCATCGGTCAGCGTTGCGGGCAAATGGATACCGACTTCGCCGAGGAGACTGACGAAATAGCCGGTCCAACTGGCCGCGACGGCGGATGCGGAGATCCCGTACTCCAGCACCATGTTCCAGCCGATGAACCATGCCACCAGTTCGCCCAGCGTGGCGTACGCATAGGAATAGGAACTGCCCGAGATCGGGATCAACGTGGCGAACTCGGCGTAGCACAGCGCGGTGAAGCCGCTGCAGATCGCCGCGAGGATGAAGGAGATCAGCACCGCCGGGCCGGCATGCTCGGCTGCCGCCTGTCCGGTGACCACGAAAATGCCGGTGCCGATGACGGCGCCGATGCCCAATGCGGTGATCCCCCAGGGGCCGAGCGTGCGCCTCAGTCCAATGCCATGCGCGCCATCGGCGCTGGAGAAATCAATCTTGCGGGCGAGCAGTTGCTTGAACATGGGACTTCCAAACAAGGAACCGGCACGACGTGGTCGTGCCGGTAATGTGGCGAATGACTTGTGCCTGCGCGAATCAGTCCGCTTCGGTACCGTGGGCCAGGTGGCTCTTGCGGTAGCCGTACAGGTAGTACACCACCAGGCCGATCGCACCCCACACGAAGAAGGTGATCTTGGCTTCGCTCGACAGATTGAGGAACAGCAGCAGGCAGCCGATCACCGCCAGCGGACAGATCACCCACGGCATCGGCGTGCGGAACGGACGCGGACGATCGGGCTGCGTACGGCGCAGTATCAGTACACCCAAGGCGACCATGATGAAGGCGAACAGCGTGCCCGAGTTGGTGATGTCAGCGAGGATGCCGACCGGGAACAGCGCTCCGAACAGCGAGACGAAGGTGCCGGTGATCAGGGTGATCACGTGCGGCGTGTGGAAGCGCGGGTGGATCTTGGCGAGCGAGTGCGGCAGCAGGCCGTCGCGCGACATGGTGAAGAAGATACGGGTTTGGCCATAGGTCATCGTCAGGATCACCGACGGCAATGCGATGCCGGCGGCAAAGGCGATGAAAGCGGCGACTGTGTTGTGGTTGAGCAGGCGCACCACATGGGCCAGCGCCTCCTTGCTGCACACCAGCGCCTGCGAACCGTCGCAGGCCGCAGCAAACGCTGGAGTGCCCGGCTCAAGCGCCAGACCGTTCGGGCCCAGCATGGGCTGCGCACCTACTGAACCCACGGCACCGTAGCTCACGAGAAGGTAGTAGACGGTGCACACGCCCAGCGAAGCGATCAGGGCGATCGGGATGTTGCGATTAGGGTTCTTAGTTTCCTCGGCAGCGGTGGAGATGGCATCGAAGCCGATGTAGGCGAATACGATGGAGGCCGCCGCGCCCAGTACGCCGATGCCTCCCATCGGGCTGCCCCAGCCGTTCGGCACGAAGGGCGTGAAGTTCTGGTCCTTCACCGCCGGCAGCGCGACGAAGATGAAGGCGGTAAGGGCGGCAATCTTGATCAGCACCAGCACGGTGTTGACCTTGGCGGACTTCGAAGTGCCGACCACCAGCAGGCCGGTGACCGCCAGGCCGATCAGGCAGGCCAGCAGGTTGAAGCTGCCGCCATCCATCGGGCCAGCCTGCAGGAAGTGCGGCAGCCCGTACCCCGCATGCGCGAGAAGGCCGTTGACGTAGCCAGCCCAGCCCACGCATACCGTACTTGCTGCGATGGTGTACTCCAGCACCAATGCCCAGCCCACGATCCACGCGACGCCCTCGCCAAGCACGCCGTAGGTATAGGTGTAGGCCGAGCCGGCCACCGGCACCATCGCGGCGAGTTCCGCGTAGGCCAGCGCGGCGAATGCGCAGACCACCGCGGCGATCACAAACGCGATCATCATGCCGGGACCGGCCTTCTGGCCCGCCTCGGCGGTGAGCACGAAGATGCCGGTGCCGATGATCGCGCCGATGCCCAACATGGTGAGCTGGAAGGCTCCGAGCTGGCGGGTGAGGCTTTTCTTTTCCGCCGTGGCGATGATCTGATCGATCGGCTTGATGCGTTTGAACAGCATGTGTTGCTCCCCGGGAAACTACGGCGTCACGCTCGAACGGAAACGCGACGAAAAGGGGCGCGACGAGCCGACGGACGCCCAACCATAGCCGAGCGGTTGGAGGGGGACAAGACGCGATGCAGCTAGAATGCGCTTTGTTTTCCGCGCCTCTGCCACAAGTCATGCCACTTCATTTTCCGCATATCGCTACCGCGCTGGACGACTATCTCGCGCGGCATCCCGAAGAGGGCGAGACCGTCGCCGACTTCGAGGTGTTCCTCGCCTCCCACAGGGCCGTGTTCGAGCGCGGCCATGCCGTCGGTCATTTCACCGGGTCCGCCTGGCTGACGAGTGCGGACGGCGAGCGCGTGCTGCTCACGCATCACGCCAAACTGCGGCGCTGGCTGCAGCTCGGCGGCCATGCCGATGGAGACAGCGAACTGGCGCGCGTGGCCCTGCGCGAAGCCGAAGAGGAATCCGGTCTGGGCGATTTGACGGTCGAGCGGGAGATCTTCGACATCGACCGCCACCGCATTCCCGCGCGCGTCGGTGAGCCGGAGCATTGGCATTACGACGTGCGGTACGTGGTGCGCGCCACCGGCAGCGAGGAGTTTGCGATCAACGCGGAATCGCTGGCGCTGGCATGGCAGCCGGTACGCGAGATCGTGCGTAATCCGCAGGCCGATGACTCGCTGCGGCGCATGGCGGGCAAGTGGCTGGCGCGCTCACCGTAGATGCTCTTCGTGCGCGAATGCTCTGGCGCTTCGATCGGAGCACAAGGCAATCGCGCACAGGGTGCTCCTACCCGTAGCGTTCTGGCGCGGGATTGAGGTGTCCGCAATCCTGGCAGGTGCGCGCCTCGCGTGAGCGGTAGAAACGTTCGAATACGGGCGGGAAATCGCGCTCGATGCTGTCGAGGACGAAGTACTCCTCATACAGCTTGTGGTTGCAGCGCTCGCAGAACCACAGCAGGCCGTCCTTCTCATGTGGCAGACGCCGCCGCTCGATCACCAGGCCGATGGAGTCGGCCATGCGTTGTGGCGAATGCGGCACGCGCGCCGGCAGGTAGAACATCTCGCCGGCATGGATCGGGATGTCGCGCGCCACGCCGTCGTCCTGCACTTTCAGCACCATCTCGCCTTCGAGCTGATAGAAGAACTCGGGGCCTTCATCATGGTGGTAATCGGTGCGCGCGTTCGGGCCGCCCACGATCATGACGATGAAATCCCCGTCCACGATGCACTTGTTTCCCACCGGCGGCTTGAGCAGATGGCGATGCTCGTCTATCCAGCGTTGCAGGTCGAAGGGGGCAGTAAGGGCCATGGAGGATCGGTCGAGTGAGAGGCCAAGTATCGGCGGAGCACGGGTGACGATAGCGCGATTTAAGGCGCCCAATCCAGGCTATGGGCCAGCGAACGGCCGGTGAGGCGGTAGCCGTCCGGGCTGAGGTGGATGAGATCGTGCCCCATCAGGCTGGGGTTGGCATGCGCCCAGCCATAGCTGCCGCCCGGGCCGCCCATGAGATCCTGCCAATTCCACGCCACGCAACCGAAGCGGCTGCCCACGTCGCGCTGTATCTGCTCGATGCGCTGGTGGATGCGGCCGTAGGTGAGCAGCGGCAGCGTGCCGCCCTTGCCCTGGCGCAGCACGCCGCGATCGGGCGGCCCGACGAGCACGCAGGACGCGGCGGGAAATACCTGCCGCAGGTTGCCCAGCGCCCGGCTCAGCATGGTCGCGTACTTGTCTCCGTCGAAATCAGGGTCGGCGCCTTCGTTCGTGCCGTATTCCAGCACCACGCCGTCGTAACTCACGCCGTGCAATGCCTGAGCAAGCGCTTCCGGATTGGCGTTCGCCCAGCCTTTGGCGGTGGCAGACGGGATGCCGAAGAAATCGAACGCGACGTCCGGTACTTGCGTGCGATCGAGAATGAAGCCCTGCAATACCAGCTTGCCTCGCGATAGGCGCAGCTTGAGGGTGGAGATCGGGGCGTCGGCGCGTAGCGCCACCATGTGGCTGGTGGCCGCTGCGGGCAGGGACACCGTACGTTGCACGCGGTCGTCGATGACGTAATCGATGGATGCTCCGGCGGGGGCGCTGTAGACCAGTTGCACCTGTTGCACGTCGGTTTGCCGCGCCGCGTCGCGCAGATCGAGCCAGAGATAGCTGTCCGGGCCGGCATCGACAGTGCGATTGGCCAATGCCGGCCCGATATCCAGCGTCGTCGGCGAGGTGTAGGCAATCTCGGTCGTCCAGCTTGAGCCGATGCAGTAAGCGCGCAGGCCGGGCAGCACGATGTTGGCGCGGCCCATGGTCGGCGGCAGGAAGCGTGCTTCCACGCTGAGCCCCTTGTCGCGCAAGGCCTGGATCAGGGTGGGTGCGAACGGACCGCCGGCAATATGGCTGTCGCCCCAGAAGGCAATGCGACGCGGACGGGTGGCGCTACCCGGTGCGAATCCGGCAATGGTTCCGGCAGCCAGCAAGGGTTGTGTGCGGATGACCGTGCGGGCCAGCGACCCGAGCTCGGCATCGCTGGGCATCTGTGAGCCCACCAGGGCAGCGCGACCGCCGGGATTGGTCGCGGACGGCTTGGGCTGGGCCGGCGACGTGTTGGGGCACACCAGGTCGTTGACGCCACCCACGGGCGGTGCGCCATCCTGCGCCATCAACGGCCGGCAGAAAGACAAGGCAAGCCAGCCAGCGCACCAGGCACTGATCGTCAATAAGCGCGAAACAGATGCCATGCGCCACGTACTCCGGTTATTCAAGAATCCATGCCTGCCAAGGATCCGGGCAGGCCGTTCTGCTTCAGGTAAATGAGGTGTTTCCTGTGCAGCTTCCTGCTGTAGATGCCGTCGGGCGCATCGCCAAGGATGCGTTGCAGGTCGCGCACCACTTCGCCGCGTTCGCCAAGATGGAAGGTCTGGGAAAGCACGCTCTCGCGAGTGTAGGTGTTAGGGGAGCTGGAATGCGGGCGACCCAGCGCCGCTACGCAGCGCCAGCGGACGAAACCGACCGGTTTGATGACCTCGCCCTGCGGATTCGCCCATCCCTGCGTCGAAATGCGGTTGGCCACTTCGATCTGCTGTGCAGGCGTCGCTTCCGCCGGGGTCGGGGCGAATTCGTCGCCGCCCCAGGTTTTCCAGTCATCCTCCGAAATCCCAAGGCCGCCCGAGCGGTGTCCGTTGTTTTTCCAGTTGGCGTCGGTTTCGCACAGCGCCATCTTGCGCCAGTAGGCGTCGCTGGCGGCTGACTGGGCGGCGAGCACCAGGGTCGGCGAGAGGTCGCCTGCCATGTTGGCACTTGCTTGAGACACGAGGGCGGTGTCCGTTGCCGGCGTGTTGTCTCGCGCCAGATGCCCGGTGCGCATGATCTCCGTGATGAACGCGCGCTGCCCGATGGTGGTCAGGTGCACGCCGTCGGAGACGAAGTAGTCGGGCTGGTTTTCGGAGAGATCACTCCAGCGGACTACCACGACGTTGGGAAATTCCGGTGCGACGTGGTCGATGAGCGCGTTGTTCGCTTCCATCCAGCGCCGCGGCACGTGCGTGTTGACCAGCACCACGCGCTTGCAGTCCGACAGCATGGAGAGGATCTGCCGCAGTTGTTCCTCGGTGACGTACCCGTTCGTTCCCAGGTGCACCAAGGCGACGGCACGCAGCGACTCGGCGTTCTTGAGCGCCTTGAGCTGGCGGATGACGTCGGCGGCCTGCCACCCCATCGTGGCGTGCACGTCCACGCCGGGCAGGGTGACCTTCAGCAGCCTGCTGGAACCCAGCAGCACCGAATCGCCTATGGCAGTGAGATCGCCACCGGTGTACGTCTGGACGGTGGGTTCATCCGGTAGCGTCGGCAGGACCGGCGGAACGATTGGCTCGATGGGAATTTCCACCGACGTGGCGGAAAGAGGGGCGAGCTTGCCTTGCAACGCAATGGGCGTTGCCGGCGCATCCAGTGACAGCGCTTCGCGCACGTCCAGTGCGGGCCTCGCTTCGGCAGGGGCGTGCCGCAGGGTCGCGCCCACGGAGCCGAAGGCCAGAGCCATCGACAACGCGATGGCCAGTCGCCCCGACCAGGCGTGGCGACGCTTGCCGGCGAAGATGCGTTCGAGCGCGCCGCGCCGCACCGGCATCTCCAGCCAACGGTAGGATAGTTCGGCGACGGCGAGCGTGAGCATGATGCGCAAGACAAGCGTCTCGCTGTGGCCCAGCCTGCGCAGGTCGATGTCCGGCCGCGTCAGCATGAAGATGGGCCAATGCCACAGGTAGATGCCGTAGGAACGCTCGCCGAGCCAGCGCATTACCGGGTTGTCCAGGCAGCGGCCGAAGGCCATGCCGGGATGGGTGGCCACGGCGATCAGGGTGATGGCCGCGGTGGCTGCTCCCAGGAAGCCCCAGGGATAGAGCACAGGCGAATTCTCGCCCATCACGGCGAACAGCATGATCATCAGGGCGAGCGCCCAGAGGCCGAGCAGCCAGCCAAGGATGCGTAGTGCGATGCCCGGATGTTCGGCCGGCGAAGGTTGCCAGAGCAGCCCAAACGCCGACCCAAGCAGCAAGGCGAAGCCATGGGTGTCGGTCCCGAAATACAACCGGGACGGATCGCCCTGTCCGGGGTAGCCCATCCGCTGCGCAAGCACCACCATCCAGGTCGCCGAGGCGATGGCAAGCAGGATGGCGACGGTCGCCAGCGCGCGCCGGCCAATGCGCGGCAACACGATGAAGGCCAGCGGTGCCCAGGCGATGTAGAACTGCTCTTCGATCGCCAGCGACCACAAGTGCTGCAGCAGCGGCGGCCGGCCGGTGGCTTCGAAGTACGAGGTCTGGCTGCGCAGCAGTTCCCAGTTGGTGGCGTAGAAAAACGAGGCGAAGGCATCGCTGCGCAGGTGGGGCAACGCGTCGCGCGCGACCCGCGCCGCGACGGCCACGACGACAGCCATCATCAGCCAGGCGGCCGGAAGCAGGCGCTTGGCGCGGCGCCAATAAAAGTTGCGCAGACCGAGCCGTCCCGTATCGTCCACCTCGCGGGCGATCAGACCGGTGATCAGGAAGCCCGAGATGACGAAGAACAAGTCGACTCCCAGGTAGCCGCCGCGGGCCCAGTAGAAGTCGGCATGGAAAAGCACGACGGCCGTGACCGCGATGGCCCGGAGGCCATCGAGTCCGGAAAGGCGTGCAGCGGGGACTGGAACAGCTTGCGTGGAGACAACGGCCACCCCTGGATGGCCTTCCACTTCCTGTGGGTACTCGGCGACTAGCATGGAGCTGTTCTTGGGTTGGAGGATGGTGCGAAAAGGATGGTCGCCCATTGTGCTGGGGCGGCGGCCAAAACGGGCGAATTCGGGGCGGCTTGGGGCGCCCTCCCGGTCAAACCTCCAGCGTGGCGAGGTCGCCCTTTTCCTCCAGCCAGGCCTTGCGGTCGCTGGCGCGCTTCTTGGCGAGCAGCAAGTCCATCAGCTTCGCGGTGCCGTCGTCGCCCTCCACGGTGAGCTGGACGAGGCGACGGGTGTCGGGATGGATGGTGGATTCGCGCAATTGCGGCGGGTTCATCTCGCCCAGGCCCTTGAAGCGGGTAACGCTGACCGTGCCCTTCATCTTCTCGCGCTCGATCTTCTGCAGCATCGCCTGCTTTTCGTTCTCGTCGAGGCAGTAGAACACCTGCTTGCCCACATCGACGCGGAACAGCGGCGGCATCGCCACGAACACGTGGCCCTCGCTGACCAGATGCGGGAAGTGCTTGAGGAACAGCGCGCTGAGCAGGGTGGCGATGTGCAGGCCGTCGGAGTCGGCATCGGCGAGGATGACAACCTTGCCGTAGCGCAGGCCGGCGAGGTCGTCCTTGCCTGGGTCGCAGCCGATCGCGACGGCGAGGTTGTGCACTTCCTCGGAGGCCAGCACCGAGGTCGATTCCACTTCCCAGGTGTTGAGGATCTTGCCGCGCAGCGGCAGGATCGCCTGGAACTCCTTGTCGCGCGCCTGCTTGGCGCTGCCGCCGGCGGAGTCGCCCTCCACCAGGAACAGCTCGGTGCGCGAGAGATCGGTGGAGGTGCAGTCGGCCAGCTTGCCGGGCAGGGCGGGGCCTTGCACGATCTTCTTGCGTACCACCTGCTTGGCGGCCTTGAGCCGCGCGCTGGCACGCTCGATGGCGAGCTGGGCGATGCGTTCACCGCTGTCCACGTTCTGGTTCAGCCACAGGCTGAAGGCGTCGTGCACCACGTTCTCCACCAGCGCGGCGGCATTGCGCGAGGAGAGGCGCTCCTTGGTCTGGCCGGCGAACTGCGGATCGAGCAGCTTGGCGCTGAGCACGAAGGCGAGCCGCTCCCACACGTCTTCCGGCGCCAGCTTCACGCCGCGCGGCAGCAGGTTGCGGATGTCGCAGAACTCGCGGATGGCATTGGTGAGGCCGGAGCGTAGGCCGTTGACGTGGGTGCCGCCCTGCGCGGTAGGGATCAGGTTGACGTAGCTTTCTTGCACCAGCTCGCCTTCCGGCAACCAGGCCAGCGCCACGTCCATGCCTTCGGTGTCGCGCGCGATGTGATGCACGAAGAGATCCGCCGGCAGCGCCTCGCCGCCGTCGAGTTCGCCGCGCAGGTAGTCGCGCAGGCCGTCCTCGTAGAGCCATTCGCTGGTCTCGCCGCTGGCTTCGTCGGTGAGCTTCACCGCGAGGCCGGCGCACAGCACGGCCTTGGCGCGCAGCAGGTGCTTGAGTTTCGACAGCGAGATCTTCGGCGAGTCGAAGTATTTCGGGTCGGGCCAGAAGTGCACGGTGGTGCCGGTCTTCTTCTTCGGCACCGTGCCGATCACCTGCAGCTCGCTCACGCGGTCGCCGTGCTCGAAGGCCATGCGGTATTCGTTGCCGTCACGGCGGATGGTCACTTCCACCCGCTGCGACAGCGCGTTCACCACCGACACGCCCACGCCGTGCAGGCCGCCGGAGAAGTTGTAGTTCTTGCCGCTGAACTTGCCGCCCGCGTGCAGGCGAGTAAGGATCAGTTCCACGCCCGGAATGCCTTCCTCCGGATGGATGTCCACCGGCATGCCACGGCCGTCGTCGGTGACCTCGACCGAGCCGTCCGAGTGCAGCACCACCTCGATCGCTTTCGCGTGGCCGGCCAGCGCCTCGTCCACCGAGTTGTCGATCACCTCCTGCGCCATGTGGTTGGGGCGGGTGGTGTCGGTGTACATGCCCGGGCGGCGCTTGACCGGGTCCAGGCCGGAAAGGACTTCAATGTCGGCGGCGTTGTAGCGACTGCTCATGCGTGGGGAATATGCCGGTGGAAACGCCGCAGCATGGCTGCGGGTGGGTGGAGGGTCAAGCCGTTCGACGTGGCGCGATCAAAGTGGAGCGCAATGCCACTCCAGCCAGGCGAGGTCGGCACCTTCCAGCAGCGGCGCCAGTGCCGCGCGCACGGTGGCATGGTAGTCGTCCAGCCACGCGCGCTCGTCGGGGCCAAGCAGGCTCGGTTCCAGTGCACGGCGGTCGAACGGGCACAACGTGAGCGTCTCGAAGGCGTAGTAGTCACCGAACTCGGTGCGCTCGGCTTCGGCTACCACCGCGAGGTTTTCGTGGCGGATGCCGTGGCGACCCGGCTTGTACAGGCCAGGTTCGATGGACGAGATCATGCCCGGCTCCAGCGCCACCAGCGCGCCGCCGGAAATCGGCGGCCGGATGGACTGCGGACCTTCGTGCACGTTGAGGAAGTAGCCCACGCCGTGCCCGGTGCCATGGCCATAATCGCAGCCGGCCGCCCACAGCGGCGCGCGCGCCAGCGCATCGAGCTGCGGGCCGCTGGCGCCTTTCGGGAAGCGGGCGCGGGACAGCGCGATCATGCCCTTCATCACCAGCGTCGCGTCGCGTCGCTGTTCGGCCGTGGTTTCGCCCAGCGCCAGCACGCGGGTGATGTCGGTGGTGCCGCCGAGGTATTGGCCGCCGGAGTCGATCAGCAGCAGGCCCTTCGCCTGCAGCGTGCTGTGCGACGCCTGCGTGGCGCGGTAGTGCGGCAACGCGCCGTTGGCCTGGTAGCCGGCGATGGTGGCGAAACTTTCGCCGATGAAGTCCGGCTGCGCGGCGCGGGCGGCGTGCACGAGGCGGTGCACGTCCAGTTCGGTGAGCGGCTTGCCTTGCGCGAGCTGGTGCTCGATTTCACGGAACGCGCCGGCCAGTGCGGCACCGTCGCGGCGCATCACCTCGCGCACGTGGTCCAGCTCGGCCGGTGTCTTCAGCGCCTTGAACGCAGTGCTGGGGTTGGCGGCTTCGGTGCGTTGCACGGCGGCAGGAATCGTGTTGCTGATCGCGCAAACCACGCGACCGGCATCGAACAGCAGCGTGTCGGCCTTGCCCAGCTCGGCCAGTGCGCCGGTGATGCCTTCGTAGGACGCGATGGCAATGCCATCGGCGGCGAGCTGCGCCACCAGTGCGTCGTCGAACTTGCCGCGCTCGGCGAACAGCGTGGCCTTGCCTTCGGTGGCCACCAGCAGGTGGGCGAGAAACACCGGGTTGCACTCCACGTCGCTGCCGCGCAGGTTGGTGAGCCAGGCGATGTCGTCGAGACTGGAGAGCAGGTGGTGCGTGGCGCCGTGCTTGCGCATGGCGCTGCGCAGTCGCGCGAGCTTGTCCGCGCGGGCGGTGCAGGCCCAGGCGATGGGATGCTCGACGATGCGTGCATGCGGGAGACCGGGACGATCGTCCCAGATCGTGCCAGGCAGGTCGAGATCGGTGCGCACGCGCACACCGTGTTCGGCCAGCTTGCCTTCCATCGAGCGCAGGCCGGCCAGCGACACGCTGTCGCCGGCCACGGCGAGGGTTTCACCGTGATGCAGGTGCGAAGCCAGCCAGTCGAGGTGTTCGGCCGTGTGCGCCACGCGCAGCTTCATCAAGGCGACACCGGTGCCGGCCAGTTGCTGTTCGGCCTGCGAGAAGTAGCGTGAGTCCGTCCACAGGCCCGCGTGTTCGCGCGTGACGATTAGCGTGCCGGCCGACCCGTCGAAGCCGGACAGCCATGCGCGCGCCTGCCAGCGTTCGGGCAGGTATTCGGACAGGTGCGGGTCGGCGCTGGGGACGATCACGGCGGCGACGCCGTGCTGCTGCATGGCCGCGCGCAACGCGGCGATCCGGGCGGGGATGGGCGTGTTCATGCGCGGCACTTTAGCAGGCGCGACAGCGCGGCCCGCCAAATCTCACAACAGATGAATTCGGTCGCCCGGACATCTCGCAGCGAAGGCCGTCTGCCGCTAGAATATGTATTTCCAGCACGGCTGCATCCCATGACCCCCCTGATTTTCGTCACCGGCGGTGTGGTGTCCTCGCTTGGCAAGGGCATCGCCGCGGCGTCGCTGGCCTCCATTCTGGAAGCGCGTGGCCTCTCGGTCACCATGATGAAGCTCGATCCCTACATCAATGTGGATCCGGGCACCATGAGCCCGTTCCAGCATGGCGAGGTCTATGTCACCGACGACGGCGCCGAGACCGATCTCGACCTCGGCCACTACGAGCGTTTCGTCCATACCCGCCTCACCGGCAAGAACTCCATCACCACCGGCAAGATCTACGAGAGCGTGATCCGCAAGGAGCGCCGCGGCGACTACCTGGGCGCCACCGTGCAGGTGATCCCGCACATCACCGACGAGATCAAGCACTGCATTCACGAGGCCACGCGCGGCTTCGACGTGGCGCTGGTGGAGATCGGCGGCACGGTGGGCGACATCGAGTCGCTGCCGTTCCTCGAGGCGATCCGCCAGCTGCGCTCCGAGCACGGCCCGGAAAAGTGCCTGTTCATGCATCTCACCCTGGTGCCCTTCATCAAGGCCGCCGGCGAGATCAAGACCAAGCCGACCCAGCATTCGGTGAAGGAGCTGCGCTCCATCGGCATCCAGCCGGACATCCTGTTGTGCCGCAGCGAGCAGCCGCTGCCCGAGGGCGAGCGCCGCAAGATCGCGCTGTTCACCAACGTGCCCGAGAACGCCGTGATCAGCGCGGTGGACGTGGACGTGATCTACAAGACCCCGTTGTGGCTGCACCAGCAGGGGCTGGACGAGATCGTGGTGAAGCGGCTGGGCCTCGACGCGAAGCCGGCCGATCTCTCCGGCTGGCAGCGCACGGTGGATGCCGTGGTGCACCCGAAGGACGAGGTCACTGTGGCCATCGTCGGCAAGTACGTGGAGCACAAGGACGCCTACAAGTCGCTGGGCGAGGCGCTGCGCCACGGAGGCATCAAGCAGCAGACGCGCGTGAACCTGCAGTGGATCGATTCCGAGCAGGTCGAGGCCGAGGGTGCCGCCAAGGTGCTGGGCGGCATGGACGCGATCCTGGTGCCGGGCGGCTTCGGCAAGCGCGGCTTCGAGGGCAAGATCATGGCCGCGAAGTACGCGCGCGAGCACGGCGTGCCGTACTTCGGCATCTGCTACGGCATGCACGCGGCGGTGGTGGATTTCGCCCGCCACGTGGCCGGCCTGGCCGATGCCGACTCCAGCGAGAACGACCGCAACACGCCCAATCCGGTGATCGCGCTGATCACCGAATGGACGACGGCTGCCGGCGAAGTCGAGCAGCGCAGCGAGCGCTCGGATCTCGGCGGCACCATGCGCCTCGGCGCCCAGGAATGCCGCCTCAAGGCCGGCACGCTGGCGCGCGAGATGTACGGCCAGGAAGTGGTGCGCGAGCGTCACCGCCACCGCTACGAATTCAACAACCGCTACCGACAGAGTTTCGAGGACCAGGGCCTGGTGATCTCCGGCAAGTCGATGGACGACCTGCTGGTGGAGATCGTCGAACTGTCGCCGCAGAAGCACCCGTGGTTCCTCGGCTGCCAGGCACACCCGGAGTTCACCTCCACGCCGCGCGACGGCCATCCGCTGTTCATCGGCTTCGTGCACGCCGCGCGCGAGTACAAGGCGGTGCGCGACGGGCAGAAGCTGGCGCAGGGAGCCGTGGCATGAAGCTGTGCGGGTTCGAAGTCGGCCTCGACCAGCCACTGTTCCTGATCGCCGGCCCCTGCGTGGTCGAATCCGAGCAGTTGCAGCTGGATACCGCCGGCAAGCTCAAGGAGATCACCGGCAAGCTGGGCATCCATTTCATCTTCAAGTCCAGCTTCGACAAGGCCAACCGTTCTTCCGGCACCAGCTTTCGTGGCCTGGGCATGGAAGAAGGGCTGCGTATCCTCGGCGAGGTGAAGCGCCAGATCGGCGTGCCGGTGCTTACCGACGTGCACGAGTACACCCCGTTCGCCGAGGTGGCTTCGGTGGTGGACGTGTTGCAGACGCCTGCCTTCCTGTGCCGCCAGACCGATTTCATCCAGGCCGTGGCCCGTGCCGGCAAGCCGGTGAACATCAAGAAGGGCCAGTTCCTCGCGCCCTGGGACATGAAGAACGTGGTCGCCAAGGCCAAGGACGTCGGCAACGACGCCATCATGGTGTGCGAGCGCGGCGCCAGCTTCGGCTACAACAATCTGGTTTCCGACATGCGCAGCCTGAGCGCGATGCGCGACACCGGCTGCCCGGTGGTGTTCGACGCCACGCACTCGGTGCAGCTGCCGGGCGGCCAGGGCACGAGCTCCGGCGGCCAGCGCGAGTTCGTGCCGGTGCTGGCGCGTGCCGCGGTGGCGGCTGGCGTGGCCGGTCTGTTCGCCGAAACCCATCCCGATCCTTCCAAGGCGCTCAGTGACGGTCCCAACGCATGGCCGCTGGACAAGATGGAAGCGTTGCTGGAAACCCTGCTGGAACTGGACGCCGTGACCAAGCGTCACGGCTTCCTCGAAAACACTTTGTAAGCCCCGGATCGTCCCCTCTCCAAAACTTTGAAGGATTGCAGCCGCATGAGTACCGACATCACCCGCATTCACGCCCGTGAAATCCTCGACTCGCGCGGCAATCCCACGCTGGAGGCCGAGGTCACCCTGGCGGGCGGCGGTTTCGGTCGCGCCGCAGTGCCCAGCGGCGCCAGCACGGGCACGCGCGAGGCGGTGGAACTG
Source organism: Rhodanobacter hydrolyticus (assembly GCF_044904645.1). Taxonomy (NCBI): domain Bacteria; kingdom Pseudomonadati; phylum Pseudomonadota; class Gammaproteobacteria; order Lysobacterales; family Rhodanobacteraceae; genus Rhodanobacter; species Rhodanobacter hydrolyticus. The sequence continues at coordinate 137,078 of NZ_JADIKK010000007.1, forward strand.
CGTGACGGCGACAAGTCGCGCTACCTCGGCAAGGGCGTGAAGAATGCGGTGGCCAACGTCAACAACTCCATCGCCAGCGAGCTGAAGGGGTTCGACGCAGCCAACCAGGGCGGCCTGGACGCCAAGCTGATCCGGCTCGACGGCACGCCGAACAAGGGCAAGCTGGGCGCCAACGCGCTGCTCGGCGTATCGATGGCCGCCGCGCACGCGGTGGCGGCGCAGCGCAAGCAGGCGTTGTGGCAGTACCTCGCGGAGATCAACGGCACCACCGGCAAGCCCGGTGCGCTGCCGGTGCCGATGATGAACATCATCAACGGCGGCGCGCATGCCGACAACAACGTCGACGTGCAGGAATTCATGGTGCTGCCGGTGGGCGTGTCCAGCTTCGCCGAGGCGCTGCGCGCCGGCGCGGAGATCTTCCACGCGCTGAAGAGCGTGCTGAAGGGCAAGGGCCTGAACACCGCGGTGGGCGACGAAGGCGGCTTCGCGCCGGACCTGCGCTCCAACATCGAGGCGCTGGACACCATCCTCGAGGCAGTGAACAAGGCCGGCTACAAAGTCGGCAGCGAGATCCTGCTCGGCCTCGACGCGGCCAGCTCCGAGTTCTTCAAGGATGGCAAGTACGACCTGGCAGGCGAGGGCAAGATCTACACCTCCGAGCAATGGGTCGACGTGCTGGCCGGCTGGACCCGGCAGTACCCGATCATCACCATCGAGGACGGCATGGCCGAAGGCGACTGGGGCGGCTGGAAGCTGCTCACCGACGCCATCGGCAAGAACATCCAGGTGGTGGGCGACGACCTGTTCGTCACCAATCCGGCCATCTTCAAGGAAGGCATCGACAAGGGCATCGCCAACGCCATCCTGATCAAGGTCAACCAGATCGGCACGCTGTCCGAAACGCTGGAAGCCATCGCCATGGCCGACGCGGCGAAGTACGCGGCGATCGTGTCGCACCGCTCGGGCGAGACGGAAGACACCACCATCGCCGACATCGCCGTGGCCACCACCGCGACCCAGATCAAGACCGGCTCGCTGTGCCGCACCGACCGCGTGGCTAAGTACAACCAGCTGCTGCGCATCGAGGAGGCGCTGGGCGCGTCGGCACGCTATGCCGGCCGCAACGCCTTCCCGAACCTGGCCCATCTGCCGGGCTGACGGAAGCACGTTGCCCCATGCTGCGTTGGGTCGCTCTCGTCCTGGTTCTGCTGCTGATCGGACTGCAGATGAAACTGTGGTCCGCGCAGGGCGGTGTGCATGAGGTGGATGCCCTGCGCGTGGCCATCAAGAAACAGACCGACGAGAACGGCCGCCTGCAGCAGCGCAACCAGGCGCTGGCCGCCGACGTGGCCGACCTGAAGAACGGCAATCAGGCCATCGAGGCGCGTGCGCGCACCGGGCTGGGCCTCATCAAGCCCGGCGAGGTGTTCTATCAGGTGGACAGCCAGCCGGCGGGCGCGAGCAGCAGCTTGCCCTTGCCGCCACCAGCCCGCCCGGCAGGCGCCGCCGCGGGCGGCGTCGTCAAATGAGCGAGGCCCTGTGGTGCGTGGTGCCAGCCGCAGGTCGCGGCATGCGCATGGGTGCGGATTGTCCCAAGCAATACCTGCCGCTGGCCGGCAAGCCGCTGATCGCGCATACGCTGGAGCGGCTGGCGGCGCATCCGCGCATCGCCGGCCTGCTGGTGGTGCTCGGCGCGCGGGACGAACTCTGGCCCGGCATCGAAACACTGCATGGCAAACCGGTGCGCGTCGCCATCGGTGGCGCCGAGCGCAGCGATTCGGTGCTGGCCGGCCTCAACGCGTTGCCTTCCGAAGTGGAGAATGCCGACTTCGTGCTGGTACATGACGCCGCACGCCCCTGCGTGCGTGCGAAGGACATCACGCAACTGATCGAGCGCGCTTCCGAAACCGATGGGGGTCTGCTTGGCGCGCCGTTGCGCGACACGCTCAAGCGTGCCGGTGAAGGCGACTGCAGCCTCGCCACGGAGCCGCGCGACCAGCGTTGGCGTGCATTCACGCCGCAGATGTTCCGCCGCGGCGAACTCGTTGCTGCGTTGGGCGCGGTATCGAACCATGGCCGTGCGGTCAGCGACGAAGCGATGGCGATGGAACTGGCCGGCTTCCGGCCGCTGCTGGTCGAAGGCGCCGAGGACAACATCAAGGTCACCACGGCGGCGGACCTCGCGCTCGCCGAATTCCTGCTGGCGAGGACGGCATGAGCATGCGCATCGGCAACGGCTTCGACGTGCACGCCTTCGGCGAGGGCGACCACGTCACCCTGGGCGGCGTGCGCATCCCTCACGCGCACGGCCTGCTCGCGCACTCCGACGGCGACGTGGTGATCCACGCGCTGTGCGACGCCATCTTCGGCGCGCTGGCGCTGGGCGACATCGGCAAGCACTTCCCCCCCTCGGACGAACGCTGGCGCAATGCCGACAGCCGCCAGTTCCTGCGCCATGCCGCCATGCTGGCGGCACAACATGGCTATGCGCTGGGCAACGCCGATATCACCGTGATCTGTGAATCCCCAAAGATCGGCCCGCACGCGCAGGCCATGCGTGAAAACCTTGCCGCCGATCTCGACTGCCAGCTCGGCCAGGTCAGCATCAAGGCCACCACCACCGAAAAACTCGGTTTCACCGGCCGCGGCGAAGGCATCGCCGCACAAGCCAGCGTATTGCTTGAAAGGCACTGAAGCACGAGTACTTCGATCCTCAGTTTCCAGATATGGCACGGTGTGGCCGTATCGTATGAGGGAGTGAACACCCGGATACCTGTCACGCCATGACGACTCAAGAGCTTCCATTCGCCCACGGCACCGCGCCTCCACTGGCAGCGCGCCTGCGCTGCACCCCTGAAGACTTCGTCGTCGAGGAAATCCTGGGCTACGACGCCGACGGCAACGGCGAGCACGCCTTGCTGTGGGTGGAGAAGCGCGGTGCCAACACCGACTGGCTGGCAAGGGAGCTGGCGAAATTCGCCGGCGTGCCGCCGCTGGCCGTGGGCTACGCCGGCCTGAAGGACCGGCACGCGGTGACGCGCCAGGCCTTCACCGTGCAACTCGCCGGCAAACCCGATCCCGACTGGTCGGCCTTCCCGCACGAGAACGTGAAAGTGCTGGCCGCCACTCGTCACGGCCGCAAGCTCAAGCGCGGTGCCTTGCGCGGCAACCGCTTCGTGCTGGTGCTGCGTGAGGCGCAAGGCGAGCGTGAACGCGCGGAACAGGTGCTGGCCGCGATCGCGGCACGCGGCGTGCCCAACTACTTCGGCGAACAGCGCTTCGGCCGCGAGGGCGGCAACCTGGAGCAGGCGCGCGCGATGTTCGCGGGACGCAGGGTGGATCGCGACAAGCGCGGCTTCCTGCTCTCCGCCGCGCGCTCGCAGATCTTCAACGACGTGTTGGCGGTCCGCGTCGAGCGCGGCACATGGGATGCGCAACTGGATGGTGAAATCTGGTCGCTGGCCGGCTCGCGTTCCTGGTTCGGGCCGGAGCCGTACAACGATGTCCTGGCGCAGCGCCTGGCCAAGGGAGACATCCATCCTTCCGGTCCGTTGTGGGGGCAGGGCGAACCACCCACGGCAGGCGAGGCGGGCGAGTTGGAACGCGAAGTCGCCGCAACGCACGATGATCTTGCGCGAGGCATCGCCGCTGCGCGCATGGATCAGGAACGCAGGCCGCTTCGCCTGTTGCCTAAAGACTTGCGCTGGCGCTGGCTGGCCGACGATGCACTGGAATTGTCTTTCGAGTTGCCGGCGGGCGCGTATGCGACGGTGGTGGCACGCGAAGTTGCAGCGTCTGCGTAGACAGGAGGTCGCGGTGGCGAATGACGCGTTGATTGCGCTGATATCGATGGGGATGTTGGCAGTCGCGTTCCTTGGATGGAGGAGTTCACTATCCGAGCGCGAGAACGCCGAGTTGTTCAAGACGACGGGCGAGCTGAAATCGCCCAGATATCGGGTGGTGCTTTTTCTGGCGCTTGGCCTGCTCAGTAGTGTCATCTCCATGGCAACTTTTCATCATGGGCGTGGCGGTGTGACTTGGCCCATGGCTCTGATTGGCCTTGCCGGATCGGTGTTCGTCTGGATCCGCTCCTTTTTTGGCCTTCGTTTGGAACAAAACGACATCCGCTTTGGTTGGCGATGCGGACAAGTTGTTGCCTATACGGATGTGCTCGAACTTGAGCGCAGATCGGATAGTCGTGAAGCACACCTGGTGTTGGTGCTCAGATCCGGTGTGCGGCGACGAATCGGCAGTTCCTTTCCGTGCGAGTGGCTGCTCATAGACGAATTGCAAAAGCGCACGGGATGCACGGTCACTTACTGGCTGGGCAATCGCACCACCGCCAAGCCGGAATGGCTGGCTTTGCAATCGAACTACGAAAAAGCCAAGCCCGGTACGCGGAAATAAGGCCTCGCGTCAACCTTGGAGTAGCACAACCACCGCCCCGGTGCCGCCTTGCGCCGGCCTTGCCGAAGCGAACGCGATCACGTCGTCCCGCCGCCGCAGCAGGCGATCGGTGAGCGTCTTCAATACCGGGCCGGCGGCTTTCGAGCGCAGACCCTTGCCGTGGATGATGCGCACGCAGCGCAGGCCGTGCCGTTTCGCTTCGGCGAGGAAGACGGCGATGCTGGCCTGCGCCGCGGCGGCGTTCATCTGATGCAGGTCGACTTCGTCCTGCACGCTGTACTGGCCGCGCTTCAACTGGCGCAACAGCTTCGGCGGATAGCCGTCGCGCAGATAGTTGAGTTCCTCGCCTACCTCGAGCGTGGCCGGGTCGAAGGCCATCTCCAGCAATTCGCCCGGCACGGCGGCTTCGTCGGCTTCTAGCATGCGCGGCTGCGGCGAGGGCTTCGGTGCGGACGGCGGTGCGGCTTGCGTGTCGATGTGGCGCACTTCGCCGACCGCCTCGCGGAACAGGCGGGCATCGTCTTCGCTGATCGCAGGCGGCCGGCGTTGCATGCCCCGATGCTAGCAAGCAACGGCTCGGGCGCAATGCATGCCGTCGATCCGTGAAACCGCGGTGTCGCTCCGGTAAACTCGGGCGATTGCGGGGTGCGCTTGCCTCTTGGCGATGCGCTGCGGTCGACTCAACACGGATCAGCATGCGAGTTCTTGTCAGCAACGACGATGGCGTGGATGCGCGGGGCATTCATGTGCTTGCCGCGCGTTTGCGCGAGGTGGGCGAGGTGACGGTGGTGGCGCCCGATCGCGACCGTTCCGGCGCCAGCAATTCGCTGACCCTGGACGCGCCGCTGCGCGTATTGCGCATGGAGGATGGCCGTTACCGCGTCGCGGGCACGCCCACCGACTGCGTGCATCTCGCATTGTCCGGCCTGCTCGACCACGAACCCGACATCGTGGTATCCGGTATCAACAACTCGGCCAATCTTGGCGACGACGTGATCTATTCCGGCACGGTCTCGGCGGCGATGGAAGGGCGCTTCCTCGGCTTGCCGGCCATCGCGGTGTCGCTGGTCAGCGAGGATCATCGCGGCGAGCATTACGACTCCGCGGCGACGGCTGTGCTGTTGCTGATGCGCCGCCTGCTGGTCGATCCGCTGCCGGCCGACACCATCCTCAACGTCAACGTGCCGGATCGGCCCTGGCCGGAAATCCGCGGCTTCGAGGTCACGCGGCTGGGGCGTCGCCATCGTGCGGCGCCATGCATCGCGCAGACCGACCCGCGCGGTCGCCCGATCTGGTGGATCGGCCCGGCGGGCGAAATCGATGACGCCGGCCCTGGCACGGACTTCGACGCCGTCCGTCGCGGCCATGTTTCGGTCACTCCCATCCATGTCGATCTCACCCGCTACCAGGCACTGGAAAAGGTGAGCAGTTGGGTGCAATCGCTGGGCAAAGACCAGGCCGCGCCCGGCCACAAGGCGGCTTGAGCGATGAGCATGCACACGCTGCCACCATCGGTATTGAAAGGCGAGGGCATGACCTCGCAGCGCGCGCGCGACCGGCTCGCCGCGCAGCTCAAGGAAAGCGGAGTCCGCGATGCACGGGTGATCGACGTGATCCGGAACCTGCCGCGCCACCATTTCATCGACCAGGCGCTGCATTCGCGCGCCTACGAGAACACCGCGTTGCCGATCGGCCACGGCCAGACCATTTCCCAGCCCTGGGTCGTGGCGCGGATGACCGAAGCGTTGCTGGAGCACTTCGACGAGCGCAAGGAAAAGCCCGGCCGCGTGCTGGAAATCGGCACGGGCTCCGGCTACCAGGCCGTGGTGTTGGCGGCGCTGGTCGAGCAGGTCTACACGGTGGAGCGCATCGAGGAACTGCTGCGCCAGGCGCGGCGGCGCTTCCGTCAGCTCGGCATCGGCAACATCCGTTCGCGCCACGACGATGGCAAGCTCGGCTGGGCTGACGAGGCGCCGTTCGACGCGGTGATCCTCACCGCGGCAGGCGACAGCATTCCCAGCCGCATTCTGGAGCAGCTCAGTCCCAGCGGCGTGCTGGTGGCGCCCGTAGGGTCGCCCAGCAATCAGGTACTGATTCGCCTGCGCGGCGACGGAGAGGGCGATTTCGTGCAGGAAGAACTCGGGGCGGTCAGCTTCGTGCCATTGCTCGGGGGCATCGGCTGATGCGTTTGTTCGGCAGACTCTACGCCCGCGCGCTGACGTGGGCGCGCCATCCCCACGCCGTTCGTTACCTGTGCGGACTCAGCTTCGTCGAAGCCTTCATCTTCCCGATCATGCCGGAGGTGATGCTGGCGCCGATGATGCTGGGAAAGCGGCACAGGGCGTTCTTCTACGCGAACATCAGCCTGGCCTTCTCGCTGCTCGGTGCGTTGGTCGGTTACACGCTGGGGCATTGGGCGTTCGAGGCGTTGAAGCCGCTGCTTGGCACGCTGCATCTGCTGGCGCCCATCGAGCTGGGTGTGCAGAGCCTGCGCACACAGATGGCCGAGCATCGCTGGGGGCTCTATGGCGTGCTGATGCTGGCAGCCTTGCAGCCGGTGGTACCGATGAAGTTCGTGACCTGGGCAGCGGGTATCGTCGGCGTGCCGGTGCTGCCCTTCCTTGCTTGCGTGGCGCTGGGGCGCGGCAAGCGCGTGTGGTTGCTGGCGTTGTTGATACGGCTGTTCGGCGAGCGCGCCGAGCACCTGCTGCACAAATACATCGAATGGATCGGCTGGGCCGTGCTGGTGTTGCTGGGAGCATTGCTGGCGTGGTGGATCTGGCGGCATTGACGGCGGCGGGTCGCATGAAAGTACAGGGGTGCTTCGCTATGCTGGCGCGCATGAATCGATACCGTTCTTTATTGCCGCTCTTCGTTGTATCGCTGCTGCTGTCGGCCTGCAGTACTGTGGTGGTGGAGCCGGCTCCGGGCCAGCAGCACTACGGCGCGCCCGTTGCGCCTGCACATGCCGTGGCGCGCACGCCGATTCCCGGTGGCAGCTATGTGGTGGTCAAGGGCGACACCATGTATTCGATCGCCTTCCGCAACAGCGTGGACTATCGCGACTTGGCGAAGTGGAACGGCATCGCCGTGCCCTACACGATCTGGCCGGGGCAGAAGCTGCGCCTGTCGCCGCCAAACGGCGGCAGCGCACCGCCCTCGCAGGCGGCGACTGCCGTAGCCAAGGCGAACCCTGCATCCACACCAGCTGCGCCGCCTGCTCCGGCCGCGCCGGTCTTCGAGAATGTGCCGGCGGAAGCGTCGGTATCGAATGCCGCGAGCGCGGTAGCGCCGCCGCATGCGCAGGCACCCACGGCAACGACCGCTGCGTCAATTACCGTGCCTGCCGTACCGGCGAGTACCGTGGTGCCCGTCGCGGGTGGCCCCAAGCCTGTGCCACCGCCGGCTCCGGCCCCGACGCCCGTGGTAGCGACCGGCAATTCCCACGCGGCGGGCGGCGTGACCTGGCGCTGGCCGGCCGACGGACAGATCCTCAAACGCTTCACGCCTGGCGACGCGGTGCCGGGTGTCGAGATCGCCGGCAATGCCGGCGACCCGGTGCGAGCGGCGGCCGATGGCGTGGTGGTGTACAGCGGCAATGGCCTGGTCGGCTATGGCGAGCTGGTCATCATCAAGCACAACGACAGCCTGCTGTCCGCCTATGGGCACAACAGCAAGCGTCTGGTTACGGAAGGCCAGCGCGTCAGCGCCGGCCAGGAGATCGCCCTGATGGGTTCCAGCGGCGCCTCGCGCGTGGAGCTGGGGTTCCAGATCCGCAAGGACGGCAACCCGGTCGATCCGATGAGTTACCTGCCAGCGAAGTGAGTTCTTCCTGAATAGCGCGGCCCCGGACAGCCGCCCGTCTGGTCTTTGCGCTCAGGAATGAGCGCCAAGAATGAACGCGGCGACGACACGCCGTCCTTCGCCGGCCAACAGGTTGTAGGTGCGTGCGGCCGCAGCGTTGTCCATCGCCTCGAGGCCGATACCCTTGCGCAGGAAGCCAGCCATGAAGGCAGCCGGTGGAAATGCCTGGCGCGAACCGGTGCCCAGCAGTACCAGCTCCGGTTGCAGGGCGAGCAGGGTTTCGACGTGCTCGGCCCCCAGGCTGCCGATTTCGTGTACCGGCCAGTGTTCGACCGCTTGGTCGGGTGCCAGCAAGAAGCTGTCAGTGAGCTCGCGGTCGATCAGAGTGATGCCGCTCTCGCCGACGCGGCGTACGAACAGGTACCCATCGGGCCGGTCGAGCGAGAGATCCATCAGCGGGGCAGGGCGATCTTCGGCTCGTCGGCATTGCGACGGAACAGCACGGCGACGTGGCCGATCTGCTGCACGGCTTCGGCGCCGGTGCCGGTCAGCAGGACGTCGAGTTGCGCTTGTCGCTCGTCCTTGTCACCACCGGAGAGCTTCACCTTGACCAGTTCGTGGATCTCCAGCGCCGAGCCCAGTTCCTTGACCACGGCTTCGCTGGCGCCCTTGTTGCCGAGCAGGATGACCGGGTTCAGGCCATGGGAAAGGCTGCGCAGGTAACGGATCTGCGACGGAGAGAGGGCCATGCGGTGGCTTCGATTCGCGGGGATTGGGCGGCAAAGGGTATCATGCGCGACCATACCCCTGTAGCGATGTTGTCCCATGAGCCGCAGCAAGAGCAGCGCCGGCTGGCTGCGTGAACATTTCAATGACGTCTACGTGAAGAAGGCGCAGGCTGAGGGCGTGCGCTCGCGCGCCGTCTACAAACTGGAGGAGCTGATCGACCGCGACCGCCTGCTCAAGCCGGGCATGGCCGTGGTGGATCTGGGCGCTGCGCCGGGCGGATGGTCGCAACTGGTGCGGCAACGGTTGGGCGACAGCGGCAAGGTGTTCGCGCTGGATATCCTGCCGATGCAGAGCATCGCCGGCGTGGATTTCCTGCAGGGCGATTTCCGCGAGGAAACCGTGGTGCAGGCGCTGGAGGCGCGGCTGGAAGGGCAGAAGCTGGATCTTGTGCTGTCCGACATGGCCCCCAATATGAGTGGAGTGGCGTTGGCCGACCAGATCCGGGCAATGGCGCTGGCCGAACTGGCGCTGGATTTTTCCCGGCAGTGGCTTAAGCCGGGAGGTGCGTTCCTGATCAAGCTGTTCCAGGGCGCGGGCTTCGACGATTACCTGCGCAGCTTGCGCGCGGACTTCTCGCGCGTGACGATGCGTAAACCAAAGGCCTCACGCGCGCGTTCGCGCGAGGTGTACGCGCTGGCGACCGGCCGCAAGGCCGCCGCGGCGCATCCGGGCGGGAACGGCGCATGAACGAAACAGCGAAACAAGTGTTGCTCTGGGTGATCATCGCGGTGGTGTTGTTCACCGTATTCCAGAGCTTCAACCCGCACGGTGGCGGGTCGTCCAACATGGCCTACAGCGCCTTTGCACAGAGTGTGGACAACGGCAACGTTTCCAGCGCCGTGATCAGCGCCGACCAGCCGGCCAGCATCAGCGGCAAGCTGAAGGACGGCACCAGCTACCGAACCGTGGCCCCGATGCTGGGTTTCTCCACCAATGCGGTGGTGAAACAGATGCAGGACAAGGGCGTGGAAGTCCGTCAGGATCCTGCCGAGAGCTTTTCGCTGATCGGCTTGTTCGTAAGCTGGTTGCCGATCCTGGTGTTCGCCGGTGTACTCATCTGGTTCATGCGCCAGATGCAGTCCGGCGGCGGCGGGCGCGGTGCGATGAGTTTCGGCCGTTCGCGCGCCAAACTGCAGGGCGAGGACCAGGTCAAGGTCAACTTCAGTGACGTGGCCGGTTGCGACGAGGCCAAGGAGGAGGTGGGCGAACTCGTCGAATTCCTGCGCGACCCGTCCAAGTTCCAGAAACTGGGAGGCAAGATTCCGCGCGGCGTGCTGATGGTTGGCCCGCCCGGCACCGGCAAGACCTTGCTGGCCAAGGCCATCGCGGGCGAGGCCAAGGTGCCGTTCTTCTCGATCTCCGGTTCGGACTTCGTGGAAATGTTCGTGGGCGTGGGCGCCAGCCGCGTGCGCGACATGTTCGAGCAGGCCAAGAAGCATGCGCCCTGCATCATCTTCATCGATGAAATCGACGCGGTCGGCCGCCATCGTGGCGCCGGCCTCGGCGGTGGCCACGACGAGCGCGAACAGACCCTCAACCAGTTGCTGGTCGAGATGGACGGCTTCGAAGGCACCGAAGGCATCATCGTGATCGCGGCTACCAATCGTCCCGACGTGCTCGATCCCGCGCTGCTGCGCCCGGGTCGTTTCGACCGTCAGGTGGTGGTGGGCCTGCCAGACGTGAAGGGGCGCGAGCAGATCCTCAAGGTGCACCTGCGCAAGGTGCCGGTCGCCGCCGACGTCGACGCCATGACCATCGCGCGTGGCACACCGGGTTTCTCCGGGGCCGACCTCGCCAACCTGGTCAACGAGGCGGCGCTGTTCGCCGCACGCGAGAACGCGCGCGAAGTGCGCATGGCTCACCTGGACAAGGCGCGCGACAAGATCCTGATGGGCACCGAGCGCCGCTCGATGGCGATGAGCGAGGACGAAAAGAAACTCACCGCCTACCACGAGGCCGGCCATGCCATCGTCGGCCGCCTGGTGCCGGAGCACGATCCGGTCTACAAGGTCACCATCATCCCGCGCGGCCGTGCGCTGGGCGTCACCATGTATCTGCCGGAAGGCGATCGCTACAGCATGAACCGGGTGGCGATCGAATCGCAGTTGTGTTCGCTGTACGGTGGACGCGTGGCGGAAGAGCTGATCTTTGGCACCGACAAGGTGACTACAGGTGCCTCAAACGACATCGAGCGTGCCACCAAGATGGCGCGCAACATGGCCACCAAATGGGGCCTGTCCGACGAGCTTGGCCCGATCACCTATGGCGAGGACGAGGACGAAGTGTTCCTCGGCCGTTCGGTGACTCAGCACAAGAGCATTTCCAACGAAACCGCCAGCAAGATCGACGGGGTGGTGCGCGGCATCCTGGATCGCGCCTATGCGCGCAGCACCCAGCTGTTGACCGACAACATCGAAAAGCTGCACGCAATGGCAGAGGCGCTGCTGCAGTACGAGACCATCGACGCGCGCCAGATTGACGACATCATGGCCGGACGGCAGCCGGGGCCGCCTGCGGACTGGAACCGCAATGCCGGCGGTGGTTCCACGCCGCCGCCTCCGCCGCCCAAGAGCGGTGACTCCACGGTGGGCAAGGTGGGCGATCCGGCGACACAGAACCGCTCCGGCCTGGACGTCTGAATTGGCCGTCTGGACGTCCAGACGGAAGTGGGTGCCGAATCGACCAAAGGGAGCCGCCACGACGGCTCCCTTTGTCGTTTGTGGAGCGGCCTGGTAATCCTGCCCGGCGAGTTTCGACGCGCAGCCGGAATGGAACAGGGCAGAGCACGGATTGCGAACGTGAAAAAAATTCACGAAAAGTGTTGACCTTCGATGCGTGACCCTGAATAATTCCGCTCCTCGCTTCGGCGGCCAGTGAAACCGGTCGACGAAACGATAAGTTCAGTGCGCGCCCGTAGCTCAGTTGGATAGAGTACCTGGCTACGAACTAGGTGGTCGGGAGTTCGAATCTCTCCGGGCGCGCCATTTTGTACTGCAAGTCGAAGCATCCGCGCTTCGTCATGCGCCGCGGAACAGGCTGTTTGCCGATGCCGCGGGATGGTGGGCATGGTGTCCTGGGCGATGCTTGCGGTTTGATGCTTGGTACGATCAACCGTGGTGTTCCGAGGCTCCGTTGATGAAGGCTGTCGCGGGCTCGTTCGGGGTATAGCTCAGTCTGGTAGAGCGTTGCGTTTGGGACGCAAAAGTCGGGGGTTCGAATCCCTCTGCCCCGACCACTGCCTGTTCTGCAAATGGCGTCCGCGCCTGTAGCTCAACCGGATAGAGCATCGGCCTTCTAAGCCGACGGTTGCAGGTTCGAGTCCTGTCGGGCGCACCACTAAATGATTTCATGGTGGACGTAGCTCAGCTGGTAGAGTCCCGGATTGTGATTCCGGTCGTCGTGGGTTCGAGTCCCATCGTTCACCCCAAAATTCAGGTTTCAGGGCCGTTAGCTCAGTTGGTAGAGCAGTTGACTCTTAATCAATTGGTCGTAAGTTCGAATCTTACACGGCCCACCAACACCGGAACGCCGACCCTCGTGGTCGGCGTTTCGCTTTGCGGATGCGGCTGGCGACATGCGTTGCGTGCTTGTGCTGCGGCTTGGCGCGCCCGTACAATGAACCGCTTTAGCGCAGGGTAATCATCGACTTAGGTACTGGCTGGGCGGGTGGGGTTCTGCCATGAAAGCCGGGCACGACAAGCGAAAGTGGCGGAACTGGTAGACGCACCAGATTTAGGTTCTGGCGGGTAACCCCCGTGCGGGTTCGAGTCCCGCCTTTCGCACCAACAGTGATGGTTCTCGGCGCAGCTTACGGTTGCCGCCATGGCGCCCGGTCGGGTGTCACAACAATCAGGTTTCAGGAGACGACATGCAGGTTTCGGTTGAAAGCATCGGCACGCTCGAGCGCAAGCTCACTGTGAAGTTTCCCGCCGAGCGCTACGAGACGCAGGTGGGTGCGCGCATCGCGGAGCTGGGTCGCACGGTGCGACTGAAGGGTTTCCGCCCGGGCAAGGTGCCGGTGGCCGTCATCAAGCAGCGCTTCGGAGAACAGGTGCGTGGCGAAGTGTTGTCCGACCTGATCGGCAGCACGCTGCGCGAGGCGGTGACGCAGGAGAAGCTGCAGCCGATCGCCAACCCCGCCATCGACACCACCGGCAAGCCGGAAAACGGCGAAATTGCCTACACCGCCACCTTCGAGGTGATGCCGGAGTTTCCGTCGATCGACGTCTCCGCGCTGGAGATCAAGCGTCCGCAGGCCGCGGTGAGCGACGCCGACATCGAGAAGATGCTGGAAACGCTGCGCCAGCAGCGCCGCAGCTTCGAACTGGTCGAGCGTGCTTCGGTCGAGGGCGATTTCGTGATGTTCGAGTACGCCGCGCAGGTTGGCGACTACCGCTTCCCGGCGGAAGGCCTGGAGCGTGCTGGCAGCGTGCTGGGCTCGGGTAATCTGTTCAAGGCGCTGGACTCGGCGCTGACGGGTCACAAGGCCGATGACAGCTACGAGGCCGACATCGAATTTCCGGCGGATTTCCGCAACGAGAACTTGGCCGGCAAGACTGCCAAGGTCAGCTTCAAGGTCGTCAAGGTGCAGGAGCCGAAGCTGCCGGAGATCGACGCCGAGTTCGCCAAGTTGTTTGGCATCGCCGATGGCGACCTGGAACACTTCCGCAAGGAAGTGCGGGCGAACCTCGAGCGCGAGCTGAAGGCGGCGCTGATGGGCCGCCTGAAGTCCGAGGTGGCCGAAAAGCTGTCCGACAAGCATGGTTCGCTGGACGTGCCGAACATGCTGGTGCAGTCCGAGGCCCGTGCGATGGCCGCGGGCAGCGTGCCGCGTGGCCAGCAGCCGCCGCCGCAGTTGGTCGAAGCAGCCCTGCCGATGGCGCGCAAACGCGTGATCGCGGGCCTGCTGATGGGCGAGATCGCCCGCAAGCAGGAGCTGAAGATCGATCGCACGCGTGTGGCGGAGCAGCTCGCCGCGATCGCCTCGACCTACGAAGAGCCGGAAAAGGTCATTGAACTCTACAACGGCGACCCCCAGTTGATGTCTGGGTTGCAGAACCGCGTGATGGAAGACCAGGTGGCCGAGTGGGTGGCGGAGCATGCCAACACCACCGTGCAAGACCTGAGCTTCGACGAAGTGATGCGCCCCGCGGGCGCCTGATACAGGCATCCGTCCATCGGGTCTGGCGCACGCCGGGCCCGATGGCATACTCCCTTCAGGCACATCAATCAGAGAGCGCACAGACCATGGAACCGATCCAGAACCTCAACTTGGTGCCGATGGTCGTCGAGCAGACCGCCCGCGGCGAGCGTTCCTACGACATCTATTCGCGCCTGCTGAAGGAGCGCGTGATCTTCCTGGTCGGCGAAGTGAACGACCAGGTGGCGAACCTGCTGGTCGCGCAGATGCTGTTCCTCGAATCGGAAAATCCGGACAAGGACATCCACCTGTACATCAACAGCCCGGGCGGTGCGGTCACGGCGGGTCTGGCGATCTACGACACCATGCAGTACATCAAGCCCGACGTCAGCACCATGTGCATTGGCCAGGCATGCAGCGCGGCTTCCTTGCTGCTCATGGCCGGCGCCAAGGGCAAGCGTTTCTCGCTGCCGAATTCGCGCGTGATGATCCATCAGCCCTCGGGGGGCGCCCGTGGCCAGGCCACCGACATCGAGATCCAGGCGCAGGAAATCCTCTATCTGCGTCGGCGCCTCAATGACATCTATGTGCAGCACACCGGCCAGCCGCTGGAGAAGATCGAGCGGGACATGGAGCGCGACCGCTTCATGAGCGCCGAGGCGGCCCGCGAATACGGCCTGATCGATGCGGTGCTCGACCGCCGTGCCGTCGATTCGGTCAAATCGGCCTGATATTGACCTTGCGATCATCCTGATCGCAAGGTCAAGTGGGTGGCCGTCCATGGCCCCACTCATCGCGGTATCGACCAAGGGGCTTCGCGTCCGCCAGCCGGTGCGGAGCCCTGTGCTATTCTCGGGCCGTAATTGAATTAACCACGGTTTTACCAGCGGGATCGAATATGAGCGACGACCGACAGGGGCGTTCCGGTGACAGCGGCAAGATTCTCTACTGCTCTTTCTGCGGAAAGAGCCAGCATGAGGTGCGCAAGCTGATCGCGGGTCCGTCCGTGTTCATCTGCGACGAGTGCGTTGAGCTTTGCAACGACATCATCCGCGAAGAGCTGGAAGAAAAGGCGGCCTCCGGTCGCACTCAGCTGCCCAAGCCGAAGGAAATCCGCGAGTCGCTGGATCAGTACGTGGTGGGCCAGGCTCGCGCCAAGAAGGCGCTGGCGGTGGCGGTATACAACCACTACAAGCGGATGGAGTCGCGCCAGAAGGGCGACGACGTCGAGCTGGGCAAGTCCAACATCCTGCTGATCGGCCCCACCGGCTCAGGCAAGACGCTGCTTGCCGAGACGCTGGCGCGCCTGCTCAACGTGCCGTTCACCATCGCCGACGCCACCACGCTGACCGAAGCCGGCTACGTGGGCGAGGACGTCGAGAACATCATCCAGAAGCTGCTGCAGAAGTGCGACTACGACGTCGAGAAGGCGCAGTCGGGCATCGTCTACATCGACGAGATCGACAAGATTTCGCGCAAGAGCGAGAACCCGTCAATCACCCGCGACGTTTCCGGCGAAGGCGTGCAGCAGGCACTGCTCAAGCTGATCGAGGGCACGCTGGCCTCGGTGCCACCGCAGGGTGGACGCAAGCATCCGCAGCAGGAATTCCTGCAGGTGGACACCAAGAACATCCTGTTCATCTGCGGCGGCGCGTTCGCCGGCTTGGAAAAAGTGATACAGCAGCGTTCCGAAAGCACCGGCATCGGTTTCGGCGCCGAAGTGCGCAGCAAGGAGCGCACGCAGAACCTGGGCAAGGTGCTGGCCGACGTGGAGCCGGCGGACCTGGTGCGCTTCGGCCTGATCCCCGAATTCGTCGGTCGCCTGCCGGTGATCGCCACGCTGGAGGAGCTGGATGAGCCGGCGCTGGTGAAGATCCTGACCGAGCCGAAGAACGCCGTCACCAAGCAATTCAAGAAGCTGTTCGAGATGGAAGAGGTGGAGCTGGAGTTCCGCCCCGAGGCCCTGCAGGCGATCGCCAAGAAGGCGCTCAAGCGCAAGACTGGCGCACGCGGCTTGCGCACCATCCTCGAACAGGTGCTGCTCGACACCATGTATGAGCTGCCGTCGCTGGAGCACGTCAGCAAGGTGGTGGTGGACGACGCGGTGATCGAAGGTCAGGCCGAGCCCTACCTGATCTACCGGGGCAACCTGCAGCAGCGTGCGGCAGGCGAGGGCGGCGACGCCGCCTGATCGTCGCAGGCTATGCAAACACGGCTCCGGCGTCCGCGTCGGAGCCGTTTTGTTTTGAAGAGTGCAGGGACAGGTGGCGGTCCGCTCGAATCTCGTGAAACATGGACGTTCGCCTAGGTAGGCCGCGCTTGAGTAATTCCCGTTTTGCCACCACTTGACGTGTCATGCGGCCCGGCGCAGTGTCGGGCTCGCCCCACCGTATTGCCGTGAGAAAACCCGATGGCCAAGAACGCCCCCAAGCGCGCCATACTCGATGCGCTGCCCGTATTGCCACTGCGCGATGTGGTGGTCTATCCGCATATGGTCATCCCGTTGTTCGTTGGGCGGGACAAGTCGATGCGTGCGCTGGAGCGTGCCATGGAGGGCGAGCGGAAGATCCTGCTGGTGGCGCAGAAGAGCCCGGATATCGACGACCCGGCGGTGGACGATTTGCATCAGATCGGCACCTTGGCCGGCGTGTTGCAGCTGCTCAAACTGCCCGATGGCACGGTGAAGGTGCTGGTCGAGGGCCAGTCGCGCGTTTCCATCGAAGACTGCCGCGAGGACGGCGGCATGCTGGTGGCCGGTTCGCGCGTTATCGAGCCGGTCTATGGCAGCAAGGACCGCGAACTGGACGTGGTGTCGCGCACCCTGGTGTCGCTGTTCGAGCAACTGGTGAAGCAGAGCCGCAAGCTTCCGCCGGAAGTCCTGGCCAGCCTGTCCGGCATCGAGGACCCCTCGCGTGTGGCCGACTCGATCGCGGCGCACTTGTCCGTGCGCATGGCTGACAAGCAGAAGGTGCTGGAAACGGCCGACGTGGGGGAGCGGCTGGAATTGCTTATCGGCCTCGTCGACGGCGAAATGGACCTGCAGCAGGTGGAAAAGCGCATTCGCGGTCGCGTGAAGTCGCAAATGGAGAAGAGTCAGCGCGAGTACTACCTCAACGAGCAGATGAAGGCGATCCAGAAGGAGCTGGGTGAGGGCGAAGAGGGCCCGAACGAGATCGAGGAACTGCAGAAGAAAATCGAGAACGCCGGCATGCCCAAGCCGGTGCTGGCCAAGGCGCGGCAGGAATTCGGCAAGCTGCGCCAGATGTCGCCGATGTCGGCCGAGGCCACGGTGGTGCGCAACTACCTGGATTGGCTGATCGGCGTGCCGTGGAAGAAGCGCAGCAAGGTGCGCAAGGATCTGGCGCTGGCGCAGGAAGTGCTGGACGCTGACCACTTCGGCCTGGAGAAGGTCAAGGAGCGCATCCTCGAATACCTCGCCGTGCAGCATCGCGTATCGACGATGAAGGGGCCGATCCTGTGCCTGGTCGGACCGCCCGGCGTGGGCAAAACCTCGCTCGGTCAATCCATCGCCAAGGCTACCAACCGCAAATTCGTCCGGATGTCGCTGGGCGGAGTGCGGGACGAGGCGGAGATCCGCGGCCATCGGCGCACCTACATCGGATCGATGCCGGGTCGCATCGTGCAGAACCTCAACAAGACCGGCAGCAAGAACCCGCTGTTCGTGCTGGATGAGATCGACAAGATGTCGATGGACTTCCGCGGCGACCCGTCCTCGGCATTGCTGGAAGTACTCGATCCCGAACAGAACCATGCCTTCAATGATCACTATCTGGAGGTCGACCTCGACCTTTCCGAAGTGATGTGGGTCGCCACCGCGAATTCGTTGAACATTCCCGGGCCTCTGCTCGATCGCATGGAAGTGATCCGTATTCCGGGTTACACCGAGGACGAGAAGCTCAACATCGCGCAGAAGTATTTGCTTCCGAAGCAGCTCAAGGCGAATGGCCTGAGGCCGGAGGAATTGAGCGTCGCCGAGGAGGCCGTGCGCGACATCGTGCGCTACTACACGCGCGAGTCCGGCGTGCGCAATCTCGAGCGCGAGATATCCAAGATCTGCCGCAAGGTGGTGAAGGAGCTCACGTTAGGCGAAGTGCGCAAGGCCAAGGGCAAGACGAAGCCGGTGGCGGCGGCCAAGGCAGCCAAGGGCAAGACAAAGGCCGCGGGGGCCGTGGTCGTGGATTCGTCCAACCTCGACCACTACCTCGGCGTGCGCCGCTTCGACTTCGGCCGCAAGGAGCTGCAGAACGAGGTTGGCCTGGTCACCGGCCTGGCCTGGACCCAGGTGGGCGGCGAGTTGCTTAGCATCGAGGCGTCGGTGGTGCCGGGCAAGGGGCATCTGGTGCATACCGGTCAGCTTGGAGACGTGATGAAGGAATCCATCCAGGCCGCGTTGTCGGTGGTGCGCGCGCGCGTGGATCGATTGGGCATCGACGCCGATTTCCACCAGAAATTCGATATCCACGTGCACGTGCCCGAGGGCGCCACGCCGAAGGATGGCCCCAGTGCCGGCATCGGCATGTGCACCGCGTTGGTGTCCGCGCTGACCAAGGTGCCGGTGCGCTCGGAAGTGGCGATGACCGGCGAGATCACCCTGCGCGGCCGCGTACTGCCCATCGGTGGCCTAAAGGAGAAGCTGCTGGCGGCGCATCGCGGAGGCATCACCACGGTGATCATCCCGGAGGACAACAAGAAGGACTTGGCCGACATGCCGGCCAATGTCACCTCGTCGTTGGAAATCCACCCGGTGCGCTGGATCGACGAAGTGCTGGACATCGCATTGGAGCGCGCGCTGCAGCCGAACGAAGCGAAACCGGAATCGCACACGGCACACGAGGAAAAGCCGGAAGCCGAGGAGGCTGAGTCGCATATCCGCCCGCATTGAAATCACACGCAGGCAAGGCGCCGCCGGGTCGTCAATCGACCTGCGGCGCCTTGTTCATTCACGCCTCCGGAGAATCCGCAAGTGCCGCAGGTGTTTTGCGGGATGCAAAAGTTTCAGCGACCTCCATGTATCGCCCGGAAACCTTGCTGCAGCTTGTATTGCGGTGCTTGGCGAGGCGCTGGTATAAAGGCGGGACCGTGATCCCGGCGCCTGCTGCATGCGTCCGCGATGCGGGGTTGCGTCACGACGCCCAGCGGCTACCAACCATCCATGGCGGTTGCGCGCGCCCATGCCACGGGGCGAGCCTGCCGCAAAACGCACTAGGGAGTTTTCAATGAATAAAACCGATCTGATCAATGCCATCGCCGACAAGGCCGAACTGACCAAGGCCGATGCCGGTCGTGCGTTCGACGCGTTTGTCGAAGTCGTGCAGAAGTCGCTGAAGAAGGGCGAGGACGTGTCGGTGGTGGGTTTTGGCACCTTCACCGTGCGCAAGCGCGCCGCCCGCACCGGTCGCAACCCGCGCACCAACGAGACGATCAAGATCAAGGCTTCGAAGGTTCCCGCCTTCAAGGCTGGCAAGACGCTCAAGGACGCCCTAAACTGAGCGGCTGATGCTCGGTTTCGGGTGCTTAGCTCAGCGGTAGAGCGCCGCCCTTACAAGGCGATGGTCGTAGGTTCGATCCCTACAGCACCCACCAGAAATCTGTGGAGCGGTAGTTCAGTCGGTTAGAATGCTGGCCTGTCACGCCGGAGGTCGCGGGTTCGAGTCCCGTCCGCTCCGCCACGGTTTGCAAGGGCGCCCCAGCGGCGCCCTTGTTGTTTGACGACGTCGCTGGGGAAGCCGTCGTGTTGAATGGTTCAGGCAACGCGCGCCGAGTGCGCCGCACAACACTCGCAGGAAGGTAGGCAATGCTGCAGGCAATTCGCAACAAGATGCACGGATGGCCCGCCGCTGTCCTTCTCGGCCTGGCCACCTTCGCGATGTCGTTCTTCGGCATCGAGGGCTACATCATGTCCCGCGCCGACACCTACGTGGCGAAGGTCGGCAAGCACGAGATCAGCCAGCAGGATTTCCAGGGCCGCATGAACGAGCTGCGCCAGCAGATGAGCGCAGAGCAGGGCGACAGGTTCGACGCGGACGCGTTCGAAAAGCCGGACATGAAGCTGAAGGTGCTGGACGGCATGATCGACCAGCAACTGCTGTTGAAGGCGAACGAGGACTGGGGCGTGCGCGTGCCGGACCAGGCCGTGCGTGACTACATCGCCGGCATTCCCGCGTTCCAGGTCAATGGCCAGTTCGACCCCAATATGTACCGTACCGTGCTGGCCGAACAGCGCAAAACGCCCGACATGTTCCAGGACGACGTGCGTGCTTCGCTGGCCACGCAGGCCTTGCCGAACGCAGTCAACGCCAGCACCATCGTCACCGACGAGGAAATCAACCATTACCTCGACCTGCGCATGCAGCGCCGTGACATCAGCTACGCCGTGCTGCCCAAGCCGCAGCCTGCCGACGCCAGCGTCACCGATGCGCAGATCGCGGACTACTACAAGGCGCACCTCGCGGATTACATGAATCCCGAGCAGGTATCGCTGCAGTACATCGAGGTGAAGGGTTCCGAGCTCAAGCCGGATGCGCCGCCCAGCGACGCCGACCTGATGAAGCGGTACGAGAACGAGAAGCAGCGCTTCGTGTTGCCCGAACAGCGCGAGGTGTCGCACATCCTCGTCAACGTGCCCGCCAACGCCACGCCCGACCAACAGAAGGCCGCGCTGGCCAAGGCCGAGAAGATCGCCACCGGTCTCACCCCGGACAATTTCGCCAAGGTCGCTGTGCAGGACTCGGACGACCTCGGTTCGAAACGCCAGGGTGGTGATCTGGGCTGGCTGCAGAAGGGCGTGACCAACGCCGTTTTCGACAGCGCGATGTTCGCGCTGAAGAAGGGCGAGATCTCCAAGCCGGTGCTGACGCCAGACGGTTACGACATCCTCTGGCTGCGCGACATCCGCAGCGGCGATGCCAAGTCGTTCGCCGAAGTCCGCGACCAACTGCTGGCCGAGGCGACCAGCGGCGACAAGGACCGCAAATACAACGAAGTGGCCGGAAAATTGTCGGACAACACCTATCAGAACCCGTCCTCGCTGGAACCGGCCGCGCAAGCGCTTGGCCTGCCGATCAAGACCACGGCGCTGTTCTCGCGCCAGGGCGGCCAGGGCGTTGCAGCCGATCCCAAAGTCATCAAGGCGGCGTTCGGCAACGACGTGTTGGCACAGGGCAACAACTCCAACCTGATCGAGCTGGGCAATGACGACGCGGTGGTGGTCCGCGTGGCGCAGCACGTGGCTGCTGCAGCCAGACCGCTGGCCGAAGTGCACGACGCGATCAGCAAGACCATCCTCGACCAGCGCATCACTGCCGCCGCGAAGCAACAGGCTGACGCGCTGCTGGCGCGCCTGCGCAAGGGCGAGACGCTGGCGGCAGTGGCCGCTTCCGACAACGCCAACGTGAAGAGCGTGGCCGACGTGGTGCGCATCCAGCCCGACGTGCCCGCGACACTGCGTGATCAGGCCTTCCTGCTGCCACACCCGGCGGACGGCAAGCCGCAGTACGCCGCGGTGGACATGCAGGACGGCAGCTATGCACTGCTGGCGGTGGACAAGGTGCAGGGGGCGGATCTTTCCAAGATGCCATCCGACCAGCGCAACGCGCTGCGCCAGCAGATGACTCAGGCCTACGGTGCCGTGGCAACCGAAGAGTTGATCAAGGCGCTGCGCGCTGGCACCGAGATCAAGATCGCCAAGGACCGGATGTAAGCCGAGGCGCCCCTGTATCATGCAAAGAAGGCGGCCAATGGCCGCCTTCTTTGCATGCGTCGCCACAGCGTGGTGTTGATCATGGTTATTGCGGCGAGCTGACCATGAGTACCTCGCCGGGACGAATGGCCTGCCCTTGCAGATGGTTCCATTGCTGCAAATCACCCACGCTTACCGAATAGTGGTGCGCGAGCTGCCACAGGGTTTCGCCTTGCGCGACCCGGTGCGTGACGGGGTGCGTGGCCGGTCTCGAACCCGTCGCATTGGGCGACGACGCGGGGCCGCTCTCGGCGGCGGCGAAGCTGTTCGCGAAGCCGCCATCGGTCGAATCACCGGCGTTCATGGCCTGGGCAAGCAGCGCATCGTGGAACTGCTGCGCGTGGTTTGCCGGCATCATCAAGTAGGAGGCCACGCTGGCATCCGCGATGTCGTTGCGGAAGGCGGCATTGAGGTCCTTCAATGTGTCCAACGGCATGCCGGCCTTGTCGGCAGCACGCGCCAGCGGCATCGAATGCGGCAGTTGCACCTTGACGAGGTGCTGGCTGGGCGCCAGTACGGGCAGGCTGACATTGAAGCGCCCGGGTTGGCGCACCACGCAGGCCATGGCCAGCAACTTGGTGAGGTGCTCACGGGTGATGTTGTGCACCGGCCAGCGCGGTATCGCTGGTGCCGCCGGCGGAAGACCGTGGCCCTGCACCAGCTGGCGCGCCTTGTACTCGCCGGCGTTGTAGGCGTAGTCGGCGACGCGCCAGTCGCGGAATTCGTCGTAATAGCGGCTCAGCAGCTTCATCACCGCGTCTGCGGTGGATTGCACATCCAGGCGCCCGTCGTAGCGTCCGTTCACACGCAGACCCATCGCGGCTGCGGTGGCCGGCATGATCTGCCACATGCCGGCGGGGCGACCGTTATGGCCGGGAATCGGCCGATAGCCGCTCTCGATCCACGGCAGGAAGGCGAACTCGCCGGCCACACCGTGTTCCGACGCCACCTGCTGCACGTAGATCAGCTTGGGCAACGCGTCCTGTACTTGCTGCTCGAAGCGCTGCGGGTTGCTCGTGTAGCGCTTCGCCCAGGACAGCACTGCGGGGTCTTCATCGCAATCGGCCATCTGGAAGCTGTTGCGCAACCGATTCCAGACGTTGTCGTCGTCTGACGGCGCTTGCGTGGCCGTCGCAGCGGACGTCGCCGCAGCAGCAGGAGCGGGCGCGGTTACCGGTTGGACGGCGGGTGTCGTCGTCGAGGGGCGCGGTGCCGGCGCGGTGGCGCATGCGGTGAGCAGGGCCGAGATTATCAGCGGCAATAGCCGTTTGGGATGAAGGTGTACGTTCATGCGCGGAACACATCCTTGGCTGCGCGGACGGAGGCGAAGCGTGCAATGCGATCCTCGGCTCGGCCGACCTGCCGTTCGCACCAGGCAATCACGGCTGGTTCGTCGATGCGCAGGAACGGGTTGGTCGCCAACTCGCTGGCCATGGTCACGGGCAGGCTGGGGTGCTGCCGGGCGCGAAGCGCGGCCACCTCCTGCCGGCGTGCCGACAGCGCGGCATTGCCGGGTTCGATTTCGTGGGCGAAGCGGCCATTGGCCGCCGTGTATTCGTGCCCGCAACAGAGCAGGGTGGCGGCCGGCAACGCGGCAAGACGATCCAGCGACGCCAGCATCTGCGCAGGCGTACCTTCGAACAGCCGGCCGCAGCCCATGCTGAAAAGGGTGTCGCCGGCCAGCAGCACGCCTTCGCCGTAGTAGGCCACGTGACTCAGCGTATGGCCCGGAACGGCGATTACCTTGTAGTTGGCTCGCGGCTCCGAAAGGGCGATGCTCTCGCCGTCGCGCACGCGCACGGTGGCTGCCTCGATGTGCGCATCCTCGGGCGCGTACACGGAGGCGCCATGTCGTTGGCGCAGCGCGGCCGCACCGCCGATGTGATCAGCATGGTGGTGCGTCAACAGTATCGCGCGCAGCCGCAGCCCCCGTGAGGCCAGTGCCTGCTCCACCGGTGCGTCATCGCCGGGATCGACGACGATGGCGTTGCCTGCGTCGTCGTGCAGCAGCCAGATGTAGTTGTCGGCCAGTGCCGGTAACGGTACGAGGTGCACGGCATGCTCCGCTGCGTTGGTCGAACGTGCAGACGCAGCCGTCCCGGCGTGCGTGAAGCTTCCGACTATAAACAGCCTGTTGCGGCAACTCGTTAGCTTGTCGTTAAGGGGCGTGGGCAGTTAAGCGATATGCATCGGGTCCGCGGGAACGCGACACGAGCGGCGCCTCCAAACGTTACACTGCCGACTGGATTCCAGCGACGACCGTGCGTCGGATCGAATGCATGCCGCTTCAACACGACGACGATATCCAGGCCAGTGCGCCCCTGCGGCGGTTGCGCAGCGGGCAGTGGCGCAGCATGGCGCCGCTGTTGCGGCGCGAGACGGGGCGGCGTGCGCTGCGCATTGGCGTGGCCGACGACGATGCCGTGCCCCCGCTGCCGGACATGGCATGGACACGCCTGTGGCTCGCACGCGACGGCTATCGTGGCGACTTGCGCAGCCACGCCGACGATCCGTTGCCTTTCATCGATGAAGCCTTTGATCTTGTCTGGTTGCAGCATGCGCTGGAACCCGCGCCGCAAACCGCCGCGCTGCTGGCTGAGGCCTGTCGCGTACTCGCACCTGGCGGCATCTTGCTGGTGACAGCCGTGCATCCGCTGGGCGGCTGGGCACCGTGGTTCCGCTGGCACGCGCGCGGACAGCGGCAATCGCTGCAATGGCCGTGGCGCCTGCGCCAGTATCTGCAACGCGACGGATTGGAAGTCGAGAGCCTGCGCCGCCTGGGCGCGTACCGGCCCGGCACCCAGGCGGTCGGCGACGACAGCCGCTGGGGTGGTGCATACCTGATGCTGGCGCGCAAGCAGCGGCGCATCGCCACCCCTCTGAAGCTGCGGCCGTTGCCCGCGCATGCGCCGGTGAATGCGCGCCTGTCGCCAGGTACGCGGCGACATTCCGTCTCTTGATTGTGGAAAACCGTGTGACTGAAGAAGTACAAGCCTTTACCGATGGCGCCTGCCTCGGCAACCCGGGCCCGGGCGGCTGGGCGGCGCTGCTGCGTGCCAAGGGGCACGAACGCCTGCTGGCCGGCGGCGAGGCAGACACCACCAACAACCGCATGGAGCTGATGGCTGCCATCGGTGCACTGGAAGCATTGACCCGGCCCTGTGCCGTGTTGCTCACCACCGACTCGCGCTACGTGATGCAGGGTATCGAGCAGTGGCTGCCGAAATGGCGCGCGAACGGCTGGCGCACGTCGGACAAGAAGCCGGTGAAGAACCAGGATTTGTGGGAGCGCCTCTCCGCCGCCACCGGCAATCACCGTGTGCGCTGGCAGTGGGTGAAGGGCCACAACGGCCATGTCGAGAACGAGCGCGTGGATCAGGCAGCGCGCGAGCAGGCCGAACAACGCAGGAGCCACGCATGAGGCAGGTGGTGCTGGATACGGAAACCACCGGCCTCGAGGTGCGCCAGGGGCACCGGCTGGTCGAGATCGCCTGCGTGGAAATGCTGGGCCGTCGCCTCACCGGCCGGCACTGGCAAACCTACCTCAATCCGCAACGCGCGATGGACGAAGGCGCCAGCCAGGTCACCGGCATCCGCGATGACTTCCTCGTGGACAAGCCGCTCTTTGCCGACAAGGTGGACGATTTCCTCGCCTTCATCGACGGCGCCGAACTCATCATCCACAACGCCAGCTTCGACGTGGGCTTCCTCAATGCCGAGCTGGCGCGACTGGGCGACAGTTTCGGCAGCATCGGCGATCGTTGCAGCGTGCTCGACACGCTGGCCATGGCGCGCGAACGCTATCCTGGCCAGCGCAACAGCCTGGATGCCTTGTGCAAACGCCTCGGTGTGGACAACTCGCGGCGCGACCTGCACGGCGGCCTGATCGACGCACAGTTGCTGGCCGACGTCTATCTTGCGATGACGTCGGGCCAGGTCGCCATGGATCTTGCTTTCGAGCAGCCGCAGGAATCGTCGACCGCCGCGATGGTTGCGGCACCCCTGGTTCTTCGCGGGCGTCCGCGCGTGTTGCGCGCGAGCGCCGAAGAGGTCGCCATGCATGAGCATCGGCTCGATGCACTGGACAAGAGCGCAGGCGGCGCCAGCGTTTGGCGCAAATTGGAAGCCCCCGCAGCCCTTGCGGAAGCCGGCTCAGCTTGAGCGCACAAGGATCGCGGTGATGTTGTCCTTGCCGCCGCGATCCAGTGCATTCAGCAGCAGCTGATCCACGCACTCCTGCGCGGCGAGATCGGTGCGCGCCACGGTGCGGGCGATTGACGCTACATCGAGGTCCTCGGTCAATCCGTCGCTGCACAGCAGGAAACCCATGCCGGGTGCGAGGCGGCCGTGCGCCATGCCCACGTGCAATTGCGCCGCGGCGGTTACACCCAAGGCCTGCGTCAGCACGTTGCGGTTCGGGTGTCGCGCGGTGTGCGCCGGGTCCAGCTTGCCCGCTTCGACCAGTGCTTGCACCAGCGAATGATCGTGACTGATCTGGCGCAACTCGCGACCCAAGGTGTAGATGCGGCTGTCGCCCACCCAGGCCGCCTCGTAGCCGTCGTCCACCAGGCGCAAGGCAGCGATGGTGCTTCCCATGGGCAGGCTGTTGCCTTGGTTGAGCAGTTGCGCCATCAGGTATTCGTTGGCGCCATGGATGGCCTCGGCCAGGCCATGTCCACGGCTGACCAACTCGACCACGTTGTCGCGCACCAGCGCCGAGGCTACCTCGCCGTGCAGATGGCCACCCATGCCATCGGCCACCAGGAACAGGCCGAGCGTGGCGTCGGCGTAATAGGTGTCTTCGTTGCGCGTGCGGCGCAAGCCGACGTGGGTGCCGTGTCCGAATTCGATCATGAGAGGTTGGGTAGGGCTGTTGCGGGGAGCATGACGGATGTCGGTAGGCGGTGCAAAGAATCTCTGTAAAAGCAAAAAGCGTACGCGAGTTTGCGAAGGCACGGTGTGGCGCAGCGTAGAACAGGCAGTTGACGGGTGCGCGCCGCATCGGCCCGTCGCGCGCGATGTGAACGCAGGATCACGGAGGCCTTCACGCGGCGCTTTCGCGCAGCCCGTTATCTAAAGAGGGACAGGGTCGAATCCATGGCCGCCTCGTGCGGTCGAAGCGCATCCGTGCGATGCGGCATCCCCTCACGCTCCTGCCAAAGGACGCCCGCTTTTGAAAAACGGCCTGCTATCCATTCCCTTTCTCCGCCGTCTGCGTATACGTCTGCGCCGTCGCCGGCAGCAGCAGGACGAGCCGGAATCGGCGTTGCGTGACGAGCTGTTCAGCGCCGATCGGATGGATCAGCACGGCGCCGAACTGGCCAGTCGTCACCGCACGAGTGCGCAGACGCGGACCGACGCATTGTTGGCGCGCCTGTCCAGCAATCAACGGCTGCTGGCAGAGGCCAGCGACCTGCTCACGCAAACCATGCGCGACGGCCGTCGCATCACCCCCGCGGCAGAGTGGTTGCTGGACAACTATTACCTGGTCGAGGAACAGATCCGCACGGCACAGCGTCACCTTCCCAAGGGTTACAGCCGCGAGCTGCCGGTATTGTTGAACGGGCCATGTGCGGGTTTGCCCCGGGTATATGAAATCGCCCAGGAAACCATTGCGCACGGCGATGGCCACGTGGATGTCGAAAGCCTGCGCCGTTTCGTCACCTCGTACCAGACCGTGGCTCCGCTTACGCTCGGCGAGCTGTGGGCCATCCCGATCATGCTGCGGCTGGCGCTGATAGAGAACCTGCGCCGCGTGGCCGCACGGGTGATGATCGACTGGGGCGATCGTCGCCGCGCCGCGCACTGGGCCAATCGCATGAGCGAGGTGGCGGAGCGCGATCCCAAGAGCGTCGTGCTGGCGGTGGCCGACATGGCACGCTCGAATCCACCGATGGTCAGCTCCTTCGTGGCCGAGCTGGCGCGCCGATTGCAGGGCCAGAGTCCTGCGCTGGTGCTGCCGCTGACCTGGGTGGAACAGCGCCTGACGGAGTCCGGACAAAGCATCGAACACATGGTGCGGATGGAAGCGCAACAGCAGGCGGCCGACCAGGTTTCCATCGGCAACAGCATCGGCAGCCTGCGCACGCTCTCGGCGATGGACTGGCGCGGCTTCGTCGAGAGCACCAGCCTGGTGGAGCGCGCGCTGCGCGAAGACCCGACGGGTGTCTACGCGGACATGGACTTCGCCACGCGCGACCAATACCGCCGCGCGGTGGAGACTCTGGCGCGGCATTGCACGCTGTCCGAGCAGGCGGTAGCCCAGGCCGCAGTGGCGTTGGCGCGTGAAGGTGGCGGTGGCGAACGGGCTGAGGCGCGCGGCCACGTCGGCTTCTACCTGGTGGACGGCGGAGTGGAGGCACTGGAAGCGCGTGTGGAAGCGCGCGCGACACCCGCGCGGTTTTGGCGTCGGCTGGTGTTTCACGGGCGCCGGCCGGTGACGCTCTACCTGGGCTTGATCGTGCTGCTCACCGTGCTGCTGGCGTGGCCGCTGGTACAGAACCTGCCGCTCGACACCGCCCGCCGCTGGCCCTGGCTGTTGCTGGCAATTCCGGTAGTCCTGGTAAGCAGCCAGCTGGCCATCAGCCTGGTGAACTGGCTGGCGACGGTAATCACCGATCCGCGGGTCCTGCCGCGGATGGACTATGACGAAGGCCTGCCGTCCGACAAGCGCACCCTGGTGGCGGTGCCCGCCATGCTGACGGATGCGGACGACGTCGACGAACTTGCCGAAGGCCTGCTGGTGCGCTACCTGGCGAACCGGGACCGCTACCTGCACTTCGCCCTGCTCACTGACTTCGCCGATGCCGCCGCCGAAAGTCAGCCGCAGGACGAAGCACTGCTGAACCTGATGCGCGAACGCATCGAGGCCTTGAACGAAGCCTATGCCGACGCCGAGGCAGATCGCTTCTTCCTGTTTCACCGTCCGCGCCGGTGGAATCCTTCAGAACGCACCTGGGGCGGACGCGAGCGCAAGCGCGGCAAGCTGTCCGACCTCAATGCATGGTTGCGCGGCGGCGCGCGCGACGCCTTCGCCCTGGTGATGGGCCGCGCCGATGTGCTGGCGGACGTGCGCTATGTGATCACGCTGGATGCGGATACCCAGTTGCCGCGCGAGTCCGCGCGCCGCTTCGTGGGTGCGATGGCGCATCCGCTCAACAGCCTGGTATTCGACCCCACATGCGTGCGTGTCGTCGCGGGCCACGCCATCCTGCAGCCGCGCGTGGGCATCAGCCTGTCCAGCGCGATGCGTTCGGCGTATGCGCGGCTGTTCGGCAGCGACGCGGGCATCGACCCATACACGCGCGCGGTATCGGACGTGTACCAGGACCTGTTCGACGAAGGATCCTTCATCGGCAAGGGCATCTACGATCTGGACGCCTTCGAGAAGGTGCTCGGCGACCGCTTCCCGGACAACCACATCCTCAGCCACGACCTGCTGGAAGGCTGCTACGCGCGCAGCGGGTTGATCAGCGACCTGCTGCTGTACGAGGAATATCCGGCGCGCTACATCGACGACGCCAGGCGGCGGCACCGCTGGATCCGCGGCGACTGGCAACTGCTGCCCTGGTTGCTGCCATGGGCGCCGGCGCGCGGCGGCGGCTGGCGGCGCAATCCGCTCACTGCGCTGTCGCGCTGGAAGATCCTGGACAACCTGCGGCGCAGCCTGGTACCGCCCTCGTTGATGGTCTTGCTGTTGTTCGGATGGCTGTCGTGTGCGACGCAACCCTCGTGGACCCTCGCCGTGCTGATGGTGGTGTTGGTGCCGCTGTTGCTGGCCTCGTTGTTGGAACTGTTCCAGAAGCCGCGCGACGCGGTGCTGGACCAGCATCTGCGCGCCGCCATGCGCGAGGTCGGGCAGCATGCGGCGCGCGCCGCACTCGGCCTGGTGTGGCTGCCGCACGAGGCGCTGTACAGCCTCGATGCGGTGCTGCGTACCCTGTGGCGACTCTTCGTCAGCCGCCGGAACCTGCTGCAATGGAAACCTTCGCGGCAGACCGCGCGTGCGGGGCGCGACGACCCCGCGGTGCTGTGGCGCGCGATGTGGATCGCTCCGTTGCTGGGCGTGCTGGTCGGCGCGACCCTGGCGTGGACCCGGCCGGCCGCGCTTGGCGTGGCCGCGCCGTTCCTGCTGCTGTGGCTGGTGGCGCCCGCGATCGCCTGGCGGATCAGCCGGCCGCAGCCGTCGCAACATTTCGACGCCACGCCCACCGATATCCGTTTCCTGCGCCGACTGGCGCGCAAGACCTGGGCGTTCTTCGAGAGCCATGTGGGTCCGCAGGAGAACTGGTTGCCGCCAGACAACCGGCAGGAGCAGCCGGAGCTGATGATCGCCCACCGTACCTCGCCCACCAACATGGGCCTGGCCTTGTTGGCGAATCTGTCGGCGTGGGACCTGGGCTACCTGAGCGTCGAGCGCTTGCTGCAACGTACGGGTGGCACGCTGCGCACGTTGCAGGACCTGCCGCGCCATCGCGGTCATTTCTACAACTGGTACGACACGCTGTCGCTGCAACCGTTGCCGCCCCGCTACGTATCTACCGTGGACAGCGGCAACCTTGCCGGGCACCTGCTTACCCTGCGCATCGGCCTGCTGGAGCTGGCCGATGCGCCGCTGTTCGAGCACCGCCAGCTCGAAGGCCTGGCCGACACCCTCGACCTGCTGGAGCGCGCACTCGTCGCGGAGGACCGCCGCACCGACGCGCTGGCTGCCCTGCGCCGCGAGCTGGAAGCCGCGCTTGGCCAGCCGCTCGGCAACGTGAAAGCCGCCGTCGCCTGCATGGAACGCCTGACCGACCTTGCCGAGGCCGCCGCGGCCGCGCTGGATGTCGAGCCGGAGGGAGACGCCGACTTCTGGTTGCAGGCACTGCGCGTGCAATGCCACGACGGTTGCGATTGCCTCCGCCCCTTCGTCCACTGGGCGGCCGGGGAGGGCGACCTGGGCATGCCTACGCTGCGCCAGCTGGCGCAGATCGACGAGGTGCAGGCCTCGATCCCGTTGCAGGAGGCGCGCAATCGTGCCTCGGACCTGCTCGCGACGATGGAGCGGCTGGCAGCACAGTGCGGTGCGTTGGCGATGATGGACTACGGCTTCCTGCACGACGCGCGGCGCGAGCTGCTGTCGATCGGCTACAACGTGGACGAGCGCCGGCTGGACTCGGGCTTTTACGACCTGCTCGCCTCCGAGGCACGACTCACCAGCTTCGTTGCCATCGCGCAGGGCCAGCTTTCGCAGGAAAGCTGGTTTGCGCTCGGCCGCCTGCTCACCGTCACCGGTGGCGAGCCGGTGCTGCTGTCGTGGTCCGGCTCGATGTTCGAGTACCTGATGCCGATGCTGGTGATGCCCAGCTACGAAAGCACCTTGCTCGACCAGACCTGCCGCGCCGCGGTGGCGCGGCAGATCGAGTACGGCCACCAGCTAGGCCTGCCATGGGGCGTATCGGAATCGGGCTACAACACGATGGACGTCCATTTCAATTACCAGTACCGCGCCTTCGGCGTGCCTGGCTTGGGCCTGAAGCGTGGCCTGGGCGAGGAACTGGTAGTGGCGCCCTATGCCACGGCGCTGGCGCTGATGGTTGCGCCGAAGGCTGCCTGCGCCAACCTGCAGCGGCTGGCGGAAGAGGGCCTGGAGGGCCGTTATGGATTGCACGAAGCCGTTGACTACACGCCCGCGCGGTTGCCGCATGGACAGCGCGCCACGGTGCTCCGTTCCTACATGGCGCACCACCAGGGCATGAGCCTGTTGGCGCTGGACCACTTGCTGTGCAGCCAGCCGATGCAGCGCCGCTTCGTCGCCGATCCGGCCCTGCAGGCCACCCTGTTGCTGCTGCAGGAGCGCGTGCCGCGCAGCGCGGCCGAATACCGTCATGCCACCTCGGCACCCGCGCCCGAAGCGCTGGCGCGGGGAGCGGAGACGAGGTTGCGCGTGTTCACCGATCCGAACCGCCCGCGGCCCGCCGTGCAACTGCTTTCGAATGGCCGCTACCACGTCATGGTGAGCAGCGCCGGCGGCGGCTACAGCCGTCGCCGCGAGCTGGCCGTGACACGCTGGCACGAGGACATCAGCCGCGACGACTGGGGGCAGTTCTGTTATCTGCGCGACGTGGAGAGCGGCGTGTTCTGGTCCGCGGCGCATCAACCCGTGCGGCGCCGCGTCGGGTTCCATGAGGCGATCTTCTCCGACGCACGCGCCGAGTTCCGCGTGCGCGAGCGCGACTTCGACACGCACACCGAGATCGTGGTTTCGCCGGAGGACGACATCGAGCTTCGCCGCATGCGCGTTACCAACTTCGCGCGTACGCGGCGCACCATCGAGATCACCAGCTACGCCGAAGTGGTGCTGGCGCCGCCGATGGCCGATGCGCTGCATCCGGCCTTCAGCAAGCTTTTCGTGCAGACCGAACTGGTGCGTGCACTGCAGGCCATCGTTTGCACGCGCCGGCCGCGCTCGGCCGACGAGCATGTGCCGTGGATGTGCCACTTGCTTGCAGTGCACGGCGCGGACATCGACGAGATCTCCTACGAGACCGACCGCGCACGCTTCATCGGCCGCAACCGCACTCTTGCCGCGCCGCGTGCGCTCGCATCGGGTGAGGCGCATCGCAAGCTCGGCGACAGCGAGGGATCGGTGCTCGATCCCGTGGTGGCGATCCGCTGCCGCATCACGCTGGAGCCGGAACAGTCGGCGCGGGTGGACCTGGTCACCGGCATGGGCGACAGCCGCGATGCCTGCCTGCGCCTGATCGAGAAATACCGCGACCGCCACCTTGCCGATCGCGTGTTCGACCTGGCCTGGACGCACAGCCAGGTACTGCTGCGCCAGCTCAACGCCAGCCTTGCCGACGCGCAGCTGTACGAGCACATGGCCACCTCCATCGTCTACGCCAATCCGTCGCTGCGCGCCGATCCCGGCATCCTGCGCGCCAACCGGCGCGGGCAGTCCGGTTTGTGGGGGCAGGCGGTTTCCGGCGATCTGCCTATCGTGCTGCTGCATATCTCCGATCCTGCACACATCGAGCTGGTGCGGCAGCTCGTGCAGGCCCATGCCTATTGGCGCCTGAAAGGCCTGGCGGTGGACCTGGTGATCTGGAACGAAGACCACGCCGGCTACCACCAGCAGCTGCGCGACCAGATCATGGGACTGATTGCTTCGGGTGTGGAAGCGAATCTGATCGATCGTCCGGGCGGCATCTTCGTGCGTTCCGCGCAGCAGCTGTCCGGCGAGGAGCGGTTGCTGATGCAGGCGTCCGCACGGCTGGTACTGAGCGACAGCCGCGGTGGCCTGGCAGAGCAGGTCGGGCGCCATCACGTGCAGACGCAACCGGCGCCGTTCCGCGCCACCGAAGCAAAGTCCTCGGGTGCCTTGTCCGCGCCGGCGCAAACACCGGCGAGCGAGGAGTTGATGTTGCGCAACTCCTACGGCGGCTTCGCGCCGGACGGCAGCGAATACGTGGTGACGCTGGCGCCGGGCCGCGCCACGCCCGCACCCTGGGCGAACGTGCTGGCCAACGCGCAGTTCGGCACGGTTGTTTCGGAAAGCGGCGGCGCCTACACCTGGAGCGAGAACGCACACGAGTTCCGGCTCACTCCCTGGGGCAACGACCCGGTCACCGACGCAGGCGGCGAGGCGATCTACCTGCGCGACGAGCAGAGCGGAGAGTACTGGTCGCCCACGCCGCTGCCATGCCGCGGACGGGGCACCTACCGCACCCGTCACGGCTTCGGCTACAGCGTGTTCGAGCACGAGCAGGACGGTATCCGCAGCGAGCTGTGGGTGTACGTGGCACTCGATGCGCCGGTGAAGTTCTCGGTGCTGCGCGTGCGAAACACCAGCGGCCGCACGCGCAAGTTCAGCGCCACCGGTTACGTGGAGTGGGTGCTCGGCGACCTCCGCGACAAGACCGCAATGCACGTGATCACCAGTTCCGATCCCGTCACCGGCGCGCTGATGGCGCGCAACGCCTGGAACATGGAGTTCGTCGGCCGCGTCGCCTTCATCGACGTCGACCACCCTGCGCGCAGCATCAGCGGCGACCGGGCGGAATTCCTCGGCCGCAACGGCAGCCTGCGCCGACCGGCGGCCATGGCGAACGCGAGACTTTCCGGCCAGGTCGGCGCCGGCATGGATCCCTGCGGCGCGGTGCAGGTGGCATTCGAGCTGGACCATGACGACGAGTACGAGGTGATCTTCCGCCTTGGTGTCGCCGCCGATGCCAAGGCGGCCAGCGAACTGGTACAGCGCTTCCGCTATCGCGGCACTGCCGCTGCCGCGTTGGAGGCGGTGCGCATGCATTGGCGCTGGACGCTGGGCAAGGTGCAGGTGCGCACGCCCGATCCGGCGGTGGACGTGCTCGCCAACGGCTGGCTGATGTACCAGACCATCGCCTGCCGCTTCCTGGCGCGCAGCGGCTATTACCAGTCGGGCGGCGCGATCGGTTTCCGCGACCAGTTGCAGGATGCGATGGCGATGGTCCACGCCTCGCCCTATGCGGTGCGCCAGCATCTGTTGCTGTGCGCCGAGCATCAGTTCCCCGAGGGCGACGTGCAACACTGGTGGCACCCGCCGCTGGACCGTGGCGTACGCACGCGCTGCTCGGACGATTTCCTCTGGTTGCCACTGGCCACCAGCCGGTATGTGGAAGTTACCGCCGACACCGGCGTGCTGGGCGAACAGGCGAACTACATCGAGGGACGGCTGCTGGGACCGGGCGAAGAGTCCTACTACGACCTGCCCACGCATTCGGAATTGCGGGAGTCGCTCTACGAGCATTGCAAGCGTGCGATCAACCGTGCTGCCGCGCGCGGTACGCACGGCCTGCCGCTGATGGGCAGCGGCGACTGGAACGACGGCATGAACAAGGTGGGCGAAGGCGGCCGCGGCGAAAGCGTATGGCTGGGCTTCTTCCTGTATCACGTGCTGCAGCGCTTCGTGCCGCTGGCGCGCCTGCACGGCGACGAGGCTTTCGCACAGCGATGCGTGGACGAAGCCGCCACACTGCGCGAGAACCTCGATCGCAGCGCATGGGACGGCGGCTGGTATCGCCGCGCCTGGTTCGACGACGGTACGCCGCTGGGCTCGACGGCCAATCTCGAATGCCGCATCGACTCCATCGCGCAGAGCTGGTCGGTATTGTCCGGCGCGGGTGATCCCCTGCGTCAGCGTCAGGCGATGGATGCGCTGGATACGCATCTGGTGCGCCGCGACGCCGGCCTGGTGCAATTGCTTGATCCCCCGTTCGACACTTCCGCGCTCGACCCCGGCTACATCAAGGGCTACGTGCCCGGCGTGCGCGAGAACGGCGGCCAGTACACGCATGCCGCAGTATGGGCGGCGATGGCCTTCGCCGAACTGGGCGACGGCGCGCGCGCCTGGGAGTTGCTCAACCTCATCAACCCCGTCAACCACGGCCAGGGCGATGCCATCGCCACCTACAAGGTGGAACCCTATGTGGTGACCGCCGACGTGTACGGCGCACCACCGCACGTGGGACGAGGGGGCTGGAGTTGGTACACCGGCTCGGCAGGCTGGCTGTACCGCCTGATCGTGGATTCGCTGCTGGGCCTGCGCGTGGAAGGCGAGCGCCTGCGTCTGCTGCCCTTGCTGCCGCAAAGCTGGGACACGTTCGCGCTGGACTATCGCTTCCGCGAAACCGACTACCACATCGTGGTGCGCCGTGTGCGGGACGGCGAAACCGAACGCTGCGTACTCGACGGCCAATTGCAGGACAGCAACGACATCGCGTTGGTGGACGACGGCCGCGACCATCACGCCGAGGTGTTCCGTGGATGAACGCGATGTTCGCTCCTGTGTGCGGCTTGCATACCTGATCTTTACGCCGGCACATCCATGCTTGCCGACCTCCTCGCCGTCCGGCGGACACAAGGCAATTGACATGTCGGCATCAGGCGCCCAGCCAGCATCGCCGGATCTGCATGGAGCCGTGATGGCGCTGACTGCACCGCTTCCCACCCAGCAGGAATCCACATGAGCACAGACATCAGTCCGCTCGCCGGCAAGCCGGCGCCCGCCTCGATCCTGGTGGACGTGCCCAAGCTGCTCGCCGCCTACGCCAGTCTGCGCCCGGATCCGGCAGTGGCGGACCAGCGCGTGGCCTTCGGTACCTCAGGCCATCGCGGCAGCTCGCTGGAGCGCAGCTTCAACGAATGGCATATCTGGGCGATCAGCCAGGCGATCTGCGAATACCGCAAGAAGAAGGGCATCGATGGCCCGCTGTTCATCGGTTGCGACACCCACGCGTTGTCGCGCCCAGCC
The DNA here is from genome assembly GCF_044904645.1 of Rhodanobacter hydrolyticus. Classification (NCBI taxonomy): domain Bacteria; kingdom Pseudomonadati; phylum Pseudomonadota; class Gammaproteobacteria; order Lysobacterales; family Rhodanobacteraceae; genus Rhodanobacter; species Rhodanobacter hydrolyticus. Next base: position 173,252 of record NZ_JADIKK010000007.1, read on the forward strand.
TTCGAGAGCGCGCTGGAAGTACTGGCAGCGCATGAGGTGGAAGTGCGCGCTTCCGCCGGTGACGAGTTCACGCCCACGCCGGCGGTATCGCACGCCATCCTGGCGCACAACCGCGGGCGCAGCACGGGCCTTGCGGACGGTATCGTGATCACGCCTTCGCACAATCCTCCGGACAATGGCGGTTTCAAGTACAACCCACCCAACGGCGGTCCGGCCGATACCGGCATCACCGACTGGGTCCAGCACCGTGCCAATGAATTGATGGAGGGCGGCCTGAAGCAGGTGCGACGCGTGCCGTTCGCACAGGCGCGCCGCGCCTCCACGACGCAGGAGCACGACTACCTCGGCGCCTACGTGGCCGACCTCGCCAACGTGGTGGACTTCGAAACCATCCGTGCCGCCGGTGTGCACATGGGCGTGGATCCGCTGGGCGGCGCGGGTGTGCACTACTGGGCGCCGATCGCCGATCGTTATGGCATCGACCTCGCCGTGGTCAGCGAAGAAGTGGACCCGCAGTTCGCCTTCATGACGGTGGACTGGGACGGCAAGATCCGCATGGACCCCTCCTCGTCGTACGCGATGCAGCGCCTGATCGGACTGAAGGACCGTTACGACGTGGCCTTCGCCTGCGACACCGACCACGACCGCCACGGCATCGTGACGCGCAGCAGCGGTCTGATGCCGCCCAACCATTACCTGTCGGTGCTGGTGGATTACCTGTTCCGCCATCGTCCCGGCTGGAAGGCCGATGTCGGCGTGGGCAAGACGGTAGTCAGTACCGCGTTGATCGACCGCGTGGCGAAGCGCCTGGATCGTCGCCTGCACGAGGTGCCGGTGGGCTTCAAATGGTTTGCCGAGGGTCTGTTCGACGGCTCACTGGGCTTTGGCGGCGAGGAAAGCGCGGGCGCTTCGTTCCTGCGCTGCGACGGCACCGTGTGGACCACCGACAAGGACGGCCTCGTGCCCGCGCTGCTCTCCGCCGAAATCACCGCGAGCAGCGGGCGCGACCCCGGCGAGCTGTACGCGGAACTCACCCGCGCACTGGGCGAGCCCTGCGCCGACCGGGTCGAAGCGGTCGCCGATGCGGGGCAGAAGAAACGCTTGTCCCAACTGACGCCGAAACAGGTGAAGATCGATACGCTGGCCGGTGAGAAGATCGAGCAGGTGCTCGACCATGCGCCGGGCAACAACGCGCCGATTGGCGGCATCAAGGTGGCTACCGCCAGCGGCTGGTTCGCCGCGCGCCCCTCCGGCACCGAGGAGATCTACAAGATTTACGCCGAGAGCTTCCTCGACGAGGCGCACCTCAAGTCCATCCTGGACGAGGCGCAGCACATCGTGGACGAGGCGTTGAAGGGATAGCGGCGCATATCCGGCGATCCGGCAGCCGTCCGCGGGTCCACTCAGGTCTTGTCCAGCCATCGGGTCAACCGCGCCCGCACCCGTTCGGTGAGGCGCGAGGCACGGTAGGCGTCGGTGGCGGCGCGGATCACTTCGGCCTGCGTAGGGTAGGCATGGATCACGCGCTCAAGCCTGCGCAGGCCCAGGCCGGCCTCCATCGCCAAGGTGAGGCCGTTGATCATGTCGCCCGCGTTGCGGGCCACCACGGTGGCGCCAAGGATGCGGTCGGTGTGGTCCTGCACGTGGATCTTCGCGAAGCCCTCCCGTTCGCTGTCTATCACCGCGCGATCGATTTCGTGCATGGGTACGGTGTAGGTCTTCACGGGAATGCCGCGACGGTTGGCCTCGCGCACGTAGAGGCCGACGTGGGCGATCTCGGGATCGGTGAAGGTGCACCACGGAATCACCAGCCGGCTGAGGCGTTCGCTTCCGCGGAACAGCGCGTTGGACACCGCCAGGCGCGCGGCGGCCGCCGCGGCATGCGCGTATTTGTGTTCCATGCATACGTCGCCGGCGGCATAGATGCGCGGATTGCTGGTGCGCAGGAAGTCGTCCACCCGCACGCCCGAGGCGCGATTGCATTCCACTTCCGCACGCTCCAGGTCCAATCCGTCCACGTTGGCGACATGGCCGATGCCGGTGAGGATCGCGTCCACCTCGACGGTGCTGTGGTAGTTGTCGCTGACCATCTCGACGAACCGCGTTTCCCCCTGGCCGCGCACGGCGGTGATCCGGTTGTTCAGGCGGATGGCGATGCCGTCCCGGGCCAGTGCATCGGAGAGCAACTGCGCGGCGTCGCGTTCCTCGCGCGGCAGGAACAACGGGCGGTCCTGCACCAGGGTGACTTTCGCACCCAGTCGGCAGAACGCCTGCGCCATCTCGCAGCCCAGCGGGCCGCCGCCGATCACCAGCATGCGCGGCGGCAGCGTGGTGAGGTCGAATATGTTTTCGTGGGTGAGGTAGCCCGTTTCGACCAGGCCGGGAATCGCGGGAATGTTCGGACGCGCGCCGGTGGCGATCAGCGCCTTGGCGAAGTGCAGCATCGTGCCGTCGACACGCAGGCAATCGGTGCCGGCAAAGCGCGCCTCGCCAAAAAAAAAGTCGATGCCCGAAGCCACCAATCGCCGCGCACTGTCGTCATCGGCGAGGCGGGCGCGGATGCGCTGCATGCGTTCCATCGCGCGGCCGAAGTCCGGCGGCGCCGTTTCATCGGACACGCGGGCACCATAGCGCGCCGCGTCGCGCAGATCGGCGCACAGGCGTGCGGTACGGATCAGTGCCTTTGAAGGTACGCAGCCGGTGTTGAGGCTGGTCCCGCCGATCTGTGCGCGCTCCAGCAGCGCCACCCGTGCACCTGCCGCGGCGGCGGCCCGCGCAGCGGCTACGCCGGCGGGGCCGGCGCCGATCACCACCAGGTGATAGCGCGATGCAGGTTCCGGATTGCGCCACTGCGTCGGATGCAGGTGCCCGGTGCGACGGAGCTCGACCTCGTCCTGCGGAAGGGAAGGGGCTGCAGTCGTCATCGGCTCGTTTCCGGCGCGACATTCTCCAGCCAACCGCCACGGAAGCCCGCGCGCCGCAGTCCGCGCACCAGCCAGGGATTGCGGCGCATCAGGCGCCAAGGCAAGCCGCTGCGGTGATTCTCTATCATCATCGCCACGATGCCCTGGTCCAGCCCGTAGTGCCCATCCGACACCCAGGGCCGGCCATGGCTGTCGGCCAGTGAGGGATTGAAGCTGGCAGCCAGGCGATCCCCGCTGAGCATCTCCGGGTACTGCGCCAGCATGTGGCGCAGCCCCTGCAGTGCCAGCTGCGGTTCGAATGGCAGCGAGGCCAGTACGGCCGGTGCCGACACGGTGCCGTCGTCCGGGCCGTAAGGAACGCCGCGCGCCGAATAGCCGAACAGGCGATGCGGTTCGCCGCAGGCATCCAGCCGGCCCTCACTGGGGCCGTCGCACGCCGACAGTCCCCAACACGATTCGCCGTAACCCGCGAATCCGTTCGGATTGCGCCGGGCGTATTCGCGCTGCACCAGCGCTGCCCGGCGGCTGTTTTCGAAATAGTCGCAGCGTTTCTCGTGCATGAAGCGGTCGCGGATGCCGCGGAAATCGATCCACGCATGCGAGTAGTGGTGCACGAACAGCGGTCCGGCATAGAGGAAATCGTGGCCGTACAGGTTTTCCCACTGGTAGGTGAGCGTCCACGCGCGGTAACACTCGTCGGTGATGGCATGGGCGGGCGAACCGGCCGCCAGCGCGTACAGCACGATGGCCTCGTTGTAGCCATCCCAGCCGTAGTGCAGGAAGCCGCATTCCGGCTTCCAGCCCTGGCGTATCGTGGACTTGCCGTCCTGGGCCCAGTGCCAGTCCACGCGCAGGTATATCTCGTCCGCCAGCTCGCGCACGTCGCGTTCGGCCGCGGCATCCGTATCGAAGTATTCACGTGCGGTCAGCATGCCGGCAATCAGCATGGCGGTGTCGATCATCGAAAGCTCGCATGTCCAGGTGCGTCCGCCGGTGTGCATGTCGAGGAAGTGGTAGTAGAAACCCTTGTAGCCGGTGGCATCCGGGCGATCGCTCTGCTCGCTGGCGCGAAAGAAGCGCAGCGCCGCCAGGCTGCGCTGGAGCGCTTCGGCGCGCGACATCCAGCCGCGTTCCACCGCAACCGGATAGCACGACAGTGCGAAGCCCGTCACTGCGGTGCTCGACGGCGAGCCTTCGCGCGAGGTGTCCGCCATCAAGCCGTTGTGCGGATTGCCTGCCTGGGTGAAATAGTCGCAGGCTGCGCGCTGCAGGCGGTCGAGCAGAGACTCGTCGTCCAGCGCGTCGAGGGACGGCCGGCCGGCAGCGGCAGAGGCGGGCGTGGCGGAATATTTTTCTGACATGCAGGGCCAGTAGACGTGAACCGCCTTGCAGCATGCCGCAGCCATTGCATGGAGCATGTGTAGAGGACGCCTAGCCATCGCTTTCACGCCACATTTCTGAGCGGGCCGTAGGCTCGGGTTCTTTCTGCATGCGCGGCCTGAGCTTGGCCGTGCGAAGGATCACCGACCGATCATGGCCTCGTCTTCCCGCGTCGCGCATCCCGTCTTGTGGCTTTCCAACGGCCGTCTCGCCAGCTTCGTGAGCGCTGCCGGCACGGGCGGTTGCCAGTGGAACGGGCAGGCGGTCACACGCTGGCGCGGGGATCCCGTTGGCGATCCCTGGGGCAGCTATGTGCTGCTGCGCGACGAGGACAGCGGCGAGGCCTGGTCCACCGCAACGCAACCGCTGGGTGGAGAGGCGCAGGAATTCGCCGTGGAATTCCATGCTTCCCATGCACGTTTTATGCGCTGTCACGGCATGCTCGAAAGCGTGCTGGACGTCGCCGTGCATGGCGATTTGGACGCGGAGCTGCGTCACCTCACCGTGACCAACCACGGTGACCGGTCGCGCGATCTTTCGCTCACGTCGTATGCGGAATGGGTGCTGGGACCGGCCAACGAAGACGCCACGCATCCGGTGTTTTCCAAGATGTTCGTGCAGACGGAATGGGCGGCCGATGCCGGCGCGTTGCTGGTCACCCGTCGTCCGCGCACGCCGGACGAGACGCGCATGTGGGCTGCGCATGCCATGACCCTCGAAGACGGGGCACCGGGCGCCGAGGCACACGAAAGCGACCGCATGCGCTTCCTTGGGCGCGGTCACACGCTGCACGATGCGCTTGCGATGCGCGCGGGCGCGACGCTGTCCAATCGCACCGGCTGCATGCTCGACCCGGTGCTCAGCGTGCGTCGCCGCGTGAAGCTGGCGCCTGGTGAGCACATCAGCCTGTGTTTCTGGACCGCACTGGCCGACAGTCGCGATGGCGTGTTGTCGCTGTTGCGCTCCTTGCAAACCCCGGGTGCCGCCGATCAGGCACTCCGCAGCGCCGAGGCCCGTAGTGCGTCGCGACGTCGCGCGTTGGAGATCGACGAAGAACAGGCCGCGCGCTTCGATGCCCTGGTCGGTCCGATGCTCTATGCAGACATCGCCTGGCGCGCGCCGACGGACGTGCTGGCGCGCGGGCAGGGCGGCGCGCCGGCACTGTGGAGCGCTGGCATTTCCGGCGACCGTCCCATCGTGCTGCTGCGACTGACGACCAAGGCCGCACTTGAACGCGCGCGCGAACTGCTTAAGGCCCAGCGCTACTGGCAGGCCATGCAATTGGGTGTGGATATGGTGTTGCTGGACTGCGCGGACGGTGCTTTGCACGACGTGCTGCAGCCCATGACGAAAGCCCAGACCGAGCAGCTCAAGTCGAAGGATCTCGCGCATGCGCAATGCTTCGCGCTGGACGACAAGACCTTGCAACCGGCATTGCGCGATGGCCTTCGCACCGTCGCGTGCATCGAGCTGGATAGCACCTCACCGTTGCCGGCACCGCTGCGTGGAACGATGAAGGTGGCTGGTGCGCTCTCGCAGCGCGCACATGTTCCGCCGGCACCTGCGCCCTCGTCGACGCAGGCGGCCACGCAGTCGCGCGAATTCGACAATGGTCTGGGCGGCTTCGTGGACGGCGGCCGCAGCTATCAGGTCGAGCTGATCGGCGAACGCTGCACGCCGGTGCCGTGGATCAATGTGCTGGCGAACCCGCAATTCGGCTGCCTGGTCTCGGCCGAAGGCGGCGGCTATGCGTGGTCGCAGAACAGCCAGCAGAACGCCTTGACGCCCTGGCCGAACGATCCCGTCTCCGACACTCCGCACGAAGTGCTCTACCTGCGCGACGAAGATCGCGGCCTGCTGTGGAGCGTCACCGCCGCGCCGATACGCGTGCCTTCGGCGCATTACCGCGTCACGCATGGCAAGGGCTGGAGCCGCTTCGAGCATATTGCGCACGACGTCGAGGTTGAGCTGCTGCAATGCGTACCCACGCACGACACGGTGAAGCTCTCGCGGCTGCGCCTTCGCAACCGCTCGGCGCAGTCACGTCGGCTGTCGGTCACCGGCTATGTGGAATGGGGTTTGAGTGCCAACGGCGTCGCCGGCGCGCCCTTTGTCGTGACCGAACGCGACACCTCCGGCGCCTTGTTTGCGTGCAATGGCTGGCGCGAGGAGTTCGGTACGCGCGTGGCCTTCGTCGACCTGGGCGAAAAGGCGGCCGTCTGCACTGGCGATCGGCTGGAGTTCCTCGGCCTCTATGGCTCGGTGGGGCGGCCGGCCGCATTGCTCGAGCAGGGTGAGCTGTCCGGCCACACGGGGGCGGGATTCGATCCCTGTGGCGCGCTGCAGGCTGTGCTGGAACTGCAGCCGGAGGGAGAGGCCGAACTACTGTTCATCCTTGGCGATGCCGCGTCGCACGAGGACGCGCGCGCACTGGTGCGCCACTATCGGGAGGCGGGCATCGACTACGCACTGGCGGAAGTGCGCGCGCAGTGGGATGCCATGCTCGATGTCGTGCAGGTGCGCACACCCGATCGCGCCATGGATCTCCTGCTCAACGACTGGCTGCCGTACCAGGTGCTGGCCTGTCGCCTGTGGGCGCGCACCGCGTACTACCAGGCCAGCGGCGCGTACGGCTTTCGCGACCAGTTGCAGGACATCATGGCACTGTGCACAAGCCGGCCCGACGTCGCGCGCGAACATCTGCTGCGCGCCGCCGGCCGTCAGTTTCCCGAAGGCGATGTGCAGCACTGGTGGCTGCCGCCCACCGGCAAGGGCATCCGTACCCGCATCAGCGACGACCGCCTATGGTTGCCGTTCGTCGCTGCGCATTACGTGGAAGTCACCGGCGACACGGCCGTGCTCGACGAGTCGCTGCCCTTCCTGAAGGGCGATCCGATCCCGCAAGGTGCATCCGACGCGTTCTATCTGCCCCAAGCTTCCAGCGATTCCGCCAGCGTGTATGAACACGCTGCGCGCGCCATCGATTCAAGCCTGACCACCGGTGCGCACGGCTTGCCGCTGATCGGCACCGGAGACTGGAACGACGGCATGAACAGTGTCGGCGCACAGGGCCGTGGCGAAAGCACCTGGATGGCCTGGTTCCTGATCGCCACCATCGATGCGTTCGTGCCGCTGGCGGAGTCGCGAGGCCAGGACAAGCGCGCCACACACTGGCGCCAGCATGCCGACGCGTTGCGCGGGGCCATGGACGGCGATGCCGGTTGGGACGGCGCCTGGTACCGGCGTGGGTACTATGACGAAGGCACCCCATTGGGTTCGCACCAGAGCGCGGAATGCCGTATCGATACCATCGCGCAATCGTGGAGCGTCCTCGCCGGCGCCAGCGACCGCGCTCATACCGAGACCGCCATGCAGGCCGTGCGTCAACAATTGCTGATGCCTGACGCGGGCATCGCACGGCTGCTTACGCCCCCGTTCGACCATACCGACAAGAACCCCGGCTACATCAAGGGTTATCCGCCAGGTATCCGCGAAAACGGCGGACAGTACACGCACGGCGCCGTCTGGTCGGTATTCGCCCTCGCCAGGCTGGGGCAGGGCAACCATGCCGGCGAACTGTTCGACCTGCTCAATCCCATCCGTCACGCAGACACCGCCGCAGCATTGGAACGCTATCGCGCGGAACCATACGTGGCCTGTGCGGATGTCTATTCGGTCGAGCCCTGGATCGGTTGCGGCGGCTGGACCTGGTACACCGGTTCGGCTGGCTGGCTGTATCGCGCCGGCGTGGAAGCCATCCTCGGCTTCCACCTGCAGGGCAGCCGGCTGCAATTGTCGCCATGCCTGCCGGCTGCGTGGCCGTACCTGGAGATGCGCTACCAACGCCGTGCTTCCGACGGCCTCGTCACCCGCTATGAGATCGGGGTGGACAATCCGCACCGCTGCCAACACGGCATCGCCAGCGCCTCGCTGGACGACAAGGCATTGGCGATTATCGGCGGTGTGCTATGCGTTCCCCTGGTTGATGACGGCGCCATTCATCGCATCCATGCGGTGCTTGGTGCCTGACGCGGTCTCGACGGACGGCCAGAAGTGACTCAAATCAAAAAGGGCTGCATCCTCTGATTTGGTGAAGAGGACGCGACCCAACAACGGCTGTCATATCACGGTGAAACCAGCCTCGATCAGGGCAGGGTGCCGAGGGCGATCAGGGTCGCCGCAAACACCGCCTGCCCTACGTTGGCCATACGCATCGCTTGATCCTCTCGGTGCTGTTGCGGCTAAAGGTTACGCAAAGGCGCGGAAAGCGGACTCCGCGTCGCTCATGCATTAAGAGCAGCGAAGTTGCTTCAGCGGGCTCCGCCAATAATTTCAACAATTTCGACCGCCTGGTTGATGGGACTTCCGGCCCTTGCGCGCACCTGCCGTTGGTCGCGATGATCGGGCGCTTCAACCGGTTGCATTCGATGCTCCGGCAACGCCCACGGGAAGACAAGGCCTGGTTATGGAACTGGAACCTGAGGTACACGCGCACTCGCACAAATCAGGACACAGCCTGGTCGATCTGATGCTGGCCTTGAGCGCGCTGGTGCTCTCCGTCGTTTCGATGATCATCGCCATCGAGAACCATCACGCCATGAAGCAGTTGGTCATGGCCAACTCGTGGCCTTACCTGCGGCACGAATCCAGCAACGTCGGCAGCAGCGGCGACGCGGTGGCGCTACTGGGGCTTACCAATGCCGGTGTCGGCCCGGCCTTGATCGAGAAGTTCACCGTGAGCTATCAAGGAACGCCCATCAAGACCACTACCGACCTGTTGCGCCACTGCTGTGTCAAAGATGCTGGCGATGTCACTGCGATGAAAGCCAACATGATCACCGGCAGCATGAACGGGCGTGCCGTGGCTGCCAGGGAGTCTGCCTATTTTCTGCAGATGAAGAGGCCAGGCGAGGGGCCGATGCTTGACCACTGGAAAGCGCTGGACGATGCCAGGGAGCATGTTTCGGCAGCGGTTTGCTACCGATCGGTGCTCGGCGATCACTGGGTCACCACCAGCGACGACTTCCGGCCCAGACAGGTGGATTCCTGTGATGTGTTGCCCGGGCCGGCCTATCAGGAATAGCGACGGACGCATGGACGGGTTCATCCGGTGACCACTACGAAGTGGCTGAGTTGGGATGCCGGGGCGACCAGGGGCGCCGCATACGCTGAGCTAGCAGTACGCCATTGCTTCATTCTTTTCCCGGTGATGCCTCGCTGTGCCCCGCAGTGCACTGCTCGTCCGTAGCAGCCATTTATGCCAGCGTTAATGATCTTCCCGATCAAATCGCGGACTGACGGTACACCCACGATCCAGCGAGTCTTGGCAGAACCGATGGCGTGTCCGCGGTGCCGGTGTACGGAGGTCAGGTCAGCGAGTTGACGATGGGTGGCACCCATTTGTGGGTCACCACTACGGATGCCGCGGTGACCCCAAGGTGACCCCGACCCCCCAGAAACACAAATCCCAGCGCATGGCTGGGATCGTGTAGGGCTTTGATATTACTGGCGGAGAGGGTGGGATTCGAACCCACGGTACGCTTACACGTACGCCTGATTTCGAGTCAGGTACATTCGACCACTCTGCCACCTCTCCGGAAGCTGTCGCGTGGTCTGCGCGAGCCGGCGATTTTACGTGCTGGCCGGGGCTGTGGCAAGCGCGACGGGTCGGCTTGCCGCGCCTGCCGTGAGGTTTAGCCGGCCTTCTTCTTCGCCAGCCGCAGCCAGGTGTCGACCACGGTGTCCGGGTTGAGCGACACGGACTCGATGCCCTGGTCCATCAGCCATTCGGCCAGGTCGGGATGGTCGCTGGGGCCCTGGCCGCAGATACCGACGTACTTGCCCTTGGCGCGCGCGGTCTGGATCGCCATCGACAGCAGCTTCTTTACCGCCGGGTTCCGCTCATCGAACAGGCTGGCGACGATGGAGGAATCGCGGTCCAGGCCCAGGGTGAGCTGGGTGAGATCGTTGGACCCGATCGAGAAGCCGTCGAAGATCTCCAGGAACTCTTCGGCTAGCAGGGCATTGGAGGGCACCTCGCACATCATGATGACCTTGAGGCCGTGCTCGCCCTGCTTGAGGTGGTTCTTCGCCAGCACCTCGACCACCTTGCGGCCTTCGTCGAGCGTGCGCACGAACGGGATCATCACCCACACATTGTCCAGCCCCATCGTCTCGCGCACGCGCTTGACCGCCTTGCACTCCAGCCCGAAGGCCTCGGCGAAGCTGGGGTCGACGTAGCGGCTGGCGCCGCGGAAGCCGATCATCGGGTTCTCTTCGTGCGGCTCGTAGCGCGAACCGCCGAGCAGGTTGGCGTACTCGTTGGACTTGAAGTCGCTCATGCGCACGATCACCGGCTTCGGGTACACCGAGGCGGCGATGGTGGCGATGCCTTCCGCGAGGCGATCCACGTAGAACTCGACCGGGCCGGTGTAGCCGGCGATGCGTTCGTCGATCTTCGCGCGGGTCTCGGCATCCTGCTTGCCGTATTCCAGCAGCGCCTTCGGATGCACGCCGATGTGGCTGGCGATGATCATCTCCAGGCGGGCCAGGCCGATGCCGGCGTTCGGCAACATGCCGAAATCGAAGGCGCGCTCGGGGTTGGCCACGTTCATCATGATCTTCAGCGGCGCTTCGGGCATCGCGCCGAGATCGGCGGTGACACGTTCGAATTTCAGCTGGCCTGCGTAGATCGTGCCTGTGTCACCTTCGGCGCAGGACACGGTGACGTCGGCGCCATCGGGGATGGTGTCCAGCGCGTTGTGCGTACCCACTACGGCCGGCACGCCCAGCTCGCGCGCGATGATCGCCGCGTGGCAGGTGCGGCCGCCGCGGTTGGTGACGATGGCGCTGGCGCGCTTCATCACCGGCTCCCAGTCGGGGTCGGTCATGTCGGCTACGAGTACGTCGCCGGGCTGCACCTTGTTCATGTCGGCCAGCGAGCGGATCACGCGTGCCTTGCCGGCGCCGATCTTCTGGCCAATGGCGCGGCCCTCGGCCAGCACCTTGCCCTTCTCGCTGAGATGGAAGCGTTCGAGCTGGGTGGCGTGCGCGCGCGACTTCACCGTCTCCGGGCGCGCCTGCACGATGTAGAGCTTGCCGGTGTTGCCGTCCTTCGCCCACTCGATGTCCATCGGACGGCCGTAGTGCTGCTCGATGATCAGCGCCTGCTTCGCCAGCGATTCCACGTCGGTGTCGTTGATGCAGAACTTGCGGCGCAGTTCGGCGGGCGTCTCCTCGGTCTTCACGCGCTCGCCGGGCTGGTTCGAATAGATCATGCGCAACTGCTTGGCGCCGAGATTGCGGCGCAGCACCGCAGGCTTGCCGGCTTTCAGCGTGGGCTTGAACACGTAGAACTCATCAGGGTTCACCGCGCCCTGCACGACCATCTCGCCCAGGCCGTAGCTGCCGGTGACGAACACCACGTCGCGGAAGCCCGACTCGGTGTCCAGCGTGAACAGTACGCCGGAGGCGCCCACGTCCGAGCGCACCATCAGCTGCACGCCGGCGGAGAGGAACACGTTCTCGTGGGCGAAGCCCTGGTGCACGCGGTAGGCGATGGCGCGGTCGTTGTACAGCGAGGCGAAAACTTCCTTCACCTTGTGCAGCACGTCCTCGATGCCGACCACGTTGAGGAAGGTCTCCTGCTGGCCGGCGAAGCTGGCGTCGGGCAGGTCCTCGGCGGTGGCAGAGGAGCGCACGGCTACGGCGATGTTGTCGGCGCCGGCGTCCTTGCACAGCTTGGCATAGGCATCACGGATCGCCTGGTCGAGGTCGGAAGGCAGCGGCGTCTCGGTAACCCACTCGCGGATTTCCTTGCCTGCCGTGGTCAGCGCGTCCACGTCGTCCACGTTGAGGTCGGCGAGGCGCGCGGCGATGCGCTTGGCTACGCCGCTCTTTTCCAGGTACTGCTGGAACGCGTCGGCGGTGGTGGCGAAGCCGCCCGGCACGGACACGCCGAGCTTGGCGAGATTGCCGATCATTTCGCCGAGCGACGCGTTCTTGCCGCCGACCTTGGCAAGGTCGGTCATGCGCAGTTGGTCGAGCCAAAGCACCAGGTGGTTCAAGGCAATCTCCTAGAGGGAAGGGCGATAAAGAGTGGAATGCACGCGCAGCGAAGGCCCGAAGCGGGCTGCAAAGGATTGGTATTGTCCGCTGTCGATGGTGCGTGGCACAAGAAGACCAATGCCAGCCGGCGTCGCGCCAACTGCATACCAGTCAGGCGGCGGTCAAGCGGCGACAGCATCCGGACCTTGCGATATGGTGCGAGACAGACAGATGACACGGCCTTCGGACTTCCCATGCAGCGCACGGTTTTCTTCATATCCGACTCCACCGGCATCACCGCGGAGACGATAGGCAACAGCATCCTCGCGCAGTTCGAGGGCGTGAGCTTCGACAAGCATCGCTTGCCCTTCGTCGACGACGCGGGCAAGGCCGAGGCGGCCGCGCTGCGCATCAAGACGCACTACGCGAAGAGCGGCGAACGACCCATCGTGGTCAACACCCTGGCGGACCGCGCATTGTGCGAAATCGTGGCCTCCAGCGGCGCGTTGATGCTGGACGTGTTCGCGCCCTTCATCGGTCCGCTGGAGGAGGAGCTCGGCGCCAAGCGTTCCGGCGCGGTCAACCGTTCGCACGGTCTGGTGGATTTCGACAAGTACGAGGCGCGCATCAACGCCACCAACTACGCGCTGTCGCACGACGACGGCATGGACGTGGACTACGCGCAGGCCGACCTGATCCTGGTGGGGGTGTCGCGCTCGGGCAAGACGCCGACCTGCCTGTACATGGCCTTGCATTACGGCGTCAGCGCCGCCAACTACCCCTTGACCGACGAGGATCTGGAAAAACTGGAACTGCCTGCACGCCTGCGGCCGTATCGCGATCGCCTGTTCGGCCTCACCATCGAGCCCGAGCGGCTGGCGCAGATCCGCGAACAGCGTCGGGCCGGCAGCCGTTACGCCACGCTCAAACAATGCCGCTGGGAACTGGAGCAGGCCGACCGGCTGATGCGCCAGGCCGGCCTCCCGTTTCTCAACACCACACACGTCTCGATCGAGGAGATCGCGAGCAAGATCTTCGCGAGCTTCGGTATCGAGCGCACCATGTACTGAAGCCGCACGGAGTAGTCAGCGCCCCATGAGTGCCGTACTCGACGATCGCCACAGTCTTCTGCCGGGACGCTTCGAGTTCCTGATGGGGCTGTACGCGGAGAATTACCACCGGCTGACGCGGCTGTTCGCGCCCCAGCAGCTGGCGCCGGGACAGTACGTATCGGACGTGGACGACAGGCTCAACGTGCACCTGTCGGTGCAGGAGCGCCATCCCTACACGCTGGAGCTGGAGCTCACCTACGATTTCGTCGATGCGCACACCGGCCGCCGCGCGCCGTCGGCGCAACTGCGCATGTATACCGACGCCCATGTGGCGGAGGCGCTGCATTGCCATCCGGGACGGCACCTGTGGCAGGTGCTTGGACCGTTCGCGCCGGCGCACACGGTTTTCCAGCATCGCCTGCAGATGAATGGCTTTCTCGCGCGCTGGCTGGAGTATCTGGCGGAGCAGGGGCATTCGGTGGGTACGCTGGAACCGTTCGAGCCACGCGAAAGCGACAGGGTGTAGCGACGCTTCGTAAAAAAAGCAGCCGTGTGCGGCTGTCTTTTGATACTGGCCTTCACGGACGAGTGCACAAATGCACAACAACAAAAAAACCGCCCGAAGGCGGCTTCTTTGTTGTTAGTGGCGGAGCGGACGGGACTCGAACCCGCGACCTCCGGCGTGACAGGCCAGCATTCTAACCGACTGAACTACCGCTCCACTTTGTTTACCAGCGTTGTGAGCCAACCTTGGCGTCCCCACGGGGATTCGAACCCCGGTCGCCACCGTGAAAGGGTGATGTCCTAGGCCTCTAGACGATGGGGACGTGTTTAGGTTGGTGGAGCCAGGCGGGATCGAACCGCCGACCTCCTGCATGCCATGCAGGCGCTCTCCCAGCTGAGCTATGGCCCCGCCGCTGGAAGCCGCAAAGAATAGGCACGGTTCGCATTTCCGTCAAGCTTTTTTTCAACAAATTTTCACGCAAGTGTCGAAGCGCGACGAGGTGCTTCGCGGAGCGCCAAGTGCGACGCATCGAAGACATCGCGATTAAGCTTCGGACCTGGAAGCTGCACAGAGGAAGACATGCACGAGATCGGCTTCATTCGCGACCTCGCCCTGGTGATGCTGGTCGCCGGCGCCACCACGATCCTGTTCCAGCGCCTGCGCCAGCCGGTACTGCTGGGTTACATCCTCGCCGGCGTGCTGATCGGCCCGCATACGCCGGGCATGCTGGTGGCCGACGCGCAAGCCATCGACGACATCTCCAACCTTGGCGTGGTGCTGTTGATGTTCACGCTGGGCCTGGAGTTCAGCGTGCGCAAGTTGCGCGAAGTCGGCATAGGCGTGCTCCTGGTGGCGGTGCTGGAAGTCGGGCTGATGCTGTGGGTGGGTACAGGCATGGGCCGCGCGTTTGGCTGGAAGGGTATCGACGCCCTGTTTCTCGGCGCGATCATTGCGTTGTCCTCCACCATGGTTGCCACGCGCACGCTGAAGGACACCGGCAAGCAGGCGGAGCCGTTCGCGAAGCTGGTGATCGGATTGCTGGTGGCCGAGGATGTGTTGGCCATCGTGATGCTGACCTTGCTCACCGCGTTGGCGGTGGGCGGCAGTGTGCACGCGGGAACCGCGTTCGCAGTGATCGGCCACCTGGGCTTGTTCGTGGTGGTGGGCATGATCCTGGGCCTGCTGCTGTTGCCGCGGCTGGTGGATTACGTGGCCGGCTTCGGTCGCGACGAAACCTTGCTGGTGAGCGTGCTGGGCATCTGTTTCGGTGCGAGCCTGCTGGCGGCGCAGATGGGTTTCAGCGTGGCGCTGGGCGCCTTTATTGCCGGTGCGGTGGTGGCGGAGGCGCGCAGCGTGGGGCGCGTGCTGCATCTGGTCGAGCCGTTGCGCGACATGTTCGCGGCGCTGTTCTTCGTTGCGATCGGACTGAAGATCGACCCGGCCATGCTGTGGCAATACGCGCTGCCGGCGTTGCTGATCGCCTGTGTGGTGGTCGTTGGCAAGACCCTGGCATGCAGCTTCGGCATCCTCGCCCTGGGGCACGACGCGCGCGCAGCGTTGCGATCGGGTCTGGGCATGGCGCAGATCGGCGAGTTTTCGTTCGTGATCGCCACACTGGGCCTGTCGCTGCATGTGACCAGCGACTTCCTGTATCCCATCGCGGTCGCGGTCTCGGTGCTGTGCATGGCGGCCTCGCCCTACCTCAACCGGTCGTCCGATCGTGTCGCCGATGGTCTGGCGCGCATCGTGCCGCGACCGCTGCACGTACTGCTGGACAGCTACAGCGGCTGGCTGGAAAACCTCGGGCCGGTGAACGAGAACGCCGCGTTGGCGGCGATGTTCCGGCGCCTGTTGTGGCACATCGCGATCAACGTGTTGCTGGTGGTCACGTTGTTCGTGATCGGTGCCTACGTGAATGCGCACGGTTGGGACTGGTTCTCGCGGTTCGGCATCCAGCGCGACCTGCGCCACGCGCTGATCTGGGCTTGCGCATTGTTCCTGTCGCTGCCGATGCTGATCGCGGTGTATCGAAAGGCCGAGGCACTCGGCATGCTGCTGGCCGAGTTGGGCATACGCGAGCGCTACACGGGTGCGTACACGCATGCGATCCGCAAGGTATTGGCGCGGATGATCCCCTTGGCCACGCTGTTCGCGCTGGCATTGCTGGTCGGTGCACTGGGGTCGGCGATCCTGCCGCCGCGCGGGGTGGCGCTGTCGCTGCTGGTGGCGCTGGTGGTGCTGGCGGTAGTGCTTTGGCGCACGCTCGTTAAGCTGCACGCACGCTTGCAGGCGGCCTTGAAAGAGACGCTGGACAAGCCGGAGCCGCCAGCGCCCGAACATTCCCCCTGAATTCCGGGGCTGCTGAACCTTTTCCCTGCTTGATTGTCGCAACTGCACCCGATTGCAAGCCCGGCGCGGGAACCCCACAATGGGCGACCATGCCCCTGCAGTAGGGGCCCGGCCGGCGGCACCGGCATATCCAAACACGAGGGAGTTCCGAATGAAGCATTTTCTGCGTCCTACGCTGACGGCGGTGGCGATGACCGCGGCGCTGGGCCTGTCGGCGGGTGCGTTCGCCGCCCAGACAACCGCCAAAGCGGCTAGCAGTGCCCCTGGCACGGTCGACAAGGCCAAAGCCAGCTACGTGGTGGGCTACCAGCTGGCTGGGCAGATTCCGGAGCCGATGCGCGCCGAGCTCGACCCCAATGCCGTGGCGAACGCGGTGAAGGCTGCGCTCTCCGGCCAGAAGCCGACGATGACCAATGCCGAGGCCGAAGAGGTGATGAAGCCCTTCATGGCCAGGGTCAAGGCCAATTACGAGGCCGAGCGGGCACAGGAGGCAGCCAAGAACAAGGCTGCAGGTGATGCCTTCCTCGCCAAGAACCGTACCCAGCCCGGCGTGAAGGTCACCGCCTCGGGCCTGCAGTACCAGGTCATCAGCCAGGGCACCGGCGCCCGCCCGGGCCCGAGCGACACCGTGAAGATCAACTACACCGGCACCCTTATCGACGGTACCGAGTTTGACGCTTCGTCCAAGCACGGCGATGCCCCGGCCGAAATCCCGCTGAGCGGCGTGATCCCGGGCTTCCGCGAAGGCCTGCAGCTGATGCAGGTGGGCGGCCATTACAAGCTGTACATCCCGGCGGGCCTGGCCTATGGCGCCGAGCCGCAGCCGCCGATGCAGCCCAACGAGACGCTGATCTTCGACGTGACGCTGGTCAGCACCAAGCCCACTCCGGCTGCCCCTGCCGGCAATGGCGGTCCCGGCGGTGGCGACAGCGGCCAGTAAGCGCTGTTGCTCAGTCCATGGCGAGAGGGCGCGAAGCGATTCGCGCCCTCTCGCTTTCCCGTTGCTGTAACCATCGCGCGTTAGAATGCGCGCTCGCGTTTTCCGGGAATCGACCGCACGATGAAAGTCACGATCTTCGGTACCGGCTATGTCGGCCTGGTTACTGGTGCCTGCCTTGCCGAGATGGGCAATCACGTGGTGTGCGTCGATATCGACGCGGGCAAGGTCGACCGGCTGGCGCGTGGAGAAATCCCGATCTACGAGCCTGGCCTTGAGCCCATCGTCAAGCGCAACCACGCGGACGGCCAGATTGATTTCACCACCGACGCCGCGGCCGGCATCGCGCACGGCGACATAGTCTTCATTGCGGTGGGCACGCCGCCTGACGAGGACGGCAGCGCCGATCTCAAGTACGTGCTGGGTGTGGCCGGGACCATCGGCCAGCACCTGGAGCGCCATGCCGTGGTGGTGAACAAATCCACTGTGCCGGTGGGCACGGCCGATCGCGTGCGCGAGGCGATTGCGGCGGAACTCGCGGCGCGCGGTGTCGGTGTCGAGTTCGACGTGGTCTCCAACCCCGAATTCCTCAAGGAGGGGGACGCGGTGGAGGATTGCCTGCGTCCGGACCGCATCGTGATCGGCAGCTCCAGCGCGCGTGCGGTGGCCTTGCTGCGCAAGCTCTACGCGCCGTTCAACCGCAACCATGAGCGTATCGTGGTGATGGACGAGCGTTCCGCCGAACTGACCAAGTACGCCGCCAACGCGATGCTCGCGACCAAGATCAGCTTCATGAACGAGATCGCCAATATCGCCGAACGTGTGGGTGCCGACGTGGAGCAGGTGCGCCAGGGTATCGGCGCCGATCCGCGTATCGGCTATCACTTCATCTATCCGGGCGCGGGCTATGGCGGTTCGTGTTTTCCCAAGGATGTACAGGCGCTGGAACGTACCGCGCGCGGCGCGGGTTACGAGGCGCGCCTGCTCGGCGCAGTCGAGGCGGTGAACCGCGACCAGAAGACCAAGCTGTTCGAGCTGATCGCACGCCACTTCAATGGCGATCTGCGCGGCCGGACCATCGCCCTGTGGGGACTGGCCTTCAAGCCGAACACCGACGACATGCGCGAAGCCTCCAGCCGCCGCCTGATGGAAGCGCTGTGGGCGGTCGGTGCCAACGTGCAGGCTTTCGATCCCGAGGCGCGCGGCGAAACCCGGCGCATCTACGGCGAGCGCGCTGATCTGGTGTTGTGCGAGCATGCGTGGGATGCCTTGCAGGGCGCCGATGCCTTGGCCATCGTTACCGAATGGAAGGCCTTCCGCAGCCCGGATTTCGCGCGCATCCGCGCCGTGCTGAAAACGCCGGCGATTTTCGACGGCCGCAACCTTTACGACCCGGCGACGGTGGAGGAGGCGGGCCTCGCGTATTACGGTATCGGCCGCGGTCGCAGCCTGCAGGCGGTGCGCTGATGGACGCCATAGAACAGCGCCTTGCGGATCTGGAGGTGCGGTTGACCTTCATTGACGATACCGTGCAGGCTCTGGCCGCCGCGGATGCCGAACAGGCGATGCGCATCGTCGAACTGGAGCGGCTGCTGCATCTGCTGCGGCAGGAGTTGCAGAGCGTGCGCCTCGGTTCGGCTTCCGATCCGCACAACGAACCGCCGCCGCCGCATTATTGATACATGTCTCCAATGACGACCAACCTTTGATTCCCGTGATCGTGGATGGTCGGAAAATTGAAAAGTGCGGCGAGGAAGGCCGCCCATACGATCTCCGCGATCATGGATGGTCGCAATTGAAAAGCATCGAGCATCACTGGAACCACGAGCATGAGCGAATCCCTGCGCGATCAGCTGCTGAAGAGCGGCCTCGTCAAGCAAATCCGCGAGGAAAAGCGCGGCAACGAGGGCAAAGGCAGGCCGACTGGCAGGCCTCAAGGTCATGGCGGAAAGCCGCAGGGTCATGGCGGAAAGCCGCAAGGCCATGACGGAAAGCCGCCGTCTTCGCGCCGCAACCAGGAAGAGATCGATCTCGCCAAGGCCTACGCGATCCGGGCGCAAACCGAGGCGAACGAACGCAAGCGTGCCCAGCAGGAAGCCGAGGAACAGGCGCGCGCGCGCCGTGAGCGCAAGCAGAAGATCCAGCAATTGCTGGACGGCAAAGTCTTGAACAAGGCCGAGACCGATCAGGTACGCAACTTTGAATACGGCGGCAAGATCCGCCGTATTCACGTCGATGCTGCCCAACTGGTGGCGCTCAACGCCGGCGAGCTGGCCGTGGTGCAGCAGGCGGGACGTTATCTGCTGGTTGCCCGCGAAATCGCCGAGCAGGTGCGGGCGATCGACGAACATCAGCTGGCTTTGTTGATAGATCCGAACGCTGCCCGCGACGACGACGGTGTGCCGGACGATCTGGTTTGGTGAACCGCTGGCGCTCGCAAAACGCCCGGCCATGACCGGGCGTTTTGCGTCTTGATGCGGGCCGTCTTTCAGACGAAGTCGGTGACAGCCACCAGGGCCGGATGATCCCAGCCTTCCTTGGGCGTGAAGCGGGCGCCGTGGCGCTGCGCCAGTTGCTCCAGCTTTGCCCTTACCTTGTCCGCGCCCTCGCTGCGCACGTACTGGATCGGGCCGCCACGGAACGGCGCGAAGCCGGTACCGAAGATCACGCCGGCATCGAGCAGGTCGGCATCGTCCACCACGCCGTCGGCGAGGCAGGCGACGGCCTCGTTCACCATGGCCAGAATCATGCGATCCGTGAGGTCGGGCGCGGGCTGGTAGTCGGGATCGACCTCCGGTTTGATGGGTTTGCCTTCCTGCCACACGTACAAGCCCTGGCCGTCCTTCTTGCCGCGCTTGCCGGCATCGAGCTTTTCCTCCAGGCCAGGCGGCAATTCCAGACCGAGGAAGGGTGACAGCTCCTTGCCCACCGAGGCGCACACGTCCAGACCCACAGTGTCGGCGAGTTCGATCGGTCCCATCGGCATGCCGAATTGCGTGGCTGCCTTGTCCAGTACCGGGCCGGGCACGCCTTCGTTGTACAGGCGCAACGCTTCCAGCAGGTAGGGCACCAGGATGCGGTTGACCAGGAAGCCGGGCGTGCCTTTCACCGCCACCGGCAGCTTGCCGATGGCCTTGCAGAAGGCCAGTGCGCGCCTCTCGATGGCGGGATCCAACGTGTCGTGGCGCACCACTTCCACCAGCGGCATCTGCGCTACCGGGTTGAAGAAGTGCAGACCGAGGAAACGTTGCGGCGCCTTGAGTTTCTTGCGCAGCTCGTCCAGCGGAATGCTTGAAGTGTTGCTGGCGAGGATTTCGTCGTCCTGGAATTGCGGCTCGATGGCAGCGTACAGCGCCTCCTTGGCCTCGGCATTTTCGTAAATCGCCTCGATGGCGAGGTCGGCGTCCTTTACGCCGACGCCTTCCACATCGGCGCGCAGTCGGCGCGTGGCGGCCTCGATCTTCTCCGGCGTCTTCAGCTTCTTTTCGTAGAGCTTGAATGCACGATCCAGCGCAGGCTGGACGAACTTCATCTCGCGATCCTGCAAGGTCACGTCGAAGCCCTTGAGCGCTGCCCACGCTGCGATGTCGCCACCCATCACGCCGGCGCCCACCACATGTACGTGACCGATGCCATGCTCGGCGCCGGTGCCTTGATTCTTCAGCCGCTCCTGCAAGAAGAAGATGCGGATCAGGTTGCGCGCAGTGGGCGTCTGCGCCAGTTTCGCCACCGAGCGGGCTTCAAGCTTCAGCCGTTGCTTGATGTCCCCGCCGCCACGCTGCCACACATCGATCATTGCGAATGGTGCCGGGTAGTGTTCCCTGCGCACCTTGGCTGCTGTCTGCTTCATCACCATCGGAGCGAGTATCTGCCGCGCCGGCCATGAATTGGTGAGCCACGCTTTGGCCCGTCGCGCGAACGGACGTGCCTGCGGACGGCGCAACAATGCGCGCGCTTCGGCCAGCAGCTCGTCGGGCGGTGCCACGCGGTCGATCACTCCCAGCGTCAACGCGCGCCGGGCCGACGAGGCGTTGCCGGTAAGCATCAATGGCAGCGCCTCGGGTGCGCCAATCAGTCGCGGCAGGCGTGCCGTACCGCCCCAGCCGGGATGGATGCCGAGCATCACCTCGGGCAGGGCGATCCTGGTTTTGTCGTCGTCTGCGGCGATGCGCTGCCTGCAGGCCAACGCCAGCTCGGTGCCTCCGCCCATGCAGGCGCCATGGATCGCGGCTACCGTTTGACAGGGCAGTTGGGCCAGGGCATCGAACACGCGCTGGCCGTTCTCGATGCTCTCAAGCACGCTGCCTTGCTTGGCGTACTCCACGAATTCCTTGATGTCCGCCCCCACCGCAAAGCCGGCGACCTTGGCAGAATGCACGATCACGCCTGCCGGCCTTTCGATGGCCAGTCGCTCGACGATCTGGCCCAGCTCGTCCAGCACGGCGCGGCTGATCGCATTGACGCTGCTGCCGGCGCGGTCGAGGCCAAGCATGACGATGCCGTGCTCGTCCAGGCTCGTCTTCCAGTGGTTGAAGCGCAGTCCTTCGAACATGGCCGGAGTGGGGTGGTGGTGGGAACCCGAACCATACCGTTCCGTGTGGTGGAATGCGAGATGCACCCCCGAATGTGAAGCGGTTCGCCATTCGCGGCACCGGCCAATGCGCAGAATGGGCATAAACCGTGGAGAATGCAGGGTGACGCCGGTTGCCGGCGCCGGATTACCCAGGAAACCGCGATGACATCCTTGATGCGCATGCCCATGCCGTCCTCCGGTCATGACGTGTTCGAGCGCATCCTGGCCGCGCCGGCCGGGGTGGTGGCTCTGCGCAGCCGCGATGGCGAGGCCTTGCTGGAGCAGTTCCGCAGTATTGCCAGGCATAGCGGGCAGGCGGTCTACCTCTGGCAGCCCGGGCAGGGACTGTCCAGCCTGCGCGATGCCTATGCGAGGGTTCCCGATGCGCAGCGCCTCGGCCAGGCGCTGCGCTACATGCAGCAGAGCATGCATTTCGGCATCTACCTGTTGCAGGAGGTGGAGTTGCCTTTGGCTGCGACCGATCTCACCTTGCTGCGGCAACTGGCGCGCGCCACCACTGGGCACCTGCGTCGTGTGGTGCTGCTCAATGCGCCGCGGGCTCTCGTCGAACAGTTGGGCGACCAGATCGCATGCGTCGATGGCGAGCCCGAGGCGCCTGCGCGCCTGCGTTTGCGCGATGGCCGCTGGTTGAGTGGGCAGGCATGAGCGAGGGCATCCTTGTTCTCGCCGAACGGCGCGATCTGCGCCGCCGCCTGTTCGACGTGTTCGACCAAGCGGGCTGTCGGCACATCCACAGTGCGCGCGATGCACAGCACGCGGCGATCGTGCTGGAAGGGCGGCAGTCGCTCGACCTGATGGTGGCCGTGCTCGGCGACGACGCGGCGCAGGCCCGCCAGTGCTGCGAGCAACTGCGCACGCTTAAGGCCTGCGAAGACGTCCCTCTGTTGGCGGTGCTCGACGAAGGGGCATCGTTGCAGCCAGCGCAGTTGCCCGGCGATATCGCCGGTTGGCTGCATGCTGCGCAGATAGAGACCGAGTTGTTGATGCGCTGGAAGCAACACCCGCCCACGGTGTCGATGGCGCGTCCTGCGCCAGCTCCCGGCGCGGCGGAGAAGGCACTGGCCTTGCTCGCGCGCATCTTCGCCACCGGCGGCGGTGGCGCCACCCGGGATGCCACTGCGCGGTTGCTGTTCGACGAGATGGCGCTGGATTACTTCGCGGTGTGGCCGCTGCGCAAGGACGGCGGCGAGTTCCCGGTGCCGCTGCTGCAGCTGTGGAACGGAACCGAGCCAGCTTGGCCGGCGGTCGAGTCGCAGGCGCTGCTGCAACACGTGTTGGCCGGCGAGCCGGTGCTTTGCCGCAGTGACGCGCAACAACGGGTGCCAGACGACCCGCTTCTGCCGTTGCTTGGGCTGTCCGGTTTTGTGGGCATTCCATTGCTGGACGAGCGTAGTGTGGTGCTGGGCGCAATGCTGGCCGGCACCCGACGTGGCTTCGGCGACATGGCCATCGTCGAACCGCTGCTGCGCTGCGCGGCGGCACGCTTCGCGCAAGGGCTGGAACTGGGCCTGACCCGCGAGCAGGGGCGGGCCGAGGGCTTGATCGACGCACTTACCGGCTTGCCGAACCGGCTGCTGTTCGCCGATCGGCTGGAATCCATCCTGCGCGAAGCCGTGCGCAATGGTGAATGCTTTGCCGTGCTGTTCGTGGACCTCGACCACTTCAAGGTGATCAACGACACCCATGGCCACGCCGCCGGCGATCAGGTGTTGCAGGAGATCACCCGTCGACTGCGTGGCAGCGTGCGCGCGTCCGACACGGTCGCACGCTATGCCGGCGACGAGTTCACCGTGGTGGTGCGCCACATCGTGAAGAGCGATGACGTGCAGCGCATCGCCGAGAAGATCCTGCAGACGGTGGCCGAGCCGCTGCAACTGGAAAATGGCGTGTATCTGCAGGTCGCTGTGTCGATCGGCGTGAGCTTCTTTCCCGATGACGCATCCGATGCGGAAACCCTGCTGAAGCACGCCGATGAGGCGATGTACGCGGCCAAGCACCAGGGGCGCAACGCCTATCGCATCTACGAAGTGAGCCCGGAGTACGCGCGCGAGCATGGCATGGCGTTGCGCTCGCGCCTGCGTCATGCGTTGGGCAACGGCGAACTGCGGCTGGTCTACCAACCGCAGGTGGACACCGGCAGCGAGGACATCGTGGGCATGGAGGCGCTGCTGCGCTGGGAGCACCCCGACCTCGGGCCGATCAGTCCTGCGGTATTCGTGCCGCTGGCCGAGGAAACCGGGCTGATCGTGCCCATCGGCGAATGGGTGCTGCGTACCGCTTGCCGGCAGGCCCAGGAATGGGAGCAACGTTACGGGCTGCGCCTGCGTCTGGGCGTGAACCTGTCTGCGCTGCAGCTGATGGAGCCCAAGCTGCCCGCCACGGTGTTCCGCGCCTTGCAGGAAACCGGCCTCGATCCCGCGCTGCTGGAGTTGGAAGTCACCGAAAGCATCAGCATCAAGGCCGCGCCGAACCTGGTGGAGAACCTGCAGGCGCTGCACCGCATGGGCTGCGGGATCGCGATCGACGATTTCGGCACTGGCGCCGCTTCGCTGGACTACCTGCGCAAGCTGCCCGCCGATCGCATCAAGGTCGATCAGAGCTTCGTGCGCAACATCGGCGTGGATCCGGACGACGAGGCCATCGTACGCGCCACCATCGAGATGGCGCACCGGCTCAAGCGCACCGTGGTCGCGGAGGGCGTGGAAACCGAAGCGCATCTTGCCTTCCTGCGCGAACAGGCTTGCGACGAACTGCAGGGTTATCTGTTCTGCCGGCCGCTGCCGGTGGTGTCCTTCGAACGCTTGCTGGCCGAGCGCCAGCAGTTAATGGGTTTGCCGACCGCCGTACCGGCTTGAGCCGGCTGCGCGTCGTCCCCATGCTAGCCATGCGTCAGCAAGGAATCGCTAGACTTGGCGGCAACGCTGAACTTGCGTGCTTGATTCCTGTCTGACAGCGCGCTCGATCTGGCATAGGCTTCGCAGCGGGACATGGCATTGACGACGGAAACGGCCCGTACGGGCGAAAACGAAGTGGATCGGGCTCTGGTCGAACGCGTGCAGGGCGGCGACAAGCGTGCTTTCGACCTGCTGGTGCGCAAATACCAGCACAAGGTGGTGGGGCTGGTTTCGCGTTATGTGAAGAGCCATGCCGAATGCGAGGACATCGCCCAGGAGTCCTTCATACGCGCTTGGCGGGCGATCGGCTCGTTCCGTGGCGACAGCGCGTTCTACACCTGGCTCTACAAGATCGCGGTGAATACGGCCAAGAACCATCTGGTGGCGATGGGCCGTCGGCCGCCCACCGACGATATCGATGCCGAGGAGGCCGTGTTCCTGAGCGGTGCCGAACGCATGCACGACAGCGCCACCCCTGAACGCGAATTGATGCGGCAGGAAATTGAACGTTCGGTATTTTCCACTGTCCAAGCCCTGCCCGAGGAACTGCGGGTGGCCATTACGCTGCGCGAGGTGGACGGCTTGAGTTACGAGGAAATTGCCGAACAAATGGGCTGCCCCATCGGCACGGTGCGTTCGCGCATCTTCCGGGCCCGTGAGGCGATCGACGAAAAATTGCGCCCGTTGTTGACGGGTGGCGAGGAAACGACATGAACCAGCCTGACCAGCACGCGCGTGAACATCTTTCGGCCGGCATCGATGGCGAGCTGGCGCACGAGGAACTGCGCTTCCTGCTGCGCCGGCTTGACCACGACATCGAGCTGCAGCGCACTTGGGTTAGCTATCACGTGGTTCGCGACGGCTTGCGCCGGCAGTTGCCGCCACTGGCCGGATCAGGCTTCGCCTCGCGGGTGATGTTGGCTATCGAGCAAGATTCCGTGGCAGTCGCGGTTGCGGCACCGCGACATCATCGTTGGTTGCGGTGGTCGGCTGGTGGCGCCATTGCCGCCGGTGTGGCCGCCGCGGCGTTGATGGTTTCCCAGCCTGCCGGCAATGCTGATCGGCATGCGGCCCCGCTCACTGCCCGGGCTACGGCTGGTGCCCCGGCGCACAGCCTGCCGACCACGGCGCCACAGCCCGAGGTAGCGGTGGTACCGCAGTGGTTGAGCGGCAACACACCTGGCCTACTCAGCCAGCAGGCCTCGGCCACCTTGGGTGCGCCGGCCAGTTCCCGTTTCTCGCCTTACGGCAGCAACGCTTCGCCATTTCCCGTGCAACGCTACCGCACGCTGGATAACCACGATGGCAGTTACCTGATCCTGCTCGATCCGGCCCAGCAGCCGGCGCCGAATGCCCTGCGCCAGGGTACCGTCAGCGCGCAGTAAGGCCGGTCCGCGTGTCCGCTGCGCAGTCGGATCGCCGTTCCAAATGTCTTCACCCACACACGGCCCGATCCGGGTCGCGGGTGAGGCATGCCTGTTCCATTGCCCGAGTTCAACCAAAGGAGGAGTCATGCATTCGTCCATCCTGCGCAGCACCCGCTTGAGCATACTGCTGTGTTGCGCCTTGGCCGGCACGGCCTTTGTCGTGCCTGATGCGCCGGCCCAGTCTGCCCCGTCCACGGCTTTGTCGCTGCCCGATTTCACGGGCATCGTGCAGAAGAACGCGCCTGCCGTGGTGCAGGTGGAGGCGAAGTACGATGGCCACGACAAGCCAAGCGTGCGTGGCCGGCAGGGGCAGGGCGGCATGCCGGACGACCCGCAGGCCGAGATCCTTCGCCGCTTCTTCGGCATGCCGATGATGCCGTCGCCGGCGGAGCAGGCGCACACGTCGCTGGGTTCCGGTTTCATCATTTCCGGCGATGGCTACATCCTTACCAACAATCACGTCGTTGCCGACGCGGACAAGGTGATCGTGCGCCTGCAGGACCGGCGCATTCTCGACGCCAAAGTGGTGGGTACCGATGCCACTTACGACATTGCCCTGCTCAAGGTGAACACGAGCAGCAGTCTGCCCACGGTGAGCATCGGCGATTCGCGCAGCCTCAAGCCCGGCCAATGGGTCTTGGCGATGGGCTCGCCGTTCGGCTTCGACTACACCGTGACCCAGGGCATCGTGAGCGCGGTGGGCCGCAACCTGGGCAGCCAGGACCAACCCTACACCTCTTTCATTCAGACCGACGTACCGATCAACCGAGGTAATTCCGGCGGTCCGCTGTTCAACCTGCAGGGCCAGGTAGTGGGTGTCAATTCGCAGATCTACTCCAGCACGGGGGGATACCAGGGCGTGGCGTTCTCCATCCCCATCGACGTTGCGATGAGTGCGGTGGATCAGCTCAAGACCAAGGGGTACGTGACACGCGGCCAGCTCGGCGTGCAGGTGTCGGCGGTGAGTGACGACATGGAGAAAGCCTACAAATTGCCGGATGCCTCCGGCGCAGCGGTGGCGGATGTCACCTCTGGCGGCAGTGCCGACAAGGCGGGTATCCAGAACGGTGACATCATCCTTAATTACAACGGGCAGGCCATCCACGATCCTGCGGATTTGCCGCCGCTGGTCGCCATGACCAAGCCGGGCACCCGGGTGCCCTTGGAGATCCTGCGCAACGGCAGCAGGAAGACCGTGCAGGTCACCGTCGGTGCGATGGCGCGTGACAAGGATTCGGTAGACAGCAGCGGCGCCGCGCCAAATCCAGGCAGCAGCGGCTCCAGCATGCTGGGCATCACCGTACAGTCGTTGGACGATGCCACACGCAAGCAGGCTGGCCTGAAACCTGGGCAGGGCGTGTTGGTGGGCGATGTCACGGGCGATCTGGCAGCGCAGGCCGGCCTGCAGCCGGGCGACGTGATCCTGATGGTGAATCAGCAGCCGGTAGGCAGCGTAGAGGCGTTCCGGGCCGCCACCAAGGACGTGAAGGCCGATTCCACCGTGCTGCTGCTGGTGCGCCGCAATGGCCAGAACGGCTTCATCGGCCTGACAGTGCCGGGCGGCAAGTGAGGGTGGCGCGCGCGCCGGCTTGATCGGCCGGTGCGCCTCGCACCACCACGGTTCCATGCGACAATAGGGGGTTCATGTCGCCCTACCGGCGGCATCCCCAAGGTAAGGCTGGCTGTCCGCGCTCCATGGAACTGATCCGCAATTTCTCCATCATCGCCCACATCGACCACGGCAAGTCCACGCTGGCGGATCGCATCATCCAGATCTGCGGTGGCCTGGCCGAGCGCGAGATGGAAGCGCAGGTGCTCGACAACAACCCGATCGAACGCGAGCGTGGCATCACGATCAAGGCACAGTCGGTGTCGCTGCCGTACAAGGCTCGCGACGGCAAGACCTACCAGCTCAACTTCATCGACACCCCCGGCCATGTGGATTTCAGCTACGAGGTGAGCCGTTCGCTGGCCGCCTGCGAAGGCGCGCTGCTGGTGGTGGACGCCGCACAGGGCGTGGAGGCGCAGTCCGTCGCCAACTGCTACACGGCGGTGGAGATGGGGCTGGAAGTGGTGCCTGTTCTCAACAAGATCGACCTGCCCACTGCCGACATCGACAAGGTGAAAGGCGAGATCGAGGCGGTGATCGGCATCGATGCCATCGACGCGGTGGCGATCAGCGCCAAGACCGGCCTCAACGTGACCGAGGTGCTGGAAGCCATCGTGGCGCGCATCCCGCCACCGAAGCCGCGCGACACCGACAAGCTGCAGGCGCTGATCATCGACTCGTGGTTCGACAACTACCTCGGCGTGGTGTCGCTGGTGCGCGTGATGCAAGGCGAGATCAAGCCGGGCGACAAGCTGCTGGTGATGTCCACCGGCCGCGTGCACGAAGTGGATGACGTGGGCGTGTTCACGCCCAAGCGCAAGAAGCTGGACAAGCTTGCGGCGGGCGAGGTGGGTTGGATCAACGCCTCGATCAAGGACGTGCATGGCGCGCCGGTTGGCGACACGCTTACGCATGCTGGCAAGCCTGCTTCCGAACCGTTGCCCGGCTTCCAGACCATGCAGCCGCGCGTGTTTGCCGGCCTGTTCCCCGTCTCGGCGGACGACTTTCCAGCCATGCGCGAAGCGCTGGACAAGCTGCGCCTCAATGACGCCGCGCTGTTCTTCGAGCCGGAAAGCTCCGAGGCGATGGGCTTCGGTTTCCGCTGCGGCTTCCTCGGCATGCTGCACATGGAAATCGTGCAGGAACGGCTGGAGCGTGAGTACGACCTCAACCTCATCACCACCGCGCCCACCGTGGTGTACGAGGTGCTGAAGACCGACGGTACGGTGCTGGCGCTGGACAATCCGGCCAAGCTGCCGCCGGTGCCGCAGATCGACGAGATCCGCGAGCCGATCATCGTGGCCAGCATCCTCACCCCGCCGGACTACATCGGCAACATCATCACACTGTGCGAGGAGAAGCGCGGCGTGCAGCGCTCGATCCAGTACCTGGCCACCCAGGTGCAGATCACCTACGAGCTGCCGCTGGCCGAGGTGGTGCTGGACTTCTTCGACCGCCTGAAGTCCGTGTCGCGCGGCTATGCCTCGATGGATTACCACTTCGAGCGCTTCGACGCCGGTCCCTTCGCGCGCGTGGACGTGCTGATCAACGGCGACCGCGTGGACGCGCTTTCGCTGATCGTGCACCGTACGCATGCGGATCGCCGCGGTCGCGAGCTGGTGGAGCGCATGAAGGATCTGATCCCGCGCCAGCAGTTCGATGTGGCGATCCAGGCGGCGATCGGCGCGCAGATCATTGCGCGCTCGACGGTGAAAGCGTTGCGCAAGAACGTGCTTGCCAAGTGCTACGGCGGCGACGTCAGCCGCAAGAAGAAGCTCCTGGAAAAGCAGAAAGAAGGCAAGAAGCGCATGAAGCAGGTCGGCCGGGTGGAGATTCCGCAGGAAGCCTTCCTCGCCGTGTTGCGTACAGACAAATAAGAAGCGGCACTCTCAGGAGCAAGCATGGAATTCGACTTTTCCGCCATCCTGCTGGCCCTCACCGTATTGTTCGGTGTGGTGTGGGGACTGGACCGGCTGTTCTTCTACAAGAAGCGCAAGGCAAGACTGGACGCGACGGGCAGCGAGTACGTCGATCCGGTAGCGGTGGACTGGGCGCGTTCGTTGTTCCCGGTGGTGCTGGTGGTGTTGCTGCTGCGTTCCTTCGTGGCCGAGCCGTTCCGCATCCCCTCCGGCTCGATGATGCCGACGCTGGACGTAGGCGATTTCATCCTGGTCAACAAGTTCGCCTATGGCCTGCGCATGCCCGCGTTCAACACCAAGTTCCTCGACCTTGGCGAGCCCAAGCGCGGCGATGTGGTGGTATTCCGGTTCCCGGGTTACCTGTGCCGCCGGCCGGATGGTTCGCTGATTCGCGTCGGAGGCGACGAAGGCAATGGCTCGCCGGCTGTCGGCTCGGAGCAAAGTTGCCCGAGCACGATGCTGCCGGTGCAGAACCAGAACTGGATCAAACGCGTGATCGGCCTGCCCGGCGACACGCTGGAAGTCCAGGGTTCCGACCTGCTCGTCAACGGCAAACCGGTGCAGGCCGATGAAATCGGCCCCTTCGTGGGCAACCCGCAGCGCGACGAAGACCGGCTGATGCTGGACATGGGCGCCACGGTCTGGACCGAACACCTGGTGCGCGAGGACGGCAAAGTGGTCAACCACACCATCGCGCGCATGCCGGCCTATACCACGCCCAACTCGATCCCGAACCCGGTGGTGCCGTCCAAGGTGCCGCCGGGCTGCTACCTGGTGATGGGCGACAACCGCAACAACAGCACCGACAGCCGTTGGTGGGGCTGCCTGCCGGAGAAGAACCTGGCGGGCAAGGCCTTCATGATCTGGATGAGCTGGAAGGGCTGGGGCACCGGCGGTGTGGATTTCCATCGCATTGGCAGGATCATCCATTGATGTGATGCGACAGCACGTGCAAGGCGCTCCACCGCTGGCATAATCGCCACGAGCGGCTGCGTGGGGTGCGGCCGTCGCACGCATCCACAATCGGCCTGGCTGGCCGCATGGCGAGGGGACTATGAAAACGAAACAGTCGGGTGTGACCCTTATCGGGTTTCTGATGATCCTGTTGGTGGTGGGTTTCTTCGGCTACATGGCGATGAAGCTGGTGCCTGCCTACACCGAATACGGCGGGGTGGTGAAGGCGATGAGCGGCATAGCCAGCTCCGGTACCAGTGGCCAGTCGCTGGACGAGATTCGTCGCGAACTGCTTCGTCGGATGGATTTCCAATATGTGAATGACGCCACCATCAAGCCGACCGATATCACGATCAGTCGCAATAACGGCGGTACCAATTCGCTGAACGTGTCCTACGACAAGGACATTCCGTTCCTGTACAACATCGATTTCCTGCTGCACTTCCAGAAAAGTGTGCCACTGCAGGGTAACGTGAACCAGTGAGCCGATTCGCTTGCCCCTGAACTATCGTTTCCGAGACCCCGCGCTTGCCGCGCTGGCGCTGACCCATCGCAGCGTCGGCAAGCCGAACAACGAGCGCATGGAGTTCCTCGGCGACGCGCTGCTCGGCGCCTTTGTCGCCGAGATGCTTTACGAGGCGCATCCCAAAGCCAGCGAAGGCGAGTTGTCGCGTCTTCGCGCGCAGCTGGTCAACGGCCAGGCATTGGCGGAAATCGCGCGAAAACTCGAGCTGGGCAATGCGCTGACGCTCGGCCCCGGTGAATTGAAGAGCGGTGGTTTCCGTCGCGACTCCATCCTGGCCGATGCATTCGAAGCCTCGCTGGCGGCAGTTTTCCTCGATGGCGGCCTTGAGGCGTGCCGACAGGTGGTACGCGAACTGTTTGGCGAGCGCGTCGGCGCATTGCCGCGTTCTTCCAAGGACGCCAAGACACGCTTGCAGGAATGGTTGCAAGGCCATGGCCATGCGTTGCCGCAGTACGAATTGATCGACAGCCATGGCGAGGACCACGCCAAGACCTTCGACGTGCGCTGTACGGTGAGCGAGCCGCAAGTGCATAGCGCCGAAGCCAGTGGCTCCAATCGCCGCCAGGCGGAGCAGGACGCCGCGGAGATCGTGCTGGCTCGACTGACCGCGCAGGCGCGCAACACCTGAACATGCGGCGCGTGCCGCCTAGATCACCGTCAGGCGCACTACAATGCCTGCATTCCTTTCAGTAGTCGTCATCCATGGATCACACCCTCGAAACCGAAGCTGACGCCGCGCTGCCACACGACGACTATCGCTGTGGCCTGGTCGCGCTCGCCGGCCGGCCAAACGTGGGCAAGTCGACCCTGCTCAACGCGATGATCGGCTTCCGCCTCTCCATCGTCAGCCCGCGTCCGCAGACCACGCGCCATCGCATCCTTGGCATTGCCAGCAGCGAGGCGGGGCAGATCCTTTATGTCGATACGCCTGGCCTGCATCGCGGCGCCAAACGGGCGATGAACCGCAGCCTCAACCGTGCCGCACGGGCGGCGATCAGCGATGTGGATCTGGTGGTGCAGGTGATCGAGGCCGGCCGCTGGACCGACGAGGACGAGGCGCTGTATGCCGCACTCACCGAACAGAAGGCGCCGCGTATCCTGGTCATCAACAAGGTGGACTTGAGCAAGGACAAGGGCGCCCTGCTGCCATTCGTGGCCTCGCTCAGCGAGAGCCATGTCTACGACGAGATCCACTACGTCAGTGCATTGAAGAAGAAGGGCCTGGCTGAGCTGGAGCGCGCCATCCTCGGCCGCCTGCCGGTGCGTGCACCGGTTTACGGCGAAGACGAGATCACCGACCGCAGCGAGCGTTTCCTTGCTGCGGAGATGGTGCGCGAGCAGTTGATGCTGCGGCTCGACCAAGAACTGCCTTACGCCACCACGGTGGAAATCGAGCAGTTCAACGACCGCCCTGATGGCATCGCCGAAATCCACGCCGTGATCTGGGTGGAACGCGATGGCCAAAAGGCCATCGTGATCGGCCAGGGGGGTGCCCAGCTCAAGGCGATCGGCACGGCCGCGCGCCGCCACATGGAGCGCCTGTTCGAGCGCAAGGTCTTCCTCAAGCTGTGGGTGAAGGTGCGCGAGGGCTGGGTCGACGACGAGGCGATGCTGAAGAAGTTCGGCTACACCGACTGAGGCATGCCAGGCTGCGATGCGCCTCGACCAGCAACCCGCATATGTGTTGCATGCGCGGCCTTACCGCGAAACATCGCTGCTGCTCGAATGCCTGACGCGGGACCATGGCCGGCTGGGCGTGGTTGCGCGCGGGGCACGTGGCGAGCGGGCGCGCCTGCGCCGTTCGCAGTTGGAACCGTTCCAGACTCTGGCACTGGATCTGGTGCTGCGCGGCGAGTTGTCCACGCTGGCCGGCGCCGAAGTGGTGGGCATGCCGTTGCGGCTGGCTGGCGACCATGGTTTTGCCGGGCTCTACCTCAACGAGCTGGTGGTGCGGCTCACCGCACGGCAGGACGCACAGCCGGTGCTGTTCGACGCCTATGCGCGGACACTGACGCGGCTGGCTGCCGGTGAACCGGTGGCATGGACGCTGCGCCGTTTCGAGCGCGACCTGCTGGAAGCCATCGGCTACGGATTGCAGTTGCAGCACGAGGCTGATGGCGAGAGCACTCTGCAGGTGCAGGCGCATTACCGTTACGACGTCGAACAGGGAGCGCTGCGTTGCACCCCGGGAACGCCTCACGCCGTGCGTGGTGCCGACTTGCAGGCACTGGCTGATGACCGCATGCCGGATCGCGCAGGGATGGCTGCCTTGCGCCACCTGATGCGCGAGGTGATCCGCTACCACCTCGGCGGTGGCGAGTTGCGCGCCTGGCGGGTGCTGGCCGGCGTGCAACCGCAACGCTGAGGTCAAATATCCAGTGCCTGCAATGTGACCTGCAAGGCGGTGCGGAACTGTTCGATAGCCTTGAGGGGCGCAGAAGGGGATTCGCGGAGCCGCCGTTGCAGGTGTTCCGCCTCGATCGCCAGTGCAGTGGCGCCGCAGAAGCCGCAGGACGAGCGCAACCGGTGCAGACGATCGCCCAGCGCCGAGTCATCCCGGCCGACCTGACCCAGGTCGCAGTGCAGTTGAGCGAGTTCATCGCGCAGCAGACTGCGCAGCGCCTGCATGGTGGCGGCATCGCCACTGGCACGCAACGCTGCTTCGTTGTCCAGCACGGGAACGGTGCCAGGCAACAGGGCCAGCAGGCGCTGCAGCTCGGCGATGCCACAGGGCTTGCGCAGCACCTCGTGAAAGCCGCCGGCCAGCAGTTCGCGCCGTTCGGCGATGCCCAGCTCGGCGGAACTGGCGACGGCAAGGCAACTGGCGGAGGCGCCACCGTTCGCGTGCAGTGCCGCCAGCACCTCGCGTGCACCTGCACCGGGCATGCGGCAATCGAGCAGCAGCAGGTCGAATGCCTGCTCTCGGGCCAATTGCAAGGCTTGCGTGCCGTCGACACACTCCCAGGCCTCGGCGCCCAGCGAATGCAGGCCATCGCACAGGAAGCGGCGGCTGGCCGCATCGTCGTCGGCCACCAGCACGCGTGGCGAGAGATCGGCGGGTTGGGCCGGCATGACCGTCTCCTTGGTTCAGCTGTTGTTTGGCAGAATGGACGGACATGCGTGCGACTTCAAGCCACCTGCTGTTGTGCCTGTTCCTGCTGCTCGGCCTGGGCCTGCTGCCGACCGCGCGTGCTGACGTCACGGTCGCCGCTAAGCAGATCGATCTGCCGGGCCTTCGCCTGCAGGACGTGAACGCGCAACTCGGCGAGGACCCAGCCGGCGGCCTGCATCTGCAATTGCAGGCGAGCCAAGCCGACGTTGCCGCGATGGGTTGGCGCCACGTGGGTCTGCATCTCGAAGGTCGTCTGCAACGCGATGCGCAATTACGTTGGGTGTTCGACGGCCGGGTGCAACTGCGTGGAGCGCCTGGCGGCGCGTTGGCCGATGCGCAGCTGACTTGGGTGTTGGATCCCGACGCCGACACCATGCAGGTCGAAGTGCAGCAGGACAAAGCACTGGCCAACGCATGGCTGCCGCTGGACCAGCCCAGCCACGCAAAGATCAGCCTGCACCAGTTGCCCGCCGGCTGGTTGCAAGGTGTGTTGGGGCGCTTGTGGCCGGCGCGACTCACCAGCGGTCACGTGGATGCCGACCTTGCGCTGGATGTGGAGGATGCAAGCGTGCAGTCGTCCGGCCAGTTCACGCTGGATGCCGTGGGCTTCGACACGCCTAGCAACGCGATGGCAGGGCAGGGTGTGGCCGGCAGCGGGCGCTTTGGTTTCGACAACAGTGCGGATGGCCGCAGGGTAAACGTTCAGTGCAACCTGGAGGGGGGCGAGCTGCTGCTGGGCCCGTTCTACGCGAAGCTGCCAGCGCATCCGGTGCAATTGGATGTGGATGTGCGCACCCGCCAGGGTACAGTCGAATTGCAGAAGCTCTATATCGACGATATGGATGCACTGCAGCTCGATGGTGCGATGGCGTTCGATGCCAGGGGCAAGCTGCAGAAACTGCAACTGAATCGTTTCCAGGCGAATTTCCCGCTGGCCAGCCAGCGCTATGGTCAGGCTTGGCTGGCCACGCTGGGCCTGCGCGACGCGCGCATCGCCGGGCGCGTCGCCGGCAGCATCGACTGGCGCAGCGACGGTCTGCATGCCTTCGCATTCGATACCGACGGGCTCGACTTGGCCGATGGCGAAGGGCGTTTTGCAGTGAGCGGACTGCATGGCGGCCTGGACTGGTCGTCGCAAGACGATCGCCCCGCCACTACGCTGGCCTGGCAAGGACTGCAGCTCCGTCGAATTTCCGTGGCCGCCGCGACATCGCACTGGCGGGATCGCGGTGGCAGCCTGATCCTGTCGCAGCCGCTCGCCATGCCCATGCTGAAGGGCGAGGTGCGGTTGACCAGCCTGGATTGGCGTCCAGCGCCGGCAAGGGGACAGCGCATCATTGCCAGCCTTGCCGTCGCCGGCGTGGACATGGCAGACCTCAGCCGCATGCTGGATTGGCCGATCATCCCAGGCACGCTAGCCGGTACCTTTCCTTCGCTGCGCTGGGCCAATGATCGCCTGGAGCTGGATGGCAGCCTCGTGGCAGGCGTGTTCGGCGGCACCGTGGAAGCTACGCATCTTTCATTGCAGCAGCCGTTTGGCGACGCGCCGGTGCTGGCCGGCGACTTCAAGTTCGACCAGCTCGATCTGGCGGCGTTCACCAGCGTGTTCGACATCGGCGCCATAACCGGGCGACTGCATGGTGCCGTCGATGACCTGCGCCTGGTGGACTGGCATCCCGTCACATTCAAGGCATCGCTGCTGGCCGACGGCGGCGGACGCATCAGTCAGCGCGCGGTGAACAACCTCGCCGCTTTGAGCGGCGGCGGCGTGGCCAACGGTCTGCAGGGTGCAATGCTGAAACTGTTCAGAAACTTCAGCTACAAACGCATCGGCCTGGCTTGCACGTTGCAAAGCGGAGTCTGTCTGATGGGCGGGTTGGCGAACGAGGAGGACGGTTACACCATCATCGATGGCAGTGGCTTGCCGCACTTGCAGTTGCTCGGCCGCCAGACCAAGGTGGATTGGCCCACCTTGCAGCGACGCCTGCACGAAGCCGCAAGCAGCCGTGCGCCGACGGCTCACTGACCCTCGAATCGGCGATAATGCCCGGTCTGCTCCTGCCGTGTTGAAACCTCGCAGACATGTCCCGATCCAACTCCCGTTCCCGCGCGCCCGTCGCGGAGATTGAAGCCGACATCGCCGACCTCGCCCACGATGGCCGTGGGGTGGCCCGCATCGATGGCAAGGCGGTATTCGTCGCCGGTGCGCTCGAAGGCGAGAGGGTGCGGTTGCGCATCCGTAAGCGCCATCGCCATTTCGACGAGGCAGAGGCGGTCGAGGTTCTCATGGCCTCGCCACATCGGGTCGAACCGAAATGCCCCCACTTCGGCGTGTGCGGCGGCTGCTCGCTGCAACACCTGGATGCGGCCGCGCAGATCATCGCCAAGCAGCGCGTGCTGGCCGACAACTTCGCGCGCATCGGCAAGGTTGAGCCATCCGGTTGGCTTCCACCCTTGGTGGACGAACCCTGGGGTTATCGCCGCAAAGGCCGTCTTTCCGTGCGGGCCGTGGCGAAGAAGGGACGTGTGCTGGTCGGGTTCCGCGAGGAGGCCAACCCGCGCTATGTGGCCGATATCCGTCATTGCGACGTGGTGCATCCTGCGTTGGGTACGAAGATCGAACTGCTCGGTGAGCTGGTCGGTTCACTGGACGCCGCTGCCGACATCGCGCAGATCGAATTCGCCGCCGGCGACGACACCGTGGCGCTGGTGTTCCGCCACCTGCAGCCATTGAGCGATGGCGACCGCGCCGCACTCATCGCCTTCGGCCAGCAGCACGGCTTTGCCATCTATCTGCAGCCAGGTGGCGTGAGCAGCGTGCATCCGTTGTGGCCGGAGGCGCCCAGGCTGGCGTTCAAGCTGTCGCCGGGTGGCGGCGCGGAAGATGTGGAACTGGAATTCCGGCCCCTGGATTTCGTACAGGTCAATGCCGGCATGAACCGGCGCATGATGGCGCGCGCGATGGAATTGCTCGATCCGCAGCCCACCGACCGCGTGCTCGACCTGTTCTGCGGCCTGGGCAACTTCACCCTGCCCATCGCGCGCCGGGTGGCCGAGGTGGCGGGTGTGGAAGGCGAACACGGCCTGGTCGAGCGAGCGGGCGAAAACGCCCGGCGCAATGGCATCGCCAACGCGGGCTTCCACGTCGCCAACCTGTTCGAGGACCAGCGCGGTACAGACTGGGCGTGCCAGCCTTGGGACAAGCTGTTGCTCGATCCGCCACGCGCCGGCGCCGACCAGGTGTTGGCCTACCTGCCGCACAAGGCCACGCGGCGCATCGTCTATGTTTCCTGCCATCCCGCTTCGCTGGCACGCGATGCCGGCATTCTGGTCAATCAGCACGGCTTCAAGCTCAGCGCAGCCGGAGTGATGGACATGTTTCCGCATACGGCGCATGTCGAATCCATCGCCGTGTTCGAGAGGTGATGCCCGTGCTTTTGTCCATGCATGCGAAGATCGGGCGGCGGCGATCCATGGCCGCACCCTTGCCAACGCCGCACCTTGTGAGTGGGATTCTGCAGACTGCTGGCGCCGAACCATGGGTATAGAGATCGAACGCAAATTCCTCCTGCGCGACGACGGCTGGCGTGCGCAGGTTTCGTACAGCGAGCACATTGCACAGGGCTATCTGGTCGGTGCGGCAGCGCTTGCGGCAGGGAACGCGCGCGGTTCGGTGCGCGTGCGCCGCGCGGGCGACGAAGCGTGGCTCAACATCAAGGCCGCGCGACTGGGCATCGAACGCGCCGAATACGATTACGCTATTCCGCCCGGCGATGCCGATGCGCTGCTGGCGACTTTGTGCGATGGCGTGCTGGGCAAACGGCGCCACCACGTCACGGTGGAAGGCGTGCTGTTCGAGATCGACGAGTTTCTGGGCGACAATGCCGGCCTGGTAGTGGCCGAGGTGGAACTGCCGTCGGTGGATGCGCCATTCCCGCGACCCTCATGGCTGGGTCGCGAGGTGAGTGCACTGGCGCGCTATTACAACGTCAACCTGATCGCGCACCCGTATGTCCGCTGGACGGCTGCCGAGCGCGACGCCAACGATGGAGCGAATGCCTGATGCTGCTGATCGGCCTGGCCGGACTCGAAGTCGCCGAGCGTGAACGCGCATGGCTTGGTGCCCCTGGCGTGGCGGGCGTGATCCTGTTCGCGCGCAACTATGCCGACCGTGCGCAATTGATGGCCCTGTGTGAATCCATCCGCGAGATCGGCGGCGAGCACCTGCTGGTCGCGGTGGATCAGGAGGGCGGCCCGGTACAGCGCTTCCGCGAGGGCTTCACCCGCCTGCCGGCGCTGGCGCGCATCGGCGAGGTATACGACTGCGACCCCATCGAGGCGGTGCGTCTCGCCGAGGAGCACGCCTGGGTGATGGCCAGCGAGTTGCGCGCCTGCGGCGTCGACTTCAGCTTCGCACCGGTGGCGGACCTGGCGCGTGGCAACGCGGCCATCGGCGCGCGTGCTTTCCACGCCGATCCCGCCGTGGCCGCCGAACTCGCCGCGGCCTACGTGCGCGGCATGCATCTCGCTGGCATGGCCGCGGTGCTCAAGCATTTCCCCGGCCATGGCTCGATCGCGGTGGATACGCACAAGGCGCAGGCGGTCGATGCGCGGCCGCTGGAACTGATCCGCCGCGATGATCTGCGCCCGTTCGTCGAGTGCATCGCCGCGCGGGTGGAGGCGGTGATGATGGCGCACGTGGTCTATCCCGCTGTGGACGCCCAGCCGGCGGGCTATTCGCGCAAATGGACCATCGAAATCCTGCGCGGCGAACTGGGTTTTGCCGGCGCGGCGATCAGCGACGACATCAGCATGGCTGCCGCGGGCGTCGCTGGTGGCGTGGCCGAGCGAGTGCATGGCCATCTGGACGCTGGCTGCGACCTCGTGCTGACCTGTTTCCCCGACGTGGTGGACGAAGCCATCGCGGCCGTCGCACGCCGCGTGCCTGCGCATCCCGAACGGCTGGCGGCATTGCGCGGCGCCATCGGCGCCAGTTGGGACAGCCTCACCGACAACCCGCAGCGCGACCGCTTCGTCGCGCGCATCACGGCGCTGGACGCCACGCAGGCCAATGCATGAACGACAAGCTTCCATCCTTGAGAGATGCACTGGCGAACGCCGACGTGCTGTTCGAGCGCGCCGAACTGGAAACCGTGATCGCCGAGCTCGGTCGACGCATCGATGCCGCGCTGGACGGCGAGCGCGCGGTGTTCCTTACCGTGATGAACGGCGCCCTGATGTTCGCCGGCCAGCTCGCGCTGACGATACGCACGGATCTCGAATTCGACTACGTGCATGCCACCCGCTACCGCGGTGCGACCAGCGGTAGCGATCTGCATTGGCTGCGCGAGCCGACGGTGGATCTCGCCGGTCGTACCGTATTGCTGGTGGACGACATCCTCGACGAAGGCCATACGCTGAAGGCCGTGCGCGATGACTGCCTGCACCGCGGCGCCAGGCGCGTGCTGATCGCCAGCCTGTGCTGCAAGGATCACGATCGCCTGGCTGAGGGCGTCACCTCCGACTTCAACGGCGTGGTCTTGCCCGACCGCTACGTGTTCGGTTATGGCATGGACTACCACGAGCAGGGTCGCAATCTGCCGGCGATCTACGCATTGCGTTGAGCAGCACTTCCTGGGAACTCGTGCATGAACATTCTGGGCATCTCCGGCAGCCTGCGCCGGGCTTCGTTCAACACGGCGCTGTTGCATGCCGCGCAGGAACTGCTGCCAGTGGGCACGACCCTTGCCATCCACGACCTGCACGGCTTGCCGCTGTTCGACCAGGACGTGGAGGAGCAGGGTGACCCCGCGTCGGTCGCCGCGTTGAAGGAGGCGGTGACCCGAGCGGATGCGTTGCTGCTGGCCTGCCCCGAATACAACGGCGGCATCACCGGCGTGCTGAAGAACGCCATCGACTGGGTCTCGCGGCCAGGCATTGCCAGGACGGTCGCGCCGCTGGCAGGCAAGCGTGCCTGCATCTTCGGGGCCAGCCCGGGCATCACCGGTACGGTGCGCGCGCAGGATCAGTTGCGGCTGGTGCTGCGCCGTGCCGGTGCTGTGGTCGAACCGCAAGGCGAAGTCCTGGTATTCCAGGCGCACACCAAGATCGCCGATGGCCGGCTGGCGGACGAGCGCACCCGCGAACTGCTGGCGCGTCACCTTCACAACTTCCTCGGAACCTTCGCATGAGCAACCACCTGATTGACCTGGCCGTGATCGGCGGCAGTGGCCTGTACAAGTTTCCGGGCCTGGAAAACACCAGCCGGCATGCGGTGGGGACACCGTTCGGTGTGGCCTCGGGTGAGGTGGTGCTGGGTGATTTCGCGGGTAAGCGCGTGGCCTTCCTTGCGCGCCACGGCGAGAGCCACAGCCTGCCGCCGCACCGGGTGAACTACCGCGCCAATCTCTGGGCGCTGCACCAGCTCGGTGCGCGCGCGGTGATCGGCGTCAACGCCGTAGGCGGTATCCGTTCCGACATGGGGCCGCGCGCCATCGTGGTGCCCGATCAGCTGATCGACTACACCCATGGCCGCTACACCAGCTTCTGCGACATCGAGGGAGCCGAGGTGAACCACATCGATTTCAGCGAGCCGTACACCGCTTCGCTGCGCCATCGCCTGCTGCAGGCCGCGCGCAAGACCGGCATCGCGGTAATCGATGGCGGCTGCTACGGCGCCACGCAAGGACCACGGTTGGAAACCCGTGCCGAGATCGCGCGCATGCGGCGCGATGGTTGCGACCTGGTCGGCATGACCGGCATGCCCGAAGCCTCGCTGGCGCGCGAACTCTCGCTGGAATACGCCTGCCTCGCCCTGGTGGCGAATTTCGCCGCCGGTTGCGGCGACGAGGCCGAAATCAGCATCGAGGAAATCTTCGCCCATCTCGCCGCCGCCACCGCCGAAGTGCCACGCCTGTTGGAGGCGATGCTGCGCGCCTGATCGCGCATTAGCGCATTACCGCGTTGCGCAGCATCTTGCGCGGAGTGTGCGGGCAAGCCGCGAATCGGTCCGCGCATATTGCGCTTTGCCCCGGATCATGCGGATACTTCCCAGGCACCAGGACGGTGAGCCAGGGGGATGGTTCGAGCTCGGTCGGGTGCATCCTGTCCATGCTTCCAGAGGTTCCAGCAATGCGTTTCGGTACGGTCAAGTGGTTCAACGACGCCAAGGGCTTCGGTTTCATCGCGCCCGAGGACGGTGGGGAGGACGTGTTCGTCCATTTCTCGGCGATCAATTCCAAGGGCTTCCGCAGCCTGCAGGAAGGCCAGCGCGTGAAGTTCGAAGTCACTCAGGGCCCGAAAGGCGCCCAGGCTTCGGGCGTCGAAATCGCGGGTTGATCTCCATGGGCCGGCCTTGCTTCGGCCATGCAATGAAGTCGAGCCCCGCGCCCAGGCGCGGGGCTTTTTGCTTTGAGAAGTGTGACCATGGGCAACCGCACATGGTTTCCGCGGCGCGATCGCCAGATTTGAAAAAAGCGGCCACGGACGGCTACTCGTTTGATCTCATCACCATGACGATCGCAAAAAATAAGAATGCAGCCACGGACGACTGTCCGTTTGATCTCCGCGACCATGGACGATCGCAAAAACGAAGGAATAGACATGACTGACCGGCGACAATTCCTCAAGACTTCCTTGCTTGGCGCATCAGCGCTAGCGATGGCCAAGCCGCTTGCCGCGGCTGCTTCCTCGGGCGCAACGGGTGCCACGGGCCAGCCCGGCATCGTGCGCGTGGCTTCCACCTGGGATTTCGGCGTGGCGGCGAACCAGGCGGCGTGGACTGTCCTGGGCCAGGGCGGCCATGCGTTGGATGCGGTCGAAACCGGCGTACGCGTCCCGGAGGCCGATCTCAAGAACCACAGCGTGGGCCGCGCGGGTTATCCGGATCGCGACGGCCACGTCAGCCTCGATGCCAGCATCATGGACGCCGAGGGCAACTGTGGCGCGGTCGCCGCGATCGAACACATCGCCCATCCGATCTCGGTGGCCCGGCGCGTGATGGAGCGCACGCCGCACGTGTTGCTGGTCGGCGACGGCGCGCTGCAGTTCGCGCTGGAGCAGGGCTTCAAGAAGGAGCATCTGCTCACGCCCGAATCCGAAAAGGCCTGGCACGAATGGCTGAAGACGGCGCACTACGAGCCGTCGATCAACAGCGAAGTGCGCGATTACGGCAAGACGAATCTCGGCCTGCCCGGCGGCAAGGACAACCACGACACCATCGGCATGCTCGCGCTGGACGCGCACGGCAAGCTGGCTGGTGCCTGCACCACCAGCGGCATGGCGTGGAAGATGCGCGGTCGCGTCGGTGACAGTCCAATTATCGGTGCCGGCCTGTACGTGGACGGCGATGTCGGCGGTGCCACGTCCACCGGCGTTGGCGAAGAAGTGATCCGCAACGCTGGAAGCTTCCTGGTGGTGGAGCTGATGCGCCAGGGCCGCACGCCTACCGAGGCCTGCAAGGAGGCGGTGATGCGCATCATCAAGCGCCGCCCTGAGGCCACCAAGACACTGCAGGTCGGCTTCCTCGCCATGAACAAGGAGGGCGAAGTGGGCGCCTACGCGATCCAGCATGGCTTCACCTACGCCGTGTGCGACGCAAAGAAGCAGGACGCGTTGCTGCCTTCGGCCAGCGTCTATACCACGAGCTACTCATGATCCTCGAAGTCTCTGCCAATTCGGTGGCCTCCGCGCTGGCTGCACAGGCCGGCGGGGCAGGGCGGGTGGAACTGTGCGCCGCGCTGGAGCTCGGCGGCCTTACTCCTTCGCACGCCACCATCGCGATGGCGCGCGAGCGGGTGCGCATCCCGCTGTACGTGCTTATCCGGCCGCGTGCCGGCGATTTCCTTTATGACGACGACGAATGCGAGGCCATGCGCCGCGACATCGAAACCTGCGTGGCGCTGGGTTGCGACGGCGTGGTGCTGGGTGCTCTGGATGCCGATGGCGACGTGGACATGGAGCGCTGCTACGGCCTGATCGCTGCGGCGGGCCATATCGGCGTTACCTTCCATCGCGCCTTCGATCTCGCGAGCGACCCGCATCGCGCGCTGGGCGACGTGATCGCCCTGGGTTGCGAGCGCGTGCTTACTTCGGGCGGCCAGGCCAGCGCGATGGAAGGCGCTCCGCTGATACGCGAGTTGATCGCGCAGGCCCACGGCCGCATCAGCATCATGCCCGGGGCGGGCGTCACCGACCGCAACATTGCCGCGCTCGCCGCGGCCACCGGGGCGCACGAAATCCACGCCTCAG
This sequence comes from Rhodanobacter hydrolyticus, assembly GCF_044904645.1. Taxonomy (NCBI): domain Bacteria; kingdom Pseudomonadati; phylum Pseudomonadota; class Gammaproteobacteria; order Lysobacterales; family Rhodanobacteraceae; genus Rhodanobacter; species Rhodanobacter hydrolyticus. Next base: position 216,729 of record NZ_JADIKK010000007.1, read on the forward strand.
CCAAGCGGCAATTGCCTTCCGGCATGCGCCATCAGCCGCCACGGCTCGGCGACATGCAAGGCGGGGAGCTGCGCAGCGATGTCGAGCAGGTGCGCGCCTTGGTGCGGGCGATGCAGCCTTAGCTTCTCTCGCCTGGGGGAGTCGTGGCCTGGCTTCGGAAGGGCCGAGACCAGGGCCGATTTCCCTACCGCAGCGCATGTTGCCCCACCTTCGCTAAGATGCCGCTTTGCAATTCCCTTGCGGAGCGAGTTCCTGTGATCATCAAACCCAAAGTGCGCGGCTTCATCTGTGTCACGGCCCATCCGGTCGGTTGCGAGCTCAACGTGGCCGAGCAGATCGCCACCACCAAGTCCGCCATCCATGACGACGGCAAGGGCCCGAAGCGCGTGCTGGTGATCGGAGCCTCCACCGGCTACGGCCTCGCTTCGCGCATCACCGCCGCCTTCGGTTATGGTGCCGCCACACTGGGAGTGTTCTTCGAGAAGCCAAGCAGCGAGGACAAGCCCGGTACTGCCGGCTGGTACAACGCTGCGGCGTTCGACAAGTTCGCCAAGAACGCCGGCCTGTACGCGAAGTCCATCAACGGCGACGCCTTCGCCAACGCGACCCGCGAACGCGCCATCGAGATCATCAGGAACGAGATGGGCGGCCAGATCGATCTCGTCGTCTATTCGCTGGCATCTCCTGTGCGCAAGCTGCCGGACTCCGGCGAGGTGGTGCGCTCCGCGCTCAAGACGATTGGCGACACGTTCACGGCGAGCTCCGTCGATACCAACAAGGACACGGTGATCCAGGCCAGCGTTGAGCCAGCCACCGAGCAGGAGATCAAGGACACCGTCACCGTGATGGGGGGCGAGGATTGGGCGCTGTGGATCGAGGCGCTGGGCAACGCTGGCGTGCTGGCGCCGAATGCAAAGACCATCGCCTACAGCTACATCGGCACCGAGATCACCTGGCCGATGTACTGGCACGGCACGCTGGGCCAGGCCAAGCAGCACCTCGACAACACCGCCAAGGCGTTGCGCGGGGGCCATGCCGGGCTGGATGCCCGCGTGGGCGTGATGAAGTCGGTGGTCACCCAGGCCAGTGCCGCGATCCCGGTGATCCCCCTGTACGTCTCCATCGCCTTCCGCGTGATGAAGAGCAAGGGTATCCACGAAGGTTGCATCGAACAGATCAACCGCCTGTTCCATGATCGTCTCTACCGGGCCGACGGGGCTGCGGTGCCTACTGACGACGATGGTCGCGTACGCCTCGACGACTGGGAACTGCGCGAGGACGTGCAGGATGCCTGCAAAGCGCTCTGGCCCACCGTTACCACCGAGACGCTGCGCGAGGTCACGGACTACGACGGCTACAAGCACGAGTTTCTCAAGCTTTTCGGCTTCGACCGCAACGACGTGGACTATGGCGCCGAGGTGGATGCCGATCGCCGCTTCGACTGCGTGGAAATGTAAGAGCCCGCTCCGCTTCATGAAAAAGCCCCGCACAGCGGGGCTTTTTTGTGCGCCGGAATTATCGGCCCGACATAACGCTGTCAGGTGCGAAGTGTCGGATCATCCGTGTGACTGAGCGACTACGCTGCCGTCATTGGGATCGGCCAGCAATTCGACGCTATGTCCATCATTGGACTTCGCCTTTGCACTCCACAAGCCGTGATCGAACTTCACGTCCTTGACGTTCTGGTAGCCGGCGGCAGTCAGCTTGGCGCTGACCTCGTCTTCGTCGAGCTTGGACGGTGCATCGGTAGGATAGACGCGGCCGGAAACGGGGCCGACCGCAAGCTTGACCCACTTCTTGTTGCCGCCACGAGCCTTGCTGCGCCACACACCGTCCTTGAATTCCAGGTCTTTCACTTCCTTGTAGCCGGCATCGGCGATCGCGGTCTTGATAGCGTTCTCGCTCATGGCCCCATTGGGCGGCTGCGTAGACCAAGTGCTTGTGGTGGTGGTCGTGGTGGTGTGGGTCATGGACGACGCGGCCATTGGCGTAGGCGGCGACGTTGGCGAAGGCTGGGTTTGCGCGAAGGCGACACCGCCAATCGACAGTCCAATCAACAGGGGAAGCAGGCGTTTGCTCATGATGCACTCCTTGATGATGGGGCAGGGTCGTGCCGGCAGGGAAAGCTCACGGTTCGGTGTTTGCGATGGATAGACCGTCTGTCGGCTCTGACAGAACAAATGAGACCATCGCATTCCAGACGGTGGTCTGAATAAAAGCGTGGACGGGAGGTGAAAGCCGGCTTCGGTTCAGTTGGTCTGGATTTAGTTCGCAGCGAGGCGGTCACGCATCGGACGCCTGCGGCGGATGGGAGGGGCACATTTCAACGTAGTTGTGCCCTAGCCCAGGTGGGGGCGGCTTTGCAGAGCCCCAGCAATGCGATCGCATTGATGCAATACGTCGCGACCCCATATACTTGAGCGGCCATACCGTTTCCCCGGGGGTGTACTGGCTTCGACGGGGGTAGTGAGATGGCTTGGTGCATGCCGAGGGGGCAGCTTTCCTCGTTAATCCAGCAGCAAACTTATAGTTGCCAACGACGACAACTACGCTCTGGCCGCTTAAGGCCTAGCCCCGAACCCGCTTGTGCTCGTGCTCGCCGGTGTAGGGTCATTATCACGAGATCGCCCGAAGCTGCCGCCTGTCGGTAAGGGTTAAATCAAGCAGGCTGGTCCTTCGATGCGCTTCGCACATCGTGCTGTCGCGGGACGAGATTCAACGGTGAGCTAAGCATGTAGTACCGGGCGTCAAGCGCCTTCGGACGCGGGTTCGACTCCCGCCACCTCCACCAATACAGCCACCTAAGCGAATGATTCGCTCAGGTGGCTTTTTCATTTTGGTGGTGGTTGGGTCTGGACTTGGTGTCGACGATGATGACGGGAATAAGCATATGATTTGCTTAAGGGCGGTCACGTAGGATGTTTGCCAGCGTCAGGGCAGAGTGAGTAGGACCTGGGGCGTTGCCTACATTTCCATGCATATGCCTGCACGACGGCGCTGGCGGAGCACTTTCCCTATTAACGCGACGCGTTTTGTCCGTAGACGTTGGGCCATCGCCCCTGCGCTGATCTAGAGGAACCATACGCTTGCAAGTTGTCTTGCTCATCGTATTGCTGACGGCCCACTTGGCACTGGCGCACTGGTACGGGCATACGGAGGCAGTGCTGCCCCAGTTGGCCATGTTGGCGGTGCAGGGCATGGCGGTGTGGGCGGTATTTACACGCTATCGACGCAGCCCGTCTCTGATACGGCTGCCATGGCTGCTGTTGGCGCTGGCTGTGCTGATGCAGATGCTATGGGACAGTACCAATGTGCTGGCAACAGTGCTGGGCGACAAGGGCGGCTACCTGGCCGCGTTGGCAACGGTGTTGTCGGCCTTGTACGTGATCCCGTGCATGTTCATGTCGACGCGCTTGTTTACGCAGCATGAGCCGCGCACAGTGGTGGCGCTGGATCTGGTGCTGCTGTGCATGGTGGCGGCGCTGGTCTACCAGTTCTTCATCACGCTGTTGAGCGGCCCGCTGGCTTCCGATCCGGCCAGCATCTACGTGGTGGTCTACCTTGCCGACGCCATCGACTTTTCGCTGGCTGCGATGGCGATACTGCGCCTGTTTGGTGCGCGCAGCTTCCGCTGGCGCTTCTTCTACTACGTGGCCAGTGCCTATCTGCTGGTCAATGCATCGGTGGCCTGCATCTACAACCGCGTCGAAATGCACGGCCTGCCGTGGTGGGCGGGTTCATTGATCGATGTTCCGCATGCCTTGCTGCTGGTGGTGGCCTTGCGCCAGCCACCGCGCTGGTTGCGCACTTACCGTCCGTCGCTGGGGGTTTCCCAGACGATCGGCTCGTTTGCGCCGATCCTGCTGGCGATGATGGTGGTGATGCTCGGCATCAGCACTTCGCGCATCAACTTCGTGCTCAGCTTGCTGGTCGGGGCGGCGGCGGTGCTGTTCTATGGCTTGCGTGTCGCATTCATCCAGAGCCGCCATATCGACCAGCAGCGTGCCATCGATCTGAGTACCTGGCGATTGGAACAACAGGTGGGGCGCGACCCGCTTACCGGCATCGCCAACCGGGCCACGCTGGACACGCGCCTGCGCGAAGTACTGGAAGAGGGGCGCAGCACCGGCTGCTTCGGCTCGCTGCTGATGATCGATATCGATTACTTCAAGCAATACAACGACAGCCTCGGACATATCGCCGGCGACGCTTGCCTGATACAGGTGGCCGGTGCCCTGAGTCGCAGCCAGGTGCGTGCACGCGATCTGGTGGCGCGTTACGGCGGCGAAGAGTTCGCCATCGTGCTGGTCGATACCAATGCGGAGGTGGCGCTGGAAGTGGCGCGCCGCCTGGTCACCGCGATCGAGCACCTGCAGATCGCCCATCCGGCCTGTCCTCTTGGACGCCTTTCGATCAGCATCGGAGTGGCTACCCAGACAGAGCAGACGCCGATAGATCCTGTGGCTATGCTGGATCAAGCCGATCATGCGCTATATCGCGCCAAGCGCAATGGCCGCAACCGTTTCGAGGCGGCGACAGGCGATGCCGATCCATCTTCGGCTCTGTACGGCGCCAGCAACGCGTAGCGCACCTGATCTGTCCACGCAGCGTGCGATTCATCTATGCCAGCTGGCTACTGCTGGGTGAAACGTGATTCGCCAGGTACGTGCAGTGTCGCGGGTCGCGCCGTGGCCGACCCTGTAGGGATATCCGTAAAAGGCCGGTAAGCTCGGCAACATCGAGGCTACGGGCTTTTCTTGCTCGAAGCCGCCTCGGGCATTCATCGCAGTCCGGCCTTTGTCGGGGAATGGCCAATTCCTGCCTGTTTAGCGGACACGAGATGTGGGCATCGGCTGACGCATCCAATGGACATGGCATGGCACAGTGCATGGGATCGGCGGTGTTCGACGCCGCCTCGCACCGTGATTCACACGTGAAGAAACACTTGGTGATTGGCAATTTTGTGACGGCTTGCGTTGTTCGATGTACACCCCACGCTTGCATCTGGCGGCGGGGCTGCCTAGCTTGCAGGCAGGAGTGTCCCCGTGGGCGCGATGACATGGTGCATCGGCAACCGAGATATCCATCAAGGAGGAGAGGGCATGATCCAGATTGTTCTGATCGACGACCACGAGCTCGTTCGCACGGGCTTCCGGATGATCCTGCAGCAGCAGCCGGACATGCACATTTGTGGCGAGGCGGCGAGTGCGGAAGATGGCTTGCGCTTGATCCGCAGCCTGAAACCGGAGATCGCTCTGGTGGACGTACACATGCCGGGCATGAGTGGTATCGAGTTGACGGAACGGGTTAGTCGTGCCGACTTGGCCACGCGTATCGTGGTAGTCACCGTGGTGGACGATGGCCGCTTCCCCAAACGCCTGCTCGATGCGGGTGCCTCGGGCTACCTGACCAAGGGTTGCAATGCCGACGAGCTGGTGACTGCCGTGCGGCAAGTGGCTGGCGGCCGACGTTACCTCGCGCCGGCAGTGGCTCAGCAATTGGCACTGGCCACGCTGGATGGCAAAGCCTCGCCGTTTGACTCCCTGTCCAGCCGTGAGCTGGAAGTGGCAATGATGCTGGTGCGAGGCAAGCCCCTGACGATGATCGGTGAGCAACTCAACCTCAGTCCCAAGACCGTATCCACCTACAAGCAACGATTGATGGAAAAGTTGCGCGTGGAGCACGTGCTGGAGCTTGCGCACCTGATGACGACGCACGGTTTGATCGACGCCCCGAATCATCGAGTGGGAACCTGAGCAACCGGCACGGTATGGGCTGACAAAAAAGCCGAACCCCTAGGGTTCGGCTTTTTTGTTTTGATGACGGGTGGCGCTTAGGGCGCCGCGTCGTGTCGAGGCTTTTCCGGGGACTCCGTGGCCACATCGTCGGAAGGTTCGGTCGTGGCAGGCCGCACGGGCGAGGCAGGAGCACTCGTGGTTTCGGCCACGAGTCCAAGCAAATCGCCCTGTTGCGGTTGCGCGGCAGCCGGCGGTGCGGCGTGCTCGTTCCCGGAAGGCTCCGCGTGCGTTTCCACGACGGCAACCGGAGCCGGAGCAGCCGGCACAGCGGTTTCCGTAGGCTTCTCCTGCTCCGCGGCCGGATTCTTCGTTACGGGCTCACGCGACTGCTCCGTTTCAACAGTGGCAGCCTCTGTTCCAGCGGAGGACGACACTTCTGTTTCCGCGGTGGCGGGTGCCATGGGCTTTTCGGGAATCGGCGGCAGTGTCGGCAGACTGAAGGCAGTGGCAACGGCAGCGGCCAGCGGCGCTTCGGTCAGTACTACGCGCACGGGTTCGTGGCGTTCGGCTTGCGGAGGCGCGACACGTGGAGCGGGTGCCGGACGAGGAGCCGGGGAAGTGGCCGGGCTGGGCGAAACGGCTTCGGCGACAGCCTCATCGGCAACGGCAGCAGGTGCCGCCACGGCGGGCGAAGCGGCATCTGCAGGTCTGGCTTCTCCAGCGGCGACGTCCGCCTCGTCGCGATCCTCGTCGTCCAGTTCGCCAGCCTGCTCGGCGCCGGGCAGGCCTGCGGTGGCCTCGTCGTGACGGCGGCGGCGACGCCCGCCACGGCGACCACGACGGCGACGCGAGGAACCTTCGGCGTCGCCCTCGGTGGCGCCGGCCGCCACTTCCTGGCCATCAGTCACCGGGGCAACGGCCAGTTTGGCTTCATCCATTGCTTCAGCAGGAGCGACAGTGGGACGTACAGCCGGTGCTTCCGGTTTCGGTGCTGCGGGCATGGCGGCGACGGGGGCCGGAGCCGCAGGCTTGCGCTCAGGCTGGGGAGCCTTGTTGCTCTCCAGATTGTTGTTGCGCGGCTGCTGTTGGCGGTCTTGCTGGCGCTCTTGCTTCGGTGCCTGGCTGGCCTGCTGCTGGCGCTGCGCGCCTTCGTTGCCCTTGTTGCGGCTGTTCTGCTGCTGTGAGTTCGGCTTGGCCTGCTGCGTACCGCTATCGCGACGTTCGTCACGACGCTGCTGCTGGCGGTTGCCGCTGCTGCCCTGTGCGTTGCGGCTGCGCTCGTCGCGACGGGGTTGTTGCTGCTGGCGGTTGTTGCCGCGCGCGCTGCCGCGGTCGTTGGCGTTCGGCTGTGCGGCGGCCGCAGTCGTGTCCGTCGCTGCGGCGCCGTTGCGGAACCAACCGAACAGGCGGGAAATGATGCCGCCGCTCGGAGCGGAAGCAGGGGCAGGTGCCGCCGCCTGACGACGTGGCGCCTGTTGTTGCTGCACAGGTGCTGCGGTCTCCTCGCGCACGGGTGCGGGGGTGGCGGGCACGATGCCGCTGACGGCGGGCTGCTCGTTGCTGCCCAACGCCTGGCCCATCTTCGGGATCGGCGTGGCGTCGACCGCGGTGAGGCGCTCGTAACTGGGCTTGCTGTGCTCGCCCATGTCCGCTTCCTTGATCCGCTGGATCTGGATATGCGGCGTTTCCAGCTTGTCATCGGCCACGATCACCACGTGCGCCTTGTGGCGCAGCTCGATCTCGACCACGCTGGCGCGCTTCTCGTTGAGCAGGAAGTTGGCCACCGCGGACGGAGCCTGCACCAGCACCTGGCCGGTGTTGTCCTTCATCGCATGCTCTTCGATCAGGCGCAGGGTGGACAGGCCCAGCGACTCCACGCTGCGGATGTGGCCATGGCCTTCGCAACGCGGGCAGACGATCTGGGTGGCTTCGCCGAGGCTGGGGCGCAGGCGCTGACGGGAAAGCTCCAGCAACCCGAAACGCGAGATGCGGCCCACCTGCACGCGGGCACGGTCGAGCTTCAGGGCGTCCTTGAGCTTGTCCTCGACCTCGCGCTGATGACGCGGGCTGTCCATGTCGATGAAGTCGATCACGATCAGGCCGCCGGCGTCGCGGATGCGGCACTGACGGGCGATCTCCACCGCGGCTTCGAGGTTGGTGTTGAACGCCGTTTCCTCGATGTCCGAGCCCTTGGTGGCCTTGGCCGAGTTGATGTCGATCGCGGTGAGCGCCTCGGTCTGGTCGATCACGATCGAGCCGCCGGAGGGCAGGCGCACCTGGCGGTCGAACGCGCTCTCGATCTGCGTCTCGATCTGGTAGCGGCTGAACAGCGGGGTGTCGTCCTTGTACAGCTTGAGTTTGCGCAGCGAGGTGGGCATCACCTGCTGCATGAACTCGCGGGCGTCCTCGTACAGCGATTCCTCATCGATCAGGATCTCACCGATGTCGCTGCGCAGGTAGTCGCGCAGGGCGCGGATGAACAGCTTGGATTCCTGGTAGATCAGGAACGGCGCCTTGCGCTTGCTGGCGGCGTCGGAGATCGAGCGCCAAAGGGTCAGCAGGTAGTCGAGATCCCATTGCAGCTCTTCGGCGTCGCGGCCCAGACCGGCGGTACGCACGATCAGACCGACGTCGTCGGGTACGGTGACGTGTTCCAGTGCTTCCTTCAGCGCCTGCCGATCCTCGCCCTCGATCCGGCGCGAGACGCCGCCGGCCTTCGGGTTGTTCGGCATCAGCACCATGTAGCGGCCAGCCAGCGAGATGAAGGTGGTCAGCGCGGCGCCTTTGTTGCCACGCTCTTCCTTCTCGACCTGGACGACGACTTCCTGGCCTTCCTTCAGCAGGTCGCGGATGCCCGACTTGTGCGGGTTCAGGCCAGGGGTGAAGTACTGCTCGGCGATTTCCTTCAGCGGCAGGAAGCCGTGGCGCTCGGCGCCGTACTCGACGAAGCAGGCTTCCAGGGATTGCTCCACACGGGTGATGCGGCCCTTGTAGATATTGGCCTTTTTCTGCTCGCGGGAGGGGATTTCGATGTCGAGATCGTAAAGGTTCTGGCCATCGACGATGGCCACGCGCAACTCTTCACGCTGAGTTGCGTTGATCAACATGCGCTTCATTGTAGTTTTCCTCAGCTCGCCCGCGCGTCGCGTGCCGCGGTGGCGCCGGGATGGCGGCCTGCCGGGGATCGCGCCGCTGCGGTGGAGCGGCTCATGTGACGGCGCCGTTCCCGGCGCCCGGATGTTCGGGTTGCTGCACCAGCCGCGCCCAAGCCAAACGGGCTTCGGGCAAACGACGGTCCGAACCGTTACGATGAAAGGGAGTCGCGACCGCTGCCTGGGAATCAATCCTTGGGCAGTCGGCGCAATCCTCGCCGGCGTGACGGGCGGGGCCCCGGCCCGAACCGGTCTCGGCGGGCAGGGAATGGCGCTCGCCGAGTATCCTATTTCGACAGGTTTTTTTCAATGCAGACGGCAACTTCCCGCGACGTACCTCAAGGTGTGCGTCAAGTCGCGATCGGACCCGAGCGGGACGGCCAGCGTATCGACAATGCGCTGGCGACCCTGCTCAAGGGTGTGCCGAAAAGCATGATCTACCGGCTGCTGCGCACCGGCCAGGTGCGCGTGAACGGCAAGCGTGCCAAGCCGGATACGCGGCTAACCGACGGCGATATGCTGCGAATTCCGCCGATACGGCAGGCAGAACGCCCCGAAGAGCGTGCGGCGCCAGAGACAATGGTCGCCTCGGTAGCCGGGGCGGTGATCTTCGAGGACAAGCACTTCCTGGTGATCGACAAGCCCTCGGGCATCGCCAGCCATGGCGGCAGCGGAGTCAGCCACGGCGCCATCGAGCTGCTGCGCGCGGCGCGCCCCCACGAATCCCTGGAGCTGGTGCACCGGCTCGATCGCGATACCAGCGGCGTGCTGGTGCTGGCCAAGTCCCGGGCCGGCCTGACCGGCCTGCAGGCGGCGATCCGCGCCGGCGAAGTCACCAAGCAGTACCTGTGCCTGATGGTCGGCCATCCGCCCAAGGCCAAATTCGACGTCAACGCGCCGCTGCGCAAGTTCGCCCTGCAAGGCGGTGAGCGCATGGTGCGGGTCAGCGAGGACGGCAAGCCCGCACTGACCTTCTTCCGCGAGATGGAGCAGTATCCGGGCGCCCGCCTGATGCAGGCCACGCTTGGCACGGGACGCACCCACCAGATCCGCGTGCACGCCGCCCACGTCGGTCACCCATTGGCCGGCGACCCGAAATATGGCGATCGCGAGATGAACAAGCGCCTCCGCGAGATGGGGTTGCAACGGCTGTTCCTGCACGCCTCGCACCTCAGCTTCGAGCTGGATGGGCGCCTTTACAGCTTCTCCGCGCCGCTGCCGGACGACCTGAAGACCTTTCTTGATGTCCTGGCCGTGAAGGGCAAGCACCTGCCGTACATCCAGGCTGCCGCTAGAGAAAGAAACGGGCGCTGACCTCCAGCGAACGCAACAAGCCACCCTCCAGCCCGGCTTCCACCAGCAACGCGCAGGCGGCATGTGCCGCGGCCACCGGCAGCAGTGCGCGCGACCGCTGGAAACACCAGGCCCACCACAATTCGGCCAACAGGCAGAGCTGCATCAGCGCGCCGTTCGGCGTGTGCATCAAGGCGAACACGAGGGCGGTGAGCAGCACGGCAAAAGTGCCGTGCACCTGTTTGCTTTCGAGGCGACGCATCACCACGACCAGCATCAGCCATTGCTGCAACAACGCCCACGACAGATACATAAGCGCATGGCTCAATGCCGGCACCGCGAGCTGGCCACCGAAACGGATGACCAGCAGCAGCGCCAGCGGCAGCAGCGCGAATGGCAACAGCCACGTACGGGGATTGCCCCACCAGCACCAGTTCGCCGGGCGGCGCCGCCGTTCGGTTTGCGCGGCGAACAATACGGCGCCGACGAAGACCAGCACGCTGGGTACGGTCAACCGCAGCCCGAGTTGAAGACCGGCAATCAGCCACAGCGGGCCGGCGAGGCAGGCGAGCAACTCCAGCCATAGGCGCCCAGGCAGGCGTGGCCACCACGATGCCAGCATGAGCAGTCCCAGCAGGTAACCACCGGCACCGATCCATGGCAGCCAGCCATGATCATTGGACTCCCGCATGGTTGCCGGCGCGTCGCCATGCGGCAGGATCAGCGCACCCGGTCGTTGCCGCCACGTCAATTCGCGCAGCATCAATTGGGTTTCCGCCGAGGCGCCTGCGGGCAGGGCGATCCAGGGCACTGCCGGCAACATGGGATCGGCGAGCTGACGTGCCGCCGTCAACGGATCGGGCGACAGCAGCAGTGTGGGCAGCGCGGGGGCGGGCAGGGACGCATCGGGGTGCAGCGCCAGCTCGTCCAGTCGCAAGGAGACGTGTGCAGGAAGTAGCAGTCTCAGGCGCAGCACGTCGATCCGCTTCGGTGCGGAGCAGTCGCTGCCGCCAGCGGTTTGCCAATGCAGGTGGCGCAGATCGACCGCAAGTTGCAGCGGGCCGGCGGCGACGGGAGCGTCCTGCCAACCCAGGCAACCGGGCTGGTCCAGTCGTGGCTGCCAGACAATACCCAATTTGAACGGCGCATCCGCCACGCCGTGCAACGACAGCCGGGGCCAATGCTCCACATCGAGCATGCCGTGCACAGGCAGGCCGATTTCGAACGGCGAGCCGTCGCGGCTGGTGATGCGCAGGGCGCCGCCGGAGGATTCAACATCGGCGGCACCGAAGGCACGCCCGGCAACGAGGTCGTGCGGTTCGCGCAATGGCCAACGCCACAGCGGCTGGCCATGCTCGATCAGCGCAAGCCGGCGGTTCGCCACCTCATGCAGGTGCAAGGCGACAATGCGTTCGGCCAGGGTGCGCAGGCCGAGCAGCAGCAGAACCACCAGCAGCGCGAAAGCCGTGCCGGCAAGCCATCGGCGCACGATGGGGCGCACGGTCAACGTGCCAGCAGCGCCTCGACCTTGGCTGCACAGATGATGTCGTTGAGCGACAGCCCGCCCACGTCGTGGGTGGACCACAGCAACTGGCAATGGCCGTAGCCGGCTTCGATGTCCGGATGGTGATCCTCGTGGTTGGCCATGAAGCCGACCGCGTTGATGAAGCCCAGTGTGCGGTGGAAATCGGGGAAGCGGAAATCCTTGACGATGGCGTGGCCATCGGCAGCAAGCGTCCAGCCGGGCAGCAGCTGCAACAACTGGGTGATCTTGTCCGCACTCAGCGCATGTTCCTTGCCCTTGCGCGGCTGGCAATGCTGGCTGGCGAAATCGTGGATGTTCATGGCAGCTCCATCGGATGCACAAAGGCGAGGCTGCGCAGCGTCGAAGTTGTGCGTGCAAATGTCAAAGCCCGCAGCGCAGGAAAACAGTACTAAAATGGTGCTGATTCGACGGGCCGCGCTGGCGCGGCTGTCGCAACAGTTGCCACAGGTGAGACATGATCGAAATTTCTGAACGCGCCCAGCAGCACTTCCGCCGCCTGTTGGCGCAACAGGGCAACGAAGGCATGAGCATCCGCCTGCACGTGACCGCACCGGGAACGGCCGCGGCGAACTGCGAGCTGGAGTTCTGCGAGCCGGCCGAGTTGATAGGCAACGAGTGGACGGTCGAATGCGCAGGCTTTGATTTCCACGTCGAAGGGAGCAGCGCGCCGTGGCTGGATGGCGCCAGCATCGACTTCGAACCCAACACCACCGGCGGCCTGCTCAACATCCGTGCTCCGAAGATCAAGGGAGACGTGCCGGGGCTGGAAGCTGGCGTGATCGAGCGCGTGCGCTACGTGCTCGATGCCGAGATCAACCCACGGCTGGCCTCGCACGGTGGCCGCGTCACCTTGCTGGAGGTCGATGCCGAAGGCGTGGTGCTGCTGCAGTTCGGCGGTGGCTGCCATGGTTGCGGGATGGTGGATGTCACCCTGAAGCAGGGTGTGGAAAAAACCTTGCGCGAGCGCGTGCCTGAAGTGAGCGCAGTACGCGACGCCACCGATCACAGTGGCGGCAAGCAGCCGTACTACAGCAAGCACGAAGGCAAATCGGCCTTGGGCTGAGGCAGGCATTCGCAGGCGTCCCGATCGTGATAACCCGGCAAGCGGCCGTCCACGGCTGAACTCCTCAAACAGAAAGCCCGCCGTGAGGCGGGCTTTCTGTTTCGGTGAGAGGAGCGCGTCAATCGCCCTGGACGTGTCCCTTCAGCGTGTCGAGCTTGGTCGACTGGCTGGAGAAATAAGCGGCGATGTCCTCGATGTCCTGATCCGACAGCGTAGCCACCATACCCTTCATGATCGGGTTGTTGCGACGGCCGTCCTTGTACTCGTGCAGCACCTGTTGCAGGTATTCGTTGTACTGGCCGGCGAGGCGCGGGTACTGCGGATCGACCGCGTTGCCGTCGGCGCCGTGGCAGGCGAAACAGGCGGTGGCCTTGGTCTTGCCATCCGCAGGGTTGCCGCTGGCAAGCAGCGGAGTGGAGGCGATCGCCAAAACGGCGCCGAACGAAAGCAGGGCAAGTGCGCGTTGCATGCGGGGTCCTTGGTTACTTGGTCGGCGTGATACTGGACAGGTAGGCGGCGATGTCCTTGATGTTCTGGTCGGTCAGGCTTTGCGCCTGGGCCACCATCGTCGGATAGGTGCGGTCGCCACTCTTGTATTCGTTCAATGCATTGATGATGTACTGCTCGTTCTGCCCGGCGATTTTCGGCACGGGGTAATCCGGGTAGGCGTTGGCATAGCCCGGCACGCCGTGGCAGCCGGCACAGGTGTAGACCAGCGTGCGCCCAGCGGCCTTGTCGCCGCCTTCGGCGTGCGCGCTGACGGTGGCCAGCAAGGCAAGAGCGCCCGCCAAGCCAAGTGTGTGCAGTCGAATCATCGAGATCGTTCCCCAGGTGCGGCGGCAGATGCGAATGAATGCAACAATCGTCGCAGTATAGACAGCAGCTCCGGGCACGGACAACCTGCGGTGGCTAGAGCTTGCTCAAAGCCTCCCTACGGATCGCGCCGGGAGCTGTTTGCGCACAGGCCAAGGAAGAACGAAGGCACGCAGGGAGAGCTGCGGACGCACGGCTTTGTGGGGCAGGCAGTGGCCCATTCGCGACGCGGTGATGACATGGGCATCTGCGCAAACGGGCCCCGTCCCGTGGACTGCCTAGCAGCGGCCGCCATGCGACGGTGCGCGACTCGACCAGCCGGCCAGACAAGCACTGCGCCATGCACTACGACCTGACGACTGCGCAACGCGGGCTATGCGGAGATTTCGAACAAGTTTTGCCGCTCAGAACAGGCTGCGGACAATGTGGATGCCCGCGCTGTACTCGCCCACGATGGTGCCGAGGCTGACCAGGAAGAAGTTCAGCAGGGTGCGCGCCACGCGGTTTTTCCACCAGCCGCTCCAGTGCACGATGTCGTCGCGCAGCGTGTCGAAGTCGGCCACACGCGGGCGACGCACCCAGGCTTCGGCCATGGCGCTGATGCCGCCGGCCGGGATGCCTGGACGAAACGGCTTGATCGGCGCGGCGATGAAGGCGGCGAGGATGCTAAGCGGATGTGCGCCCGCAGCGACCGCGCCCAGCGCGGCGAAGCCGCCGGTGAACAGCACCCACGCGGTGAGCACCTGCGTGCCCAGCGCCGCGTTGCGATGGAAGGCGAAGGCGATGGCTGCGAATACCGCCAACACGAGGCCCACGGCCAGCCATTTCGGCCACCGTGCCTTTGGCGGCGACCGCGCCAGATCGGCGGCGATCGTCGCCGGGTCGTCGCGCTGTTCGCGCAACAGTTCGCACATGCCCTTCAGGTGCCCTGCGCCGATCACCACCAGTACGCGGCGCGGTTCGGCAGAAGGCTTGCGCGCGGCTTCCTCGCGCAAGCGCGCGGCCATGTAGGCGTCGCGCTCGCCGATCAGGCTCTGGTACAGCGGCTTGGACTCGCTGGCGAACTCGCTGAAGGCGCTTTCCAGCATGTCGCCCTGCTTGAGCTTCTCGATCTCGCCGGGCTCGATTTCCTCGCGCTCGAACACGCTGGCGAGCAGGCCGCCGAGCAGGCCGAAGCGCTGCCAGAAACCTACGTTGTGCCAAGCGCGCTTGAGCGTAGTGCCAACCTCGCGGTCGATCAGCCACAGCGGCAGGTTGCGCGCGGCGGCGCCTTCCATCGCCGCCTTCATCTCGGCACCGGGCTGGATGCCGGATTGCTCGGCGAGGCGTTTCTGGAAGGTGGAAAGGACCAGGCTGGCAGCCACCATGCCTGCTTTGCCCTGGCGTATCACCTGGAACAGGTCCATGCGCTTGAACGCCTCGGGATCGCGCATGCCCTGTGCGCGGCTATCGCACAACTCCACCGCGACCGCGTCGAAGTGCTCGTGGTCCAGCAGTGCCTCCACCGCCTCCATGCTGGTGCGCGAGACGTGCGCCGTGCCCAGCACCACGTACTCCACGCCGTCGCGCGTCACGCGTTCGATGGGCTGGTCCTGCAGCACGGCTGGCAGGGGAGAAGTGGATTTGGGAACACTCATGCGTAAGGCATATCGGTCACTGGGAAGTCCCCAAGCATGGGGACGCGCCCCGCGCGAAGCAAGTCAGAAGTGTGGCCACGGGAGCCACGCATGTGATTTTCGTCGCTGGGAATAGTCGCCATGAAATTGAAGAGTGCGGCCATGAATGGCCGCCCGTGTGATTTTCGCGATAGGGATGATCGCCATGGAATCGAAGAGTACGGTTATGGGTGGCCGCTCATGTGGTTTTCGCGATCAGCGATCACCGCAAAGGCAAAATTCAGTCCCGGAAACGCTTGAGCAGGTCGCCGTAGGAGTCGATGCGACGGTCACGCAGGAACGGCCAGATGCGACGCACGTGCTCGCTGCGCTGCATGTCGATCTCGACCAGCAGCAGCTCGCGCTGATCGGTGCCGGACCTGGCGAGGAATTCGCCTTGCGGTCCGGCGACGAAGCTGGTGCCCCAGAACTGGATGCCCGCGCCCGTGCCCGAAGGGTCGGCCTCGTGGCCGGTGCGGTTGCAGGCCAGCAGCGGCAGGCCGTTCGCCACCGCGTGGCCACGCTGTACGGTGACCCAGGCTTCGCGCTGGCGATCCTTCTCTTCCTGTGCGTCGTTGGGGTCCCAGCCGATCGCGGTGGGGTAGAGCAGCAGCTCCGCGCCGGCCAGCGCCATCAGGCGCGCGGCTTCGGGATACCACTGGTCCCAGCACACCAGTACGCCAAGCTTGCCTACCGAGGTCTGGACCGGATCGAAACCAAGGTCGCCTGGCGTGAAGTAGAACTTCTCGTAGAACGCCGGGTCGTCGGGAATGTGCATCTTGCGGTACTTGCCCGCGATCGCCGTCGAGCGGTCGAATACCACGGCCGTGTTGTGGTAGAGCCCCGCCGCGCGCTTCTCGAACAGCGAGGCCACCACCACCAGCTTCAGCTCCTCAGCCAGCTTGCCGATGCGGGCGGTACTGGGGCCGGGGATGCTTTCCGCGAGATCGAACAGGTCGACCGACTCGTGCTGGCAGAAATACGGGCCGTTGTGCAGCTCCTGCAGCAACACCAGTTCGGCACCGGCCTTGGCAGCTTCGCGCAGGCCGGCCTCGATCGCATCGAGGTTGGCGTCGCGGCTGCCGCGGTCGGTTTCCTGCAACAAGGCGGCTTTCAGGATTTTGCGGGTCATGGCGATTCGGCGTGAGAGTTTGCGCCGCATAGTGTAACAAGGCCGTCCGCCATGACTGCCGTTTGGGCTACTCTGGATCGCAGCGATGCTTCCCTGACGGAGGTGGCCGATGGTTGGTGCAGACGGACGCATGATCCGGTGCTGCGGCATCGGTGGCGGGTGTGCCGCATGAACGCTGTCGCCAACTGGCTGCTGCGCAAGTACGAACGCTGGAAGCAGGACACGCTGAGTCAGAGCGATTTCCGCCCCAGTGTCAGCATCCTCAAGCTCTCGCTGATGGCCGTGTTCGTGGGTATCGCTGCGGCCTTCGTCGCGTACGTGCTGTACCGGATGATCGGCCTGGTCACCAACCTGGCGTTCCGCCAGCAGTTCTCCTTCGATTTCATCGCGCCGGCCCTGCACGCTCCGTTGTGGGCGATCGTGCTGGCGCCGCTGGTAGGCGGCCTGCTGGTGGGGCTGATGGCGCGCTATGGCAGCGACCGCATCCGCGGGCACGGCATCCCGGAGGCACTGGAGGCGATCCTGTTCCGCCGCAGCAAGATGATGGCGAAAGTGGCGATCCTGAAGCCGCTGTCCGCGGCGGTCGCAATCGGCACCGGCGGCCCGTTCGGCGCGGAAGGGCCGATCATCATGACCGGCGGCGCGGTGGGCTCGCTGTTCGGCCAGATGTTCTATCTCACCTCGATGGAACGCCGCACCTTGCTGGTGGCCGGCGCGTGCGCCGGCATGGCGGCGACCTTCGGCACGCCGATCGCGGCGACCCTGCTGGCGGTGGAACTGCTGCTGTTCGAGCTGCGCCCGCGCAGCACGATTCCGGTGGCGATCGCTTGCTTTGTGGCCGACGCGCTGCGCATGTGGTTGCTCGGCCCCGGCGCGTTGTTTCCGTTGGCGACGGCATTCGAGGTAAGCCTGCCGACCTTCGGCCTGGCCGCAGTGTGCGGCTTCCTCGCCGGCTTGCTTGCCACGGCGCTCACTGCATTGGTGTATCGCGCGGAGGATCTGTTCCACCGCTTGCCGGTGCATTGGATGTGGTGGCCGCTGATCGGCGCGGTGGCGGTAAGCGTCGGCGGCGTGATCGAACCGCAGGCGCTGGGCGTGGGCTACGGCGTGATCGACAGGTTGCTTAACGGCCAGTTGGTAGGCATGGCGATTCTGGTGTTCATGCTGGTGAAGTCCGCGATGTGGGTGATCTATCTCGGTTCGGGCACGTCCGGCGGCGTGCTGGCGCCGCTGTTGTCGCTGGGTGCCGGCCTGGGCGGGCTGGAGTCGATGGTGTTTCCCGGCCAGGATCCGTTGCTGTGGCCCTTGCTCAGCATGGGCGCGATGCTGGCCGGGGTGATGCGCCTGCCGTTCACCTCGATCATGTTCGCGCTCGAGCTCACCCACAACGCCAGCGCACTGCCAGTGCTGCTGGTGTCCTGCACCATGGCCTACGGCGTGAGCGTATTCCTGATGAAGCGCTCGATCCTCACCGAGAAGATCGCGCGCCGTGGTCTGGACATCTTCCGCGAATACACGGTGGACCGGCTCGAGCACATCCCCGTGCGCGAGGTGATGACCACCACAATGATCACCGTACCTGGTGATGTCAGCGTGCGTGAGCTGTCCGAACGTTATTTCGGTCCAGACCAGCGATACCGCGCATTTCCCGTGGTGGATGCCGAAGGCGGCCTGCTCAACGTGGTCAACCGGCAGGACGTGCAGCGCTGGCTGCGGGACGATCCTGCAGGTAGCGCGCGGCTGGCCGAAGTGGTGGACAAGGAACCGGTGGTCGCCTTGCCCGACGAGAGCTGCCAGAGCGTGGCCGTGCGCGCCGCGGTGGAAAAGCTCGATCGCATCCCGGTGGTCGGCCCGGACCGTCGCACCCTGGTCGGCATGGTCACTCGCTATGACCTGCTCAAGCCGTACACGCACTACCACGACGAAGAGAAGGTACGCGAACGCTTTTTCCGCAACGGCAAGCCGTGACGGCGGCGTCGAGAGCGCGAAAACGCAGGACACGGAAAGCCCGGGCCACATGCGCTCCCGCCGATCATTCAACGGCCGTAGGTCAACGTGACATGGGCTTTGCCAAGCGTATGGCCGTGGATCATGAAGCCGGCCAGTGCCGGCGAAGCGCCTTCCGGCAGCTCCATGGAAGGCACGTCCAGCGCATACACGGTGAAGATGTAGTGGTGCGGCGCATCGCCCTTGGGTGGGCAAGGGCCGCCCCAGGCTGCCTGGCCATAGTCGTTGCGCACCGCAAGTGCGCCGGTCGGCAAGTCGCCGCCGGCCGGCAGCGCAGTGTTCGAGGCCGGCAGGTTGATCACCACCCAGTGCCACCAGCCGCTACCCGTGGGAGCATCCGGGTCGTAAACGGTCAGCGCATAGCTGCGCGTGCCGGCCGGTGCGTGCTGCCAGTGCACGGCGGGTGCGCGGTTGCCGCCGGTGCAGCCAAAACCATGGAAGCTGCTGCTCCGGGGCAGGTGGCCGTGTTCGCCATCGACCTGCACCCGGAAGTCGGCGGCATGGGCACCCAGAGCAAAGGCGGATGCAAACAGTGTGGCAATCAGGCGGCGCATGGGGAACCTCGCGGGGACGGAGTGCACGCATGGTGCGTGGCATCGCATCGTCGCGGTGGCTCCAAACGCGCAAGCGCTCGCTCGATCCGCTCAATCACGCAGCTCGGAGGGCAAGCTGCCGAAGCGTTCGCGGAAACGCGCGGTGAAGCGCGAAGGCGAGGCATAGCCGCACTCGACGGCCACTTGCTTGAGCGGCTTGTGCGAGCCCTGCACCAAGGCCAGCCCGTGGGTGAGCCGCACCTCTTCCAGGATCCCGCGGAAGCTTGTCGCCTCTTCGGCCAGCCTACGGCGCAGCGTGGCGGTGCTGAGCGCGAGTTGCGCGGCCACGGCTTCTGCGCGCCACTCGCGTGCGGGCTGTGTGTTGAGCAGCAGGCGAATGCGCTCGCCCAGCCCGCGGTCGCGCGGCATCGGCGCTCGGTAACCGGCCAGCGCCACGGCGGCCACCAGTTCGGCGACACGGTGGCGCAGCAGGTTTTCCGGGAGCTGTTCGGAGACGCCTTGCTCGACGTGGGCAAACGCCTGTTCCAAGGCGCGCTGGACAGGCAGTGCCGCCCAGGGCGGTGCATCGGCGGGCGCCAGGTCGGCAGTCGTCAGCATCGCCTGCGGCAGGCACAGGCAGACGGCGCGATACGCGCCATCGTCCGGCGGCAGGTTCTCCACATGCAGCAACTGTCCAGGCGCCACCGCGGCAAAACCGCCGGCAGGGATTTCGTCCTGACGTTGTCCGTTGCCTATGCGCTTGCGGCCCGCGCGCACCTGGAAGATCGAGAACTCGGCGAAGGGCGCGGCAGCGATGCGCTGGCGCCGCCTTGCGAATATCTCCAGGCGTGCGATGGTCACGCGTGAACTTAATCGACCAGCCCGGCAGGCAACTGCATGGTGATGCAGTGCAGGCTGCCGTTCTGCCAGATCAGCGGACGGCAGGGCACCTGCACCACTTCGCGGTCGGGATGCGCAGTGGCGATGATGCGCGCGGCCTCGTCGTCGACCGCGTCGCCATAGGCGGGCACCAGTACGGCGCCGTTGACGATCAGATAGTTCGCGTACGAGGCGGCGAGGCGACGGCCTTGGTCGATGATGGGCTGGGCCCAGGGCAGCGGGTGCAGCCGATAGGGGCGGTCATCGGTAGTGCGCAATGCGGCGAGTTCGTCGCCCATGCGCGCGAGCTCGTCGTGGTGTTTGTCGCCGGCGTCATTGCAGGCTTGGTACACGATGCGTTCGCCAGGCGCGAAGCGGGCAAGGGTGTCGATGTGCGCATCGGTGTCGTCGCCTTCCAGGTAACCGTGATCCAGCCACAGGATGCGATGGGCGTGCAGGCTGTCCATCAGGACGGCGTCCATCGCCGCGCGACTCTGTTCGGGGTGGCGTTGGCTGAGGCACTTCCAGGTGGTGAGCACGCTGCCGACGCCGTCGCTCTCGATGCCGCCGCCTTCCAGCGCCCAGTCGATGCGGCGGTGGCCGGCCTTGCCGAACACCCCGGCATCGACGAGGCCCGCGATCAGCGCGTCGTCCTGTTCGGCGCCGAACTTGCCGCCCCAGCCGGTGAAACGGAAATCGGCGAGCTGGAAGTTGCCGTCGCCGTCGGCGAGGGTGATCGGACCGGAGTCGCGCAACCAGGTGTCGTCGTAGGGGAGCTCGATGAAACGGATGCGGGCAAGTTCGACACCCGCCGCGCGCAACAGGGTTTCGGCATGGGTACGCACATCGGCATCAGCCACCACCACGATCAGGCGCTGGAAGCGCGTGACCGCTGCGGCCAGCGCCACGTAGGTGGTTTCCACCTCTGCAAGGCGTTCGGCCCAGTCGGTGCCCGCATGCGGCCAGGCGATCAACACCGCGGCTTGCGGCTCCCATTCGGCGGGCAGGCGCCAGCGGGGTTCGGTCATGAGGAGATACTCGTGCGGGTCGGACGGCGCCACCGGGGCGCAGGGCCGCTCATTTTAAGCGATACGCACAGCGCAAAACGGCGGGGCGCCGCTTTGCGCGCCCGAACGGCGCCGCAAGGGCGGCACAGAAGTGTGCGGCATGAAAAAAGCGGCCCGCATTGCCGCGGGCCGCGATTGGGAGCCGGCAATCAGTTCGTGGCGGCCGGATTGGTGTTGTTGCCGGCCGGCGTGTTGAGCACCGAATGGATCACGTGGCTGCCCTGGAAATATACGATGAAGTCCGCGTATTCCCAGCGGTTGATGACCGGATGCTTGCTGCTGTCACCGCCGCGCGGCGCGAGTTTGCGCTGCGGTGCGCCGTAGCGCTGTTCGACCTGCGCCATGCTCATGCCGCGCGTCGGTAGGTTCATGGTGTTCTCCTGCTGCACGCGATGGATCAGCAGGTTGTCGGCGCGGGCCATTTGCGGCGCGGCGAAGCCGCTGAATCCGATAGCGATGGCTGCCAGCAAGGGCAGGTTGTAGCAATGCTTGGACATGATCCCCTCTCCGCACGTGGCGTTGCCGCGCCGTTGTAGCAGAACTGCCGACGACTATCCACGGTTGGTGGCGCCGGGTGTGATCCCCATAGCCGTTATGATGTGCGGCCGATTCGCCCCGATTGAAGTGTTCCCATGATCGCGTTCCGCCATTTTGCCCTGCGCCGCGGCAGCCGCCTGCTGCTGTCCGACATCGACCTGGTGATCCAGAGTGGCTGGCGGCTGGGCGTGATCGGGCGCAACGGCTGCGGCAAGTCCAGCCTGTTCGCCGCGTTGCAGGGGCAGGTGGAGGCCGACGCCGGGGACATCGACCTGCCGGCCAGGCTGCGCCTGGCCTCCGTCGCGCAGGAAACGCCCGCGCTGCCCGATCCGGCGATCGACTATGTGCTGGGTGGCGACATCGAGCTGGCTACCGCACTGCGCGACGAAGCCGACGCCGAGGCGCGCGGCGACAGTGAGGCGATGGCGCGCGCGCATCACCGCATCGAGGAACTGCACGGCTACGACGCCCGCGCCCGTGCTGGCCGCCTGCTGCACGGCCTCGGCTTCGCGCCGGAAACGCACGAACGCGCGGTCAAGGAGTTCTCCGGCGGCTGGCGTGTGCGCCTGAACCTGGCGCGCGCGCTGATGGCGCCGTCCGAACTGCTGCTGCTCGACGAGCCGACCAACCACTTAGACCTCGACGCCGTGCTGTGGCTGGAAGAGTGGCTGCGGCGCTACCAGGGCACCTTGCTGATCATTTCGCACGACCGCGAATTTCTCGACGGCGTGATCGACCACACCTTGCATCTGGTCGATGGCGGCGCGCGCCTCTATACCGGCAACTACAGCGCGTTCGAGCGTCTGCGCGCCGAACAGCTGCGCCAGCAGCAGATCGCGCACGAACGCGAGCAGGCCGAGCGCGCGCACCTGCAGAGCTTCATCGACCGTTTCAAGGCCAAGGCCAGCAAGGCCAAGCAGGCGCAGTCGCGCATGAAGCGACTGGAGAAGATGGCCGGCACCGAGGCGGTGCGCGCCGAACGCGCCTTCCATTTCCAGTTTGCCAGGCCTGATCGCGTGCCCGATTCCATGCTGCAGCTGGAAGAGGTGAACGCCGGCTATCCGGCCGGTTCGCGCGAGGAAGGCAACGATCATCTGCCCGGTCACGACGCGCCCAGCCGCGAGGCCACGATCATCCTGCGCGACGTGCGTTTCCGCCTCGAAGCCGGCGAACGTATCGGTCTGCTCGGCCCCAACGGCGCTGGCAAATCCACGCTGGTGAAAACGCTGGTGGGCGAGCTCACGCCGCTGGCGGGCGAGCGCAAGGCGCACAAGGACCTGAAGATCGGCTACTTCGCCCAGCACACGGTGGAGAGCCTGCGCGAAGGCGCCAGCCCGTTCGACCATCTGCAGGACAAGGCGCCCGGCGTGGCCGCGCAGGCACTGCGCGATTTCCTCGGCACGTGGAACTTTGCCGGCGACCGCGCCTTCGAGTCGGTGGACGGTTTCTCCGGTGGCGAACGCGCACGTCTCGCGCTGGCCTTGATCGCCTGGGACAAGCCCAACCTGCTGCTGCTCGACGAACCCACCAACCATCTCGACCTCGACATGCGCGAGGCGCTGGCCGATGCGCTGGCCGACTTCGACGGCGCGCTGGTGCTGGTGTCGCACGACCGTCACCTGCTCGGCATGGTCAGCGACAGCTTCTGGCGCGTGGCCGACGGCGTGGTGGAGCCGTTCGATGGCGATCTCGACGACTACGCACGCTGGCTGCGGGCGCGCGGTTCGGCGAACAGGAAATCCGCCAAGGTCGAGGCGAAACCTGCGGCAACCGTCGAATCGCCGGAAGAACGTCGCCGCAATGCGGCCCAGCAGCGCGACAGCGAAAAGGCCTCGCGCCAGCGCGTGAAGAAAATCGAGACGCGCGTGGCCGCCATCGACGCCGAGCTGGTTGCGCTGGAAGCTAAGCTGGCCGACCCGGAAACCTACAACGGCCCCACCGCTGCGTTGATGAAGCTCGGCCAGCAGCAGACCGAACTGCGCCGCGAGAAGGAAACGCTGGAGACGGAATGGATGGCCCTCTACGAAGAACTGGAAGCCTGATTGCCGATGAGCGCGCAACCGACGCAGTTGTGGCTGCCGGCGCTGGATCGCTTTGATCGCACACATCCGCTGCGTCGCCTGTTGGTACGCGCGGATCGCGAGGCAGACTGCGGCCATGACCGGCTCGCGGCGCTAGCCGATGCCTTCCAGGCTGGCGCAGCGACGCTGCCGGCGGCGGCGCTGCTGCGCCAGCATCTGGCAGGCGATGCGGGCGACGCCATCTGGCTCAATGCCGATCCCGCCTGGGTACAGCCGGACATGGCCGGTGTGCGCATGCTTGCCTGCGGCTCGATGCCGCTGGAAATGGACGAGGCGCAAGCCTTCTTACAGGTGCTGCAACCGGCCTTCGCCGAAGCCGGCCTGCAACTGGAGGCCGGCGCGCCCAACCATTGGCAATTGCGCCTGGCGCACGAGGTGCGGCTGCCGGATTTCGCCACGCCCGAGCAGGCGTTGGGCGAGGACTTGTACCAGCACTTGCCACAAGGCGCGGAAGGCCGCGTGTGGCGCATGCTGCTCAATGAAGTGCAGGTGTCGCTGCACCAGCATCCCTTGAACGTCGCGCGCCAGTCGCGTGGCCTGCCGCCTGTCAACAGCGTGTGGTTTTGGGGAGCAGGGCGGCTGCCTGCGTCGCTGCAAGGCCGATCTGCTGGTGTGGTCGGCAGCGATGCGTTGCTGCTTGCGCTGGCCGCGCGCGCAGGCATTCCGTTCGCAGGACGCACGCAGGATGCCGTGGCGTCGGTGCCAGCCGGCTGGCTGGTCGACCTGCAGGACTTGCCTGCGGCGGAGTTTGACGAAGCATGGTGCTCGGCCATCCAGACGCTGGCGCAACGACAGCCTTTGCACATCGCATTCGCCAGCGGCGAACGCTGGTCGTGGCGGCCGCTGCACCGCTGGCGCTTCTGGCGTGGAGTGCCGCATTGAGCGTGCTGGAACTGCGGCGGCGCGAATCGCAGGGCGAACCGTCCGGCTGGGACGCCGCCGTGCACCCGGTGTTGCAGCGGGTCTATGCCGCGCGAGGCGTGCTGCGACCCGAAGGCGTGGCGCATCGCTTGCAGCATCTGCTGCTGCCGCAGTCGCTGGGCGGCCTGGATGCCGCCACCGAGCTGCTGGCCGAGGCCATCCGCGACGATTGGGCCATCCTGATCGCCGGCGACTACGACTGCGATGGCGCCACCGGCACCGCCGTGGCCGTGCGCGGCCTGCGCATGCTGGGCGCCAAGCGCGTGGCTTATGCCGTGCCCAACCGCTTCGTGCACGGTTACGGGCTCACGCCCGCGCTGGTCGATTCGCTGCAACCGCGGCCACAACTGATCGTCACCGTGGACAACGGCGTGGCCAGCGTGGCCGGCGTGGCGCGGGCGCGCGAACTCGGCATGCGCGTGATCGTCACCGACCACCACCTGCCGGGCGAGCAGCTGCCGGGTTGCGATGCGATGGTGAATCCCAACCTTGCCGGGGACGGCTTCCCGAGCAAGGCGCTTGCCGGCGTGGGCGTGATGTTTTATCTCCTGCTCGCACTGCGCGCGCGGCTTTACCCGGGCGATCGTCCGGATCGCCAAGGTCGAGAAGAGTCCATCCACGGACGCACTCCCGAAAAGGGCAGACCCGACCTCTCCACCTTGCTCGACCTGGTGGCGCTCGGCACCGTGGCTGACCTGGTGCCGCTGGATTTCAACAATCGCGTACTGGTGGAGGCCGGCTTGCGGCGCATCCGCAATGGCTATGCCTGTGCCGGCATCGCTGCGCTCATCGAGTGCGGCAAGCGCAGTGCGGCCACGCTGTGCGCCAGCGATCTCGGCTTTGCGGTGGGGCCACGTCTCAATGCCGCCGGCAGGCTGGAAGACATGCAACTGGGCGTGGAATGCCTGCTCACCGACGACATCGCACAGGCACGCCGCTACGCCGGGGAGCTCGACGCGATCAACCGCGAGCGCCGCGACCTGCAAGCCTCGATGGTGGCCGAAGCCGAGGCGATGACGGCCGGCCTGAGCGATATCGACGCGGTGGGCGTGGCGCTGTACGAACCCTCGTGGCACGCGGGTGTGGTGGGCCTGGTGGCCTCCAAGCTGAAGGAGCGCCTGCACCGGCCGGTGATTGCCTTTGCGCCGGCCACCCTTGAAGAGTGCGGCGACGGATCGCCGCTTCTTGATTCTTCCGCACAAGAAGTGCGTACCAACCGCTCCGACACCGAACACCTCCGCGGCTCGGGGCGCTCGATTCCCGGTTTCCACCTGCGCGATGCGTTGGCGATGATCGATGCCCGCCAGCCCGGCCTGATCGAACGTTTCGGCGGCCATGCGATGGCGGCCGGCCTGAGCCTGCGCACGGCGGATTTCCCGCGCTTCGCCGCCGCTTTCGACACGGCCGCGCGCGAGCTGATTGCGCCGGAACGCCTGCAAGCGGCTCTTTACACCGATGGCGAACTTCCTGCAGGCAGCCTGTCGCTGCAGCTGGCCTTGCAACTGCGCAGCGCCGGTCCCTGGGGGCAGGCCTTTCCCGAGCCCCTGTTCGACAACGTGTTCGAATGCGCGAACTGGAAGCCGATGGGCGAGGGCCACTGGCGGCTGGGACTGCGCGATCCGCGCGACGGCAGCATGCACGACGCGGTGATGTTCAACGTCGGCAGCGTCTCTCCACCCTTGCGTCTGCGCGCCGCCTACGAACTCGTGGTCAACGACTGGCAGGGCCGCGAGTCACCGCGCTTGCTGCTGCGCCACATCGAGCCGGCCTGAGAGTCTGTTCGCGATCTCCAAGTGCCGGGCGTTGCCATCGAGTGGCAGCGCGCGGCGTAGCGCCTGTCCAGCAACCGTGCGCCGCGTGGCGGCCACTCGATGAGAGCCTAATGAGCCGAGTTTGTTTGCCCATAGGCTGGCCTCATCATTCGATATTGGACAGGCGTCTACTCCTCGCTTCTCAAGGCCGAATCCATCCATGGATTCCCCTGCGTGCCTTCGGCCTTCTTTCGCCTGCGCATACACAGAGCTCTGCGTGCGCGGCACCTGGAGATCGTGAACAGACTTTGAGCTCGCGCGGCGTTCACGACGTACGTCCCACACTGGTCACCCGCTCGTCACGGAGACCCTCATGCTTGAACAGATCGATGGATTGCCGCCCGGTACAGTGGGCTTTCGCGCGCACGGCCAGGTGACCGCGGCGGACTACGAGCAGGTGCTGGTGCCGGACGTGGAAGCGGTGTTCGCGCTCAATCGCAAACTGCGCATGCTGTTCGTGGTGGACCCCGACTTCACCGGCTTCGACGCCGGCGCGATGTGGGACGACGCCATGCTCGGCATGCGCCACCTCAGCGGCTGGGACCGCGTGGCGCTGGTGACCGACGTGCGGTGGCTGCGCACGGCGACCAAGGCGACGCGTTTCCTGGTGCCCGCCGATTTTCGCCTGTTCGCGCTGGCCGGGCTGGAGGAAGCGACGCGCTGGATCGCAGAACCAGCGGAATAGTGCATGCCGCGCCGGGTCACCGGGTCACCGGGTCAGTGCATGGTGAGTACATGGACGGCCAAATGCCTTCATGCCCAATCGTCACTTGCGCAAACGCCAGCCTTCTGTTCTAGTCGTTCCATGACCTTCACGTCCGCCATGTTTCCGAACGCCACCGCGCTTGCCGCGCCGGGCATCGTGGCGGTCGCCAACAATAATCGCGCGAGCAGTAACGCCAATCGTTGGCGGGCCCGCGCGTAGCTGAAAGCAACACCACCAGACACGCGACCAAGGCCCGCCCAGTGCGGGCCTTGGTTTTTTTGTGGGTCTGATTTGTGCGCGGATCCATCCGCGCGAAGGCAAGACCGGCTCTCCATGGCCGTGCATCGACCATTGCGTGGCTCCATCCACGCAAAGCAAAACCGGCCATCCGTGGCCGACTTTCAAATAGAGCTTTCATCACCAGCAAACGAGGAACGCCCACCATGTGTTCGATTTTCGGAATGTTCGACCTGCAACCGGGCGACGATCTCGCCGCCCTGCGCCGGCAGGCGCTGGAACTGTCGCAGCGCCAGCGCCATCGCGGCCCGGACTGGAGCGGCGTGTTCGTGGATGCTGGCGTCATCCTGGTGCACGAGCGCCTCGCCATCGTCGATCCGGCCTCCGGCGCGCAGCCGCTGCGCTCGCGCGACGGCGCGCTGGCGCTGGCGGTCAACGGGGAGATCTACAACCACCGCGAATTGCGCGATACCAGCGGCTATGACTTCACCACAGGATCGGATTGCGAAGTCATCAACGCGCTTTACCGCGAATACGGCGCGGACTTCCTGCACAAGCTCAACGGCATCTTCGCGTTTGCCCTGTGGGACGGCGCCGCGCAGCGTTACCTGATCGCGCGCGATCCCATCGGCGTATGCCCTCTGTACTGGGGGCATGACGAGCAGGGGCGCCTCTGCGTGGCTTCGGAGATGAAGGCGCTGTCCGGCGTGTGCGCCGACGTGGCCACGTTCCCGCCCGGCCACCTGTACGACAGCGCCACCGGCGAGCTGCGCCGCTACTACGAGAAGGGCTGGCGCGACCATGCCGCCACGCGCGGTCACGAAGTGCCTGCGGCCGAGCTGCGCGAAGCGTTCGAGCGGGCCGTGCATCGCCAGCTGATGACGGACGTGCCCTATGGCGTGCTGCTTTCCGGCGGGTTGGATTCCTCGCTGGTGGCCGCCTGCGCCGCGAAGTTTGCCCGCGAGCGTATCGAAGACAACGACAGGAGCGAGGCGTGGTGGCCGCGCCTGCATTCCTTCGCCATCGGGCTGGAAGGTTCGCCCGATCTTGCCGCCGCGCAGATTGCTGCCGATGCGCTGGGTACGGTGCACCACGGTTTCGTCTACACCTTCTGGGAAGGGCTGGACGCGCTGCCCGAGGTGATCCGGCATCTGGAGACCTACGACGTCACCACCATTCGTGCCGCCACGCCGATGTACCTGCTGGCTCGCCGCATCAAGGCGATGGGAGTGAAGATGGTGCTGTCGGGCGAGGGTTCGGACGAGATCTTCGGCGGCTACCTGTACTTCCACAAGGCACCCTCGGCGGAGGCTTTCCACGAGGAAACCGTACGCAAGCTCGACGCACTGCACAGCTACGACTGCCTGCGTGCGAACAAGGCGATGATGGCCTGGGGCGTGGAGGCGCGCGTGCCGTTCCTCGACCTCGAGTTCATCGACGTGGCAATGGGCATGGACGCCACCTACAAGATGGCCGGCAACGGCAGGATCGAAAAGCATGTGCTGCGTGCCGCATTCGACGGTGCCTTGCCGAAGGAAATCCTCTGGCGCCAGAAGGAGCAGTTCAGCGACGGCGTGGGCTACGGCTGGATCGACGGACTGAAGGCGAACGCCGAGCAGATGGTGAGCGACCGCGAATTCGCCGCCGCCGCGGCCCGCTTTCCGTTCAACACTCCCGCCACCAAGGAGGCGTACTTCTACCGCCGAATCTTCGAACAGCATTATCCGGGCGAAGCCAGCGCGGCCACCGTGCCGGGCGGCAAGTCCATCGCGTGCTCCTCGCCGGTTGCGATCGAATGGGATGCGAGCTTTGCCGGCATGGCCGATCCGTCGGGTCGCGCGGTGCGCGGAGTGCACGAAAAGGCGTTGTAACGACGCCGAAGGTTCAAGCGGTTATTCCAGGGCACGCCCATTGCTGTTCGGGATATCCGAACTCCTGTGTCCAGACTCCTGGCACCGCGGACCCTTGCTCCAAACAGTGAAGCCGGGCGACTTGAATTCGCGCGAACGCCGGATAGTGAATCTCTCTCCCTCCGGGAGAGGGGGCGGCAGCCGGGAGAAGGTTCGGGCAGAGCGAGATGCCGTGGCAGGTACGGCCCCTCTCCCCCGGCTCTCTCCCGGGTAGGAAAGGGGAGAAGAGCGGCCGCGAAATATTCCGGGCAGCAATGGATGCACACCGGGATGTGCACTCCATCTGGCGTCGACAGGCCTCAATGTTTCAGCAGACAAGTGTGCTGGCTGTTGAAGTCCACGTAGAGGTCCATGTCGTCGAGCATGGCATGGCCCAGCGCGTAGTCCCATGGCAGGTTCGGACTGCGCGCGGCGACATAGGGCATCCGCAGGGTCTTGCCATCGAGCGTGACCTCCAGCGTGCTGCGCGCGCTGCCGCCACGGCCGCCGCCCATGCTCCCCATGCCTCCGCCGCCCATGCCGCCCATCCCACCCATGCGATGTCCGCCTCCATGGCTTGGTGCTGCCGGCGCATCCTTGTTGCCATAGAGATAGAACGGGCTGTCGAGGCTCAGCATCGCCACGCTTTGCGCATCGTCTATGCCCAGCTGCACAGCCAGGCGCAGGCCGGTGCTTCCGCCTGCATCGCTGGCGAGCAGCATCGCGTCATCGCAGGCCGGGCGGGCGTCGGTCGGGCCGTAGACCTGGATGTTGTCGCGCGCCATGCGGAACGTGCGCAGATACTTGAAGAGGCCCATGCCGATGGCATGGATGTGCGCGCCAGGCACGACCTGCACCGGCACATGCCGGAAGGTGGCG
The DNA here is from genome assembly GCF_044904645.1 of Rhodanobacter hydrolyticus. Taxonomy (NCBI): domain Bacteria; kingdom Pseudomonadati; phylum Pseudomonadota; class Gammaproteobacteria; order Lysobacterales; family Rhodanobacteraceae; genus Rhodanobacter; species Rhodanobacter hydrolyticus. The sequence goes on from NZ_JADIKK010000007.1 coordinate 246,668, forward strand.
CCGGCGAAACTCAGGCTGTCCAAAGTGGCGAAGGTTGGCGATGCCGGGTGGTCCTTGTCGGCGCTTTCAGCTGCGACCTGGATGCCCAGGCCCTGGGCAGTGTCCTGATCCAGTACGACATAGGCGCTGCTGGTGCCGACACGTAGCGCGACTGGCTTGCCGTTGATTTGCGCGTCGATGGTGTCGTCGTCACTTTCGCGATTGCCATGATGCCTGCCGGCATGTACCGGGATGTCGAAGCCCGTGCTCGGCAGCTCCGCTTCAGTCACCGCCTGCCCGGTCTGCAGGGCTACAAAATGGTTCAGCTGCTCCCATTGCGCGGCCGGCAGCTTGCCCTGGAATTGTTGCGGTAGTTGCTGCATCGCTGTGCTGGCGGCATGGTCCTGACCGGACAGGCGCAGGTTGCCCAATGCGAACAGCGCGCAATACAGCGCTACCTGTGGCTGGTTGTTGATCAGGCCATTTTTGCAGGTTGCGGCCTCGGTGCTGGACTGGGCCAGGCGCCCATGCACGCGGTCCAGCGCCATCGCGGCCAGCACCCGCGTCAGCGGATCGTTTTGTCGGAGGAGTTTGTCCAAGGCATCGGTATCCACCTTGACCAGGGCGGTGTTGATGACTTGCACGGTATCCGCCGGGGTGGCGGCTGGCGGATTGTCTGCCGCAGCCACCGGCATCGCGGCCACGGTGGCGGCAAGCATGGCAAGCAGGGCGAAAACAGGGCGAAGGCGCACGAAGATTTCCCGGATCGATGGCATTCCGAACGCCAACGCGGCAAATCCGGGTCGGTGGACAGGGCCATGTCATGGGGCGCTCTGTTAACATGGACGGCCTTTCTCCACCGTTTTCACCATCCATGATCGAGACCAATCCGATCCTCGCGCAGATCGCGGACCTCACGGCCCGCGTCGAGTCGCTTAGGGGGTATCTTTGACTACGCCACCAAGCGTGAGCGCCTCGAAGAAGTAAGCCGCGAACTGGAAAGCCCCACCGTGTGGGACGATCCGCCGCGCGCGCAGGAACTGGGCCGCGAACGCGCGCGCCTGGACACGGTGGTGACCGGCATCGACGAACTCACCGCCGGCCTCTCCGACGCGGGTGAGCTGGTGGAAATGGCCGCCGCCGACGGCGACGAGGAAACCGTCGCTTCGGTCACGGACGACGTCGGCAAGCTCGAAGCCCGTGTCGGCAAGCTGGAATTCCAGCGCATGTTCTCCGGCAAGATGGATTCGGCGAACGCCTTCGTCGACATCCAGGCCGGCGCCGGCGGCACCGAGGCGCAGGACTGGGCCGAAATGCTGCTGCGCATGTACCTGCGCTGGGCCGAATCGCGCGGCTGGAAGACCGAGCTGCTGGAAGCCTCCGGCGGCGAAGTGGCGGGCATCAAGTCGGCCACGTTCCGCGTCGAAGGCGACTATGCCTACGGCTGGCTGAAGACCGAGATCGGCGTGCACCGCCTGGTGCGCAAGTCGCCGTTCGATTCCGACAACCGCCGCCACACCAGCTTCACCAGCGTGTTCGTCTCGCCCGAAGTCGACGACGACATCGACATCGAGATCAATCCGGCCGACCTGAAGACCGACGTCTACCGTTCGTCCGGCGCCGGTGGCCAGCACGTGAACAAGACCGAGTCCGCGGTGCGCATCACCCACGTGCCCAGCGGTGTGGTGGTGGCCTGCCAGACCGAGCGCAGCCAGCACGCCAACCGCGACCGCGCGATGAAGATGCTGGCTGCCAAGCTGTACGAGCTGGAAGTGCAGAAGCGCAATGCCGAGAAAGATGCGCTGGAAGCGACCAAGTCCGACATCGGCTGGGGCAGCCAGATCCGCAACTACGTGCTCGACCAGAGCCGCATCAAGGACCTGCGCACCGGCGTGGAGCGTTCCGACACGCAGAAGGTGCTGGACGGCGACCTCGACGAGTTCATCGAGGCCAGCCTGAAGTCCGGTCTGGATGCGGGCGCCAAGCGCATCGATGCCTGAGGAATCCGTATCGCGGCTTCAGCCGCGATACGGAAGGTCGCCTGTATAGAGCTTTCCCGGTTCCCAACACAGACGGAGGTAGCCAGCATGAATGCCAAGAAGATTTGCAGCATCCTGTTTGCCTGCGCCGCATTCACGGCGTTTGGCGCGAGTGCGCAGAGCGCAGGCCAGGACATCAAGCAGGGCGCAAAGGACGTAGGCCACGGTGTCGCCACCGGTGCACGGGCGGTGGGGCACGCCACCAAGAACGTCGCCACCAAGGTCGGCCACGGGGCGAAGGAAGCCGGCACGGGTATTGGCCACGGTGCCAAGAAAGCTGGCGTCGCCGTCGGTCATGGCGTCAAGAGCGCCGGTACCGCCATCGGCCACGGTGCTAAGGAAGGCTGGGACGCCACCAAGGACGCGACCAAGAAAGCGTTCGGCAAGGGCAATTGACCGCCTTCTGACCGTTCGCGCTGAGCATTGCTTGCGTAAGCAAGCGAAGTCGAAGCGTCTCGCGCAGTTCCTTCGACTTCGATCCTGCGGACCTGCGCTCGGGACGAACGGTTCTATTTCAGATATGCAGCCACCGGTGCCAGCACCGGCCATCACGGAAGCCTCATGAGCGACGATACCCAAGACGAAAACAAGCTGATCGCCGAACGCCGCGAAAAACTCACGGCATTGCGCGGGCAGGGCATCGCGTTTCCCAACGACTTCAGGATGGACAGCTTCGTCGGCGACCTGCAGGATGAGTACGCCGACAAAGATAAGCACAATGCCGAGGCCATCGAAGCCGCACAGCGTCGCGTGAAGGTGGCCGGCCGCATCGTGCTCAAGCGCGTGCAAGGCAAGGTCAGCTTCGCGCAGATCCAGGACATGACCGGTCGCATCCAGCTGTTCATCCATGCCGGTACCGTGGGCGACGTCTACGATGCCTTCAAGGGCTGGGACATGGGCGATATCGTCGGCGCCGAAGGCGTGCTGATGCGCACCAAGACCGGCGAGCTGTCGGTGAAGGTGGACGCGCTGCGCCTGCTCACCAAGAGCCTGCGCCCGCTGCCCGACAAGCACCACGGCATGGCCGACGTGGAGCAGCGCTACCGCCAGCGCTACGTGGACCTGATCGTCACGCAGGAAGCGCGCGACACCTTCCAGAAGCGCTCGCGCATCATCGGCTTCATCCGCCAGTGGCTGGAAGCCGAACCGCGCCGCTTCATGGAAGTGGAGACGCCGATGATGCACGTGATCCCCGGCGGCGCCACGGCCAAGCCCTTCATCACCCATCACAATGCGCTGGACATCGACCTGTTCCTGCGCGTGGCGCCGGAGCTGTACCTGAAGCGCCTGGTGGTCGGCGGCTTCGACCGCGTGTACGAGATCAACCGCAACTTCCGCAACGAGGGCGTGTCCACCCGGCACAATCCCGAGTTCACCATGCTGGAGCTGTACCAGGCCTACGCCACCTACAACGAGATCATGGACCTCACCGAGTCGGTGATCCGCGATACCGCACGGCACGTGCTGGGCACCACGCACCTGGAGTGGGATGGCGCGCAGATCGACGTCGGCCCGACCTTCCGCCGCTGGACGATGGAAGACGCGGTGCTGGAGCACAACCCCGAGATCAAGCGCGAAGAATTGCGCGACCGCACGGCGATGGCTGCGCACGCGAAGCGCCTGGGCGTGCAGGTCAAGGACGGCTACGGCTGGGGCAAGCTGCTGCTGGAGATCTTCGAGAAGACGGTGGAGCACACCCTGGTCCAACCCACCTTCATCACCCAGCATCCGGTCGAGGTGTCGCCGCTGGCGCGCGAGAACGACAGCGACAAGGGCATCACCGACCGCTTCGAGCTGTTCGTCAACGGCAAGGAGCTCGCCAACGGCTTCTCCGAGTTGAACGACCCGGAAGACCAGGCCGCGCGCTTCCAGGCCCAGGTGGACGCCAAGGATGCCGGCGACGACGAGGCCATGCACTTCGACGCCGACTACATCCGCGCGCTGGAAGTGGGCCTGCCGCCCACCGGCGGCCTCGGCATCGGCATCGACCGCCTGGTGATGCTGCTCACGGGCTCCGCCTCGATCCGCGACGTGCTGCTGTTCCCGTACATGCGGCCCGAGGCCTGAACCTCTCCGCCGGGATATGGCAACAAGGCCCGCGAGTCGCCTCGCGGGCCTTGTGCGTTTCAGGCTGGCAGGCGTCGGACGCGCTGCCGCAGCAGCAGGTTCTGCAGCACGGTCACGCTGCCCGAGCCCAGCCAGTACAGGCCCAGCCCGGCGGCCACGTGCCACACCATGAAGAACGAGATCGCCACCGGCAGCCAGTGCAGCAGGGTGCGTGCCTGCTCGGGCAGCATGGGATTGAGCAGCATCGCGGCCATGCCCAGCATTGCCACCGACAGCGCCAGCCACAGGTCGGGCCGCGCCAGTTTCGGTATCCAGAGGAAGGAACCCATGCTGGTCATGCCCTGGCGGATCGCCGCATAGATGCCCGCGCTCATCGGCGCCTGCACCAGCGCGGTGAGCAAGCCGCTGCCGAGTCCGCTGGTTATACCGTGTTCGCGGTAAAGCGATTGCATGGCGGCTGCATGCGCCGCGGGGTTCTTCGCATGGTGCTCGCGCAGGCGTTCCAACTGGGGCTTCAACGTGGCCAGTCTGCGCTGGCGCAACCAGCCCTGTTCGGCGGCATGCAGGGTCATCGGCAGCAGCGCAAGCCGTACGGCCAGCGCGAGTGCGATCACCGCAAGGCCATAGCTGCCGTCTAGCCCTGCCGCCAGATGGCCCAGCAGCGCGACGATCCCGTTCACGAACATCGTCCACATGTAACGCTCTCCCCAACACGTCGTTGATGACGACACGCAAAGTGGGCATCGCCACGTCCGCTTCAAGCGGGCAATGCACATGACTGGCGGCACAGTCGGGTAAAATTGCGGTTTCGACTCGCAACGGAGCCTTGCCCATGTGGTTCGCGATCATCGCCCAGGATCATCCCGGTTCGCTGGACAAGCGCCTCGCCGCCCGCCCCGAGCACCTGGAACGGCTGAACAAGATGCAGGAAGAAGGGCGCCTGTTGCTGGCCGGTCCGTTCCCGGCGATCGAGTCGGAGAATCCCGGTCCGGCCGGCTTCACCGGCAGCATGATCGTGGCCGAGTTCGCCTCGCTGGCGGACGCCGAGGCCTGGGCGGGCGCTGATCCCTACGTGGCTGCCGGTGTCTACGCCGAAGTGAGCGTCAAGCCGTTCCGCAAGACCCTGCCATGAGCGAAGCGATGGCCGAGCAGATCCGCGTCCGCCTTGCGGCCGCGTTCTCGCCCACCGAGCTGGAGGTGGTGGACGAGGGCCATCTGCACCGCGGCCACGCAGGGGAAGGCAAGGGACATTTCCACGTGCGCATCGTCAGCCCCGCGTTCGCCGGCGTGCTGCCGATCAAGCGCCATCGGATGATCTATGCCACGCTCGATGACCTGATGAACCGCGGCATCCACGCGCTGTCTATAGATGCGAAGTAGAAAATAATTAACAAACAATACGATACAACACATTTCTTCAGTGAAACATCATGTAGAAATGCGTTGCGGCACCGCCCCTCCTTTGGCACAGTGCCCTGTCGCCCAGCCCTTTGGGCGCCCTCCGATTTCCCTGCGATGACCGCATGCGCCTGACCACGATCAAACTCGCCGGCTTCAAATCCTTCGTCGATCCGACCACCTTGCATCTTCCGGCCAACATGACCGGCGTGGTGGGACCGAACGGCTGCGGCAAGTCCAACATCATCGACGCGATCCGCTGGGTGATGGGCGAGAGCGCGGCCAGCCGCCTGCGCGGCGATTCGCTCACCGACGTGATCTTCTCCGGCTCCACCTCGCGCAAGCCGGTGGGTCAGGCCACCGTCGAGCTGATCTTCGACAACGCGGACGGTACGGTGCAGGGGGAGTACGGCCAGTACGCCGAGATCTCGGTGAAGCGCCAGGTGACGCGCGACGGCCAGTCCGCCTATTTCCTCAACGGTGCGCGCTGCCGCCGCCGCGACATCACCGACCTGTTCCTCGGCACCGGCCTGGGTCCGCGCAGCTACTCGATCATCGAGCAGGGCATGATCTCGCAGATCATCGAGGCGCACCCGGAGGAACTGCGCACGCACCTGGAGGAAGCCGCCGGCATCTCCAAGTACAAGGAACGCCGCAAGGAAACCGAGAGCCGCATCAAAGCCACCCGCGAGAACCTCGATCGCGTGAAGGACGTGCGCGACGAGGTGGACAAGCAGCTCGAACAACTCAACCGCCAGGCTCGCGCCGCCGAGCGCTGGAAGGCCTACAAGGAAGAGGAAACCCGCAAGCAGGCCGAGCTGCGCGCGCTGGAATACCGCGCGCTGAAGGGCCAGCACGATGGCGAAGGGGCCGGGCTGTCCGCCGCCGAGATCGAGATCGAGAAGCAACTGGCCGGCCAGCGCGAAATCGAGGCGCAGATCGAGGCCGTGCGCGAACGCCACACCGATGCCGGCGAGCACCTGGGCTCGGTGCAGGCCGAGGTCTACAAGGTCGGCGCCGAAATCGCCCGCGTCGAACAGCAAGTACGCCACAACCGCGAAACCGCGGAGCGCCTGCAGCGCGCGCAGGGCGAGGCCGAGCGCGAACACAACGAACTGGCCGAGCACATCGCCGGCGACCGTGCACAGGTCGAAACGCTGCGCATGGCGCTGGCCGAAGGCGAACCCAGGCTCGAAGCCCTGCAGCAGATGCAGGACGACACTGCCGAGGCCCAACGCAGCGCCGAAACCAAGCTTGCCGACTGGCAGCAGCGCTGGGACACACACACCCGTACCGCCGGCGAATCCAACCGTGCGGCCGAAGTGGAGCGCACCAAGCTCAACTATCTCGATCGCCAGGCCATCGACCTCGCCAGGCGCCGTGAAGCGCTGGAAGCCGAACAGAAGGCCACCGACCTCGTCGCACTGGACGCTGCCGCCGAGCAGATGCATCTGGAGCACGACACCCAGCGCGAGAAGGTGGAATCGCTGGGCAGCCTGCTCGACCAGCACAAGAGCAACCACGAGAAGGTGCTGGAAGAGGAACGCCAGCTGCAGTCGGCGCTCAACGAGTCGCGCTCTCAGCTGCAGACGGCGCGTGGCCGACACTCCTCGCTGGAAGCCCTGCAGCACGCTGCGCTGGGCCAGGAAGAAAACGCAGCCAGCCAATGGCTGGCGCGGCTGGGCCTGGACAAGTCGCCACGCCTCGGCGAGACGCTGCAGGTGGAAGCCGGCTGGGAAACCGCGGTGGAAACCGTGCTCTCCGGCTTCATCGACAGCGTGCTGGTCGATGGCGCACACGCGTTGGCCGCGGACTTCAGTGCGCTGGAAAACGCCGATGTCGCACTGCTCGATGCCGCCGAGGGCGGTGCCAACACTGCCGGCACGTTGGCCGCGCACGTGCGAGGCCCGGCGGCGGCCATGGCCATCCTCGGTCACGTGCTTATTGCCGAGACGCTGGACGAGGCGCACCAGCGCGTTGCCGGCCTGTCCGCGCTGGCGCCGTACCAGTCGGTGATCACCCGTGGTGGCGAGTGGCTGGGCCCGGGTTGGGCACGCGTACGCCGCGCGCAAGGCAACCAGGTGGGCGTGCTGGCGCGCGAGCGCGAGATCCGCACGCTGGCCGAACAGGTCGCCGCGCTGGAAGCGCGCATCGAGGAATGCACCGCCCAGCTCGACGACCAGCGCACCCGCAAATTCGAGGCCGAACGCGCCCGCGACGACACCCAGCGCGAGCTGTACAACGCGCATCGCCGCCAGTCGGAACTCGCCGGTCAGCTGCAAAGCCATCGCGGCAAGCTGGAAACCGCCCGCGCCCGCGGCGAGAAAGTGGCCGGTGAACTGGCAACGTTGATAGAGCAACTGGACGAGCTGCAGGCGCAGACCCGCGAGGCACGCGCGCGGCTGGACGAGTCGGTCGGCCATATGGGCGACCTCGAGGACCAGCGCCGCGAACTGGAGAACGAACGCCGTGCCCTGCTGGAGGCCCGCGAGGCCGCGCGCATGAACGCGCGCGAGGCCGCCGACCAGGCTCACGCGCTGGCGCTGTCGCTGGAATCCAAGCGTTCCTCGCTGGCCTCGCTGGAACAGGCACTGGCGCGCATGGAGAACCAGTTGCGCCAGATCGAGGCGCGTCGAGGCGAGATCGCCGAACAGCTCGCCGCGGGATCCGACCCCATCGCCGAGCTCGAAGCCGAGCGGCAGACCTATCTCGACCAGCGTCTGCTGGTGGACAAGCAGTTGGTGGAAGCGCGCCGTGCACTGGAGGAATGCGATATCGCTTTCCGCCAGTTGGAACAGCGCCGGCACCTTGCCGAACAGAGCCTCGCCAACCTGCGTGAAAACCTTTCCGAAAAGCGCCTCGCCGCGCAGGCCTTGCAGTTGCGCGCCGAGCAGCTGGCCGAAGCCATCGCGGCTTCCGGCCTCGAGCTAGAAACCCTGCTCGCCGAACTGGCGGAGAACGTGGATGCCTCGGAGTGGAAACAGCAACTGGCCGAGCTCGCACAGAAGATCGTTCGCCTCGAACCAGTGAACCTCGCCGCGATCCAGCAGCACGCCGAACAGAGCGAGCGCAAGACCTATCTCGACAACCAGCTCAGCGACCTCACCAGCGCAATGGAGACGCTGGAAGGCGCGATCAAGAAGATCGACCGCGAAACGCGTGCGCGCTTCAAGGAGACCTTCGACAAGGTCAACGCCGGCGTGCAGGAGTTGTTCCCGCGCCTGTTCGGCGGTGGCCATGCCTACCTCGAACTCACCGGCGACGACCTGCTCGACACCGGCGTGGCGATCATGGCGCGGCCGCCCGGCAAGCGCCCGTCCAACATCTCGCTGCTCTCCGGCGGCGAGAAGGCGCTCACCGCGGTGGCCCTCGTATTCGCCATCTTCAACCTCAACCCCGCGCCGTTCTGCCTGCTCGACGAGGTGGACGCGCCGCTGGACGAAGCCAACGTGGGCCGCTTCTCCAGCATGGTGCGCGAGATGAGCGAGCGGGTGCAGTTCATCTTCATCAGCCACAACAAGGCCACCATGGAAGCCGCCAGCCAGCTCTGCGGCGTGACCATGCGCGAGCCCGGCGTATCGCGCCTGGTGCAGGTGGACCTGGCCGAAGCGGCTAAACTGGCGGGCACCGCGTGAGTGCCGCCTGCGGCGCCCGCGTGATTGAACTGAGGAAGTGCGTTCGCCACCCGCGGCGAACGAACCGATGAGGAACCGATGATGACGCTGCAACCCGTGCTTGCCCTTGGCTGGAACCCGGCTGTCGGCATACCGATGTTCATCGTTGGCCTGGTCGTGCTCGCCCTGGTCTGGCTGTTTGGCCAGCCGAAGAAGGAACAGCAGGGCAAGCGGCGCATGCCGCCGGGACCGGTGCCGAACAACACGGGCGGCGAACGCCGCGAACCCACGCTGGGCGAGCGCGGCGACGCCGACGGGCTTTCCTTCAGCGCCACCGATGAACTGCGTTTCGACGAAAACGCGGTGCCGCCGAAGCAGGGCGAGCTCGATGTAGGTCTGCGCGAAGAACTCGAACGCCTCGGCGCCACGCTTTCGGGCGAACGCAGCACCGGTGTGTCGCGCAGCAAGCTGGCCGGGCAGGCTGCCGCCATCGTGGATGCATTGCGTGCGCCGTCGGCCTCGGCCGAACCGGCCGCCGCGCCGGCCGGCAGCGTTCCGGCGGCGCCAGCGTCGGCTCCCGCGGGCGCTGCGCCCGTTTCCGCGCCACAGCCGAACCGGCCGCCGCCGCGCTCCGACCTCGGTCGTCGTCCTGCGCAGATGCCGGTGGAACGCATCGTCACCCTGTTCGTGGTGGCGCGCGAAGGCTCCAGTTTCCACGGCCCCGATCTGATCGTGGCCGCCGAGAAGGCAGGCCTCGAGTTCGGCGACATGGGCATCTACCATCGGCTCGCCGACGGCAAGCGCGAGCTTGGTCCGATCTTCAGCGTCGCCAACATGCTCAAGCCGGGCAGCTTCGATCTGTCCAGACTCGACGTACTGCGCACGCCCGGCCTCAGCTTCTTCATGACCTTGCCCGCGCAGCTGCCCGCGCTCGACGCATGGGACACCATGCTGCCCACCGCGCAGCGCCTTGCCGAGTTGCTGGACGGGCAGGTGCTGGACGAAGAACGCAACGCGCTCGGTCGCCAGCGCATCGCCCACATCCGCGACGAGCTGCGTGGCTGGGACCGCGACCGTCAGGGCGAGGAAATCCATTTCAGACGCTGAGCGTCCGCGGCTTTCACAATCGTGCACCGCCGGAAGCTTTCGGCGCTGTCTATCAAGGCGAGTAGGCCATCGACGGCTGGATGGTGGCCGCGCCCGATATGGGAGAGATCCAGTTCCTCGACGGCCCGGTCATTGCCGTTCGAAGAGCGGCCAGGCACAGGTGACGTGCGAGTGATGTAGGCAGCAATCAGGCTTGCCTGTGCATCGCTATTCAAGCCGATCGATTCAAGCCCGCTCACTGCGCTGCCGATAATGGCCAAGATGCGTAATGGTAAACGGCGTTTAATCGCGCTATGGTTGCCGGGCTCTAGGGGTATGGCAGTCGCTTGCAGCGAATCAACGTGCATGGACCGCCGCAGGTCGGAATCATTCTGCAAACGTGGTGGCCATCCGATATGACGGCACCGGTTTCCCTGCTTGTGTTCAAACTGGACCTGCTGCGACTGGGCGTGTCGCTGGCCGCGGTCGAGCGCGTGGAACACGCCTGTGAGGTCACTCCCTTGCCCGGGGCACCGACGGCCGTGTTGGGCGTGGTCAACCTGCACGGCCACGTGGCCGTGGTGATCGACCTGAGGCTGCGGCTGGGTTTGCCACCGCGTCCAATCAGTCCTGCGGACGCCTTCGTGGTGCTGGCGTTACCGCAGCAGTTGTTCGTACTTCCGGTCAGCGAAGCAGAAGGCGTGACTGCGGTCGATAGCGGGGATTTCGTGCCGGGGGAGGCACTGATCCAGGGCGTTGCCCAGGTACGGGGCCTGGTGAAAACGCCGGACGGCCTGTTGCTGATCGACGACCCACAGCAATTCCTCGATGTCCACGACATGAAGGCGCTGGCCAGTGCCTTGGATGCCCGACGTGCCGGGCAGTGAGTCAACCGTTCTTTGGGAAAGGGTCGGCTCGGTCGTGGAGCGGCTCTTCGGGCTGCACCTGCAGGGCGAGAAATTGCCGGATCTGAAGCGCTCGCTCAGGGGAGCGGCAAGCGAACTCGGCCTTTCCGATGTGGAGGCATGCGCACAGCTGCTGCTGTCGGAAAAGCTCGACGCCGTAGGCGTGGAAATCCTGGCCAGTCACCTCACCATCGGGGAGACCTATTTCTTCCGCGACCAGGAAGCGTTCGCCGCACTTTCGACCCATGTCCTGCCTGCGCTCATTGAGGAGCGGCGCCGCATGGACAGCCGGCAGCTGCGTATCTGGAGCGCCGCCTGCTGTACCGGTGAAGAAACCTATTCGATCGGCATCCTGCTGCGTCAACTGTTGCCGGACATCGGCAGCTGGCAAATCAATCTCCTTGGTACCGACGTCAATCCGCGCTTCCTGCGCAAGGCTGCGGAAGGGGTGTATGGCCAATGGTCGTTTCGTGGAACATCGCCGGATTTCCGCGCCCGGCATTTCCGTCAGCTGGCAGGGGGGCGCTACATACTGTCGCCTGCGATCCGGCGCATCGTCCGCTTTGCACCCTTGAACCTCGCTGACGAGGCCGCGCTGGCCAGCATGCGTGATGGCGGCTTCGACCTGATTCTCTGCCGCAACGTCCTCATGTACTTCACGCCGGCGCAGGCATCGAAGGTAGTCGAGGCACTGCATGGGGCCTTGCGCGAGGATGGCTGGCTGGCGGTCGCGCCGTGCGAGGCCTCGCAGACCCTGTTTGCCGGCTTTCGTGCAGTCCATTGCGACGGCGCGATCTTTTACCAGAAAGGCCAAGTGCAGTATCGCCGCGGAGTTGCTCCAAAAGACGAGGGCGCAACGGAGGTGACACCGGCCAAGACGCTTCCGGCGCGGGTTTACGCAACACATGAAGTGTCGTCCGGTTTTCCTAAACCAGCGACACCGCCATCTGCTCCCAAGCGGCGGCCGCCTCTCGCAAAGGCGAAGGAAACGGTACTTTCCGCGGAGGCAATCGCCGCACGGGCACGGACGTTGGCCGACCAGCGCCGCATGGACGAAGCGCTGGTCTGGTGCGATCGCTGGATAGCCGCCGAAAAACTGGACCCGACGGCCCATTATCTGAGAGGGATGATTCTTGCCGAGACGGGCAACGTGCCCGAGGCCGGCGCCGCATTCGAGCGCAGCCTGTACCTGGCACCCGATGGCGTAATGGCCGGCCTGGCGCTTGCCAATCTGGAGCGCACCCGCGGACGGGAGAAGCATGCGGCACGCCACTATCGCAATGTCCTGGCCTTGCTTGAACAGCTGCCCCCGGACGCCTACCCCGAACATGCCGAGGGTATTAGCGTGCGGCAACTGACCGCCCTGGTCAGGGACTTGATGGTCGTGGGAGACCACGCATGAACTCGTCCGATGGCCTCGACGCCTCTCATGTCATCTTGCGCGAACGTGCGCGACGGCTGGCGCAACGGCCCTCCGACAAGCCGCTCGAGGAGCAGATCGAGGTGCTCGAGTTCACTCTTGCCCACGAGCGTTACGCCCTCCTGGCCAGTCAGGTGAACGACGTGCAGCCGCTCAGGGATCTCACGCCGCTGCCTTGCACGCCATCGTTCCTTCGCGGCCTGGTCAACCTGCGAGGGCGGCTGGTGGCGGTGATCGACCTGAAGCAGTTTTTCGGTCTGCCCGAACCAGGCATCACCGACCTGCACAGGATTGTGCTGCTGCGCAGGGACGAGGTGGAAATCGGGCTGCTGGCTGACACGGTCGAAGGTGTCTCGGCCATCGGCAAGAGCCGCATCCAGCCGGCGCCGTCGACCGTGGGGGGAGTCGCAGCGGAATATATCGTGGGAGTCACGCCGGAACGGCTGGTGATACTGGACACAGACGCCATCCTCAACGATCCGCGTCTTGTCATAGATGAGGACGTGAGTTCGTAAACAACCATAGGCATCAGTAGGGGGTTGCCATGAACGGGTTCAACAACCTCAAGACCGGCACCAAGATGGTGCTCGGCCTCGGGCTTATCGTAGCGCTGCTCGTGCTGTTGGGCGTCATGGCCCAGCACGCCATGGAGGAAATTACGCAGAGCCGCAATGTAGCGGTGGAGGCGAACGCATTGGAGGCGTCGCTCAATGACGATCGCGCCGTCGTCCTGACGCTGCTCTCCATTAGCGATGCGAGCACGCGCAACAATCTGTTCGACGAGGCTGGAAAAAACGGCAGATCCGCAGCCGCCTACCTGCAAGGCATGCGCAACCTCACGCAGATGGAACCGGAACTGGAGACGATGATCGCCCAGTTCGCCGACCAATATGCGGTATATGCGCAGGTTCGCGATGGCCAGGTCCTCGACCTGCTCCGCAAAGGCCAGGTCGAGGCAGCGCGCGCTACCTCGCTGGGGGAACAGAACAGCCGTTACCTCGCCATGCGGGACCTTGCTGAAAAACTTTCGGACCGCGCCTTGACTCTCGGTACGCAGCAGGCCTCGAGTGCCCGCAGCACCTTCGCCGTCGTGGGCGTGCTGGCGTTATTGGCGGCGATAGCGATTGGCTGGTTGCTGACCCGTACGATCGCTGGCCCGCTGCGTTCGCTGACGACGGCAGCCGAACGGATCGCGATCGGCGATCTTCCTTCCGAAGAACTATCGCTGGGCCGCAGCGACGAAGTCGGACTGTTGCATCAGGCCTTCGGGCGCATGAGTCGCTCGCTGCGGCAGATGGCCGGGATAGCGCACAGCATCTCCGAGGGTGATCTTCGCGTCAGCATCGAGCCGCAATCCGAGCACGACGTACTGGGCAAGGCGTTCGCGTCGATGATCCAGAACCTGCGCAACCTGACGGCGGATCTCCACGAAGGCATCAATGTGCTGAGCAGCTCGGCGAGTGAAATTTCGACCTCGACCAGCGAACTCGCCGCCAGCGCCACCCAGACCGCCGTGGCCGTCAGCGAAACCACGACTACGGTGGAGGAGGTCCGGCAGACCGCGCAGATGTCCAGCGAGAAGGCCCGGGCAGTCTCCGATTCCGCCTTGCGGGTGGCCTCCATCTCGGAGGAAGGGCGCAAGGCTACGGATGACACCGCAGTCGGAATGGCGCGAATCCAGCAGCAGATGGAACTGATCGCTGAAAGCATGGTGCGGCTCAGCGAACAGAGCCAGGCGGTCGGCCAGATCGTGGCTACCGTCGATGATCTGACCGGACAGTCCAAGCTGCTGGCCGTAAACGCCTCGATCGAGGCGGCCAAGGCCGGCGAGCACGGCAAGGGTTTTGCCGTGGTCGCGCAGGAGGTCAAAAGCTTGGCCGAGCAGTCGCGCCAGGCCACGGCACAGGTGCGCAGCATTCTCGGCGACATCCAGCAGGCCACGAGCGCGGCGGTACTGGCGACCGAGCAGGGCAGCCACGCCGTAGCCGAAGGCGTACGCCAGTCCACGCAGGCGGGTCAGTCCATCCAGGCGCTCACCGGCAGCGTCAGCGAAGCTTCCCAGGCAGCCGTGCAGATCGCCGCATCCAGCCAGCAACAGCTGGTCGGTGTAGACCAGGTAGCCACGGCGATGGAAAGCATCAAGCTGGCGAGCAACCAGAATGTGGACAGTGCCAAGCAGATGGAAGCGGCGGCGCACGGCATCAAGCTGCTTGGCGAGAAGCTCAAGCAACTTGCCGCCGGCTACCGCCTCTAGCCGGCAATGAACGAACGCGACGCCGAATTCCTGCAACGCCTGCGAGCCGTCTTCCTGACGGAGGCGCGTGACCACCTGCTCGCTATCGGCACCGGCCTGGTGGCATTGGAAAAGGGCGGTTCACCAGTCGAACGCGGACAGCACGTGGAAGCCGTGTTCCGGCACACGCACAGTCTCAAAGGGGCGGCGCGCGCTGCAGGCTTCCCGCGGATAGAAAAGCTTTGCCAGACGCTCGAGGAAATCTTCGCGCTGTGCAAGCGGCGCGGTCGGGTGCTGCCGGCCGGCAATTTCGATGTGCTGCACCGGGCATTCGACATGGTCAGTGCCGATGTGGATGCTGGTGGCGGCACGGTACCGAACCTCTCGCCCGATGCCATTGCCGCGATGCTGACCCAGTTGGAGGCGATCGCCCGGGGCGAGGCTGCGGTCGAATGCGAGCCGGAGAGCCTGCACGAGCCCGAGTCTTCTGCCGAAGAGGCCGTCGATCAGCCGCCTGCCGTGCCCGATGTCGATACCGGTGCGGTGCCGGTGCCGGTGCTGGTGCGTGAGGTGACCAGTACTGTCCGCGTCCAGACACCGCGTCTGGATCGGGTCCTGCTCGCGGCGGAAGAACTGCTGACGGTCAAACAGGCGGGAGCCGAGCGCACTGAAGAACTGCGGCTGCTGGAGTTGCGCTTTGGTCTATGGTCCAAGCACTGGCTGGCAGCGCAGCCGGCACTGCGCCGGCTGCGGAGTCTGGTTGCCACGAGTGATCCCGGCACCCGGATCGAGCTGGAATCGGTAACCAGGGCGCTGGAATTCCTGGAATGGAATTACGGCCATCAGCGCTCCCTGGAAGGTGACGTTCGCGCCATCGCGCGATCGGCCGCGCGCGACAGCCACTTTGCCGGCAAGCAGATCGACGAGTTGCTGGACGATTCGAAGACCTTGCGGATGCTGCCGTTTTCGGCGCTCTCCGAGGCTTTGCCCAAGCTGGTGCGCGACCTCGCGCGTGACCAGGACAAGCAGGTCGACCTGCAGATTTCGGGTGAGGATGTGCAACTGGACAAGCGCATGGTCGAGTTGCTGCGCGATCCGCTGGTGCATCTGGTGCGCAATGCCTTGGACCATGGCGTCGAGCTGCCGGCGAAGCGACAGGCTGCCGGCAAACCGCCTCGCGCGACCTTGCAGGTGCAGGCTCGTCTACTGCATGGCAATCAGATAAGCATTGAAATCGCGGATGACGGTGCCGGCCTCGATCCGCAGCGGCTGCGCAAGGCGGCGCTGCGCTCCGGCGTGCTGGGTGAGGATGCCGCCAGAGAGCTCAATGACGCGCAGGCCCTGGAACTGGCCTTCCGTTCCGACGTGTCCACCAGTCCGATCATCACCGAAATTTCCGGGCGCGGGCTGGGACTCGCCATCGTGCGCGAGCAGGTCGAACGACTGGGTGGGCGAGTCGAGGTGGAGAACCGCGAGCCCTGCGGTGCGCGCTTCCGGATACTGTTGCCACAGAGCATGGCCATGCTGCGCGGCTTGTTCGTGGAGGCGTGCAACCAGGTATTTGTCCTCCCCAGCGCACATGTCGAGCGGGTGATCCAGGTGCCGCGTGCCAGCTCGAAAACCGTTGGCCAGCGCGAAACGCTGACAATCGACGGGCAAGTCGTCGCACTTGCCCGTTTGCACCAATTGCTCGAGATGCCTGCCTTTCAATCGGCAGCCGATCCCATGACCGTCGTGCTTCTGGGCGCAGGGCACCAGCGTGTGGCCCTGGTTGTTGACGAGGTGCTGCACGAGGGGGAAGTCCTGGTCAAGCGCCTGCGGCGACCGCTGGTGCGTGTGCGCAATATCGCCGGGGCTACCGTGCTGGCCTCGGGCAAGCCGGTACCGATTCTCAACGTGGCCGACCTGCTCAAGTCTGCCAGGCACACTGCCGTGCAGGCTCCGGTACGGCCGGAGGCAAAGGAAGGCGGCCGGCCGCTTGCACAACGGGTGCTGCTTGCCGAGGATTCGATCACCTCCAGACTGCTATTGAAGGGCATCCTGGAGTCCGCCGGCTGCAAGGTGAGGGCGGTGGCCGACGGCATCGAGGCCTTCACGGCATTGCGCAGCGAATCGTTCGACCTGTTGGTTTCCGACATCGAGATGCCGCGGTTGAACGGCTTTGACCTGACCTTGCGCATACGCGCCGACCACAAGCTTGCCGATCTCCCGGTCGTGCTGGTCACCGCGTTGTCCCGGCGCGAGGATCGCGAGCGCGGTATCGACGTGGGCGCAAATGCCTATATCGCCAAAGGCAGCTTCGATCAACGTGAATTGCTGGAGGCAGTGCGCCGCCTGGCCGGTGCCCGGGAATCCTCGTGAACAGAAATCGCATCAGCGTCCTCGTGGTAGACGACTCGGAAGTCATCCGGATGCTGCTGGTGCACCTGATCGAACAGGATCCTGCGTTGCGCGTGGCTGGGGCTGTCGGGAGAGGCGACCAGGCGGTGGCCTTCGTGCAGGCCAATCCGCCGGATGTGGTGCTGATGGACATTCAGATGGACGGCATGGACGGATTTGAGGCGACACGCCGCATCATGGAGACCCAGCCCGTTCCGATCGTGATGTGTTCGGCGGTGACCGACGTTTATGCCGTGGCAACCGCCTTCCACGCCTATGATGCTGGCGCCGTGGCCTTGCTGGAAAAGCCGGTCGGCGACAGTCATCCCGACGCTGTGCGTCTGGGCAGGGAACTGCTGCAGACCCTGCACCTGATGTCGGAGGTGAAGGTGGTGCGGCGTTGGGCCCGCAAACCGCAGGCACAGGCGTCGCAACCCCCATCGTCGTCCAGTCGCATCCAGTTCGTGGGCATCGGTGCTTCCACCGGAGGGCCGCCGGCCTTGCAGGCGGTTTTGGGGCGGCTGGACAAGGATTTCCCTGTGCCGATCGTGATAGTCCAGCACATCAGCGCCGGGTTCCTGCCTGGCCTGTCGGAATGGCTGGGGCAAACCACGGCGATGCGCGTGCAGATCGCAGCGCACGGCATCGAGGCGCGCCCGGGCCATGCCTACCTCGCACCCGACGACTTCCATCTGACCGTGGGCGAGCATCGTCGGCTGCGGCTCGAGAAAGCATCGCCGGTACACGGACTTCGACCTGCCGTGGATACCCTGTTCCATTCGATCTCCAGGCAATGCGGGCCCAACGCCGTGGGCGTTCTGCTGACAGGCATGGGGAAGGATGGAGCCCAGGGCCTCCTGGCGATGCGCGACTCGGGCGCGATCACCCTCGTGCAGGACAAGGCCACTTCGGTGATCTACGGCATGCCCGGCGAAGCTGTGGCGCTTGGAGCGGCCAGCCAGGTCCTGCCACTCGACAGGATCGGCGAAGCCCTGCAACGCGTCATCCAACCGCATTCCTACCCCAAGGCGCTTCCGTGAACAGCAAGCAAGCTAGTGGCGGCGACGCAGTCGAGATCCTGGTCGCCGAAGACAGCTCCACCCAAGCCCTCAGCCTGCAGTATCTGCTGGAACAGCAGGGCTACCGGGTGACTATCTGCCAAAACGGCCGTCTGGCGTTGGCCGAGGCAAAACGGCACAAGCCGGACTTGATCATCAGCGACATCGTCATGCCGGAAATGGATGGCTACGGCCTTTGCCGCGCAGTCAAGTCGGACGCCGACCTGAACGATGTGCCGTTTCTGCTGGTCACTACGCTCAGTAATCCGGAAGACGTTCTCAGCGGTCTTGAAGCGGGTGCCGACAGCTTCATCCTGAAGCCTTACGACGATACCTTCCTGCTCAACCGCGTGAATTTCGTGCTGTTGCACCGCCGGCTTCGCCAGTCCGATCGCGCCGACATGGGGGTCGAGATCAGCTTCAAGGGACGCAGCCACTTCATCACGTCCAATCGCCTGCAGATCCTCAACCTGCTGTTGTCCACCTACGAAGCAGCCATCCAGCGAAACGACGAGTTGCGTCGTTCGGAAGAGGAGTTGCGCGAGGCCAACATCGCCCTTTCTGCGGTCAACGAACGTCTTGAGGAAGAGATCCGCCAGCGCCAGGCCATGGAGAAGCAACTGGCCGCCGCCAAGCAACAGGCGGAAATTGCCAACGAAGCGAAATCCGCTTTCCTGGCCACCATGAGCCACGAGATCCGCACGCCCATGAACGGCATCGTGGGCATGGTCGATGTGCTGGCGCACAGCAAGTTGTCCGAGTATCAGACTGACGCCGTGCGCACGGTGAAGGAATCCGCGTTTGCACTCCTGCACCTGATCGACGATTTGCTGGATTTCTCCAAGATCGAAGCCGGCAAGCTCGAGCTGGAGCTCACGCCGACCAGCCTGTGCGACACGGCCGAAGCCGTCTGCGACACCTTGAGCGCGCTGGCCGATCGCAAGGGCGTGGATCTGTTCGTGTTCGTCTCGCCCGAGGGGCCGGCCCAGGTCCTTGCCGATCCGGTGCGCCTGCGCCAGATCATGTACAACCTGGTGGGCAATGCCATCAAGTTCAGCAGCAGCGAGCGGGAGCGGCGGGGGCGCGTCGACATCCGCGTGGAAGTGAGCCGCCAGCAACCCTTGCAGATCGCCTTCAAGGTCAGCGACAACGGTATTGGCATTCCCCGGGAGGCACGCGCCCACCTGTTCGAGTCGTTCCGCCAGGCCGAGGTATCGACCACCCGGCGCTTCGGTGGCACCGGTCTCGGCCTCGCCATCTGCAAGCGCCTGGTCGACTTGATGCAGGGTGAAATCCTCGTTGACAGCATACCGCGCATCGGCACGACCTTTACCGTCCATCTGCCCTTCGAAGCCGTGGCCGGTGCTGCTGCTCCGGGAGTTCCTGATTTGTCGGGAGTGGAGTACGTCATTGTCGATGGCCAGAACGCCCGTGCGGACGACCTGCGCAGCTACCTCCAGTACGCGGGAGCACAGGTAACCGTGGTGACGGACGATGAGGACGCGGTACGGATCTGCGCCGATGCGACCAAACCGATAGTGCTCGTGCACGGTGGCATCGACGAGGCGGGCCGCGCGGCATGGCTGGACCGGTTCGATGCCCAGCCGAACGTGCACCACCTGCTGGTGTCGAAGGGGCGCCGCCGCGTGGCGCGTCTGGTGAGCGCCGGCGTGGTGACGATGGACGGCAATCTGCTGCGTCGGCGCTCGCTGCTGCATGCCGCGGCTGCCGCGGCGGGGCTGGCGTCGCCCGCTACGGAACAATGGCGCTCTTCCAGCCAGCCGGAACCCGAGGCCAGCGCACCCACCATCACCCAGGCGCGCGCATGCGGACAATTGATCCTGGTGGCGGAAGACGACATCACCAACCAGAAAGTGCTGTTGCGGCAGTTGAACCTGCTGGGCTACTCGGCCGAGTTGGCCAAGAACGGGCGCGAAGCGTTGGAGCTCTGGCGCCGCGGCCGCTATGCAATGTTGCTCACCGACCTGCATATGCCAGTGCTGGACGGATACGGGCTGGCTGCCGCCATTCGCCTCGAAGAGCCGCCGCAAAGCCATTCCCCGATCATTGCCCTGACGGCAAACGCCTTGCGCGGCGAAGCCAGCCGTGCGCTCGCGGCGGGAATGGACGACTACCTGACCAAGCCGCTGCAACTGCCTGCGTTACGCAAATTGCTGGAGCAATGGTTGCCGCCGCCCGTAACCAAGGAGGGTCGCCAGGATGCCGAACCTCAGCAGACCGAGCCTGCGCAGGATCGACCGACACTGGACATCAATGTGCTCAAGAACTTGATCGGCGACGAGCCGGCGCTGTTGTACGTGTTGCTCAAGGACTTCCTCGACGCGCTGATGACGGGAATGGCCGCTATCCGGAAGGCGGCGGCGGGAGATGATTTCGGTGAAGTGGGTGCGATGGCGCATCGGCTCAAATCTTCGTCGCGCAGCGTCGGGGCTCTTCAAGTAGGTGACATTTGCGCCGAACTAGAGAACAGTTCGCTTCTTGGTGACAAGGCGGTCACGGTAGGGGCCGTCGCGAACTTCGAAGCAGCAGCCGGGGAGCTGCTGCTGAAACTGCGGGAACAGCTGCATGAGCTGGAGTCCCGCCTGGATGCAAATTCGAATGTTTCCGGATGGAACGGCGATGAAAGCCCTACTGGTAGACGATGACCCTTTTATCCTGAAACTGCTTTCCCTTCAGTTGCGGACAGTCGGGATGCAAGTGGAGATGATCTGTCACAGCAGCGGGCAGGCCGCCCTGGATCTGCTGGAACATGATCGGGACATCGGGATCGTCTTCTGCGACTTGCAGATGCCCGGGATGGATGGCGTGGAATTCGTCCGCCATCTCGTACGCCTCGCGTACGCCGGCAGTCTGGTGCTGGTCAGTGGTGAAAATCCCCGGACGCGGCAGGCCGTGGAGCAGTTGGCCCGTGCGCATGGCTTGCATGTGCTTGGAACCCTGGGCAAGCCGGTGACCACGGAGTCATTGCTTCAAGTGCTGGCTACGGGCAATCCTGCGTCTCCCTCGCCGGATTCGGCTACTCCAGCGCCACGCTATACACCGGCCGAACTCCAGCGGGCCATCTCCCAAGGGGAATTGCGCAACCACTATCAGCCGAAAGTGGAACTGACGACCGGCAAGGTGGTTGGCTTGGAGGTACTCGCACGCTGGCAGCATCCGCGAGATGGCCTGGTGATGCCCTGCCATTTCATTCCGATGTCCGAGGAGCACGGGCTGGTGGGCCCGCTGAGTGTCGAGGTGACGCGTAAGGCGTTGCATGATCTGCGGCACTGGCTGGACGCCGGCCACCGATTCGATTTGGCCATAAATGTGCCTTTGGGTAGTGTTTCGTCGCTCGACTACCCGGAAATCCTGCTTGAGCAAGCGCACGTTGCCGGGGTGCCGATGCACCATCTCGTATTGGAGATCACCGAGACGCAGTTGATGGATGACCCCCAGGTACAACTGGATGTGCTGAGCAGGCTGCGCCTCAAGCAGGTCAAACTTTCCATCGACGATTTCGGCACCGGGTACTCCTCTCTGGCCCAATTGCGTGACCTGCCGTTCGACGAACTGAAAATAGATCGCGGCTTTGTCCATGGGGCGAGCCATAACGCTTCTTTGCGTGCCATCCTCGAAGCCAGCCTTGGCCTGGCACGCGACATGGGCTTGCGCACGGTCGCCGAAGGCGTGGAAGACCGTGAGGACTGGGATCTCCTGCGGGCGGCTGGCTGCGACATGGTGCAGGGCTACTTGGTCGCCAAGCCGATGCGCGGAGATCAGGTTGACGGTTGGCTGGCCGAGTGGGAAACCCGCCGAAGTACCTTGATTCCTCCTGCTTCCGAAGCAAGAGAACATTAGGCTGCGACCTGGCGCCCGAGGCCGAGCAACGTCGGCTAGCGCGACAGGACGTCTTGCCGGGCAGGGTAGTGGCGAATCTGTTTCTGGCAGCACCGCCGGCGGCTCATCCATCTAGGGCAGGGCATGGCCGCTTTCGACTTGCCGGTTCCGCAGTGCTGAAGTGACACTTCCTGGCCGACGATGAGCAACCGTCAAGGTATCGATCGGCTTCGATCGCAGCTGGCTGCCGAAAGAAAGTCGCCGGTCCTGAGCGTAGCGTCATCTGAAAATAGTAGGCGCGGGCGGTGCGGATTTCTCGTAATCTGGTCCAGGGGAGGAGGCATCCACGTCCGTGCCGGATATCCGCCGCGAATACGGCACCGGTTAGCTGTCCCGCCAACGGAATCGGGCTCACCTCAATCCCTGCCCAGCCTTGCGGTGTCAGACACCAGGATAAGGGGGAAGCGCAGTGCGAGTCCCGGGTTCATTTCTGAAGACACCGGCCCTTTTCATCATCTCGGGAATCGCCATCACGCTCGCCACCACGAGCGTGATGGCCTTGTCGCTTTATCAGATGCGACGGGACGCGATGTCACAAGCACGCGATGCTACCGGGAACCTGGCCAGTTCTCTGGAGAAGGAAACCGAGCGCAACCTCGACATCTTCAGACTTGCCATGCGCGAAGTGGAGACCTGCATCGAGACGCCTGCGCTCGAGGGTCTCCCTCCGGATGTCCGGCAGCTCGCGGCATTCGGCACGATCAGGGACGCCAAGCAACTCGGCACGCTGTTCGCGACCGATGCGGCCGGCAACTTCATTCTCGACTCACGCTCGCCTGCGCCGCGGAAGTTGAATGTAAGCGACCGCGACTACTTTCTGGTCCAGCAGCAGAACAAGGACGTCGGCCTCTATCTAAGCAAGCCCTTCATCTCGAGGTCCAGTGATTCCAGGCAGCCAACCATTGCGCTGAGCCTCCGGCTCGACAAGGAAGATGGGCAGTTCGCCGGTATTGTCGCCGGCACGCTTCGCCTCAATTACTTCCATGAAATGTTCAAGGACGCGATCCTTGGCGAGCACGGCACCATCACGCTGTTGCGCACCGACGGCACGGTCCTGATGCGTCAGCCGTACCATCCAGGCGACGTAGGCAGCACGCTGGCAGGGGGCCACTCGTTTCCGCCACTGGTCCAGTCAGCTCAGGGGAGCTACGTCGATATCGCCGTGCTCGACCACGTGGAACGGTTGTACAGCTTCAAGCACATCGGCAAATACCCGCTGATCGTCGTGGTCGGCTTCGCGACCGAGGACATCTACGCTGGGTGGCACAGACGTGCCATCACCATCGGTGCCGTCACGGTGGTGATCGACGTGCTTTCCATCTGGTTGTCGCTGATGTTCGCCAGCCTGTTGCATCGAAGGCTTGGAATGGAACGCCAACTGCAGCAACTGGCCAGGTTTGATTCGTTGACGGGCCTGCCCAACCGGATACAGCTGCAACGGGAGGCAAGCCGCGTACTCGCGCACGCGAAACAGAATGCCTCGAATTTCGCCACGCTGTTCATCGACCTGGACCGTTTCAAGCGCGTGAACGACACCCAAGGTCACGCCGTCGGCGATGAAGTGCTGCGCAAGATCGCGGAGCGCCTTCGCGAACATTTCCATACCGGGGATTCGATCAGTCGCCTCGGTGGCGACGAATTCCTGGCCATTCTGCAGGATTGCGACGTGCTGAAGGCCATGCATGCCGCCGGACGCATCCTGCAGACGATCCGCCAGCCCGTTGTTCTCGATTCGGAACAGGACACCAGCATCACGATCAGTGCCAGCATCGGCATCTCGATGTATCCGTACGACGGGCAGAACACCGATGTCCTGCTGCGCAACGCGGACCTCGCGATGTACCAGGCCAAAAGCAGCGGCCGCAACAGGATCCATTTCTATGCGCCGGAATACGAGCGCAAGGCGAGGGAACACCTCGACCTGGAGATCGCCCTGCAACATGACCTCAAGGCACAGGCGCTCAGCGTTGCCTATCAGCCCAAGGTCGACGCGATGGGCATTCTGTACGGAGCGGAAGCCCTGGTTCGCTGGCGCAACGACAAGATGGATTTCGTTCCGCCGGACTATTTCATCCCCATCGCGGAAGAGAGCGGACTGATTGCGGAGCTGGACGCCTGGGTGCTTGGCGAGGCCTGCCGCCAGCTTGCCGCGTGGCGGGCAGGGGGTTTAGAGGTGCCAAGCATCTCGGTGAACGTATGCGCCATGGATCTCAAACGGCAGGGCTATCCTGACTTTGTCGCCCGGACGCTGGAGGCTCACGGCCTTGCTCCGGGAGACCTCATCCTGGAGATGACCGAACGCGTGATGTTCGACGAGGCAACCGACGATATCCGGACATCCATCGACGAAATCCACGCGATGGGTGTCATGCTCGCCATCGACGACTTCGGCACGGGCTATTCGTCGCTGAACTACCTGCACCGGTTTCCCATCAAGGAGCTCAAGATCGACAAGAGCTTCGTCCAAGGCATCGGTGACAACGCCAAGTCCGAATCCCTCGCGCAAACCATCATCAACATCGGCAAGACCTTGAAACTGACGGTCGTTGCCGAAGGCATAGAGACGCAAGCGCAAAGAGATTTTTTGTGCCGACACAATTGTGACCTGTACCAGGGTTACCTGTTTTCACCGCCACTGTCGCCGGACGACTTTGCGCTCTGGGCAACAGGGCAGAGCGGACTCATCCGTCCAGACGAATGACGTGCCCAATGACGCTGCAGAGTGGCGCAGGTTGTGGATACGGAGTATCCAGTCGAGAGTCAGAGAGGGTGCTTACAAGGGTTTGCATTGGCAGCACCACGCCTTGCGGTACGGCACGGCATCGCAGGCTCAGTGGCTTGGCCACGCACCGCGTTCCGCTGCGCTCAGCTCCAATACGACGGATTTCCCTTCCGTGGCTGACACCATCGCCGCTTCGATCACCGCCATCACGGTAATGGCCTGCCGTGGCGGGACCGGGTTGGGGCCGCGCCCTTGTACCGTGTCACGGAAGGCGGCGTAGTAACGGCTCTGGTCGCCACGGGGTGGGGCAAGCGGCTCGGCGCGGCCGTTGCCGTCGTACAGCAGCAGGTTGTCCGTGTCCTCGCCCCAGCCTGCATCGCCCGGCCGCATGCCAGCGAGCAACTGCGTCTCCTGCGGATCGATCTTCTGCTTCACCACGCTGCCTTGCGTGCCGTGCACGATGAAACGAGGGCTGCCACCGGCCACCAGCATGCTGGCATGCAGGATCACCCGTCGTTGGTCGTACTCGAGTACCACATGCGCCCAATCAACGGCTTCGCCACCGTCGCGCTGCATGGCGAGGCTGGCCTGGACACGGTCAGGCACGCCAAACAGGCACAACGCCTGATCCACCAGGTGTGGTCCCAGGTCATACCAGAGCCCACTGCCTGCGACCGCCTGTTCGCGCCAGCGCGCACGCACCTGCGGGCGAAAGCGGTCGATACGCGATTCAAAATGCGTGACCTTGCCCAGCCGGCCGGACTCCATCAATTGCCGCACGCCGAGGAAACCGGTATCCCAGCGACGATTCTGGAATACCGACAGCACGCGCCGTTCGCGTTCCGCGATGGCAACTAGTTCGCGCGCCTGGGCCAGATCGAGCGCAAAGGGCTTGTCGACCACCACATGCTTGCCGGCTTCCAGTGCGGCGCGCGCCAGCGGCACATGCGTGTCGTTGGGCGACGCGATCACGACCAGATCCAGCCGCGGGTCGACGAAGGCAGCGGCCGCATCGGCGACGACATCGACGTCAGGCAAGTCCGCATGGACCTTGCCGGCATCGCGCGAGACCACCGTATCCAGTACCAAACCGGGAACGCTACAGATCAGCGGTGCATGGAAAGTCTTGCCGGCGAAACCGTAACCGACCAAGGCCACGCGCAGCGGAGCGGTGGAGTCATGCATAGCGGGTCCGGAAACCGAGGGGTGCCGCGATGATAGGCCACGCGTGCCAGCGGGCCAGCTGGTAGATGAGCCTCTGGTGGCAGTTTCGTTATTTTACATAATATACATTATGCGAAAGGACGGTATGTTTCTAGGTGTTGCGTAAACCCAGCTCGGCTCGCTCAGTTTGGTGCAATCGGCACTTATCCTTAGTCAGCAGCGGCTGTTCTCCGCAGAGAAACTTCTACTTCCACGGCAGTAAACCTCTGCAAATGGCGCACATAAAGTTCTGCACCGAGGAATGCAGCGCAGACAAACCTCTAACTGGAGAATGCAGCGCAGTAAAACCTACGCAGCGGAGAACGGCCTTTCCTGACAGGAGCGTGTCTGAAGGCCCTACGGATAAGTGCATTCCCAGGGGGGTAGTTGCGCTGAATCCAGCGCTTTAGTGCACTCAAACCACTGGTTCTCTGCACTCGTTTGGTTGCCAGTCGTCAGGGGTGATATCGCCTGCTGCGCGGTATAGCGGACGCCGGTAGCTGTCGAACAGGAACCGCATACGGGAGGCGTCTCGACCGACGAATAGCCATAGAAATTTTCGGTCGAATTGAAATTTGGATCGGAACGGATAGGTGGGCCCGTCCTGCGTGTCGTCGCCGAAGGCGTCGAACCCAAGCAAGATCAGCAGAGGTTGCACCGCGTGGTCACCGCTATCGACCGCTCCACTTTGCCAGCCGTCGAGTCGCGCCGTAACGGCGTCCAATCGCTCGGCAGGCGCCGGCCGCAAGTCGATGACCTCTGCTGGAATCCCCTGTACGGCTGCAGCTCGCGTCATCGCAACGACAATCGCCTGCTCCGCCTCATCTGAGGGACAGATCAAGCGTGCCGGTATCCCTAATAAGGGTGTCAGACGATGGATGAAGCCTCCAGCGAGCCGCGCTGCGATTGCCTCAAGCGCGGGTGCTGCGGCAGCCATACGGCACTCCTCACGGTTGCTCATGATCGTGGATGATCCTCAGGTCCGTTACTTGGCCTTGGCTGTCTTCGAAGACCTTGCTGATCGCGGACCTCGTTTTGCCTTTGGGTTTGCCTTTGGGCGGGCGCTGGCCTTGGCTAGCAACGTTTCGAGTGCCGCGATGTGCCCCGAGAGACGCGCGACTTCCTTCTCGGCGTTCTGCCATTGCTTTTGTAACGCCTCGCTGCACGCCTCCTGGGTCTGCACCGCTTCACGATAGCTCCGTTCGGCCGCTTCGTGGCGATGCTGCCACTGCTTGGTTTCTTGCCGGGCGCGATCCACTTCCTGGTGTGCCCGGTCCTCAGTGGCTCGGATGTGTGCCGCGGTACGTTCGCGTTCCTGATCCGCAGCAGCAAGGCGGTCGGACTTGTCGGCTTGCAGGGCTTCGAGTTCGCCCGCTTGCCGGTCGACCACCGCCTGCAACCGATCCCGCTGCTGCAGCAGATCTTCCCGCAGGGCGTGACTGTCACGGAGCTGGCTGTCCAGGTTCGCGCAGGCATGTTCGGCCAGTTCCTGGCGCGTTCGTGCCTGAGCCACCGTGGTCTCGGCCTCGGCCAAGGTGGTCGTCCAGTGCGTGCGTTCCTCGGCGAGACGGGCCTCGTTCACCGAAAGGGCGGCCCGATCCTCGGCCATCCGGGCCTGAAGGAGGCGTTCGGCATGCGCCACGGCCAACTGCCACAGCGCGGTCATGGCCTGCCCCGCTTCCGCCGGGAGTTCCGGAAGCTGCAGGACGTTCTGCAAACGCTCCGCCAACCCATTGCGCCACGTGTCCAGCATGCGCGTGATCGTGTTCGGCGAGCCGGTGCCCAAGGCCGCGCGCACTTTTTCCACGGTCGGTTTGTCGCCGGCGGCGACCAGCGTGTCCGCGGCCGCGTTGACCTGGTCCTGGGTGATGCCTGTGCGCATGGAATGGTCTCCTCGATCGGCGCCCTGCCCGCTTGGCTTTGTACTCGCGATAAGTGATGATTATCGTGGGTAGACGCCCTATTTCGTAGTATACATTACATAATATGAAAGATATTTCCATGATACCGACCCTCGCCCAACCGGCGGCCAGCTTGGTTTTGCCGATCCAACTGGCACAGCAAGCGGCCGACGCCGTGCGCGAACTGCTCGCCGAAGCGGCCGCGGCCAACACGACCCGCAGCTACGCCAGCGCCCTGCGCTACTGGGCCGGCTGGCATGCCGCGCGCTACGGGATCGAGATGACGTTGCCGGTACCCGAAGCGACCGTGCTGCAGTTCGTGGTCGATCACGTGGTGCGCCGGTCGGCCGACGGCGAACTGGCCTGGGAGCTGCCGCCAGTCGTCGACCAGGCCTTGGTCGCCGCCGGCCTCAAAGCGAAGCTCGGCCCCTGGACGCTGGCGACGGTCCGTCATCGGGTCGCCGTCCTGTCCACGGCGCATCGGCTCAAGCACGTCACCAATCCGTGCGAGCAGCCGGCGATTCGTACGGTACTCAGCCGGGCGGCCCGCGCCGCGGTCAAGCGCGGCGTACGGCCCCGCAAGAAGACCGCCATCACGCTGATGGAACTACAGGCGATGCTGGCCACCTGCGACGACAGCCTGGAAGGCCTACGTGACCGCGCCCTGCTCTGTTTTGGCTTTGCCAGTGGCGGCCGGCGGCGCAGTGAAGTGGCTGCCGCCGACCTGCGTGACTTGCGCCGCATCGGCCCGCAAGGCTTCATATATCGCCTGGAGCACAGCAAGACCCAACAAGCCGGCGTGACCGCATCGTCGACGCCCGACAAGCCCGTTCTTGATCGCGCGGCCCAGGCGCTGGAGGCCTGGCTGGCCGCGGCCGGCATCAGGGAAGGGGCGATTTTTCGGCGGCTGTGGAAACACCGCCTCGGCCCGGCCCTCTCCCCCGCGGCCGTGGGTGAAATCGTGCAGCGGCGCGCCAAGCTGGCAGGTCTCGAGGGAAACTTTGGTGGGCATAGCCTGCGGTCGGGCTTCGTGACCGAGGCGAGCCGTCAGGGCGTGCCGTTGCCGGCGATCATGGCAATGACCGAGCACCGGGCGGTGACTAGCGTGATGGGTTACTTCCAAACGGGCAGCGCAGCGGATAATCCGGCAGCGAGTCTGCTTGAGGACACTTAGGCGGTTGGCAGAGAGAGTCGGAGACCATACGGTTTCCTGTGTGCCGCGCCAGCTCAAGCCCTGCAGCGGCGGACATCCCAGCCCCGCCGAGTTGACGAACGCATGGACTCTCCCATGGCGCTCGAAAGTTGCACCCCAAGGGCGGCCAGCGCACCATGAGCATCGGCATGCCAAGGACTGGAGAAGCGCCAGCGCCGTGCCAACAGGGGATTCGTTGATTCGTTCCATCCAGCGGTTGCGCCATTTCGGCGTATTTGACGACTTCCGAAAGACGGCGGCGTTGTCGGATTTTGGGTCCAAAAACATCATCTACGGTTGGAACTACTCCGGGAAGACCACCCTTTCCCGACTCTTCGCTGCGCTGGGTCAAGGCAAGCCCTACCCCGAATGCCCCTCAGCCACATTTGAGGTCCAAACCTCAAGCGGGCAATCCGTTACCGAAACCATGCTATCGACTTCCAATCTCAAAGTGGAAGTCTTCAACAGCGATTTCGTAGCGACGAATCTCAGCTGGACCGGGGAGGACTTCCAATCTATTTTGCTGCTGGGCGATGAGTCCATCGAGGCAGAGAAGGCAATCGAACATTGGTCGAAACGATTGAACGAATGCCGTGGGCGTTGGGCAAACACTCGCACCAAGATTAGTGACATCGATGGTCGCATCAGTAGTGCAAAGACTGCTGCCGCCAAAGCCATTAAAACGACCCTTCAAATCGTAGAGGCGTTTACCGCCACACATCTCGGATCTGAAATCACACGTCTGCCTGCCGACCGTCAGCAAGCTGTGTTGTCTGATGAGGCCTATGCGGCAGATATGAAGCTGGCCATGACGAGCGAACAGGAACAGTTGTCGGCTGTTCCATCCATTAGTGCGCCAACGCTCTCCCTGCAGACCCTGCTTCAGGGCGCAATGCCGCTTCTCCAATATCTCCCAGCCATCTCCGCCACGTTGGACTACCTTCGCGCACACGCGGACGTAGCACGATGGGTCGAACAGGGACTGAGCTTGCACGAGGACGCAGCCGCATGTGAGTTCTGTGGTGGCCTTCTGACTGAGGAACGATTGGCGCAGCTGCGCGGGCACTTTTCAAAAGACCTGGCCCAACACAAAGTCTCATTGAACGCGCTGCATGCCCGCGTCAAAACAGCTCAAATCGCCACCGAGTGGCTGACGCCAACCGCCTTTGCTCCTCAGTTTCAGGCAGAAGCATCGACCCTCAATTCAAGGCTCAAACATCTCTGTGAAGTCTACAACGACGACTTAGTTAAGCTGATGGCAGCACTCCAGACGAAAGTAGATGACCCGTTCGTGGATCAACTAGCTCCGATGGTGTTTCCCGATATATCGCCCGTCCTTGAAAACACCTTCACTCAAGCGAAAAACCTAATCCTGCGCAACAACAAGAGCATCGGTAACTTCGGCCAAGAGAAAAAGTCAGCGATTGGCCGACTGAAGGCCCATTTCGCAGCCAAGTTTGCTTTGGACCAGACTCAAGCCAAGGAAAACAAAGACCGAGAGCGTGCCGAGCGTTATCAAGGTCGCCTCAAAGCGCTGGGTGGAGGGATGGCGCAGCAAATCAAAGACCTTCAGGCGAAAATCGACCGTGCGCAAAAGGGCCGGGAACGACTGAACGAGCGCATCGGCGGATTGCTTGGCACGGGCATCATTCAAATCGAAGTGGTGCAGGTGAATGAAACTGACCGCTTTACGTTGCGTAGGCAGGGACAGCCAGCCCGCAACCTGAGCGATGGGGAACGGACAGCGATTGCCTTTGCCTTCTTCCTGACCAAGCTAGAAGAACACAAGTCATTGGATGACGTCATTGTATATATCGACGACCCCATCTCCAGCCTCGATAGCAACCACGTATTTCAGGTCTATTCCATCATTGAGTCGATGTTCTTCAAGCAGGAACAAGTTGGCGGAAGATGGATAACGTCTTGCCGACAGTTGTTTCTTTCGACCCACAATTTCGAGTTTTTCGAGATGCTCAAACGGCTACCCATCAAGGGGCAGACCGAAGCCAGGTATTTCCTCGTCAAGAAAACGAGTCCTACGACATCGACACTAACCGACCTCCCAGCGGCCCTGCGCCAGTACACCTCGGAGTATCACTACCTGTTTAGTGTCATTCGCTCGTTCGTCGAAAGTCCGAACAAAGACGACGTGGGCCAACTGCTGGCCCTGCCCAATGCATTACGTCGTTTCGTAGAACTCTATACCTACATGCGATTGCCTTTGCCTCACAGCACGGTTGAGCAGCGAACGGCCGAGTTGCTTGGCCCGGAAAAAGCACTTCGGATTACCAAGCTGCTGCATCACTTCAGTCATCTTGAAACGGTGGAACGACTTGCGACCCACACCAATGTGATCGCGGACATCGAGGCTGTTGTGGCCGAAGTGATGAATCTCCTCCAAGAGGACCCGGCCCATCTGGCTGCATTGATGGGAGCGCACCCAGAAGCCGCTTAACCGATCAGGCCGATGCATAGCCTAGGCGATATGCCGGTTACGCACTTAAAAGGCGTTCTTGGATGCTTGAACTTGATTGCTCGATATCAACTGGTGCTAGGGATCTGTGACCAATAAGGCGTTAGTGTCGCCCTCGAGTGAAAGTGGCGACTCATCCTCCCCAGGGAGCGGTTTCAGTGATTCGTGAAGCACCCTCTTCCCCTTAGCTCCCGCTCCGACCAATCGGCGGGCGCGAGCAACCACAGACTGAGGGGAATCATTGAGTCGATTCTTCGCCTTGTTGTAAGCCTCTCCCGCCTTCTTCAGGCGTTCATCGATAGACTCAAAGTCCTCGATAAACCCACTAAGCGAGTCCAGCAGCTTTGCCGCCTCCTCACCGATGGTGCTGATCTGCTGCTGTAGCTTGTCGCGGGTCCAAAGCCGTTCAACGACGCGGAGCATCGCCATCAAGGTGTTCGGGGATGCAAACACCACGCGCCTGTTGAACGCTTCGGTCTGTAAGTCCGGGCTGATCGACAACGCTGACGACAACGCGCCCTCGATAGGCACAAAAAGAACTGTCAGGTCCAGAGTATCGGGCCCCATGATGCGGGGGTAGTTCTTGTCCGCGAGATCACGCACATGGGCTCGGAGCGCTGCCGCATGGCGTACTAAGGCTTCCTGCTGGTCCTCAAAGGAATCGGCATTTTGAGCATCGCTCCAGGCAATGAGATTGACCTTGGAATCGACCACAATCTTCCGCTTGTCCGGCAAGGTCACAACCACGTCCGGTCGCACGCGCTGGCCGCTGTCCTCATCGACCGCGTGTCCCTGCGAGATGTAGTTGTGCCCCTCTACGAGCCCAGACGCTTTAAGCACTGTATCAAGAATGAGTTCACCCCAGTCACCCCGGGTTTTCGAGTTGCCTTTGAGTGCACGAGCTAGGGCCTCGGTCGCAGTCGCCATGTTCTGGTTTAAGCCTTTCAACTCGCCGATGGTTCCAACGAGCGTCGCATGCTCCCTGGCCTGTTCGGATCCGAGTTGTTCCACCTTTGCTTGAAAGGTGGCGACTTTCTCTGCAAATGGCTTGAGGGTCGTTTCGAGCCCCTCTTTTGATGCATCCGCACTCGCCTTGATTCGCTGGTCAAGAACGACAGACTTCTCATCAAAGACGCGGCTCGCCGCTTCGGTAAAAGCGGTGCGCATCTGGGTTTCAGCTGTGGCGAGAAACGCTTTGGTTTGCTCAACCGCTTCGAGCGCCGCATCTCGAACGGCCACAGCGGTCGCGTGCTCGGCGCTTAGATCTCGGAGGGCGACGTTGGCATCGTCGAGGCTTTTACGGAGGCCGTCCCGTTCACGGCGAAGCTCGTTGCTTTCTGTGGCTTGGCTGGTGAGATTAGCATCGATAACCGCTGCCGACCGCTGCAACTCCTCCAGTGCCTGGCGCGACTGCTCAAGGCTTGCTCGCGCATCGTTTCGCTCAAGTCGGAGTTGGTCGGCTTCAGCAAATTTTGCGGCGAGGTTGGCCGTCGTCGTTGCCGTGGTCCGCTGCAAGGCCTCAAGGGCCTCGCGCACCTCTGCCAGTAACCGGTCTCGCTCGACAACTGTGCCGGCTAGCTTCTCCAGCGATAACCTGGTTTCTTCAATCTGTGCGCCGAGCGCGGCTTCCCTCGCCGTCGCCGCTCTGAGGGATTCCGTCAATTCGCCGACCTGCTTTTCAGCCCGCCCACTTCGCTCGATAGCATCGGGCAAGCGCGCGGCCTCCCCGGACAGCGCGTCAATCCTTCCCTGCAGATCCCGTGCCTTCGCCCCGGCCTGCCATATGATCAGTCCGACGACGACGGCTGCGATAGCGACGGTCAACAGAACGATCGTCCATCCCCAAATCGGCATGCTGTCCATGGTTCCTTCCTCGGTATTGGCACTGTGCCCCGTCGCATGATACGTCGGGGACAACGCCGCGATCACGGTACGGCCAAATTCAGTTCGATCCCAGATCTGGCAATCTTTAGCCGAAACGGCGAACCCCACCCCCGATAACACGGGCTAATCGGTTCGCTTTTACGTTGTGCTTTGCCGAAAGCTATCCCTTGGCCAAAGTCAGCTCATCGTCTCCATTGCGGCGAGCGACAGCTGGCGTTCCACCGCAGCTGCCGAGTGTCACATCTTGTCCTTGAAGAATGGCGCGAGTTGCCCGGTGGTTTCGTTACAGATGGCTTAACCATCGCCGCATCAGGTTGAACACACAGCTGAGACAGTTCGTTGCGCAGACGCCCGTTGAACGACTCAATGTAAGCGTTCTGGTTCAGCTTACCCGGCTCAATCAAACTCAACAACATGAAGCGTGAGGGAGAGCTGCCCGCGAGCACCCGCTTCGTCAAAGGAACTGCTACTGGCAGTTTTGAGTTGATAGTGCGAGTGGCTGTCGTCAGGGTTGACCAGAATCTGGAATATCCAAGCATTGATGCCGGTACAGTGATCAGGGGGTTTATGCGTCGAAGATCCGTAGATGCGCGAAATCGCACTATTTACCTGCGTCGTCCTAGTGACGGGAGAGTGCTGTGCCCAAAACACCCGAAGACACCCGGCTTGAGAGCTGGCATCGATTCTTCGCGGCCTACGCGAACAATGAAGCGTGGACACTGGCTGAAGCGCCACTGTCTCGGATGGATGATGTTTTAACGCTTCTCAATGCTGCGCATGCCGCGGCTTGGCATTGGCAGGCTGTCGGCAACGTCTTGAACCACATGCGCGCCCTCATGCTTCTTGCCCAGGCGCACGCTGTGGCTGGCCTGGGGCAAAGCGCTTTGCTATATGCAGACGAAATGCGCGCGTACTTTTTGAGTGAAGCTTCCACCCCGGAATGGGAGCAGGCTTTCATGCATGCTGTTCATGCGCGCGCAGCGCATGCCGCGGGGGAGCATGCCCAGCACGCAAGCTCGTACGCTTCAGCAGAAAGTGTCATCCGAGCCCTCACAAACGAAAATGATCGAGCCATGGTTTCTCGTATCTTTGAACAGGTGCCCCGGCCGTGGTTGCCGTCGTGAGGTTGGGCTCTTCCATAACGAGCGTATTGTCGGCCGTGCGGGCGCCCAAGAAAAAGGCCGGTCGAACTCCGACCGGCCTTTTTCACTACTAACTCACTCAATGCTTTTTGGCTTCGTCACGGGCGCGATCTGCAGCCTTCCCTACAGCATTCTGAACTTTGCCAGCGTTCTTCTCAATGTTGCCAGACGCTTCTTTCGCCTTGTTGCCAGTTACTTTGCCTACTACCTCTTTGATGGCGCCTTTGACTTCGTGTTTGGTGCCTTCTGTCCGGTTCTTGTCCATGGTGCGGTTGCTCGCTTTGGCCGCAGGGGCGCGGCCATTTCTTATAGGCGCGAACTGGTCTTCCTCGCGTGAATCTTTGTCGAAAAGCAGCCCACATAGTTCGGATGGTGAAGCGGAGAGTTTGCCAGGCAAATCTGTTCTTGGTGGCCCAATGGCCGTCTATTCTCTTTGACAATACGACACTCACCCAGCAGTGGCATCAAGAGTACAACTCGGCCGCGCCATTCTGAGTGGCGCATCGCCTCTTCGTGTCAACAGCGGTGGTTTGCTTCTCAGGACCGAGCCATGTGGTGAAGAAAGCGCAGGACGCCGGCCTCTAGTTTCCGTGGAAAGTTGACGATCTCGGCTGGAACGAAGTGTTGCAAGGTTCCCTCTTTCCAACCCCTTAAAACGTAGGGATGGACGTAGGAAGCGCGGCATACACTGGGCGTATTGCGCAGTAGGGTTGCTACTTTGGTCATGACAGCGTTCAGTGCAGCCTGATTAGACCGCTCGCGGGCACGCACCGGTGTCTGTGTTAGCAATCCAGCGGCCCTTACCGTGCCCGACCAAGTGCGAAAGTCTTTGGCGGTGAAATTGCCCACCGACGCCTGCTGCAGATAAGCATTGACCATTCCGGAGTCCACAGCGTGGCGTCCTCCCTCAGCATCTAAATACTGAAAAAGGCGTTGCCCGGGCAATTGCTGTACACGACGCAACAACCGGACCAAGCGGTTATCCGGCAGCATCAATTCGATGTGCCGACCGCTCTTGGCACGAAAGCGCAACCACAAGCATCCATGTTCCCGCTTGAGATGTCGCGTGCGTAAGGTGGTAAGACCATAGCTTCCGTTGTCATGGGCGTATTCCTCGTTACCCACTCGGACAAGCGTCTCATCGAGCAAGCGGACCACCAACGCTAGCACCTTGCTTTTAGGCCAACCTGGCAATGCCAAGTCGGCGCGCACGCGACGACGAAGACTTGGAAGGATAGCCCCGAACTCGCGCATATGATCAAACTTGTCCGCATCGCGATGCCGCCGCCAGTCGGCATGATAGCGATACTGTTTGCGTCCCCTCGCATCACGCCCCGTCGCTTGCAGATGGCCGCGCGGATCGGCGCAGATCCACACATCGGTGTAAGCCGGAGGGATGGCCAGCAGGCGGATTCGCTCCAGAACATCTGCACGCGTAACCCGCCGCCCGCGGGTATCGTAGTAGATAGTCCCCTTTCCCTTGCGAGCGCGGCGATACCCTGCCTGGGCATCGCTGGAATACACCAAAGGCCCTGCCACTTTGCGGGTTCGTTCCAGTCTTTTATGGACCCGCTTTTCTACATCTGCCATTTCTATAAAGAGAGAGGGCGCATGACAGTGGCTCGCTTTTGGACGCAGCAATGGCAAAGTCTGGGCTTGTTTGCATGATCACCGCCACGCTTACCCCTGCTCAATCTTCCTTGACCTCGTCGCCTTCACTATTTCGGCTTTTATGCCCGCCACCCGGAGTGTGGTTGTCCTCACCTGTGCCGTTCTTGGCATCACCGCTGCGATCCGTATCTTCCGGCTTTCTGGGAATTTTGGACGTGTCCACTTCATACGTAGAACAGTGGTTCGAGCTCTTGGTCATCGCAAAGTCTTCCTTCTTCTGGATCTGCGCCTTCTGGACTGCTTCCTCGATGTAGCCAAGCATGCTGCCGGTCCTGGTTTCGATGACGCTGTCGAGTAAATAAGATGAAGGTTGGATCAACGGTGCCTAGAGGCTCAGCCGTTCGAGATCACGCTCTTCGTAAGAGCTGGTATGCACCATCACATCCGCAATGAAGTTCATTTGATCTGAAGGCACACACACATAGGGCTTGTCCGGATGGAGCTTCGCGGGTGCCGAGCGACGCAAGGTCCCAAGCAGATCGCACAGGTAGCCGCGAACTTCGGCCGGCTCTGCCAGATGCTGAGTTGCCCAGCTTGCCGCCCGACTGCCTGTCAGGATGGCGTTGCCACTTAGACTGCGTACATGCGCGAAGGCTGCCTCATCGGAGTGATCGTCACCGAAATACCATGGCTTGCGATCCGCGAATGGAGCGAGTCTGAGCAATCGCTCGATCGCATACGCCTTGGTGATGCCGAGTGGCCTGAACTCGATCGCCCTGTCCCTCAATTGGATGTCGCATCCGGGCAGCGCGGGGGCAAGCAGGCTCGCCTGTAGCAGCAATTCCATCCAGGCAGCATCGTCATCGTGCGCATGCAAGGTCATCATGATCCCCTTGTCTTGCAATATGACGCCAGGGATCTTCAGCGCCAGTTCCGTCACTGCAGCACGCATGCGTGGGCGATCCACGATCGGTATCGCCAGGCGCCGAAGCCGGCCGCCACAACGGATCTCCATGCCGTAAAGACCAGCGACGTTCCAGTCTGTATTGCCGAACAAGCAGTCGATATCCTCGATGCTGCGACCACTCACGAATGCCAGTGCACCGTCCAACGCTTGGCGCAGCTCCATGAGGAGCGCCAGCAGCTTTTTGTCTGCGCACGGTTCACGCGAGCCCTTGACGGCGCCAAGCAGAGTCCCATCGATGTCCAGCAGAATGGCAGGACGCATTTCCGGTCGGTCCTCAGGTGTGGCGAGTAGCGCATGCATGGCAAATGTCATTCCTGGGTTCGATGCCTGCTTGGCAGGGTCCTAAGTGATATCCGCGCAGTAGTGAATTCTTCGTTGCCCATCGACATGACCCAGGCTGCCTCTTTGCAACGAAATTTTCGCGGTTGGTCTATGTCACGCTTACCAAGATGCCGCCTCCCTCGCGCTATCCGCAGGGTGCGCTCCAGCCACCTGCTTCCAATGCTCGATACCCTGCGAATCAACCGTTTGCGAAGAATGTCACCGCATCGACTCCAAATTCGCGAGACGATAGCCAGCCGAATGTATGGTGTGGAGCAATGGCAGATCGAACGGTTTGTCAATGACCTGTCGCAAGTTATACAGATGCGAGCGAAGTGTGTCTGAGTCGGGCATTACGCCGCCCCACACCTGTCGTTCTAGATCACGCCTCTTCACGACATGAGGTGACTCTCGCATCAATATCGTCAGTAGCTTGAGGCATATCGGCGAAAGGCTGAGTTCGCGGCCGCCACGCGTCAATCGCAGTGTCTGGGTCTCCAGCTTCAAGTCGCTGACGATCAAGATATTCTCGAAGACCTGACGCCGTTCGCGGCGTATCAAGGCTAGCAAGCGTGCCTCAAGCTCCCTCGATTCAAACGGTTTCGCCAGATAGTCATCTGCTCCTGTACCCAGACCACTTATCTTGTCATCCGTACTGTTGCGGACACTCAACATCAGAATAGGCGTGGCCTTTCTTGCCTCCTTTCGAAGCTTGCTACACAGGCTCAGGCCGTCCAGCCTGGGTAACATCACATCGAGGACGATGGCATCGTAGTCATCTACGATCGCCATGTGCAGCCCCAACACTCCTTCAGCTGCGCGGTCTACTCTATATCCGGCCCTTTCCAGCAGTATTTGGGTCGTCAATGCGACCTGCTCGTCATCTTCCACCAACAA
Organism: Rhodanobacter hydrolyticus; assembly: GCF_044904645.1. Taxonomy (NCBI): domain Bacteria; kingdom Pseudomonadati; phylum Pseudomonadota; class Gammaproteobacteria; order Lysobacterales; family Rhodanobacteraceae; genus Rhodanobacter; species Rhodanobacter hydrolyticus. Next base: position 285,059 of record NZ_JADIKK010000007.1, read on the forward strand.
GATGCGGCCCAAGTAGTCACTTGTATCCATACCCCCTCCCCCGCAGATAGCTGCTTACAGCTGGGAGTAGTACTGCCGCACCCGATCCTCAAATCCTGGGTCGGCGAAATCCGGCCAATGATCTTTGTCGAATCCAGGGGCGTTCTCGAGACGGTCCTTGTTGACATTCAAGATGAGACATTTGTTTTCGCCATCGACGGTCAAGGCGTCCCATGGAACAGCAAAGAGCTTGTCGCCAATACCGAGGACTCCACCGTAGGAAAGGACGCCATAACTCACTTCGCCACTCAGCGTATCGATCATGATGTCCTTGAGCTCGCCTAGCGCCTCATTGTCGAGGTTCTTTACCTTATCTCCGGTAAGCGTCGAAGCCGAGAGGAATTGGGTACTTGTGTTCGTCATAGCAATGTCCAAGTTGAAGTGATGGCCAAAACGGCGGGGAGCGACAATGCTGCCTGTCTGGGGATCAAATCCCGGTCGATCACCCAATGGCGAAAATTGACATACTGATAACATCTGCAGCCTCAACCGCTCTGAATCGCATCAGGAGCGTCAGGCGTTTTCACCGAATGCAATCGTGCTCAGCAGTGCAAGGGCATCCTTGCGCGAGTCCAGTCGCGTGTGTTGCACCACGATCGGGACATCCGATTCGAACACGCTGGAGTAATCGGTATCGCGCGGCACCGGTGCTGGATCGGTGAGGTCGTTGAAACGCATGTGCAAGCTGCGCCGTGCGGGCACGACGACGTGATAAGGCCCAACTGGATCGCGGTCTTCGAAATACAGCATGATGCGCACCTTGGCATCGCAATCGCTTGCGTTGAGCATGCAGGCGGCTTCATGGCTGACGAAGCGGCGGTCTTCATCGTCGCTGCTTTGGCCAGGAATGTAGCCCTCGGCGATGGCCCAACGACACATCCCGATGCTCATGACCACCTCCGCTGCAATTTGCGCGCACTGCGTTGCAGCAAATTGTCCGATTTGGCTTGGCGACTCGCGGCGTACCAGCAACCTGCGGCCAGCGCAGCCGCGGTGAACAACGCAGCGCCCAGCAAGGGCGAGCGGTTCCTTTCTATCCAGAGTGCCCGGCTATGGTTTCGTGCGCGCTGGCTGAAGCGACCGCGGGCGCCAGAGTCACCGGCCACCGGCGTAAACAAGTTGTCGGCGCGGTTGGGATCATCGGGCTCGTTGGTCTGCTGACCGCTGTAACCGGTGCGGCCCAGATAGCGATCAAGCAGGCCCGGCACGATTTTCTGTCCCCACTCAGCCATCAACGTTGGGGCGCCCACCGGCACACTGCGCCGGCGATGCGCTGCGGCCCATACGATCGCGCTAGCCGCCACCTCCGGCTCGAAGATTGGTGGTACCGGTTGCGGTCGGTTCGGCATGCGGTTGCGTGCCCATGAGAACTGTGGCGTGTTCAACGCCGGCATCTGCACCGAGGTGATGTGGATGCGGCTGCGGTCGTGAATCAGCTCGCTACGCACCGCGTCGATGAACCCCACCAACGCATGCTTGGCTCCGCAGTAGGCCGATTGCAGTGGGATGCTGCGATAAGCCAGTGCGGAACTCACCTGCACAATGGTGCCGCGGTTACGGGGCCGCATGTGCTTTAGCGCCGCCATTGTGCCGTAGACCCCACCGAGATAGGTGACCTCCGTGACGCGCTTGAACTCCTCTGCATCGATCGCGCTGACGGGCGCGAAAATCGTCACCATCGCGTTGTTGATCCACACGTCGATCGGGCCCAGTTCGTCCTCGATCTTCTGTGCGGCCTGGCCCACGGCCTCCGCGTCAGCCACATCGACGCTGCAGGCCAGCGCACGCACGCCCAGCCGTTCGAGCTCGCGCGCCGTGGCGTTCAATCCCTCTTCGCCGCGGGCCAGCAAGCCCACATGAGCTCCTGCACGAGCGAAGGCGCGTGCGGTGGCACGACCGACACCGGCGCTAGCGCCGGTGATCACTATTACCTGGTTCTTGAAATCGATAGTCATGTACGTTCCTCGTTAGTCGGGGGAGCGCGTTGCGGCGCGGGGGCGGCCGGCGCCGTGCCGTCATGGATTGCGCGTTGCAGTACCTGGGCTAAGTGCAGCGGCATACGCCCGGTGGCCTGACGCACTTGCTCGCGGCAACTGAAGCCGTCGGCGATCAGAAGAGTGTCGGCGCCAGTGCGGCGCACAGCGGGCAACAGCATACGTTCACCAATGGTTTGCGATAGCGCGTATTTGTGCGTTTCGAAGCCGAACGAACCGGCCATACCGCAGCAGCCGGAATCGAGCAGCTCGTAATCCAGGCCAAGCTGCTCGAACACGTGGCAGTCGGCCTCCTTACCCATCACCGCGCGATGATTGCAATGCATGTGCACTACGGCTTTCGCCGCAAGACGGTTGGGAACATAGGCGTTCTTCTGCAGGAATTCGGCCAGCGTATGCGTCTGCTTGCACAGCCGCTTGGCATCTTCATCATGCGGAAATAGGTTGCCAAGCTCGTCGCGGAATGCGGCCACGCAGGCCGGCTCCAATCCCACAATGGGCGTGCCAGCACGGATATCCTCGTGCAGCATGACGAGGTTCCGCTTCCAAAGCTCGGTGGCGCGATCGAGCATGCCCCAGTCGTACAGCGGCCTGCCGCAGCACAGCGGCTGTTTGGGTAGCACCACGGTGCACCCGGCATGTTCCAACACCTCGACTGCAGCGATCGCGGTCTCGGGAAAAAAGTGGTTGGTGAACGTGTCCGGCCAGAGAATCACGCGAAGGCCGTCCGATTTGCCCTCGCTACGCCGGGCGAACCAATCGCGGAAGGTCTGCTTCGCGAACTCGGGCATCTCGCGCTGTGGTGCTATGCCGCCCAGCTTCTTGAGTAGCGGCGACCACAGACTGCTGTGGGTGAAGTAATTCACCGTACGCGGCAGATGCGCTGCCAGTCGTGCCCATATGTGGATCAGGCCCATCGTGTACGCGGCGCGTGGACGCAGGTGCCCCTGGTAGTAGTGGGACAGGAACTCGGCCTTATAGCTGGCCATGTCGACATTGACCGGACAATCGCCCTTGCAGCCCTTGCATGCCAGGCATAAATCTAGTGCCTCGCGTACGTTCTCATCGCGCCAGCCGCCGGTAATCACCTCGCCTTTCAGCATCTCGAACAGCAGCCGTGCTCGCCCTCGCGTCGAATACTTCTCCTCACGGGTGGCCATGAAGCTAGGACACATGGTGTCGTGATGGGTGCGCCGGCAATTGCCAATTCCCACGCAGCGCAGGATGGTGCGACCGAAGTTGTGGTCGTCCTTGGGAAAATGGAAGTGCGTCTGCGACCTCGATGGCGCATAGCCTGTGCCGATGCGCAGGTTTTCAGTAGGTAGGTAAGGATCGACGATCTTGCCCGGGTTCATGTGGCAACCCGGATCCCAAATGCGCTTGAACTCACCGAATGCCTGCACCAGTTCCGCACCGAACATCCGGTCCAGGAACTCGGCCTTGGATTGACCATCACCATGCTCGCCGGACAGTGAACCGCCATAGCTCACCACCAGGTCCGCGGCATCGCCAAGGAAACGATGGAATTTATCGATGCCCGGCTGGGTTTCCAGATCGAAATCAATGCGTGTATGGACACAACCCTGGCCGAAGTGACCGTACAGATCACCTTTGTACGAGTAGCGCTTCAGCAAAGCGCGGAAGTCGCGCAAATACGGGCCAAGCTTCTCCGGAGGCACCGCAGCGTCCTCCCAGCCCTCCCAGGTAATCTGCTTGTTCGGTACATGGGCAGTCGCACCAAGCCCCGACTGACGTACCTTCCAGATCAGCTCTTCCTTGGACTTGTCGTCGTACAGCTTCATATCCAACGGGGCATCTTCCCTGCCCTTGAGCTGCTCCATCAGCTTGTGGGCCTTGCCGTCGGATTCGTCCTTGGTCTCGCCACCGAACTCCACCAACAGCCAGCCGCCGCCTTTGGGCAGCAGCTCAAGGTCGTCTGGATGCAAACCAATCGCCTTCATGTCGGAGACCAGTTCTTCGCCTAATCCTTCCAGCCCCACTGGGCCGGCGGCCAGCGCGTCCATTACGTGGTCTGCGGCGGAGAACACATCGATGTAGCCCAGCACCAGCAGCGACCGTACCGGTGGGCTGTAGACCAGCCGCGTGGTGGCTTCCAGGATGGTGACGCAGGTGCCCTCGCTGCCAACGAGCGCGCGTGCCACGTTAAAGCCGTTCTCGGGCAGCAACTCGTCGAGGTTGTAGCCAGACACACGACGTGGAATTTTCGGATAGCGCGAACGGATCAGCTCGGCATATTTGTCGCGCAGCGCCTTCAGTGCGGCGTAGATTTCGCCGCGCCGATCGCCCTCGCGGATGATCCGTTCCAGTTGCGCATCGGACGTTGCGCCCACGCGCATGCGCAAGCCGTCGTAGGTCAGTATCTCCAGTTCCTCGATGTTCTCGGAAGTCTTTCCACCCATTACCGAGTGCACGCCACAGGAGTTGTTGCCGATCATGCCGCCCAAGGTGTTGTGGGTATGCGTGGACGGATCGGGGGCGAACGTCAGCGTGTGTTTTTCGGCAGCGTCGCGCAGATCGTCCAGGATCAAACCCGGCTCAACCCGTGCACGCTTGTTGGCTGGGTCGAGTTCGACGATGTTGTGCAGGTATTTGGAAAAATCCATCACCACGGCGACATTGCAGCACTGACCGGCCAGCGAGGTGCCGCCGCCGCGCGAAAGCAGCGGTGCACCATATTTTCGGCAAGCGGCCACGGTGGTCACCACGTCCTCGAGTGACTTCGGCAACACCACACCGATCGGCACTTGCCGGTAGTTGGAACCATCGGTGGCATACAGCGCGCGGCTGCCGGCGTCGAAGCGCACCTCACCTGAGATGCCGGCCAGGTCACGCACCAACGCGTTGACGTAGTCCGGCTGTGCTACCCCAGCGCCACGCGCATCGGGCTTCAATGCTTCGGCCTTCACTGCTCGTTTTCCGCTAGCGAATGGGTACCAGCGCTGCAGTCGTCATGACCGCACTGGCAACCGTCGGCCGCCTTCGTGCGCACTGAAGATCCCTCAGCCGCGTGGCGGCACTCCTCACTGCAATACGCCTGCCCATTGGGCACTCTGCATCGGCATCCGTGGCGCTGGCACTGTTCCTGCTCGTGATCGATCTGCATGACATGTTCCCCGCTCACCTGAGGCTGCTCGCTGGCCGGAATCACCGGACCGTCGCGATTCAATGCGCCGCGTAGCGCGCGGCGTCCTGTTCTTTCAAAATCAACCCCAACCCCGGCCGGGTTCGATCTGGGCGCAGCGCGCCGTCGACCGGCAAAAGCGCACCATCAAAGAGCAGTTGCTCGATGCGTACGTGGTCGTGGAAATATTCGGCGTGGATCGCCGGCCGCAGCGCGCACAACGGCTGCGCGTGGATAGCCGGCGCACAATGCGAGGACAACGGCAAGTCGAACGCTTCGCACAGCGCCGCCACGCCAAGCAGGCCGCTGATGCCGGCGCAGCGCGTGGCGTCGGCCTGGAGTACGTCCACCGCGTCTGCCGCGAGCATGCGGCGGAAGTACGCCGAGTCGTAACCGTATTCGCCGGCGGTGATGTCCATGTCGGGTGGTGCGCGGTCCCGCAGCAGGTGCAGGCCATCCAGGTCATGCGAGGGGCGCGGCTCCTCGAACCAGCTCACGCCAAGTTCGGCGAAGGATTGCGCCAACGCCAACGCCTGCTTGCGCGTGTAGGCGCCGTTGGCGTCCACAAACAGGCGCGTACCACCGACAGCGCCGCGAGCCGTCCGTACACGCGCCACGTCGCGATCCGGGCTCCGCCCCACCTTCATCTTGACCATGCCGATGCCCGACTCCACCCAACCGCCAAGCTGTTCGGCAAGCTGCTTGTCGGTATAGGAGGTGAAGCCGCCACTGCCGTATACCGGAATCGCCTCACGCACCGCGCCCAGCAAATCCAGCAGAGACAGGTCCAACAACTTCGCCTTCAGATCCCACAAAGCGTTATCCACCGCAGCGACGGCCATCGAGGCAATGCCGGGGCGACCGAGATTGCGGATCGCAGCGAGCATCGCTGCCCACACGGCGGCAATGTCCAGCGCGTTGCATCCGGTCACGACCTTAGCCAGGGTGTCGCGTATCAATACCGCTGTGGCGCCATCCGCGTAGCTGTAACCCAGGCCGTGTTTGCCCCCAGCGTCGATCTCGACCAACACCAGCGTGGTTGATTCCCACGCCAAGGTACCGTCGGATTCCGGCAGGTCAGTCGGAACGGTGTACACAGACACTTTTGGCATCTGGAGTTTCACCGCATCCATGTCAATGTCCACGATGACCGGGAAGGAAGGTGGCGAGCACCTCCTTGGCGGACTGCCGGATCATGCCGCCCGTGTCCTCGTCGCCCTTGAGCATCGATTCGGCAAATGCTTTGGCCTCTTTCAACGTGATATGTGGCGGCAACGGCGGCACGTCGGGGTCGGTAATCGCCTCGATGACGCACGGTCGATCCGCGGACAACGCGGCGTCGAATGCAGCACCGATCTGTGCGGGATCATTCACCATGATGCCTTTCAGCCCGAGCATCTCGGCGTAGCGCGCATAGGGAAAATCCGGCACATGTTGCGCGGCGTCGAATTTCGGGTCGCCTTCCAGTACGCGTTGCTCCCAGGTCACCTGGTTCAAGTCGCGATTGTTAAGCACCACGATGATGAGCCGCGGATCGGACCATTCCTTCCAGTAGTCGCCTATCGTGATCAACTCCGCATTGCCATTCATCTGCATCGCGCCATCGCCGACGACGGCGATCGCGACACGCTCGGGATAGGCAAATTTCGCTGCGATCACGTAAGGCACACCGGGCCCCATCGTGGCCAGGCAACCTGACAGCGACGCCATCATGCCGCGGCGGATCTTGAGGTCCCGGGCATACCAGTTCGCCGCAGAGCCGGAATCGGCCGCCAGGATGCATTCGTCGGGCAGTCGCGACGAAAGCTCCCAGAATACCCGTTCCGGGTTGATCGGCACCGCCTCGTGCATTGCTCGCGCTTCCAGCACGCGCCACCATTCAGCAACGTTCTTCTCGATCGTCTCGCGCCAGCCACGGTCGGTCTTGCGCTGTAGCAGCGGAATCAGCGCACGTAAGGTGGCGGCGGCATCGCCGACCAGACTGATCTCCATCGGGTAGCGGATCGAGAGCATCGCGGGATCGAGATCGATCTGCACGCCGCGCGCCTGTCCTTCCTTTGGTAGGAATTCAGAATACGGGAAGCGCGATCCGATCATCAGCAGTGTGTCGCACTCCATCATCATGTCCCAGCTCGGCTTGGTGCCAAGCAGACCGATGGAACCGGTGACATACGGCAGCTCGTCAGGCAACGCCGCCTTGCCCAGCAGCGCCTTAGCCACGCCCGCACCGAGCAGCTCGGCAACTTCGATCACCTCATCGGCGGCCGCCAACGTGCCAGCACCAACCAGGATCGCCACCTTGCTGCCCGCATTCAGCAGATCGGCGGCATGACGCAGATCGCCCTCAGCGGGTACCACCCGCGGAGGGCGGTAGCCGAAACCGGAATGGACGGTGCCATGCGCACGTGGTGGAACCGGCACCGCGCCGAGGATCTGCACATCGTTGGGCACGATGATGCAGGTCACCGTACGCTTGGCAATCGCGATGCGCAGCGCGCGATCCACCACATGGCGGACCTGCGCTGGCACCATGATCATCTCCACGTAGTCGCTGGCCACGTCCTTGAACAACGAGACCAGGTCGACCTCCTGCTGATATTGACCACCCAACGCCGCGCGCGCCTGCTGGCCTACGATGGCCATGACGGGCTGGTGATCAAGTTTGGCGTCGTACAAGCCGTTCAGCAGATGGATGGCGCCCGGCCCGGAAGTGGCCATGCACACGCCGACCTCGCCGGTGAACTTGGCGTGCGCACAGGCCATGAACGCGCACATCTCCTCATGCCTTGCGCGCACCAACTTGAATTTGTCGCCTGCGCGATCGATTGCGCCCATCAGTCCATTGATGCCATCGCCGGGAAAGCCGTACAAGCGCTCGATGCCCCATTCGGTCAGTCGGTGCAACAGAAAATCGCTGACGTTTTCGCTCATGGCTCGGTTCTCCGGTTCTGATCGGGGACATGGGTCGTAAGCGACCCGCGCAGGCACCGAACAGGGTCGGCGAATGAAAGTCATCCTGCGCGGCATGTCGTTAGTGGACTATGAGTGCGCCGTGCGTATCTCCATCACACCAGTGACGGGCGCGCTCACGTTCTTTCCTTCAGCACGCATGATCGAGCCAACCGCCGTGAAAGCCGGCGCGTCGCAAACCGCGCACCAACGGCGCACAGTCGCGCATCAAGCGCCAGATCAGGCCATTGCGATAGTTTTCCAGCATCAGCACGATGGGACCCTGGTGCAATCCGTAGTGCCACGGCGAAGCCCAGCCGGCATCGCCGCGTTTGGCATGGAAACTGGGATTGAAAGAAGCGTAGAACCCGAAGTCGTTCCGCGGATTCTCCGTTTCCTCGACCAGATGGCGCAGGGTGGGTACCACCAGCTCGGGTGCGAAAGGCAGTGAGGCCAGCGATGCCCACGGTGCCATCGTTCCGTCGTCCGGTCCGAATGGCGCGCCGCGTGCAGCGTAGCCGGCGAAGCGCAACAGCTTACCTTTCCTTTTTTGCGCCGCCGGCCCTGGGCCATGGGTAGCGGTCAACCCCCAGCACTTCGCCTGATAACCTTCGAAACCACGCGGGTTGCGCCGTGCGTATTCGTATTGCACATACGTGGCACGGCGACTGTTCTCGAAATAATCGATACCCTTCTCCGCCATATAGGCATCGTGGATTCCCAGGAAGTCGATCCAGACATGCGAGAACTGATGAATAAACATCGGTCCGGCATACACGTAGGCCAATTCATAGATCCGCTTCCAGCGGTAGCCGCTCAGCCAGTGGGCATAGACATTGGAGGTGGGTGGATGGCTTGCTGAACCGAGTGCCAGCGCGTACATGATCAGCGCCTCGTTGTAACCCACCCAGCTGGCGCGCTGGAAGCCACGCTCCGGCTTCCACCCCATCGAGATGCCGGCGCCACCATGTTGTGCCCAGCGCCAGTCGACGCTGTCATAGATTGCATTCGCTGCGGTGCGGATTTCGGCTTCTTCACGATGCTCGCCGCTGAAGTACTGCGCACAGGTGAGCATGCCCGCCACCAGCAATGCGGTGTCGATAGTGGAAAGCTCGCAATTACCCGCGCGCCGTCCCGTCCGGAGATCGAGGAAGTGATAGAAGAATCCTTTGTAACCGACGCCATCGGTCGCGCCGGACTGATCCGCCATCAGAAAGAAGCGCAACGTCCCCAAGACCAGCTTGCGCGCCGCGGCGCGTGTCATCCAGCTCCGCTCCACCGCTACTGGATAACAGGACAAGGCGAACCCCACCGCGGCGATGCTGCATGGCGAGTGCGGCTCGGTCGAATCGGGTATCAGTCCGTTGCCGGGCTGGCGGTGATCGATGAAGTATTGGAACGAATCGTGCTGGATCAGGTCCAGCAAATCCTCGTTGCTGGATCCTGTCATTGATTTTTTCACGAAGTTTCTCCCGTGCTGTCGTCATTCGGGACATGCAGCGTGATCGCAGCGACGGCGTGCGGAGGCAGATCGATGTTCAGTGAGAATCCACCGGTCTTCGCGTGCCACCGCAATGGCTCGCGTTGCAGGAGCGCAGCCTCGTGTAGCCGATGTTGCTGCTCGGCGTTTGGATAGTCCGGTGAGCCAAGCGCCTCCCACAGCTTGCGCGGATTGCAATGATCCTCGTCGATGCGCTCCAGCCACGCGCCAGTGGGTGGCTGTGAGCAGGCAAGTTCAATCGTCACTTTCTCGGCGGCGATCGGATGTTCCGGGAACGCGTGGTTGCTCAGCAACACCATCACGACGCCCTCCGCGCGCACCACTGCAGCGTCCACTGTGACATGCGCACCGTCCACCCGAAGCCGTTCGCGACCGAGCCGGTGCAGCATCTGGAACGCGCGATAAGTAGGTTTGGCGATGCCACCTATAGTGAGCAGGCCGAAGCCGCCATGAAACGGTACCGAGGAAAAGTAGTTCTCGGCAAAAATGTCCGAGAACGTCCACCAGCTATAGCACTGCACCAAATCGGCTACGGCCAGGAAGTTCTTGATCATGAAGGCTGCCGCGTATGGCTCGTCATGAAGCCTGAAGAACGGATTGGACGAGCTACACCACTCTGTGTAGTACACAGGCAAAGTGTCTGCTGCGGCACAACTGTCCAGCACGCGCCGATGCAAGATGCCACGCGTTGCCAACGAAAGCTGTTTTTCGGTGTCCTCCCCCGGCTTGCCGAACGCATCGGTTGGGTAATGATGAGTTGATACGAAATCACACGGCAGCTTCGCTCGCCGGCAGAACGCCACGAAGTCCGCGATCCATTCGTCATTGGCAGTGGCGGGGCCGCCCACCTGCAACTGAGCATCGACCGACTTGATGGTAGTCGCGGTGTGCCGGTACAGCTCGAAATAGTCGGCCTGGGTTCCGGTCCAGAACGAGGGAATATTGGGCTCGTTCCATACTTCGAAGTACCACCTGCGCACCTCGTCCAGTCCGTAGCGATCCACCCAATGGCGCAGCAGTCGGTCGATCAGCGCGTCCCAGTCGGCCAGTTTCTTCGGCGGCGTCACGTTGCCGCGATAACTGAATACCGTGGTGTGGCCTGATGCGAGCGCGGTTGGCATGAAACTCAGTTCCACGAACGGGCGCATGCCGATCTCGCGCAGAAAATCGATGATCAGGTCCGCATTATGGAAGCCGTAGTGCAACGTGTCCTGCTCATCCAGCAGAATCGCCATATCGTCGTCGAGCAGACCATGGAAGCGCACATATTCGACACCGAGTTCCTCACGCACGCGGCGCATCTGCTCGCGCCAATCCGCACGCAAGGCCATACGCGCGTGATCGCTACCAATGGTGTGCGACCACACATGGCGCAGGGGGGCGCCTGTCTGGTCGAGGTCGCAATGGAATTCGGGCATCGTTCATCTCCTCCGTTCAGATGTCACCGCCCAGCATGCGGTGCCCCCTTGCGTCGGCATACCGACCGCCGCTAGCACGATCAGCATCGACGACCATGCAAGACCGACCGTCGAGGCAGTGCAGATCAGCGATCCGCCGCGCAAATACATGAAGATCGTCACATGCAATACCTTGTGCTGCGCGGTACCGAGACTGGTGAACGCATCGAATGCCTCGAAGAGAAATCAGTGCACTGCTCGCGCCAGGAAAAATCAGCGACACGATCAATGTGTCGAAGTGCATAGCTGATGCGGATGGCGAGGCCGCCGCGCCGGAGCGGCAACGTTGAGTGTTCATCCTGCGCGTCTCACCAAATAGATCAGCGGAGTCACGAAGACTCGCACGATTTCTTCGAGGAAAAATCTGAGCGTAGGAATGGCGAAGTTAACGCGGTGTGGTTGTTACGTTTTCACGAGAACATGCGTGGCGTTCCGTCACCTCAAAGATGCAAGAGTCCTGCAAGGATCCGTCTACGGACTTTTTCGGAGAATTCACATGCCCATGGTTCGATTTCGACTCATCGGACAACGTGCCGACGCAGATACTCTCATCACTTCGCTGCACGGCATCGACGAAGTCGACCATGTCGAAGAAGTTGACGACTTGATACCCCGTATGCGCGACGATTCGAGCTCGTCGGAGCAGGCCAGTGATAGCGAGGGAAAGGTTTATTGTGTCGAAGTCGAGATTCGCGACGACGAGGTATTCGATACCGTGCGCAGAAAGGCGGAAGACCTTACCCGCCGGCTAGGCGTCGGCATCGAATTCGTTGACGAGTTCTAGAAAACAGCGTATCCGTCGCGGCCACTTCTGGCCTTTACGGGTCACTCGACTCGTCACAGGCATTGTCTGGACTTGATTCGCCACATCCCTTTCCGCCAAACGATTCTGCTTATGGCATTCGGCGGAAAGGACAGGTAGTTTCAGCGAACACAGGACTCAGGCCGCATCCCCGGCAGCGCACATTTCCGCATCAAGATCCGCGAGGCGATAGCCTGCCGAATGAATGGTATGGAGCAGTTGGTTGGCAAATGGCTTGTCGATGATGCGACGCAGGTTGTACAGGTGCGAGCGTAAGGTATCGGAGTCAGGAAGCATATCGCCCCAGATTTCGCGCTCGATGTCGCGTCGGCTTACCACGCGCGGAGACTCGCGCATCAGGATCGCCAGCAGCCTCAGTCCAATCGGCGACACATTGAGCACCTTCCCAGCACGCGTCAACCGTAGGATCGCCGTATCAAGCGTCATATCGCCGACGGTCAGAATCTCGGTAGAGACTTGCCGACGATCGCGTCGAATCAGGGCATGCACACGCGCCGCAAGCTCACTCAATTGGAACGGCTTCACGAGATAGTCGTCAGCACCTGCTTCCAGACCAGTGAGCTTGTCGTCTAGGCTGCCGCGCCCTGTAAGCATCAGAAGAGGAGTGGCTCTGTTTGCCTCACGGCGAAGCTTCCGGCACACCTCCAAACCATCCATCCCAGGCAGTGATAGGTCGAGCACGAGGACGTCATAGCTGCCAGTCACCGCAAGATGCAATCCGCTAGGACCATCAGCTGCGTAGTCGACGGAGTAACCAATTTTTTCGAGAAATTCGCCTAATGGCTCGGAGATCTGGCGGCTGTCTTCCACCAGCAAGATCAGACCTTTCTGGTCATCACGCGTGTTCATGTGAATTCCTGCGATATTGCCCCTGCGCTGATCAGCTTAAGCGGAGAAGAGATGACGGGCGAGTGAAAGGGTTGTACTCGCTTTTGCTCTTGCAGCCGCGACAATTCGACCACCCAAAGTTCATGACGAAGTAACGAGCAGCCCGGAATGATGGAAAGCCACCGCAAAAATCGGAATCCTTCATGCTTCCCTTTACGTTGTCGCCAACCTTGCGAAGCATGCCGATTCCACCGGAACCTGCGCCTTCGCCACAGGAGCCCGTGCCGCCAAGCCAGCCCGGCGAACCGCCAGCGCCGATGCCACCAGCCGCTCCGCCATTTCCGCAACCGGGGCGTCCACCATTGGTCGAGCCGCAACCCGCGCCATTACCAATAGGCGATCCCGTGCCGCCACCTCCCGAACGCCCCACGGCATGAGGTACCGATCACGGCGATACCTTGCCCGATGTCTCCCTCCGCTTCACACAAAGTGGTCTATGTCGCGCTCGGCGGCAACCTGCTGATTGCTGTCGTGAAGTTCATGGCAGCAGCTTATTCCGGCAGTTCAGCAATGCTGAGCGAAGGCGTGCATTCTCTTGTCGATACCACCAATGAATTGCTGCTCCTTTATGGTTTGCGCCGCGCCGCCATGCCTCCGGATCCACTACATCCGTTCGGACATGGTCGCGAACTGTATTTCTGGAGCTTCATTGTGGCGCTGCTGGTTCTGGCAATAGGCGCTGGCCTCTCCTCCTACGAAGGTGTCGTCCACATTGCACGCAATAAGACGATCGATCATTCCGGCGCGAATTACATCGTTCTGCTGGTGTCGATGCTGTTCGAAGGCAGCTCATGGCGTGTCGCACTGGGCGAATTCCGCGCCCGCAAAGGCAAGCTTGGCTACTTCGAGGCGTTTCGCCTAAGTAAGGATCCGACCACCTTTACCGTGCTACTGGAAGACAGTGCGGCTCTGGTCGGTTTGCTAATTGCACTGGTTGGACTGGCAGGTGCGCAACTGCTCAAGTCGCCGGTGTTCGACGGCATTGCCTCTGTGGGCATCGGCTGCGTGCTAGCCGTCTCGGCTCTGCTGCTCGCACGGGAAACCAAGGGGTTGCTAATCGGCGAAACCGCCCATCCAGCCGTAAGCGATGCGATCATGGCGATCGCCGCCGCCGACGCCGACGTGCGCATCGCCAACGGCGTATTGACCGTGCAGATGGGGCCACATCAGGTAGTTGCTGCGCTGAGCGCCGAATTCGAGGATGTGCTTTCCACCACACAGATCGAAGCCTGCGTCCATCGGATCGAAAAGCGAGCCAAAGTGGCTCGCCCGGAGATCATTTCGCTGTTCATCAAACCGCAGACCGCCAAAGTTTGGCGAGATCGCCGTCGCGCGATCGAAGCGAACGCGCATGAACTGGAAAACTGAGCTCTCATCTCCGCTTGGCTGCACGATCAGGTCTATGGACTTTGAGTACAAACCACTTCGATTCGCTCACTGAGCGTCAGTTGTTCCTATGGCGCTTCCGATCCGCCTTCGCATGCCGTTCCGGACTTCTGCCGGGGACGGCTCCATCTCGATCTCGTTCGCTTCGTGTACTGCTCACGTTGTCCGACTGATTGCCATGAACACTCTCTCCCCCATGTATACGGCATAGGTCGTCGATGGTGTGGTATTGACTTTCGTGGACATCACACAAAACCATCGCAGCGAGACCGCATGCGCACGGTTGGCGACTATTGTCGACAATTCGCAGGACGGGATCATCGGTTAAGCCGCGAACGATACAATCACCAGCTGGAATGCCGGGGTCGAGCGTATTCTCCGGCATCGCGTCGAGCAGGCACTGCGCAAGCACTTCGCGATGCTGGTGGCTATGATGCTGGAGGATGTGATTCAGCGCGGGCTTCAGCGTATTGTTGACGGCCCGGTTGAGCAGCGGCTTGGAGCTGGCTACGACGGAATGGATCGATGACGCTGTCCTGGACATCAATCTCGCAGGTGAAGATAGCTTTCTGCTCGCCGCGGAGCTGCGCCGCCGAAAGATCCCGTTCGTGTTCGCCTCCGGTTATGGAAGCGACGGATCGCCGGACGAATATCGTGACGTCGAAGTGCTGCTGAAACCCTATAGCGTGAAGCATATCGAGGAAGTCTTGGATCGCATGCTTGCCGGCGGCCGAACCGGGTAGCCAAATACCGGCACCGCTTCGCACCCATGATGCATGTTGATGGTGTCATGCTGCTATTGGCGATAGGCTGAACACCGGTCGGAACAGATCGTACGAGGGGACTATGGAGGGAGGACTCATGCACAGCCAAACATCCACGCTTGGCCGCGTGTTGGTGATCGAAGACGACCCCGTTGTCGCCATGGTACTGGAGGACGTCCTGCAAAAATTGAAGCTGGAAGTCATCGTCGATCTCAGTCTGGCCAATGCGCTCACGGAGATCGAATCGGGCGAATTCGATGCCGTGTTGCTCGACATGGAACTGCGCGGCGAAAGCGCGCGCCCGGCGCTGCTGGCCATGATGGCGCAAAACGTCCCGTTCGTTGTGATTTCCGGCAGCGACCAGTCTGCCTTGGTAGCGGAGTTCCCGCAGTTATGTGTTTTGATGAAGCCGGTGAGCAGCGCGGAGTTGCAACGCATCGTGCGATCCTTGCTTCGCCACGCGTAGTCAAGCGCCGTCCTTCTGCACGGGGTCTGTTTGCAAGTCCTCTCCCTTACTCATCACTTCGCGAATGCAGCGGGCAAGTTTCGCGGTGCTGAAGGGCTTGGTGATCAGCGGCCATTTCTGAGTCGCTTGCTTGCCGCCTTGGGTCTTATCCGGCGCATAGCCGCTCATCAGCAGAATCTTCAGCTTCGGGCGCATGACGTGGGCGGCCTCCACCAGAGTGCATCCGGTCATCCCAGGCAAACCTAGGTCGGATATCAGCAGATCAACGGACTCCTGCGTCAGGAGCAAACTGAGCGCTTCATCGCCACTAGCCGCTTCCAGGGTGGAATAACCCAACTGGTGCAGCACTTGGACGACGATGCCGCGTACCACCGGCTCGTCTTCCACCACCAGGACCAGTTCGCCCGCGCCTTTGATAAGGTGCAGTTGCGCAACGCGCGGCGTTTTCTGTGGAGCCGCAAGGTTCCGAGGCAGACCAATACTGACGCTGGTGCCCTCGTCCACCTCGCTGCGGATCTCGCAGAAGCCGCCGGACTGTTGCGCAAACCCGTACACCATCGACAATCCCAAGCCTGTTCCACGTCCAACTTCTTTGGTGGTGAAGAACGGATCGAACACTTGATCAACGATCTCTTTCGGGATGCCCGTTCCCGTGTCGGTAACCGTCAGTAGTACGAATTGCCCGCAGTGGAGGTCCGGCCGATGAGCCGCGGCCGACTCGCCGATATCGAGGTTAGCCGAGCGCAGGGTCAGGCGGCCGCCCTCCGGCATGGCGTCGCGGGCATTGATTGAAAGATTGAGCAATGCGCTTTCCAACTGGTTCGCGTCGCACCTGCAGGGCCATAGGTCATCTGCAAGCTCCAAATCGAGCGCAACTGCTTCACCCATGGTGTGCTTCAGCATGTCGCTCATGGACATGACTAATTGATTTGCATCGACCGACTGCGGATCGAGCGGCTGTTTGCGCGAAAAGCTCAACAGTCGCTGCGTGAGCGCGGCAGCGCGCTGGGCGGAATTCAACGCACCATCGATGAAACGAGAAACGTCGCGCGCATCGTTGTCCTTAATTCGCAGATCGATGATCTCGACCGCGCCGATAATCCCTTGCAGCAGGTTGTTGAAATCATGGGCTATGCCTCCTGCCAGCATGCCAACGGATTCCATTTTTTGCATTTGACGCAGTTGCGCCTCGATCGAAATCCTTTCACCGATATCACTGATAAAAAGGTTGAGTGGATCACTGCCCCAGGATGTGCGAGTGCCGAAGTTAAGCTCGACAGTAACAAGATCGCCGCTTTTCGTTCGCAGCTTGAGCGGGATAGCATCATGCTGGAAAATGTTGGGTCCGCTCAACGAAACACGTTCAACAAAGCGGCCGCGCTCGTCATCCGGCACGATCAATTGAATGAGTTCCTTTCCGATCGCCTCCTCGCGCGACCAGCCGAACATCTCGACTGCGGCGGGATTCCATTCGACTATCCTGCCCGCGGGGTCCAATTGAACGAAGCCATCCGGTGCGGTATCGATCACAGCGCGTGCGCGCCGCTCGTTCTCGACGATAGCTTCCTGGTTTTTCATCCTTTCGGTGACGTCCCGGGTAATCTTGGCGAAACCCACCAGATGGCCCTTATCGATAATAGGGTCGACAATCGCGCTCACCCAGAAAAGGCTGCCGTCCTTGCGTAGGCGCCAACCCTCTCCCTCATGCCTCCCCTCACACGAAGCGGTTGCCAGTACCTTCTCCGGCATGCCGTTGGCGCGGTCCTCGGGTGTGTGGAACGTCGAGAAATGCCGGCCGACGATTTCCTCGGACCGATATCCGTAGATCCGTTCGGCGCCCTGATTCCACTGGGTGATGTTGCCCTTCGGATCCAGCATTATGATCGCGTAATCAAGCACGCTCTCCACCAACATGGCGAACTCGCGCTCGCGACGGTGCAGCCTCGTCAATGCCGCCTCTGCTCTGTTGGTCCGATACACCACGCGCTGCTCCAGCGTTTCGTTGAGACTACGAAGCGCTTGCTCTGCATCGATACGCTCGCTGATATCGATCAACACATTCACTGCTCCGACGAGTACGCCCGACTTGTCGAGCAACGGCGTTGGATAGGCCTCGCAAACCACCCGACTGCCGTCTGGCCGCAAGGCGACGATCTGACAGGCATACCGGGCACATCCATCGCGGAGCGTAATCGCCATGGGACACTCATCATGCGGCATTGGTGTTCCATCGGGATGAAGCAACTTCCAGCTGAAGCACCATCTATCTCTTACGGAGGGACGGCGCCCCGCAAGAGCGACCGCGGCCTCGTTAAAGAACATGATGGTTCCATCGACATCCGTGGTGTACACCGCGACAGGCAAAGCTTGCAGCATTTGGCGAAATAGATCGCCCTGCCGATGCTCACATTCTGCGGTCCCGTTCCGCTCGAGTGTCGCAGTCAAGTCACTGAAGAGCGGCGGCCCCTGAAAGCTGCACAGGACGGCTTTGACTGAACCATCCGTCGCCACCAGCGGCGTCAACCTGGCATGCAACGAGAGGCGAACGCCGGGGTCGCTTTCGATTTCCAGTACCGCGTCGCATGCTGGACAGCCGCTCTGCAAGACATCGATCAAGGATGTTCCGACGGCCCCGGCTCTCTGTCCATGTCGCAGCAGATCCCGGAACCGGTCTTCGATCGTCGAATCATCCGGTCTGACACGCTCCAACAGACGTTTCGCATCTTCGTTCCAAGCCAGCAATTGGCCTTGTCGGTCGCAAACGCACGCAGGCCACGGCATCGCCTGCAGCATGCAACGCCCAAGATCGCCGAACCATGCGTCCGCTTCAGATCGGTTCCCTAGTATCCGATGCAGCCAGGTCATCGGCGAAGCCTCGTGTAGATGATGTGAAAGCAGTGCGAACCGCGATGCCGATGCATGTCTTTCCGTGGATTGGCGTCAGACTACGCCGCGCCCGGCGGAATCCACTTCAGCAACTGTCCATCAGAATCTACTGAAAGAATGGAGCAAGTAATACCACTTCAATATCTCGGCCAGGATGCGGCTTTCGGTCTGCTCGCCATCCACGGCAAATTGGGCATCGAGTACGTCGCGCAGAGCACGAGGGGCGGATGGGAACGGCTCGAACGAATTTGAATTGAAGTGTTCTTATTGGACTTGGGCCAACTAGTCGTAGATCTCATGGCCACCCACAACGTTGTGCGTAACAGTCGATGTTGGGCTCCTAGCGCTGACAAAGAGGGGGGGCACAAGCGCTCGATTCTCCGCACATCCGCCGCGCGGTCAATTTCAAAGCGATGCCAGCACGTTGAGCAGAACGTAGGAAAGCGTATCTATCCAGATGAGCCGAGGTATGTGAGGCACTCCTTGCTCAAGACGCGTTCCGAGCCCGCGTCCTGGCGGCCTTTTTGGCAGCAGCTGATCGCCCCGCTGAGCCCTTGGTTCGTGCCGCCTTCTTGGCGGCTGCCGAACGCGATTTCGGCGTGCGCTTGGCGGCTGCTTTCTTGGCGTTCGACGA
Organism: Rhodanobacter hydrolyticus; assembly: GCF_044904645.1. Classification (NCBI taxonomy): domain Bacteria; kingdom Pseudomonadati; phylum Pseudomonadota; class Gammaproteobacteria; order Lysobacterales; family Rhodanobacteraceae; genus Rhodanobacter; species Rhodanobacter hydrolyticus. The sequence continues at coordinate 303,988 of NZ_JADIKK010000007.1, forward strand.
GAGCGCGGATGAGGAAGCCGCCTCGTGCCCCTCCTTCTCCAGTACGTGCTTAGTCGCCGCGGAGCGCTTCCGTGATGGCTGTTTGCGACGATGCGAGGCTGCTTCGTCCTGCGCTGCCTTCTTCTTCGTCGATTTGCTGGCGGACTTGCTGATCGGGGCCTTGATTCCGGCACGGCGTGCCTTGGAGAGACCAATGGCGATGGCTTGCTTGGTCGATCGCGCGCCGTGCTTGCCTTCACGCACATGCTCGCTTTCCTCCCGCACATATTCCCCGGCTTGCGTGCCCGGAGACTTGCCCTCCTTCTTGTCCTTAGCTGCGGCGCGACGAGTGCGTTGTTCAGGCATGACCATTCTCCCAAGGGACGTGTGCCGACTATCACGACCTGCGTGTCCATGCGTCGTCAATAGACATCGCTCTGATCCATTGTTCACTGGAGCGGAACAAATTGCCGGATAACGTGAACCATCCCGCCATCGGAGCACGGGACCATGGGTACGAAATCGCGAGACACCAGCAAAACCGCCGAGAAGCATCGCGACATAAAGGCGCAGGCCGAACGCAAAACACGCGGTGGCAAAGAAAATCGTGCTCCCGCGCCATCCACAAAAAAGACCAAGACCGGGGACCATCAGCATCCGGAAACACCGTTTCCCGAGCGGCAGCTGACAAAACCAGGCCTGGAGCGCGATCTCGATCCGCGGCCGCAGTTCCTGGCGCCCACCTATACAGGTAGCGGCAAGTTGCGCGGCATGGCGGCGCTCATCACCGGCGGCGATTCGGGCATCGGGCGGGCGGTAGCCGTGTTGTTCGCCCGCGAAGGTGCCGACGTAGCCATCGTATATCTGTGTGAGGACGCCGATGCGGAGGAAACTCGGGATTACATTCAGGCTGAGGGCCAATGCTGCCTCCTGATTCGCGGCGACGTCAAGGAACCCAACTTCTGCAAGCAAGCTGTCGAGGCCACGGTCGAGAAGCTCGGCAAGCTGTCCATCCTGGTTAACAATGCGGCCTTTCAGCAGCACGTGGACGCCATCGAGGACCTCACCGAGGCGCACTTCGACGAAACGCTGAAGACCAATCTCTATGGCTACTTCCACATGGCCAAAGCGGCGTCACCACACTTGGGCAGCAACTGTTCGATCATCAATACCGGCTCGGAAACCGGCTTGTTCGGCAACGACAAGCTGCTGGATTATTCAATGACCAAGGGTGGTATCCATGCCTTTACCAAAGCCTTAGCAGCGAACCTGATCTCGCGCGGAATCCGCGTGAATGCAGTCGCACCCGGGCCGGTATGGACACCGCTGAACCCGGCCGACCAATCGCCTGAACAGATCCGTGACTTCGGCAAATCCAGTCCGATGGGCCGCCCTGCCCAACCGGAGGAGATCGCGCCAGCTTATGTCTTCCTGGCCTCACCCTCATGCGCCAGCTACATCTCGGGTGCGATTCTTCCCGTTATGGGTGGCCCCGCCCCATAACGACTGGCACCAAATAGCGAGGTTGCACGACTAACTGCAAAACGCGATTTCCCGAAGAGGTGAGAGCCCTACCCTGGCATGAGTTCGAATACCGACCTCCATGCCATCTTCGTAGTGCAACTGCATTGCGAACCGTGGTAGCGCGACTTGCACGGGTACGTTCAGACCCATGGGAAGGCATCGAAACCTTGCAACAGAGCTTTGGTCGGAGCGATGGACCAGCAAGCGGAATGGCATTCAGGATGATCAGCCACGCTCACGACGAACTTCCCACCCGTCGTTAACCTCGGCTCTGTAAGCATCAGTAGAACGCCTTCCAGCGGCATTTGCCGAACACAGCGACTGGAGAAACTCATGACCTCATCTGCCGAATCCACCACTCAGACACTCGCCGAAGCACACGAACATCACGACAAGGCTGCCGAACATCACAAGCAAGCGGCGCACCACCACGAGGAGGCTGCCAAGCGCCTTCGTGACCACAACACCGCTGAGGGTGCTCATCACGCCCATTTGGCTCACAGCCACGGACTGTACGCTGCGGAGCATGCCAACCAGGCGTCCAAGAGCTTCGCCAAGCGCCATGGCCTCGGCACTCTCGACCGACGGTAAACGGTACGCATCACCTGCGGCCGCAGCTATTTCGCTGTGGCCGTAGTGCTACCAGCAGCAATTGGACTTTCGCACCGCCAAGTCACGGGATGCCGTCATGCTTCAACTCAATCCACCGCTTCCTATGAATACGCCCAAGGGAGAAGGATTCGCTCATATCCTCATCGACTATGGCCCGGAATCGGACTTGTATTGGACGGTGTTGATCACCGCCAGCGGCGAGATATGGACCTTTGCCAACCGGGACGTCCGGGCCTCGAAGAATATTACCTTGGGCCGTGTCTCGCCCGGCAGCCCGCAAGACGACAGTGCGCCCATCCAGATGCGTCCACGAAACCGCGACGGCTAGATAAACCGTCGTTTCGCACAAGGTGGCGGGGCTCCGTCGTCATCAAGCGACGAGGGAGCACGACTCAATAGCATTCCACCGCGCCAAGAATCTGGGGTGGATCCTGCACCGAGCTCAGAGTGATCCGAGATTGCCCGGGTTAACCAGATGGCCGTGTATCCAGGGGTCTTTACCCATCCCGTGAACCACTCTCGCTAGCGCGGCACGCGCAGCCTCCTTGCTCCCCACACATGAAACTGGAGGAACCGGGCTTGTCGCTGCGCAGGTACACGGAAGGGTCGCGGATCCATCCGGCGGTTGTGGCGGCACTCCCTGATAGCCGAGGCCGCGTCCCCAGCGCTCTTGTCCTCGTCGGAAGATACATCGCTTGCAGGCTTGGACAGTTCCTTTGGCGCGAGATCTTCGAATTGGCGCCTTCGAATTGGCGCAAGCTCGATTGATTCGACCCACACGAAGCGGAAGGCGCGGAAAGCCGCGCCTTTCGCTTCGTTCCATTGATCCATCAACGGTCGTTCTTGTGGCTCTGCTGGCCGGACTTCATATGCTGCTCTTGGCCGCCGCCACGCACAGAACCGCCTGAGTTCTTGGAGTCCTTGGCAGCGCTGGAACTGCGGTCTTCGTTCTTGGGATTCTGCTGACCAGCCTTGATGGGCTGCTCGTGATTGCCGCCTCGTTCGTTGTTCTGGTTGGAATGCGAATGTGTCATCAGTGATCTCCGGAGAGCGCAAGGACGTTACCGACGAAGCTGCGCGAATTCACCGTCGGACGCCAAGTGTCGCGTTCCACTCATCAAGCGCGCATGCATGGGGCGTGAGAACTCCTTGGATCTTCATGAAGCGCGCTTGTCTGCGTCGTTCGTGATGACCGAAAAGCTGCACAAGTTTCACGACGAATGCATCGTGCCGCATTTACAAGTGGGCGCCCCATCAGGAGCTCCGCTCATGAAAAATGCCATCCAGCTACTCACTGACGACCACAAAAAAATCAAGTCACTGCTCGAAGAACTGGCTAACACCTCCACTCGCGCGGTCAAGAAGCGCGCACAGCTTCTGGACGAGGTAGCCACGATGCTGAAGATCCATACGACCATCGAAGAGGAAATCTTCTATCCGGCATTCAAGCAGGCTGGCAACAAGGACGACGCCAAAACGTACTTCGAGGCGATGGAAGAACATCGTGCCGCCGGCGAGCTCGTGCTCCCCGACCTCATGGGCACAAAACCCGATAGCGAGCAATTTTCCGGTCGAGCGAAAGTACTCAAAGAACTTGTCGTCCACCACGCCGACGAGGAAGAACAGGGAATGTTCAAGCGTGCCAAGTCCATCTTCGACAAAGCAGCTCTCGACGCATTAGGTGAGCGTATGCAGGCACGAAAGGCACAGATGCTCGGCGAGTAGCCGCCGCGATCACAGGGCTGGATCGATCGCTCCCTCGCCATCCAACACAGCGCTCCGGTTGTTTCTGGCCATCTGCGAAATTCGATGGCGCGAGCGCCGCAAGCGCAGTTGTTTGAATAGGAAATTAGCTTGAACATGCGCCTGGCGGTTGCAACATTCCTCGTGCTGCCGGCGTGTTCGGCAGGTGCAGCAGCCGATGACGTAGATTATCTGATGCCGCAGTTGATCGGTGCGCAGTACACCTTCATCGATCAGCGCCAAAACAGCCTGCACTCGCCCTATCAAGGGCCATTGAGCCTGCGTCCACAGGCCAACCAGGCACGCTCTCATACCTTTGGCCTTTACTTCGGTCTGCCGATCACACCTCATTGGGCGGCCTATCTGGACGTGGAAATGTTTCGCGGCGGCGGCGTCAGCCACAGCACTGGTTTGGCCGGGCTCACGAACGGCGACGTTGTTCGCGGCGGTGGCGGATCGCTGGGACGCGATGCTTATGTGGCACGGGTGTTCCTTACCTACGACGTTCCGCTAGGCGGCAAAACCATCCCCCTCAAACGAAAAATGGACCAACTGCCGGGTGAGCAAGCGGACCATCGCCTGAGCTTCAAGGCAGGTCTGTTCGCCGTGAACGACGATTTCGACCAGAGCCGCTACGCAGACTCCACACGTACCCAGTTCCTCAACTGGGCGCTATTCAACAATGCGGCGTGGGACTTTGCCGCAGATACGCGCGGCTATACCGTAGGCGGTGTCGTAACCTATGCAGCCGGACCGTGGACGTGGCGCTACGGGCTGTATCAGATGCCCTATCGCGCCAACGGGCAACGACTCGACGCCATTTCGCGCGCACGTGAAATGGACGCGCAGGCGACCTGGCAATCGAACCCGGATGGACCGGCGGTCTGGCTGCTGCTCTATCGCAACACCGCACGCATGGGCGTCTACCAGGTTGCCTTGGCGCGTGCGCTGCAAGCCGGAACCGTGCCCGACATACGCCAGGATGACCACGGTGGCCGGCACAAGTACGGCGTTGCGCTGGGTGCTGATCTGCCCCTAGCAGATCATGGCGATACCGGGCTTTTCGGCCGCCTTGGCTGGAACGACGGCAAGACCGAATCGTTTGCCTTTACCGAAGCGGATCGCAGCGTGAGTATCGGTGGACAGCTCGCCGGAGTGCGCTGGCACCGTCCGGATGATCGCATTGCCCTAGCGCTGGCGGTCAACGGATTGTCACCCGATCATCGTGCCTACCTCGCTGCAGGCGGCACGGGTTTCAACTTGGGCGACGGGCAATTGAACTATCGCACCGAACAGATCCTGGAGACCTATTACGATCTCGCTATCGCCGGCCATGCGTGGGTGACGACCGATCTGCAGCTAATACACAACCCTGGCTACAACCATGACCGGGGGCCGGCGCGCTTCGTTGGTGTTCGCGTGCACCTGGAATACTGATGCTCGTTGCTCCGACCTCACTTGAAGATGCTGGTGGATTCTGATCAATGTCCCGGAAAATCACCCCAAGACAGTTGCCAGCGAAATACGCGGCTGAACTCATCACACTGGGGCATTCGGCAGCAGGCCGCCCCAAAAACGGATTGAGACCTGTGGATGAAGTACGCATGCAAACATGAACGATATCGACTTGCAGCAAGCTGATTTCGCGAAGCAGCGACGCGCTGGCATAGTTACCATTGCCATAGCGATGCCGATTGCCCTGTTGTTGTGGTTAGTTATCGCGTACTTAATGCTACCTTTGACTGGCATGGATGGCATTGGCGAACGGATGCTCTTCACCCTGAAATGCTTTTGCCTTGTGGCTTTGTTCTGCCTAGTGACGGGAGTTGAAGCCGTAGCTCATGAACGGCTGAACTCGCCTGCATTCGATCCGCTGGCAGGATTCGAGACACGACGACTGCGAGTCAACCTATGCTATCTCCAGAACACTCTGGAATAGATCGTCGTGTTTGCTGCGGCCCTGTTCGGGCTGGCGACCTACTCGCCAGATGGAGCTGCCATGCGAGCTGTCCTGGCGACCGCCGTGGTATGGGCGCTGGCACGTTTTGCATTTTGGATCGGCTATCACCGTAGCGCCGCTATGCGTGGCTTGGGCGCACCCGGCATGGCACTCAGCATGATCGTTCTGATCTACGTCGCGAGTCGGATAGGTTTCGACGTAGGCGGCACTTTGGGGCTGCAGTTCCCATCTTGGCGTTCGTGTTGATCGAGGCGGTCTTGTTTCGGACGACGCGTCGTCTGCGAACCATCGATTCCACCTGATCGCACCTTATCGCCTTGGGGCACCTCGGATTGCAGCTCGCATTATTCGGACTCTGCCGAGCCTGCCCATCAATGTCCGTATGGCGGTTTCAAGGATATGCATTCGGACACATCAAAGGGTTGTTCACTTCAGTTTCGCGCGGGCGATGCGTGCACCTGAGGATGCTGAGTATGCCTGCCTTGGTGCTCTCCGTCAGGTGCCCGCGCCTTTCGGAATCCGATTCTCATGGTCGCAAAAGCAGCTGCATTGACAGGCAAGTCGCTCGAAACCGATGAGGGGCGAAAGTCATTTTTTGGCCGCTTAAGTGCTGGCCTGATTACCGGGGCGGCGGACGACGATCCCAGCGGTATCGCGACCTACTCGCAGGTGGGCGCCGCCTTCGGTTACAGCACACTTTGGGCAATCCTCTTGACCATGCCGCTGATGGTGGCCATCCAGGGGGTAAGCGCCGGCATCGGGCGAGTGACAGGACACGGCTTGATGGACGGCATCCGCCGCCACCATCCTAAATCCCTGGTATACGCGCTTACTACATGCATCCTGGTCGCGAACGTGATCAACCTCGCCGCCGACATTGGTGCCATGGGCGCTGCGCTGAAGCTGCTAGTGGGTGGACCGGCACTCGTCTACGCCGCTGTGTTCGGTTTGGGATCGCTGCTCCTGCAAATGTTCATTCCGTTCTCACGTTACTCGCCTTTCCTGAAAGTGCTGACGCTGAGCTTGTTCGCCTACGTCGCCACAGTGCTTGTGATCCACGTGCCGTGGGGAGAGGTACTCAAAAGCATCGTGCGACCAGCGATCACCTGGAACGCCAAATACGCGGTTGGTTTGGTGGCATTGCTTGGTACCACCATCAGTCCCTATCTGTTCTGCTGGCAAGCCTCGCAGGAGGTTGAGGAGATCCGCACTAGCAATGAGCGCGAACCTTTGAATAGAGCCCCGCATCAAGCTCCAGACGCATTGAGGCGCATCGGAGTCGACACCAGCACCGGGATGATTTTTTCCAACCTGATCGCTTTCTTCATCATCCTGACCGCGGCCGTTGTACTCCACGCGCACGGCAAAACCGATATCCAGACCTCATCCGATGCCGCGCAGGCATTGCGCCCCCTGGCAGGAAAATTGGCGTTTGCCTTGTTTGCGGCCGGCATCATCGGCACCGGCCTCTTGGCCGTGCCGGTACTCGCCGGCGCCACAGCGTACGCTGCCTCCGGGGCCTTTGCGCAACGCTCAGGGCTGCAGCACAAGCCGCAGCATGCGAAGTTCTTCTACGGGGTTCTGATCGTCGCCACCGTGATCGGATTTGGGCTGAATCTGACGCCGCTCGATCCGATCAAAGCGTTGTATTGGAGCGCGGTGATCAACGGTGTAGCCGCGGTTCCACTCATGGTCGTGATGATGTGGATGAGTTCCCGGCGCAAGGTAATGGGCGAATTCACGATTCCATGGGCCATGAAGATTTTGGGCTGGTTGGCCACCCTCGCCATGGCTACCGCTACCATCGTTATGTTCGCGACCTGGGGAAAGTGAATGAAGTTCAGTCACGTGCTCTGGACGGTTCGTTCACGTCAACTAAGCGACACATCGCTGATTCTTCCTGTCCATAATTTTCTTCGACCGGATGCGTCATGACCTCCACGAATATCCACGACATCGCAGTCTTGAATGGGCTTGTTCAAACCACGATCGACAGTGTTGACGTCTATGCTGAGGCAGCCCGAAAGGTAAATGACGCTTATCTGAGCGGCAGCTTTTCACGATGGTCGGAAGATCGCAGTCAGGTCGTCGGTGCACTGAAAGCCCATGTCAGCACCTTGGGCGGCGATGCCGAACTTGGAGGCACCACCCTTGGCTCCGCACATCGCTTGTTCGCCAAGCTTCATGAGGCGCTGGTCTCGGGTGACACCCCGATCGTTGACGAAGTCGAGTGCGGGGAAGACCGCATCAAACACAGATTCGAAGAAGCGCTGAGGGATACCGCACTCTCCGTGCCGACCCGGCGAGTCATTGAACGTGCCTACGTATCTGTCCTCGCCGGTCATGAGCAAGCCAGTGCCTTGAAGCGTTCGAGGCGTGGCTAGATCGTGGCCCGAACGCCCCTTCCCTCTCAAAGGAGACCGTCATGAACGAAGACTCCGCTTTCCCATCGAGTCGGAAGGAGCGCGGCGGGATCGGCTATGTGCTGCTGTGGTTGCTGGGGGTACCACTTCCGATATTGGTTCTCATCGCTCTGTTGCGAGGCTGCGCCTGACGCAAGGCGTGGGCTGCATGGCTTATCGACGCAGTGACGGGGAAAGATGATGAATTCGAACATCGCAAGCACCGAACCAGTGGCAGTGGTGGAGCATCCGCGTATGAGCTGGGGCGCCGTGATCGCTGGGTGGGCGATTGCAGTCGGAATGGCATCGCTGTTGTACATCGTCGGTCTGGCCGTCGGGCTTTCAGTGTTCGATCCGGAACGCGCCGCGAACAGCGCCAGGGGGATGGGAATAGGAACGGCTATCTGGATGATCCTTACCTGGGTCGTCTCGCTTTTTCTTGGCAGCATGTTTGCAAGTTGGTTCGACGGCAAGAACGACACGACGATGGGCACGATGCACGGAGTAACGGTGTGGGGTCTCGCCGTTGTGATGAGTGGCCTCTTGCTCTCGGCAGGAATCGGGCACGCCATGAATGCACCTGCGCTGTTCGGTGATCACATGGGATCAGGACAAGCCAACGAGGCAAATGTGCCAATCATTGGAATGCCGGGCTCGCCAGCGGCAAATGCCTCCGCGGACATTCAAGCCCAGTTGGAGTTGGGAGCTCGATCGGCTGACGGCGCCGCCAATGCCACCCCTCGATACGCCATGGCAATACGTACCGAGCCGGGAGCCATCGCCATGGCCACTGACGCAATAATGTCGTCGCAGCCGCAAACGGCGAAAGACATCCTCGTGGCTTATACCGCCATGACACCGCAACAGATCGATGTCACGGTCGCCAATGCGACAGCACGGGCGCAACGGTATCAAACTGAAGCGAAAGCGCTTGCTACACGGACCGCCAAATGCACGAGCGCTGCGCTTTGGGTCGTCTTTCTCAGTACATTCCTGGGCCTGCTTGCGTCAGCCCTGGGTGGCTGTTTGGGAGCAGCGCGGGTTCACCGCGTGTACCACCTTCGAACATACCGTCCCATGACCTCGACCGAGTTGAATTGATCGAATCTATATGCAGGCACGCCCGCATCGGTAGGCGTGCATCCCGTTCTGGCGTACCGACAATGAGGTGCTCCCATGGCTCTCTCCACCATCCTGATCATCGTGCTCATCCTGCTACTGCTCGGCGCACTACCTGCGTGGCCGTATAGCCGCACATGGGGCTATCGTCCCATGGGTGGGTTGGGTCTCCTGCTAATCATCTTGATCGTGCTATTGGCACTGAGGGTGATCTGATGGCCTCGATCTATGATCAGGCTAGCGCGAATACGGTGCGTCCGATCTGACCAAATGATATGGCTGTACGCGTTGCCTAACCACGATAACACGGGCTAACCACCGGCTCTGGCATCTGCCTGGTCAGTATCGACGAGCGGATCGTTTCGGACGGCTCACGAATAGTCTCGTTGCTTGCTGATTCGAACTGCCAGGGCAATCAGCAGTCCTGCAACGATCATCATCGAAACAAGCAGCGTCCAAGGCGGCCTCCCCACCAGCAGCGCGGTTCGCGCATCGAAATAACGCATCGTCAGACCGGACATGATGTGATTGAGGTTCAATGGGTACCGGCTCAGCGGAGGAAAGAGCACGGCGGCTGGATAGAGGATCATGAAGACGAACGAAACGGCCAGCGCCGCGTATTCGCTTTGGAACAACGCTGCCGACAGGAAGGCCACGGCGAAGAACACCGCGCCACTTCCGAACCACAACAGACCGAAGCAGGCCATCTGTCGCAGGGGATACGCGACGTGCGCCAGCTGCGAGCACGCGGCCAGCAGCAACACAGGTAATGCCGACAAGACTGCGACCTGGGTTAGGCCGAGTAGCGCTTGCGCCGACACCAGCCATGCGCGATTCACGGGAAGTGCCAGGGTAAATCCCGCAGTACGCTGCAGTCGCTCACGTTGCAGGCCCCCCAGCGCAAGCACCACGGCCATGATGGTGAACAAGCCGCGTGCCGTTCCCTTGTATATGAGTCGGTAGATGTAACCAATGTACGGGTCGCCGACGAACCGTTCGTCCGGGACGAACACCGCCATCAAGCTGGCGCGGCAGAACACGCCAAACACACAGATTGTCGCCAGCAACACGGCGCTGAACAGAAATCGTCCGCGGCTCTCTCGCCAAGCCTTGAACAACAGGGGCGCCATGGCGTTCATGAAAAATCCCTACGTGCCATGATGGCGCCGGCCATGCCAACGAGGCCCAGCGTCACCAGCGCGTATAGACCCAGCGCCATCCAGGGCAGTTGGGTAACGAGGGCGGCCAGCGAACCTTCTCCGTGGAAAGTCGAAAGCTGCATGCCGTGCATCGTGTCGATCAAATCAAGCGCTGGATAGCGTGCAAGCAGAGGTAAGTCAGCAAGGACCGAGTAGATCGACAACGCCGCCACTGAGGCGATTGCCGGCGAGTAGCCTCCCGGCAAGATGATCGAGAAGAAAAATGCCAGTGCGTACACGACTATGCCGCAGCCAGTCCACAACAGACTGAACTGCAAAGCGTGCGCGAAGGGATAAGCCTCACCGACAAACGGTGACAGCAGCGGAACCAGCAGTGCGGGTAGCAGTGCCAACATCGCAACCTGTGTCAATCCGATGGCTGCCCTGACGGCGGTCAGGCGCCACCGGCTTACCGGCAGCGACAGCGTGAACCCGGCCGTACCTTGTGCTCGCTCCTGCAGCACACCGCCAAGCCCCAGGACGATCACCAGCAGGATGTACAAATCCAGCGCGTTGGCCTTGTAGACCGCATTCCAGATGTATTGCGCATAGCTCAGCGGTTCGCCGGCATGGGTACGCACCTGCCGCTGTAACAACACCACGACGCCGCATAGCCACAGAAGGGCCGCGGCGCTGATGACGAAGCGGGTCCGGCTCTCTCGCCACATCTTGTACCAGAGCATCAGGAAGCTTCCCTGACGATGTCGAGAAAGACATCGCGCAGGTTCACCGACGTCACCTGCACAGTGGCATGGAGCGAGCGTGCGTGAGCCACAATACCGTCGACGTTCGAGCTGGCCAGCACCCAAGTCCGGTGGCCATCACTCCGTATCCGCTCTACGCCGGCTAGATCGAATGTCGGCACCGGACCTGGCGCGACGGATTCCACGGTGATGTTGCGGTAGTTGTTCAGCAGATCGTCGAGCAGCGCATTCAGGACCAGTTGCCCACGATCGATCATCAGCACCCGGTCGGCGATCCGCTCTACCTCGTCCAGTTGATGCGACGAAAAGAGGACGCTGGTGCCTGCATCGCGCACCACCCGCAGGGTTTGCAGTAGTTCGTCGATGGATACCGGATCAAGCCCTTCTGTTGGCTCGTCGAGGATGATGAGCTCGGGTCGGCGCGCTAACGCCAGCAGAAGTGCCAGCTTAGTACGCATGCCCTTGGAGATGGCCTTGACCTTGTGCCCAGTCGGCAACTGGTATTCCCGTAGCAGGCGCGCTTCGATCTCAGGCTGCCAATCCGCGTAGAAGGAACGGGTGAAGCGGATGAGCTCGGCGACGGTCATGTAGCCATAGAGGCCCTTGTCTTCACCCACGTAGGCGATGCGTCGACGGACTTCCAGGCTCTGCGCAGCATCGGCGATGTCGTAGCCCAGCACTCGACCTGTGCCAGCGCTGGGGCGGACCATGCCGAGCAGCATCTTGATCGTGGTGCTCTTGCCGGCGCCGTTGCGTCCGAGGAAGGCTGTGATGTGCTGAGGCTCCACCTGCAGGCTCAGATTGCGCACTGCCTCGACGCCACCGTAATGCTTGGTGAGGCCCCGAGTTTCAACGACTAGTTCGTGGGTCATGCGCGATGGACGCCCCGAGGTTGATTGCCCATGCGTCCCTTACCGCGCGACTTGAATGAGGCGGGCAGCCGGATTTCTGGCACCCATGAAACACGGTCAGCAAAATGCGCTCGCGCTGATAGGGTTTTTGGATCGCGTATACGCCAACCAACGCGATAGCCAACACCGCACTTGCCCGAGCTAGCGCCTTGAAGATGGGGTACGTCGAAAGCGCTCTCCCGAACTCGTAGGACGAGCGCTCCTTGAGCGCAAAGAACATGCACCCAAGGGCCCAAGACAAAGCCGCTCGACGGGATCCGATGTATGCGACCTCGTTAAGTGCCGCTTCGGCCCATTCCCGACGATGCTTGGGCAGCATCCGAGTCGCGAATCGGATCAATGCAGTCGGGAGCGTGTCTGCAACGTTGCGGATGGCCATCAGAGACGCCCCGGTGACAGCTGTCGCCAAGTCTTGCCCGCAGGATTCGAATGCTCGATGGCGAAGCCCACTCCTTCGGCGTTGAGGCGATACAGCTTTCTCTGCGGACGTCCCTGATGCGGGGATGGCTCCCACTTCGAATCGAGTAGGCCTCTGTCGCTCAGGCGCATGAGGATGGGATAGAGCGTCCCTGACGGAAGACCCGTCTGTTCGGATAGATCGTAGCCATGGCGCCATTGCCCCCGTTGTGACAGCAAGGCATCCAGGAGTTGCCGGGTTTGGATTGAAGGCGTTCGCGTCTGAGGCATGATGTAACTCTACATATGTAGCCAAAGAGAGGCAAGCCTTGCCTTGGCGCAGGAATGCCCAGGCCGTACGCACCCTCGCAATAACACCAGCTGCGTCCCCTGCATGATCAAGCGAGCCAAGCAATCTCTGCAGGTGGAAGGCGCGTGGCATCGTGAAAGCTGTCGTTCAATTGGCCGGTAGGACGCCCGCCCTACCCTCGATAACCACCCCTAATCGTTCCTCTCTGGCACCAAGGCCTCACCATAGGCTTTTCAATAGCCGGATAGAGCATTCGATGGCTGTCCGGAACAGTGACGAAAGACGGCGCTTCTCAACAGTCTGCTAAAAGGGATAGTCCCGATGCCCGCGCTGCACAGATACCCAATGTTCGGTGGTGAACTCTTCGATCAGTCCCATTGCGCCGAAACGCCCCAGGCCCGAGTTCTTTTCCCCACCGAACGGCATATTGGCCAGATCGACGGCGGGGGCGTCGTTGATATGGGTCATGCCTGCGTCGATGTGCTGCGCTAGGCGTTCGGCGCGCGCGAGCTCTTGCGTAACGATGGCGCTGGACAATCCGTATTCCGTATCGTTGGCGACAGCGACGGCCTCGTCTTCGTCGCGCACTTTGATGATCGGCGCGATGGGGCCGAAGATTTCATCGCGGCCCAGACTGTCCGATAGCGAGACATTGAGAAAGACATGCGGCGGCAGCACCAAGCCTTCCGCGGGGCCGCCAACGCGCATGATGGAACCATCGCTGCGCGCTTGAACGATCATCTGCAACAAGCGGCTTAGTTGGCGTTGATTGATGATCGGACCCACCGCCGTATCGGGCAGGTTCGGATTGCCGAATTTCAGCACCCTGACGCGTTCGACGAAGGCATCGACGAAACGGTCGTAGATCGCTTGATGCACGATCAGGCGATTGGCACTGACGCACAACTCGCCTTGATGAAGAAAACGCCCGAAGACAGCAATGTCGACGGCGCGCTCGAGCTCGGCGTCATCGAGCACAATCAGCGGATTGTTGCCGCCTAGTTCCAGTTGCACTTTCTTGAGCGTAGGGCCAGTAACAGCGAGACTGGCGATGCGCCGTCCAACGGGGCTCGAGCCGGTAAAGGAAATCACTTTCGAGAGCGGATGAAGTACCAGCGGATCGCCGATCAGCTGATTGCTGCCGGTAATCACGCTGAGGACGCCCGGCGGCAGCCCGGCTTCTTCAAAAATCTTTGCCAGCAGCAATCCGCCCGACACCACGGTTTCCGTGGCAGGTTTCAGCACCACCGCGTTACCCAGCGCGAGCGCCGGTGCAAGCACACGCGAACTCAAATGCATGGGCCAGTTCCATGGGCTGATGACGGTGACGACACCCACGGGCTTGCGATAGATGCGATGTTCCTTGCCAGATATGTCGCCGGGAATGATGCGGCCCCAGACATGCGTGGGCAGCGTGGCGGCTTCCATGATGATGGCGCGTACGGCTGTCCATTCGGCTTCGGCTTTGAGGCGTACGCTGCCCGATTCGCGAATAAGCCACGACACGACTTCTTCGTGCCGTGCGTCCAGAATGGCGGCTGCACGATGCAACAGCGCGCTGCGTTCGCTCGGCGAGGTGTGCGCCCACGCCTGTTGTGCACGCGCGGCCGATTTGAACGCCTCATCTACATCCTCGACGCTGGCTTGCGGCACTTCGACAAGCGTTTCACCGGTGTAAGGATCGAGGTCCTTGTAGACAGAACCGGCCGTACCTGCACGCCACACCCCGCCGATGAACAGATTCCCGAATTCGTAGGCGACCGTGCCCGTACTTTCTCGCTGATTCATGGTGAATACCCAGTCGATGGAAGACCCCCGGCGATGCACGTTGCGTCGACTCATATGGGTCGTCTATCGAATCTAGGCCGCTGTGGCAGCGGACGACTAGCAAAATCCAGCGATTTTTTGCTTCGATCGAGAACGCACCGGCGCCTACCTCTTTGGGGTAGGTACTCGATGGATGGGTGGAACTACCATCAATGCGTCGCTCCCGTTTTCATAACCCTCTGCACGCATGGCGCTCTGCCATTCAAGCTGAAGGAATCCGACGATGAAGAAGAAGACCTGGTTCGTCACTGGCGTTGGCCGAGGTTTTGGCCGTGCGCTTTGCGAAGAACTGCTCAAGCGTGGACACACGGTGGTCGGCACCGTTCGGCACGGCGCATCCGACATCGTGCACCCACAGTTTGTCGAGTTGCATGCGGATGTGTCGGATGAGCGGCAAACGCATGAGGTAGTCGCTCAAGCCGTCGCGAAGGTCAGCTCCATCGACGTGGTGGTGAACAATGCCGGTTTCGGCATGGTCGGCGCAGTGGAAGAGGTGTCCACCGTCGAAGCGCGCAAAGTATTCGAAACGAATTTCTTCGGCACATGGAACGTGATTCGTGCCGCGCTACCGCACCTTCGCGCGAACGGAAGCGGACACATCGTCAACTTTTCCTCCATCGGTGGCATTACTGGATCGATGGGGAACGGCTTGTACAACTCATCGAAGTTCGCGGTGGAAGGTTTATCGGAAGCGCTCGAGGTTGAAGTGAAACCGCTGGGCATCGGCGTGACGATTGTCGAGCCCGGTTACTTCCGCACGGATTTCCTTTCCTCATCGTCGATCCAGCAGGCAGGTACGGTGATCGACGCATATGCCAAGACCGCCGGCCTCACTCGTAGCGCCGTCGCGACGCGCAGCGGCACGCAGCCAGGAAGCCCCGAAAAGGCCGTGGCGGTGATCATCGACGCCGTGGAATCCGAAACGCCGCCGCTGCGCCTGCCATTGGGTCCAGACGCGTTTGCGCGTATCGACGGCAAGATCCATCGCCTGGAGAGGGAGATGGCGCAGTGGCGCACGGTGGCATCCGATACACAGTTCGATACATGAACCGAATAGTCATGTCCGCGCAAGCGATCATTCCCCCAACGATGAGGATCACCGGCCATGTCGGCAACATCTGATCATAAAATTTCCCGACCCCGCGGGTTGTCCGGCCTCTCCTCCGAGGCCGTCCGTGACATAAGCGCAGCCCTCGAAGGAGTGCTCGCCGACGTATTTGCCATCTACCTCAAGACCAAGAACTTTCACTGGCACTTGGCAGGTCCGCATTTTCACGACTATCACCTGATGCTGGACGACCAGAGCGATCAGCTGTTCGCCATGACCGACCCGATCGCCGAACGCGCGCGCAAACTCGGCGGAACGACACTTCGTTCAATTGGCCATATCGCTCGCATGCAACGCGTACCCGATAACGATGCGCCTTTCGTAACGGCAGACGACATGCTCGCCGAGCTGGCCCAGGACAATTCGCACCTTGCTGCCGTCTTGCGTGAAGTGCACGGGGTCTGCGACGTACATGGCGACGTCGCCACGGCCAGTCTGCTGGAGAATTGGATCGACGAGACGGAGCGTCGCGTGTGGTTTCTATATGAAACCTCGCATCCACATTCTCGCGAACGCTGATCGATCCCGCTAATCCACTGTCCTACGTCATGTTTCATAACCGGGATCTATGGATGGTTGGTCTTGTGGCAGCCACGAGACACGATCTTCCACCCTGCATATGTACACCTTCCGTCGTAGCTCACGTCGGTGACGGCGCTCATCCCCCACTGCTGCAACCGAGGCCGATCAGGTTGTAGGCAGCAAATGCCCAGGTTATCCAGTCACGCACCGCAGAGGTGCCCACCATCGACAGCTTGCGCGGCCCGCCGATGGTCTTGATGTAGCCAATGCCCTGCTCGATCAGCTTGCGGATCTTCTGGCTGATGCTGCAGTCACCAGCGCGCGCCACGGCACGCGGCACGGTGCTGTGGCCACCGGTGCTGGTATTGCGCGCGATAGACGGTGCGATCCCGCGTATCCCCAACGTCGCAGCTAATGTCTTGCGTGTCATGTTCCTGGTCAGCACCCAGGGCCGATCCTTGCCTGACGCCAGCCCGGCGAGTGGCTCCAAGATATCGTCCCGTTCACCGTTGCCACTGGCATGACGGGCGTCCAGACCGATGAACTTGCAACAGCAAAGCGCAGGATGCGCTCTGGCGAGATCGACGGACGACCGCCTCCGGCGCAGCACACCGCCAGCAAACTCACCCAGTTCGCCAAAGGTTTCGTGTTGACCGATTTCCCAGAAACAGACGACACTCCCGTGATCAGCGGTTGAAGATGGCCCGGACGGCTGAAGCCAGCCGTCGGCAAAGATCTTTGCGCACGGTCCTGGCCCGACCTGGGGAAACCTTGCACAAGAGCGGCAACGGCATTGCATAGCGCGATGCTTCTGTTCTGTGAGTTCCAGCAACGACGCATCGAGGACTGCCTGGCCGCATGAAAAGTCTTGTTCCAGCGCGTGCCTGCATTGCCGTCCGCCACCTTGCATGCTGGTGCCTGCTGATCTGCGTGGCCATCGCCGCCACCCCGCACGCCAGCGCTCGACCGGCCAGCTCCGGCGAGGTAACTGCCAAGCCGGCATTTCTGCAGTTGTCGCAGCTTCGACGCACCCTGTTCACGGTCAAGGACGGTCTACCATCAACGATCTATGCCATCACCGAGGACAAGGACGGCTATTTGTGGCTTGGCGCACCCACCGGATTGTTTCGTTTTGACGGTCTGAACGTTGAGCCGATGCTGAAAGGCCGGCTCCCCCCCGAAGCGATTACTGCGCTGTATGGCGACAGGGATGGAAATCTTTGGATCGGCGGCGTGCACGGGGCGGTAACGCGTGTCCATAACGGCATCGCCGAACCCATGAACCGCGGCCTGAGCGAAGCCACCATCATGTCGTTCAAGCAGATGGCCGACGGCACGCTCTGGGTAGTGACATCGGGCAGGGTCTACCGGCTCGACGACGGCGCCTGGCGTCCTGCCGGCCCGTCCGAGGGCATCGATGCGAAATTCATGTGGGTCACAGGTACGGGTGTGGATGGGTCCTATTGGATCTTTACCCCAGGCGCCGCGTATCGCCTCCGTCCAGGCACCCGGCGTTTCGAGCGCGACACCGTGGACAAAGGCATTGCAGCCATGGCCAACCTGCCTGCTGGCACCGTCTATCCGAGTGCTGGCGTGACGGCCGATCTCATCGTCGATCAGGCCGGTGCATTGTGGGTACCCACCAACGGCAAGCTAACGCGGCTGCACGCGGACAATCCGTCCGGCCAGCAACAACTTGTCACGGAGAACGTCGAGGCCTCCGACAATCACTCCGACATCCAGGTCACGGCCGACTTCAGCGACAGCCAGGGCAACGTGTGGATTGCCACGACCAATGGACTGGAACAATTTCGTGCCACCCGTTTTGTGCCGCTGGTACTGCCCCTGCCCGTCCTGTGGCCGGCGATGACTGAAGACAGCGATCATGGGGTATGGATTGTCAGCAACTCGGACACACCACCGCTCCGCATCGGCGAGACAGTCACGACGCATCCGGAGCTTGGCGGCTCCGCACCTTGCGTGGCAAGCAGCCCGGATGGCAGCGTCTGGTTCAGTGGTGACAAGGGTATCCAGCACTACATCCATGGCCAGGTGAGCGAGATCCCTGCCCCCCCGGTACCGGGACCACAGGCGCTGCCAGCAAACCTGAAGCAATACTGCGTGGACATGCAGTTGGCGGGCGACGGTTCGCTGTGGGTCTCGATGCGATTCAGCGGCGTCGTCCGCTGGGACGGCCACGCCTGGAACGCCATCGAGCCCCGCATGGCCACGAGCATCCAGCTCGAAGGCACGCGGGCATGGCTTGCCTTCTCCTCAGGCAAGTTGAAATCGGTCGAGCAGGGAAAGACAACTGCCTACTCGGCGCAAAACGGGCTCGATCTGGGCGGGCTCAACAAACTGCGTCAAGGTATCTCCGGCCTCTGGATCGCGGGTGATGGCGGTATCTCGGTCAAAACCGGTGCGCATTTTCACCGGCTTGTTGGCACGCATGGCGAGCGCTTTGAAAACGCGTACGACGTCATCCAACTGCCCGACGGCGACGTCTGGATAGCGTCTCCCCGTGGGCTGTACCGCGTAACCGGCACGGAGATCCGGTTGGCCCTGGCTGCAGCGGATCATGCGGTCGCATACACCTTGTTCGATCCAGCCGATGGCGTGGAAAACCCCAGGCGCCTGCTGGCTTCCGACAATGGTCGCCTGTGGGTTTCAACGCTGCAGGGCTTGGTCTCGATCGATGCACTGCATATGCCATCCATCCCTGCAGCGGCACGCGTATCGATCAAATCAATCAACGATCATGACGTGCGTTTTTCCGGAGCGTCTGTTCCCGCGCTGGAGAAAGGCACCCGAAGCATCACCATCGCTTACACGGCACCCACGCTCTCGACGCCCTCCGAGTCGCATTTTCGCTACCTCCTCAAAGGTATCGACGACGACTGGCAGGTGGCCAGCGATCGACGCGAAGCCCACTACGCCAATCTGGGAACTGGCCACTACTTGTTTCAGGTCGAAGCATCCGACGCCGATGGGGCGTGGACCGGTCAGCCCACCGACCTCGCTTTTCAGATCCTGCCCGAGTTCTACCAGACCTGGTGGTTCAAGGTGCTGTGCCTCGCAATCGCGCTCGCAGGGCTGGGATTGTTGTACCTGATGCATGTAAGGCACATCTATGCGCAGCTCAACGCGCGGACACGTGAACGCGAACGCATGGCCCGGGACTTCCACGACACCATCCTGCAGAACTTTCAAAGCCTGCTGCTGCACGTGGAGGTCGCCGCGCGGAGCGTGACCGAGGACGCCGTCAAGCGAAAACTGGCCAAGGCGCTTTCCGTCACCGAGAACGCGCTGAACGAAGGCCGCGACAAGATCGGAGAACTGCGTTCGTTGACCGAGCCGCTGGAAGACTTGCCCACCGACATTGCTCGCCAGGCAAATCGTCTGAGCGAAATGTATCCCACCGCATTTTCAATGCATGTGGAGGGCAAGCCGCGGCCACTGAACGCAGCGGCGGCCGGCGATGTCCATGCGATCGTCGGCGAGCTGGTCACCAACGCCTTCCGTCACTCGGAGGCAAGCGCCCTGCATGTCGAACTGCATTACGGTCGACGCGAGTTGAACATCACGGTCATTGACGACGGTCGGGGTGCGGACCTTCCAGCCCTGATGCATGGGAAATCGGGGCACTGGGGTTTGCAAGGCATACGTGAAAGGGCGCGCCGGATCGGTGGCCGATTTACCATCGGTACGGCGCCATCCGGAAAAGGAACCCGCGCAACCCTGAGGATTTCTGCACGTTTCGTCTATGCAGGCAGGCACTGGTTTCGCTAGCGACCGCAGTTCACCAGCGGCCGTTTCGCACTCGATGCCGGGATCCTTCAGTCGCTGACAACCCAAGACTTCGAAAGCCGCGACTACCTCTTTGGAAGGAGGCGGCGACGCCCTGCTGCGCCTAGTCTTGCATGGTGGCGAGGCCTTCGGGAATGAACGCCTCCGCCTGGCCAGACCTATCGAATCTGCCGGGAGAGATGCACATGACTCACCCAGGTTTCGGCTCCGCGATCGAATTCGGCAGCCCTTTCACCTTCGAGAAGACGGTCGAGCGACCGTACGAAGCGATCTCGAACGCAGGCATGAAGCTGTTCGCAACCATCGATCAGGCCGCGAACGCGCGCGATGCGGGGCTGAGCATGCCCTCCACGGTCGTCCTCATCTATGGAAAGGCAGAGGGCAGAACGCCCATCACGCTGATCTCGCCGCGCAGTGCCCTGGATCTGCCCTTGCACGTTCTGGTCAGGGAAGACGCCGACCATCGAACCATCGTCGGTTTCCGTCCCATCGTGCCGACACCGGAAACATCGGACGTACCCGCAGCGCTCGCCGGTCGACTGGAGCCGGCGCAGAAGCTTCTCGTGAAGGCGATCGAGTCGTGACCTCCATGGCATCGCTCCGGAAATTCGTCATCGCATGGACGCCGGCACGCCGTGAAACCCGTCCGACCGGTGACAGGCGATGAACGCTACGGCACTCGAACTGCGATCGAGGATCGCGTCCGGCGGCCAGCTCGAGCTATGGCTTGAAGAGATGACCATGCCCGTACCTGCCGAGCCGACCGCGGCATTTGCCAGCCGATACAGCACGGAACGGTCATTGGCCGAAGCACCGGACCCGAACGTGATCCGCACTTACCGCCCGAATACGCCAGGTGAAAGTACTTGCTGATGCAGTCAAAAACACCGCCTGAGTCGTCGACGGACCACGAGTCCATACCCGACTTCGGGCAATGCCACGGATAAATCGAGGAACCAAGGTGAAAACCGCCCCTATCGAAAGCATCAATGTGAAGCGGCGCAACGTGCTGTCTTCATTCTTGTTCGGCTCGATCGCCCTGGCCACCGCACAAATCGCAGATGCGATGGACCGCTCCGGTTTTTCCGCAAAACGGCTCCGTGCCTCGAACTCCACCCAGGAAAATTCACCCATGACCCTTACCTATAAAACTCAGAAAGTAGGCAACGTCGACGTCTTCTATCGCGAAGCCGGCCGACCGGGCTCACCCGTATTGCTTCTGCTGCACGGCTATCCCACTGCCGGCCACATGTTCCGCGACCTGATTCCCCTGCTCGCGGATGACTACCACGTGATCGCACCCGATCTGCCGGGATTCGGCAACACAAAAGCACCTCCTCGCGGGCAGTTCGACTACACCTTTGACCACCTAGCGCAGGTGGTGACGCACTTCACCGAGGCGCTGAATCTGGCGAAATATGCGCTCTACGTTTTCGACTACGGCGCACCAACCGGTTTCCGTGTTGCGGCGGCGCATCCGGAACGCGTGACTGCAATCATCAGCCAGAATGGCAATGCCTACGAAGAAGGTTTGAGCGACGTGTGGGGCCCGTATCAGGCCTACTGGCGCTCCCCGTCGGAACAAACGCGCGAAGCTTGCCGCGATGCGCTTTCGCCGGAAGCGATACGCATGCAGTACCTGCATGGCGCCGACCCTCTCAAGGTATCGCCGGACGGCTATACCCTGGATACCGCGTATATCAGCCGCCCCGGCATGGATGACATCCAGCTGGATCTGATACTCGACTACCGCACCAACGTGGCCCTGTATCCGACGTGGCAGGCATATTTCCGCAAGCACCAGCCTCCACTGCTGGCTGTATGGGGCGACCAGGATCCGTTCTTCCTGCCTGCGGGTGCGAAAGCCTACAAGAGGGATATTCCGGACGCGGAAGTGCACCTGTTGAACACCGGGCACTTCGCACTGGAAACGAACGCAAACGAGACTGCCGGCCTGATTCGCAATTTCATGAATCGCAAGGTGCGCAGCGTGTCGTAAAACTGATCCGAACATGGGTTGTCGTTGTGAACAGCCGCTCATGAGTGTTCGAGCCAGGCGGTGCGGACCGTGGGCTGCTGGACCGGGTTGGCGATGGGAATTGCCGGCTGATCTTCACTCTTGTTGGCGATCAACTACGGACTTCTTCGCCCAATGGTTGAAGCGGCGCCATCCGCGAATTTGTTCCCCGCAAAGCCATACGTCGCTCGCGCAAGCCCTGTCCCAGGTTTGGAGAAACGATCGTGCGGAACAGCCACTCGAACCATCGCTCGTCAGCGATGCCTGCAGCTCGCGAAAGACATGATCGCGATACCGATCGGTCCGCCCACGCGCCTGGTGGTGGTGGCAACACCGACATACTTCGCGACGCGTAGCCCTGTCCGGACCCCGCATGACCTCATGGCGCACGACTGCATCAATATCCGCTTCCTCACCCATGGCGGCCTGTACACATGAGAGTTTGAGAAGAACGGTCACCCGCTCAATGTGCGTGTGGAAGGCCGCCTGACCTTCAACAGCATCGAGCGTATCCACGTCGCAGTTCTTCGGGGCTTCGGCGCCGCGTACCTTCCAGAAGACATGGTCAGCGAGCACATTTTAGGCGGCCGACTGCAACAAGTACTCGACGACTGGTGCCCGCGTTTTCCCGGCTACCATCTGTACTACCCGAGCAGGCGCCAACCCTCTCCCGCCTTTGCATTGCTGGTCGAGGCGCTTCGCTACAGAAAATGAAGCAACGGATGGCGATGGAAGTCCGCCGCCCGGCCCGGAAGCAATTCCCGGCCCCGATAGCTTGGCCTAAGCACCCACAGGCACAGATCCGCTGGCGGCTATTCACGGCTGCCAAGGGAAAGGATGGCTGGCGACGCGGTTCCACGCGCCGCCAGCCACCGGACAGGCGAAGACTGTTCGGACTCGGCAAAAGCGCGCATCTCCCGACCGGGCATCTAGCGCGCCTTGGAGGCATGCACCTCCGCGATATATCCGCCCGGGAACTGCACGATCGCCGAACTGCGATCGCTGCCGTCGTAACGAGGCACCAGCACCTTCGCCCCGTTCGACATGGCCTTGGCCAGCGTGGCGTCGAGATCCTTGACCTCATAGCCGGTGATCTCGTGACCGAACGGGTACGGCAGATGACCATCCGTCACGTTGACTTGCATCTTGCCGAAACCGGAGTCGATGCGGATGCGCCGGTAGGTTTCGCCAGGCTTGCCGATCTCGCCCGCATCGGCCTTGCGATCGTCGGAAACCACCTTCCCGTGCGAGAAGCGCAGCCAGTCGCGCACGAACGTGTCCGCGGTATCGCGCGATACATAGATGCGGTTGTCCGGCACCGTCTCCATGGACGCATAGGAGGGCGCCTTGAAGTGCCAATACAGTTGCATCTTCACGCCGCCGGGCCACTGGATCACCGTGTCGAGACCGATCGCGTCCTTGAACTTATCGACGATCACCTCGGCACCTGCCGCACGCGCCTCCTTGATGGCCTGATCCATGTCGGTCACCAGGTAGCCGGTGCGCTCCTGCCCGAACGGATACGGGATCGGAGTCAGGAAGGCGAACGTCGACAGCATGCCCACGGGCGTCCAGACATATTGTCCTTCGGTGCTGCTGGGCACCGGCAATACATTGAAGGTGCCGCGCGCGGACGGCTTGCCGCCAAACGTGCCGGTGAAACTGTTCACGAAAGCGTCGAAATCGCCGGGGGCGATATAGACATGGGTGGAATCGTATTGCGGGCCGACGGCGACGCTTGAAGCGCTGCTTGCCGCTTCCTTCGCCAAGCCGGTCGAAAGGGGTGCTGCCGACAACAGCGCGACCGAGGCGATGGCGATCGCCATACGGGTGATCTTGGTGCATGACTGGATGTGCATGAAGTGCCTCTCCCGATGGGATGGTGGATTGGATGGGAGCTAGGCGGCAGGTCTTTGGCCCGCATAGCTGAAGAGCGCCGCGAGCGCCAGGCCCGCGATCAGGGCGATGTGTTCCATGAAAACGTTCATCTCGGCGAAGCGCGCCGCGCCGGCCAGCTTCCAGAAGCCGTGTGCCAGGCAGGTCGCGAAAGCCGTGAATATCGCCAGGGCACCCGCTCCCAACCATGCGTGGCGATTGCAGACGATCGCGACCGATCCGCCCAGTTGCACCGCCAGGACGAGCGCATAGAGCAGCCACGACGCGGGCAAGCCTGTGGCATGGAACTCTTCCAGGGTTGCCTGCGGGTGAGTGAGCTTGTCGACGCCGCTCCACCAGTACGGCAAGGTCAGGCCGATGCGTGCGAACCACACTGTCGCCGGCGCCCTCAGGATGACGGCAACGATGGCCGGCATACCGATGGCATACCGCGGCGCATTCACGCTCATACTGCCCAGCAAGCGCATCCGAGCGCACCCCAGAACGACTTCAGGTCCGGCTCCGATACCGGGAGCGTGGCCGACCAGGCCGTCATGTGGTCGTGGCCGTGGATCGAACAGGCACGGGCGCAGCTGCAGGCATTCGCGTGGCTTTGCCGCACCACGGCGGAGCTGGCATCGTCCCAGGCTGCGTAACCGCCGAACATGCGGACGGGCGACCAGTCCGGCATCGCCGGCGGCAAGGGATCCTCATCCAGGTGCCGGAAGCTTCCGGCCGCGAAGACGATCTTGCCGCCGACGATCGTCAGGTCCGAGGTCATATCGGCAATCTCGCTGTCGGCGCAAGCGAAGTAGTCGCGGCAGGGCACGATGAGGTCCGCAAACTGCCCGACCTTGACCTGCCCTTTCTTGCCTGCTTCGTTTGAAAACCAGGTCACGTGCTGGCTCCACATGCGCAGCGCTGTCTCGCGATCCAGGCAATTGCGCTGCGGATAGAGGCGGAGACCGCCCACCGTCATGCCGGTGGTCAGCCAGGCGAGCGAAACCCATGGGTTGTACGACGCGACGCGCGTGGCATCGGTGCCGGCCGAGACCTTGATGCCCTTCTCCAGCATCATGGCGACCGGAGGCGTGGCAGCGGCGGCGGCCGCACCGTACCGTTCGACAAAGTACTCGCCCTGATAGGCCATGCGATGCTGCACGGCGACGCCGCCACCAAGTGCCGCGATGCGGTCGACGGAGGCCTCCGAGATCGTTTCGGCGTGGTCGAAGAACCAGTTCAGTCCCTGCAGCGGAATATCACGGTTGACCCGCTCGAACACGTCCAAGGCGCGGCTGATCGTCTCGTCGTACGTCGCATGCAAGCGCCACGGCCAGCGATTTTCGGCCAACACGCGTATGACATCTTCCAGTTCCCCTTCCATGGCATCGGGCATATCGGGACGCGGTTGCCGGAAGTCCTCGAAGTCCGCCGCCGAATACACCAGCATCTCGCCGGCGCCGTTGTGCCGGAAGTAGTCGTCGCCTTGCTTGTACTTGGAAGTCCTCGTCCAGCTGAGGAAGTCGTCCTTTTCCGCCTTCGGCTTCTGCGTGAAGAGGTTGTAGGCCAGCCGGATCGTCAGCTGGCCGTCTTCGGACAGCTTCTGGATCACGGCATAGTCCTCCGGATAGTTCTGGGAGCCACCGCCCGCGTCGATGGCGCCGGTAACGCCCAGCCGGTTGAGCTCGCGCATGAAATGGCGGGTGGAGTTGAGCTGGTAGTCGAAGGGCAGCTTCGGCCCTTTCGCCAACGTCGCATACAGGATGGCGGCATTGGGTTTGGCCAGCAGCAAACCCGTAGGATTGCCTGCCTTGTCCCGCTCGATATGAGCCCCGGGCGGCTCCGGCGTGTCCCTGGTGTAGCCTACGACCCGCAACGCCGCCGCATTCAGCAGCGCGCGGTCGTAGAGGTGCAGCAGGAACACCGGCGTATCCGGTGCCGCCGCGTTGAGTTCGGCAATGGTCGGCAGGCGCTTCTCGGCAAACTGGTGCTCGGTGAAGCCGCCGACGACACGAACCCATTGAGGTGGCGGCGTGATCGCGACCTGCCGCCGCAGCATGTCCATCGCATCGGCAAGCGAACGTACGCCGTCCCAGCGCAACTCCATGTTGTAGTTCAGGCCACCGCGAATGATGTGCAGATGGTTGTCGATCAACCCTGGCAGCACGCAACGACCGCCGAGGTCGACCTTTCGCGTGGCGTTGCCCGCCGAACCCAGCACGCTCGAATCGTCGCCCACCGCCACCAGTCGTCCGTTGGCGATGGCGACGGCGCTCGCCCGCGGCTTGTCCGGATCGAGCGTGGCAAAACGTCCGTTGTACAGAAGCAGCTCCGGTTCGGTATGCGTATCGCTCATGACGCTGGCTCCTTCTTCCTGGTTGTCGCAGGTGGCTGCGTGCCCTGCGGCGACTGTGCGACGCGATGTGGTTTGACCCGCCGGGTTACCCCGCCGCCACACTCGCCGAAGTGATCGACGTGGTCGCCAGGCGGGATCCGGTGCTGGCCTCTGCGCGGCCAAGTTGCCCCGACCGCCGATGGCTCACTTTTTCGATGAAAGCCCAATCTGTCTTTTGAGTGGAAATCGACACGAAGCCTTCTCCTTGGCTGCCAGCGGTCCGTATCGGACGACCAAGCCGCACTAGCCGTTTTCGAGCAGCGCGACGACGCCTTGGCCGCCATCGGCGCACACGCTGACGATTGCCTTGGATGGGCGCGGCATGGCTGCAAGCTCCTTGACCGCCTGACTCAAATCGCGGGCTCCGGTGGCGCCAAATGGATGGCCAATCGCGACCGATCCACCGTTCGGATTCACCCGCTCCCAGGGGAAGCGGCCGAAGTCACGGGTGACGTGCGTCTTTTCCGCAATCCATCCGGGCTTCTCCAGCGCGGCCACGTTGGCCAGCACCTGCGCCGAAAAGGCTTCGTGGATCTCCCATAGCGCGATGTCCTCGAAAGACAGGCCATGCCGGTCGAGCAGGCGCGGAATGGCATACGAGGGTGCCATCAGCAATCCTTCCTTGTGGAAATCGACTGCCGCGATTTCGTAGTCGAGAAGCCTGACCGTCGGCAAGTTCGCGGGCAGCCGCCTGCGCCCCTGGTCTGACATGACCCACAGGCCCGCCGCGCCATCGGTAATGGACGACGAGTTGCCGGCAGTCAGCGTGCCGAGGCCGCTCTTGTCGAAGGCTGGCTTCAATGCGGCGAGCTTTTCCAAGGAAGTGTCCGCGCGCGGATTCGCGTCCCTGGCCAATTCCGGCAGCGCTATCACCAGGTCACCGAAGAATCCGCTTTCCCAACCGGCAATGGCTTTCTGGTGGCTGCGGTAGGACCACTCGTCCTGCGCCTGGCGGGATATGCCCCATTGCTTCGCCGTCTCTTCCATGTGATCGCCCATGGTGCGACCGGTGATGCGGTTGGCCCAGCCTTTGGTGGGAAGGTTGAAATCCGTCGCTCGCAGGCTGCCCAATGCCGCCACCGCCTGCGCAGGGTCGGTGGCAAAAAGCCCGAGCAGGCGATCGTTGGCCTGGCTGGTCAAGCCGAGCGACGGGCGGCTCATGACTTCCGAGCCGCCCACCATCACGACGTCGACACCCGGGCCGATCGTGCCGGCTGCCGAGAACGCAGCCGTCATGCTGGTACCGCAGGCCAGGACGACGGAATAGGCCGGCACGGCGGCATCCAATTTCGCGTCCATCCAGATTTCGCGCGCGAGGTTGCTCCACCCCAGGTTGGGGATGACCGATCCCCACAGGAAAAGATCAGGCTTTCGGCCCGCGACTTGTTCGGCCATCGCGCGAACGACGGGTACGGACAAGCTCAATGCGTCATAAGCGGCCAGCGCACCGCCGCCGCGTCCGAAGGGAGTACGAAGCCCGGGGGCGAGATAAACAGCTTGCTTGAAGCGTGTCATGAGTCGGTCCTTTAGCCGCAATGCCGCACCAGCGGGTCTGGCGTCTCAAATCTGGAAATGGCTCATGTCTTGACGAATTCCGTCTCGATCAGGAGGGTCACCTCATCCGCCTCCAGAGGCACCCATTCTCCGACGCCGAATTCGGAACGCTTGAAAGTCGCCTCACCCGAAAAGCCCATCCGCCCATGGGTGAAGCCCCGATAGACGACGCTCAGGGATACCGGCTTCTTGACCCCGTGGAAATCCAGGACGCCATCGACGGAAAAGTGATCTCCCGTGATCGTGATCGACGACGACGCAAATGTGATGGATGGGTATTTGCCGTTTTCGAAAAACCGGGTCGCAATTCTCTTGTCGAAAGCCTGGTCGCCGGTGTCGACCGATGCCGGGTCGACGGAAATCTGCAGATTCGAAGCGGTCGCACGAGTGGGGTCGAATGAAAATCCGCCGCTGACTGCATCGAAACGCAGCGTGTAACGCGACAGGTCCATATGTGCGAGCTTCGCAGTGACCGAGGTGTGATGCGGATCGAGCCTGTAGCTGCCTCCCGTCGCCGCTGCCGGATCCCTGGTGAGATTGAGCGTTTTGTACTGGGCCGAAGCGCTCGCATCTTCGGGAGAACCATGGCCCTGCTGGAACGCCGTCGCAGCCGTTGTGAACAGCAGGAATGCGGCAGCGATGGCGACGGAGGCGTTGAAGCTTTTCATCTTCGATCCTAAGTTTTGGTAAGGGCCACGTCCCAGGCACGGCGACGGTGCGCGCTCGCAATTGCGACCACGACGTCACGGTCTCGAACTTGTTTCCGTTGCTCTCGGATGTCCGCCGCTCGTTATCGAGTCGCTGCCCAGCAGATGGCCATTGACGACCGTGCCGTAGGCGGAATTGGAACTGTTGTGAAAGCGCTGGCGCGTTTCGGCGACGGAACCTGTAAAGCGCGGGTCCTGCGGGCGTTCTTGGCTGTCCATGAACGTGGCCACGTCCCAGGCGTCCTGCACGCTCAGGCTCCCGGCCAACCCGAGCGGCATGTTGGCGCGAATGAAGGCCGCGGCGTTTTCGAAGCTCCCCATCCCTGCGCCCCAGTTGAATGAATCGGGGCCCCACAGCGCCGGGAAGCCGGGGCTTCCATCATTGGCCTGACGCCCCGTGCCATGAGCTCCATGGCAAAGTGCACAGTTCTCGTCGTAGACCTGTTGTCCGCGTTTGTAATCTGCGGGCATCGGCGGTTTGTCGAGTTTCGGATAGCCGCGCCCGGCAATGTCGGGGTCTACGCGTGCTCCCCTCGACATCCAATAGGAATAACTCTCCAGCGCGACCAATACCTTGTCTCCCAACGGAGGCGCCTTGCCATTCATGCTGAAGCGAAAGCAGCCCTGCAGTCGTTCTTCGAACGTATTGACGTGGCCATTCTTTGACCGATACGCCGGGTAGGACACATAGGCTCCCCACATGGGGGCGGAGTTCGCCAGGCGTCCCGCATCCAGATGGCAATTGCTGCAGCGGAGATCGTTACCCACATAGGCACTGGCGTGGTGCGCGGGATCTTCGAAAATCTGCTCGCCGAGGCGGACCATTTTTCCGAAGTCGTCCTTTGGCATCGCGTTGAGAGGCGGAGGAATGAAAGCGGAACGCTTGCTGTCGGATGGCGCCTGCGGGGAAGGCGTCGACGCAACGGCGGCCTCCGTCCTTGGTGTGGCATTGCTTACCTTGGCCCTTGTGGATGAGACGTACGCCACCGCGCCGGCAAGGAACAGGGCCGCAGCCGCGGCAATGGAACGGGCGATCGCACTCATGGCTGAACATCTCGCGTAGCGGGCTGCGCCGCGAAATAGGCGGAAACGCCGCGAATGTCGGACTCGGACAACTTGGCGGCGATACGGGGCATCAATCCCATCGGTCCCGCAGGTCGCGCGCCGGCTTTCCAGGCTTCGAGCTGGTTGGCGATATACGTCGCCGATTGCCCTGCGAGCGGCGGGAAATCGTCGCCGATACCGACACCGCGTCTACCGTGGCACAGCACACATGCAGGAAGCCTATCGTCGGCGCGTCCGTGTTCCGCCAGCTCTGCCGCCGCTGCGGGATCGGAACCGGCAGGCTGCGGTGACGAGGCGGGTACCGGGAGCTCGGAATAGTAAGCGGACAATGCACTGACCTCGTCCGGCGACAACGCTTTCGCTATGGAGGACATCACCGCGCTGTTGCGCTGTCCGTCGGCGAGCGTTTCGAGCTGTTGCCGGAGATACCGTGCGGGAAGGCCCGCGAGGCGCGGAAAAGCAGCCAGGCCGTTGCCTTGGCCCTCCGCGCCATGACAGCCCGCGCAGGGCGGAACTCCGCGCTGCGCATCGCCCTGGGCTGCGATGGCCTTGGCGCCGGTCGCGGTCGCTCGGGTGTCGCTCGCACGAATACCCGGCGCAGTCGTTGCGAGGCAAACGCCCAAGAGCATCCAGGCAGCCGGATACCTGTCAATTCGCAGCAGCATGATCCGTCCATCCGTACCTGACGAAGATGCGGCGACCTTCGGGCCCACCGAGAAATTCAAGGAAAGCACGTGCATTGGCCTGCCGTTCGCCCTGGTGGGTAAGCGCCACGCCGCAATCCCGATAAATCAAATAAGGCGGCGACAGCGGGACCACATCCGCCACGCCGGGATGGGCTACCGCCCAGATGGGGAAGATGATCCAGGCATCGATCGAAGGCTGGGCCTGCCAGGCGTTCAGCGCTTCGGCACTGTTCGATGCGTAGCGCACGATGTGCATGCGAAAGGCACGGACGGCGTCGACGTTTCCGCGCGCACCGGCAATGTCTTCCCACATGCCGACCTGCCCTGCCCCCTCCACCACCATTACCTGCATGCCCGGTTTGAGCAAATCTTCGAAGCCGTGGATGTGCCGCGGATTGCCAGGCCGGACCAGAATCCCTGCGGGTCGGACATAGAGGGGATTGACCGTGGCCGTATCGATCACGCCGGCAAACTGCGCCAGAAATCCACTCATCATGTTTTCCGAGCCGCTGTAGATGATGTCGCCGTTCTTTTGAAAATCCGCGCCCCACTTGCCCGTCGGCCCGGCGACCACTTCGACATCGATGCCATGGGCGTTTCCGAACACCTTGGCCGCCTCGCGCATGGCGGGCGCCGGGCCGCCTGGGCCGTATACGTGGAGAACGTCGGCTGCGCTGGCAGCCGAACTCGATGCCAGGGCGATCAGGCCGGAAAACAACAATGACTTAAACATGAGCCGCTCCCATGGCGACGTCGACGGTCGAGGCGTTCAGGGCGAACGTGGTGTATAGCGTTTGAATCCGAAGCGCTCGAATATGGCCAGGCTTTGCTCGGATCGGATGAAGTCCAGCCAGCGGCGGGCCGCTTCAGCGTGGGCCGTACTCTTGACGATTGCCGCCGCGTAGATGGCCGTCGTGTTTTGCGATTCGGGGATCGCAACATGGCCGATGGGATGGCCGATCTGTTCCTGGAAGACGGCTTCCGACTGCCAGGTCACGCCGGCGTCGACGCGCCCTTGCATGATCCAAAGTGGCGTCTGGCGATGATGGATGTGTGTGAGCTCGGTCGTGCCTTGCTTGACCTTCGATTCGTAGATCGTGGTTTCGAGCCGTTCGCCACCGGCCTTGTCCAGGGAGGCCTTGATCTGCCGCGAGATGCCCTCGAACTCCGGGTTGGGCATCGCAAGCGTGATATCGGGCCTGCCCAGGTCGAGAAGCCCCGTAATGTGCTTGGGGTTCCCCTTCGCGACCATGATGGTCATGTCATTGGTGGCGTAAGGTACGGCGGGCGACTGCAGGAGCCCCGCGTCGACCTGCTTCTGTACGGCATTCAAACCTGCCAGATAGACATCGGGCTTTGCCGTCCACGTCATGTTGCCTACGGTCACGGTGCCACCGGCCTTCATTTGATCGACCAACAGCCCGGGCGGAATGGTTTCCCAATAAAGCCGCCCCTTGTATTCGGGATACTTTTCCTCGAAGGCTTTCACAAGCGGTGCCATGGCAAAGAAATAATTGCCGCCGACGTACAGCACCAATGCAGGGTGAGCGGGGTTGCCGTGGAAATCGGCAAGGTTGTCGGCGTCCGGCACGGTAAATTCGAAACCCCGATCGACCGCATCGTTGTTCTGGCCATGCTGCCATGGTGGACTCTGCACTTGAGCCGACTGCGTCGCCTGGGCGGCCCCATCGAGCGCGAGAGCGCTCGTGGCCGAGCAGGCCAGCGTCAGGGCGGCAGCAAAAACCATCTTGATGTGCATGCATTGCTCCTGGCGGGCGTGATGATGACGCCCTTGGCAAGGCCAAGGACAGAAGGCGGATGCCCTCAGAGTTGAACGAGGGAATAGCCCTGGTGTTCCAATGTCGAAATAGTGGTGAGCGCCGACAGTGAGATCGTCACGCTCTTGTCCACCCAGTCGTACTGGTACTTGTGCTCGGCCACGGCCTGCCCGCAGACGGCAACATCTACACCGGCATCGCGCAATTTCCGGATGAGCGGCAAGTTGGGATTGGGCACGCCGTACGCCGCCTTGTAGTGCGCGTCGTCCAGGACCAGTGGCGTCGCAGGGCCGTAGGCGACGGCCACGAATTTCAGGTGGTTCAACGGCACGCCGGATTGGGTATACAGGTTGATCGACCGCGCGACGCGGTCAAGCGATGCGTTGACCTGGCTCGGTGATTCGGCTCCCACCGACAAGGCGAACACGATGCTGTACGTCTGGTCAGGCTGGGGGCGATAGGCGGAATCCGGAAGCCAGTGGATCTTTCCGTAGGGACTGATGGTCGGATTCGACCAGAACTCCGTCGCGTCGGCCGCGTGAGTGACGCCGCCCTGGGCGGCAACGCCCATCGCCATCGAAAGGGCCAGTAGTTTGTTCATTTTCATGAAATTTCACCTTTGCTGGAATTTTGGAAAAGCCATCCGGGGCCGGCAGCCACAGCGGAAAACTATCCAAGGCGACACGGCGCCTCTTGTTGAAAAGCCCCGTAATTGCCGCAATCGGATGCGCCGGTGACACGAGTTTCGATAGCGCTGGCAGCACGCAGTCTTCGGTCATCGATGAGTCAGTGGCTCTGCACGGCAGTGGCGTTTGGCGGCCACACCCGATCGTCCTGCGCGGCATCAAGGGCCGCCTTTTCTTCCAAGATTCCGATCCACGACAGGCTTAGCCTGGGGTTCTGCGTGCCTTCGCGCCGCCGCGGCATGGCCTTTCCGGAATGACGGCCATCCCCATACCGACCAGTACCCGAAGGGACGGAAATGAACTCATGAAAGACAACGGTTTGATGACGATCGACAGCAATGGCACGACGCCGGAAACGCTTGCCCGCCTGGCTCAGGCCATCGAGAAGACCGGCATGGCGATCCTGGCCAGGGTCGATCACGCCGCCGCTGCCCATGCCTCGAATTTGCCGCTTCGGCCCACCGAGGTTTTCATCTTTGGCAATCCGCGCGCCGGCACCCCGCTGATGCAGCTCGATCAAAGGGTCGGTATCGATCTGCCGATCAAGGTCCTCGTGTGGGAAGACGAGTTCGGCAAAACCAAGGTCTCGTACAACACCATTTCGTGGATCGCCTCCAGGCATGACCTCGGACCTTCGACGGGGGCTGTCGTAAAAGCCATGACCGCCGCCATTGAAACGGTCGTGGCCGAGGCGGCAGCTCGACCCGTGCAGGCAAACCCGGCTTTCTGAAGGCCGGGATTCGTTTATGCGGTTTCGCTCATGCAGCGCGTGGTTGCTGTGCTGCTCATTGAAGCATCGGATGCGGCTTCATGGCGCACCCAACGCCGCACTGTGGTGAGTCAAGGATCGTCGCTTTGCACAAGATCCGGGGCGCCATCCGACCTAGCCTGTTCCCCGCAGGCGACGTCTTTATGGAGGCCGTCCCGCCTCACCTGATTTTCGATTCCGCTATCGATGAGGAAGCCTCATGCGAGACGACACGATCCCAGCGGGTGGCCTGCTTACCGGCATGGTGTTTGCCGAAGGCGAGCGTCCCGTGTTCAGTCCTGGCGACAAGGCACGCATTCTGGCGCGATCCCCCGTTGGGCACTATCGCGTACCTACCTACATGCGCGGCAAGTTTTGCACCGTCGAGAAGATTATCGAGCCGGCTGCGGTCGACAACGAAGAAGAAGCCTTCGGTCGCAATGCGGGCTCCAAGCGACATTACTACCGGGTAGCGGTGCCCATGTCCGAGTTGTGGCCGGAATACAAAGGCCCGGCAACGGATGGCCTGCGCATAGAAGTCTACGAAACATGGCTTGAAAGGGTTCCGGCATGAGCGCTCACGATCATTCTTCGCCACACCCGGAGCCGGCCGCTCCGCAGCATGGCGGCGACTATGAAATCATGGAAACGGCGGTGCGTGAGCTGCTCGTCGAGAAGAAGCTGATCGGTCCCGGCGAGATACGCCGGCAGATAGAAGTTCTCGATTCGCGCAGTCCCGCGCTGGGCGCCAAGGTCGTGGCAAGGGCATGGCTCGATGCCGGATTCAGGGGCCGGCTGCTCGAGAACGGGCGGCGCGCGTGCGAGGAACTCGGCATCAGTTTCTACGACGACACGCAACTCATCGTCCTGGAAAATACCGAGAGCGTGCACAACCTCGTCGTATGCACGCTGTGCTCTTGCTACCCGCGTCCGGTTCTTGGCCTGCCTCCCGACTGGTACAAGGTGAAGCCCTATCGCGCCCGTGCCGTATCCGAGCCGCGCAAGGTGCTGGAAGAGTTCGGCACGCACATCCCCGACAACGTCGAAATCCGGGTAAGCGATTCGACTGCCCTGGTCCGGTACCTGGTGCTTCCCCTGAGACCCGAGGGGACCGAGGGCTTCTCGGAAGAGGACCTCGCCGCTCTCGTGACGCGCGACGCAATGATCGGTGTCGTCGCCGCGAATCCCCCCACACGGAGTGCCTAGCCATGCCCGAAACCTACCAATTCGTCAAAAGGCTGCCGAACGATATCGGTGGCTTGCAGGCCGACGCCGTCCAGCAGACGGACCACGTGCTTCTCCCGTGGGAGAAAAGGTGTCACGCGCTGGCCGATGTGCTCGATTTCCACAAAATCATCAACACCGAAGAAAAGCGCCGGGGCGTCGAGGCGTTGGGCGCCGACCTGGTGGGGAAGCTCAGCTATTACGAGCGCTGGATCGTCGCCTTCGCGAACATTCTCTTCGAGAAAAGGATTCTTTCGCCGACGGACCTGGCGTTGAAGATGGACGAAGTCGCTGCGAGACCACGAGACTGACGTGCCCGCGTTCAAGACGAAAACGTGCTTCTTCGAAAAGGATCCGTCAGTCGCGTTGTACAGGCGTGCGCTATCCGAGGCCGTCGGCACGCTGCTGCTCGTGTTCTGCGTGGTCAGCGCCGGGATCGAGGTCCAGCGCATAACCTCCAACCATCTGGCCGTGCAAGCCGTGCTCGCTTTCGTCACGGGCGGCGTTCTATGCGGGTTGGTGGTGGCATTCGGCAATTCGTCGGGCGGCCACTTCAACCCCTTGATCACGGCTCTGCAGTGGTTGAGTGGCGATCGGGATATTCGATGCACGATCGCCTATGTGATGAGCCAGTGCGCCGGTGGAGTTCTTGGTGCGCTGCTCGCCAACTTCCTGCTTTCAGGGGAACGCCCGGCAACCTACCCGCCCGCGGACCTCCTGCATCTGGCGATCGCCGAGGCCATCACCACGGCCGGCTTGATGATCGTCATTTTCGGCTGCATGCGTGCGCAGCGGGCGATGACGGGGCCGTTTGCCGTGGCGGGCTGGTTGACGGCCGCCCTTCTCGCCTTTCCCACATCCTTTATGAATCCGGCCATCGTGCTATCCGCCACATGGGCCGACGGGATCGTGGCACTTCCGTTGTCACGCGCGCTTTTTCTGGCGCCGGCCGAGATCGTGGGAGCCGTGACCGCTCTGGCCGTCATCACGGCTGCCTATCCGCGCTCGAAACAAGCCGCAACAGACAGCCTGCCTACCGACGCGTAGCTCACAGCTCGACGCCCCCCGTTTCGGCCGCCCCAGCTGGCGGCCCTTGACCGGCCGCTGGAACGCTCTCATGAAAAGCATCGTCAATCCCCCGGGGAACGCCTCCTCCATCCAATGCGGCGTCGATCCAACGCACACCAGGATGAGGCTGATCGTCATGTATGCCTTCCTGCTGCTATTCAATCTGACTTCGTGGGTCTGGGCGATACTGGCTTTTGGACACAGGCCCGACCTGCTCGGCGTCAGCCTGTTGGTGTATGGCCTGGGACTGCGCCACGCGGTCGATGCCGATCACATCACGGCGATCGACAATGTGACCAGGAAGCTGATGCAGGACAACAAGCGCCCGACGTCCGTAGGGTTCTGGTTCGCCATCGGCCACTCGTCCATCATCGTCGTCGTGGCCCTCATGGTGGCGAGCGCCGAGCATTATCTGTCGCGATTTGATGCGCTCCGTTCCATCGGAACGCTGGTAAGCACGTCGATATCGGTCGTGTTTCTCATGGCAATCGCCGTCATGAACGTGACCATCTTTTTCTCCCTGTACAGGAACTATCGAAACCTCAAGCAAACGGGACGCTATCAGTCCGAGAAGATCGAAAGCCTGCTTGACCAGCGAGGATTTCTCGCCAGGATACTGACGCCGTTGTTCCGGCTCGTCAGCAAGAGCTGGCACATGGTCTTTCTCGGCCTGGCATTCGGACTGAGTTTTGACACGGCCACCGAAATCGCCATGTTCACCGTCTCCGCGAAGCAGGTTGCCAGCGGCGTTTCCCTGGGAACCATCGCCGTTCTTCCCCTGCTGTTCGCCGCGGGCATGACGCTGGTGGATACCACCGATGGCGTGATGATGCTGAAGGCCTACGAATGGGCTTTCATCAACCCGATTCGAAAGATCTACTACAACATGACCATCACCTTGGTCTCCGTATGCATCGCCGTATTCATTGCGGCCGTGGAGGCCATGGCCATGCTGGCAGACAAGTTCTCCCTAGGAGGTGGCATATGGAAAGCCGTGCAAGGCATCGAGGATCATTTCAATGCATTGGGCTTCTCCATCATTGCGATCCTCCTCGCCGTGTGGATGGTTTCATACCTGGTCTCCCTCTCCAGGACACGGGGCACCGCCGGAATCACGCCGTAGCGCGAACCGGGGTATCCGCCCGTACGCATTCCTTTCCACGGCATACCATGCGTGCATTTCTCGAGCTCCAGGCGCCAAACCCACGAACTTTCCTTTCGTGGGTTTTCCTTTCAAAACTGGACAGATGAAGGTCGGTTCCGGGCCGAGCTCCTGCGCAAGACTTCCTCGAGCGTAGCCAACGCGAATGTGGAAATTTCCGGGATGGCTTATCCCGCCAGGATCCCATGGTGCGACGACGGAAGATTCGATCGCGGAAAGCTCCAGGACCGGAACAAAAGCGAGAAGTCGCCCTGCCAGGCTCGCAAGACGATGCACTCGAATCCACGCAGGGCAGCAAGACGTCGGCCGCCCAAGCGGTAGCGCGCGCCACTGCCGCTCAATACCCTGCCACCCAAGACATCAGAACCTGTATGTCGCGCCGATCTGGCCGTAGCGACCCATGTACGAGTACAGCGATGGATCGAAGTATCCGCGGTTCACATAGGTCCACGATGCATCGTACGGCGGGGCACGATCGAGGATATTGTTGATGCCGGCATAGAGCTTCCAGTTCCTGAAGCCGCCGTAGCTGACAAGCAGATCGAGCTGACTGTACGACGCGACGTTGGGTCCGGAAACAATTTCCTGCGCATAAGGGCCGGTGAATTGCCAGGTCAGTGTCGTTGTCCATTCGCGATGCGTCCAGCTCAACTCAGTATTGCCTTTCCAGCGCGGGAAGGCCCCTCCAAACACCGTATCGTTCGCATCATTGTTTCCCGCCAGGTCTGCCGCGATGCCGTTGATGGGCATCTTGAAGCGCCGCACGTAAGCCCAATCGCCCGACAGGGTGAAGGTTCCGATCTTCGTGGGGAACCCCTGTTTGAACGTCGCCTCGAAGCCGTCGGTACGCAAGTACGCCAGGTTCTCGTACCCCAGGTAATAAATCGTCTGCCCTGGATTGGCATTGACTTCCGCCACGATACTCGGCTGGCCTATTACCTTGGTGACATCGATCTTGTACCAGTCAAGGCCGACATCCGTGCTGGCCGTCGGTGACAATTGGAATCCGACGTTGTAATTCTCGGTGTGCTCGGGCTTCAAGTCAGGATTCCCGACGAAATATTCGTCGACGTTCCGGGCACCTACGGGCTGAGAGGTCACGCTCGCCGTCTGATACAGTTCGATCAACGTTGGCGCACGAAAACCGCGGTCATACGAAGCGTATACCGTCAAGGCATTCATTGGCTGATAGCGCAGCGCAAGACGGGGTGAATAGACTCCGCCAAAATTTCCGTAGTAGTCATAACGTCCCGACTGGCTGAACGTCAATTCGCTCAGGAGCGGAACATCAATTTGATAATAGGCGGCAGCCATATTGCGTTCGCCATTTACCGCCTGGGTGAATGGATTCACAAAGCCGGTGGAGCCGGGAGCTATATATTCGCTCTGATGCTGGAGCTGAACGCCGAAGCCCATGCCGACGTCTCCAGCAGGCATGCTGAGCAGGTTTGATGTCGACGCCGTTGCATCCAGCGTGTCGAGCTTGGAAACGCCCCGGTCACGTGAAGCGCCGAGCACTCCCGGCAAGTCATCGAGGGTTTCAGCGCTAAACGTGGCGGGCGTCACCTCGTTGGTGTAATCCAGAACCGCTGACGCGTTAACCTGGCTGGTAAAGGTATTCGATACCTCGCTTTGCGAATGTCCGTAGGAAGCGGACCAGTCCCAATCGCCGAAATTTCTTGTGCCAAACGAACCTTTCACGCCGGATGAAAAACGATAAAAAACTGAGGTGGTGTCCCAGTCCTGCGCGTCCGGGAAATAATATGTCAGCGCGTTTCCGCCAACCGTGGGCGAGAATGCAGTGAATCCGCGATCTGCATAGTAGAACGATGGCACCAATGCATCTGTACCGAAGCCGGCGAGTCCAGACGCGAGCGAAGTGGTGTTGTAACTTGCCCATAGGTCAGCAAATGCCACAACGTAAACGCCGAGCTTGAAGTCGGCGTGCACTTTGGCGCTTGTATGCTCTACCTGTGGAGCGAGTGACTGGGCTTTGGCGCCGTTCTGGGAGCACACCGTGCCGGGCGTCTGGGTCTGCAGGTTATTTGCCGCAGATGTCATCAGGCCGGTCGGCCCGCATGGACTCAGTGCCTGCGGGCCCGAAGCTGTCGTGAAGAAAGAACTGGGCTGAGCGAAGAGGCCGCCAGGCAGCTCAGCGTAGTTTTCATTGCTCGTCATACCCCGTTGCGCGAGGGTGACGCCGCTGGCGTGATAGACATCAAGCGCCGCCGTCACATTGAAACGGTCCACATTCAAATCGCCGATGCCACCCAGCAGGCTGAAGTTCGTCATACCCTGGCCACCATGCTGCGCGCCCCCAAGGCTGCCACCGAGCTGAAGGCCCTGGAAATCCTTCTTTGTGATGATGTTGACGACGCCGGCAATCGCGTCCGAACCGTATTGCGATACCGCACCGGTTTTGACAATCTCGATGCGGTCGACCGCATTGATCGGCACCGTATTGATATCGAAAAATGTATCGGTGCCTCCAACTCCAAACGCGTAGGGCGCGGCACGCTGACCGTCTATCAGCACGAGGCTGTATTTCATGCTCATGCCGCGCAGCGCGATTCCTGCGCCGCCTGGCGCCTGGTTCATCAGCACCGTGTCCTCGCCCCAACTGCTAGCAGAATTGGCGCTGATGTCTCGAAGAAAATTCGACACCGTGGTGGCGCCGCTACGCTGGATGTCATTCTGCGTGACCGACTGAACCTGGTTGAAGCCAGTCCTGTCCGAACTGCGGATGAGCGAACCGGTCACCTCGACCCCTTGCAGCTGGGTAACCTTATCGCCGGATGGTCCCGTGGTCGCAGCGCCGGAAGGCACGGCCAAGGTCGACGCTGC
Source organism: Rhodanobacter hydrolyticus (assembly GCF_044904645.1). Taxonomy (NCBI): domain Bacteria; kingdom Pseudomonadati; phylum Pseudomonadota; class Gammaproteobacteria; order Lysobacterales; family Rhodanobacteraceae; genus Rhodanobacter; species Rhodanobacter hydrolyticus. Next base: position 343,920 of record NZ_JADIKK010000007.1, read on the forward strand.
CGCCGACACGCTTGCGGAAGCGCCCTGCAGGCTCTGCGCCAACACGGGCGCAGCAAATACGACCGATGACGTCAACTGGGCCAGGATCATTTTCTTGATGACTGCCATCCCCTTTTGCTCCATTTTCGACTCATCGCTTCTCAAGGATTAAGGCGGCGAATGCCGCTTCGAGAGCCGCGCCCACGTCGAGGCCGCGTCGGTGGAAAGACCTGACAATCCACGGGTTCGCGCTATCTCACGAACTGATGCTGCCGACGCGGTTGGCGACCTTCATTGCGGACTGAAAGGCTGCTTGCGCGGGTGTCACCACGCTAACCACTCGACCGACAGGGCGCGTCATCCTTTCGAGGAGGCGGCAATCGTTTCGAAGGAGGTGTGCCAGCTACCCCTGAAGGGCTACGCCTTGGTGTTGGTCTGGTCCGTATCGACCGCTGCTGCGTATTTCATCGATACCAGGGGGAGCGCTTTATAGAAGCTCACGCCGCGATACACGGGCGGAAGATCTCCAGCTACCGAGGAAAATAGGCCGCCCGCGTGGCTTCAGCCATCGAAAACCGTTCCAGCGTCAAGAATCGCTTTAACGCGCAAGAACTGGCATGAACTCTCCGGGACTCTGGCTACGTCGGCCTTTTGTCATGGCCAGCTACCTACCCGGCGAGCGTTTCAGCCACCCAACGGCAGCACCGCGCCTGATGGTCCGTGCTTCCACAGGAACCCTTCGTGAGGGAGGTAACTGCGCACGTGAAGCCGCCAAAAATCGCTGGTGAAGCGTCCACGAGCAGAAGCCCAGCCTTGCGCCAGGGCTTGCCTTATGGCGCCGTGATGGCCACCGCCGGCGCATCGAGCATGGCTGGTCGGTGCGGGTTGCCGAGTCTGGTTGCGCCACTGCTCGCGCTGGCCGTGCTGCAGGCAGTGTGGATACCGGTAGCCGGCACATTGCGGCATCGGGCCGAGTTTCGTTGTGGATGGGCGTCCTGGCTGGAGATCGGCCCCGCAAGCGAGCACACGGGAATCCACACCGTGCCGCTTGGCATGGCGGTGATTACCAGCGGAATGTCCGGGTTGAACTCCAGCCTCGCTGCATGGCCATGGTTGCCACCACCATTTGCGTGGCTGGTCGCGACATGGCTGTTGACGGTCGCGGGGGGCGGCCGATTCGCGTGCTCGCTGGCAGTCCATGGCTTGCAACTGAAGGCGATGGATGGAACGTGGTTCCTGGTGCCGGCCACCCTCCTGGGTGCGGCGATAGCCACGGGCGATGTCGCCACATTCATGTGGGGACATGCATTCGCCACGCTGGAAATACTGGCCCTGATGAGCGTCGCACTCGGCTGGCTCGGTTACTGCGCGGTCGCCGTCGTGGCGTTGGCGCGATTGCGGCGCTTCGGTTTGGAGAACGCGCCGCTGGCGCCGTGGTGGATTGCCATGGGTTGCGCGGGCCTGGCAGCGGCTGCGCTGGGCCGGGTGTCCCACATCGTTGCCGGTGAGGTGCACCTGCGGACGCTACTTTCGGAAACCATGGTGGCAACCAGCATCTTCTCCATCGCCTTGTGTGTGCCAGTGCTACTCGGCAGCGCACGGTTTTTACTCCGCTACTGCCGGTTTCGTAACGCGGCTGTCTGGACACCCACTTTTTCGACGGCGGTATTCGCACTGGGAAGCTTTCAAGTAGGGAGCGACCTGCCCTCGGCGTTCTTTCGGTCGATCGGGTTCGCGGCAGGCCTGGCTACGCTCGTGTTCTGGACGGTCACGGCAGGCTGGAACCTTCCAAGGCGTATGAGCATGTGTTGATTGCACGCTGCCTACTCCTTTCGGATGTGGCGACTCGCGGCGAGCCACCTTTATAACTGCCGCATGAAAGCAGGCATGACTCGCATACCAGGTGCCGAACTCGGCAGCATCGTCTTTATCGGTGTTATCGCGGCGGCTGCACGAATGACGGGTTTTGACCTTCTGATGTTTCCGGAGTTCGGAGCGCTCTCCAACGACATCATGAAGCGCCCGTACGGCACCTGGGCGACGGCGCCCGTCATGCTCGTCATTACGCCGCTGGTTACTGCAGTGGCGGGACTCTGGATTACCGATCACCTGGCGTTCGGAGTGGCGTCCGTGTTGCTCGACGTGGTCGTTACCATGGGCGTGATCGAGTTGATTCAGTCACCGATCGCTCCGGGCATTTCCGCCGGTCTGCTGCCGCTGGTTCTTCAAGTGCACAGCTGGTGGTATCCCCCTGCCATTACGGTGGGCACGGGCGCGCTGGCCATCACCGGCATCGTCCATCGCAGGTTTCAGCCGAAGCCTGCGGTTTCCCTGGCGCGCGATGAAGTGGACGACGACTTGGAAAAGGCCGCAGCGAAGCCAGTATGGCTACTGCCCTTTGCACTCGTATTGACTGCCCTCGCTTATTTGGCAACGTGGACCGGGCGGCACTTTTTGCTGTATCCACCGCTGGTGGTCATTGGCTTCGAGATGTTCGCGCACCCGCTCGTATGCCCGTGGGCAGATCGGCCTTGGCATCTTCCTCTGGCCTGCACCCTGAGCGCGTTGATCGGGGTGAGTCTGGTTACCTGGCTCGGAGCGGGCGTGCTGGCGGCGATGCTGAGCATGGCTGCCAGCGTGGTGACGCTGCGGGTACTCGCTTTGCGCGCACCGCCGGTGCTTGCCGTAGGCCTGCTGCCGATGGTGCTGAACTCGCCCGACTACAGCTTTGCCGCCAGCGTCCTGGTCGGCACATTGATCCTCACCATCTCATTCCGTCTTTGGCAAGCCACCTGCTTGCGCTTTATGGGACTTCACCTGCCGGCAGACCGTTGATCGCCCACAAGCTCAGCCATCCTGGCCAACCAGCATCTCCCAGGCCCCGCTGCAAACAGGGATGTCAAGGATGGCACCGCGCCTCGGCGCCGGTCACGTCGCCCCATGGCGCCGAAAGGAAGCCGGGCTCGTGCCTATCCGACGCTGAAAGGTCTTGATGAAGGCCGACACGGATTGGTAGCCCACCTGCTCGGCCACCGCATCGACCGACAGGTTGCCGGTAAGCAGCAGATCGCAGGCCAGCTGCATGCGTATCGAGGTGAGCAGGTCCATCGGCGACGCATCCGCTTTCTCGGTGAAGTGCCTGGCGAAGGTTGCGCGCGACATGTTGGCCTTGTGCGCGAGCGACTCGACCGTCCAATCGCGACCGGGCTCCTTCATCATGGCCAGCAACACGGCGCTAAGGCGATGGTCGATCAGCAAGCCAAGCAGCGAAGGGGCGAGTCCCTCCTGCGAGATGTAACGGCGCAGCGCAAGCACGAACAGCACTTCGCTGAGTGCCTTGGTGATGGCAAGCGAGCCCTGATCCAACCGGGCGGCTTCCCGGCGCAACGTGGTGACGATGCTGTCCAGCAAGGCCATGCCTTCCAACTCGGCCATCGGGACATACAAGGCGTCCGGCAAGGTATTCATCAGCAACTGCGCGCCGCCGTGGCCGTAACTGAAGTGGCCGCACAACAGATCCATATCCACGGGACCCGCGGTATTGCTGCGCTCCGGCAACGGCCCGTCGTTGTCCACGCCCGCTTCCGCGGAGGCGCCATGGCCGGTGCCTTGCACCACGTGAGCCGCGCCACGCGGCAACAACACGAAATCGCCGGTATGCAACTCCAGCATTTCACCCTTGGGCAACAGCAATTGCGCCGTGCCCCGCAGCATCAGATGGAACGGTGCCTTGCCGGGTTCGAGCTGCTCGTGATCCAGCGCGAAGCTGCCCGCCATGCGGCAGCGCAAGTCCAGGCTGCCTTGGACACCGGACACTGCGATCAGCTTGCTAAGCGCATCCATGAGACGATTGAGCCACTTATTGAGATAAAGACATGCTAACACTCTCCGCATGGCGTGAAAAACTATCCACACCTGAGAGGCCGAAGGGTCGGTCTCCACCTGATAGAGGGCATAGCCATGTTGGATTGGAAGAACTACCGCAAACAGCTCGTCGCCCGGATCGGCGAAATCGGCGCCAGCAGCCCGGACACGCTGGCCGGCTACCAGACGCTTTCCAAGGCCGGCAACAAACACAACCTCCTCGGTGCCAAGACGCGCGAGTTGATTGCGCTGGCGGTGGCGGTCACCACCCGCTGCGACGGCTGCATCACCGTGCACGTCGCCGAGGCGCTCAAACACGGTGCGACCCAGGAAGAGATCACCGAAGCGCTCGGCGTGGCGGTGGCTCTCAACGCGGGTGCCGCGATGGTGTACTCGGCGCGGGTCATCGACGCCGTCAAATCGCACGAAGCGGCGTGACCGGGAATCCGGAAACCCGAATCGTCAATTCGCATCCTGATCGTCCTATCGGCCAAGGATGGCCGGTACGACACTCCAGAAATACACCATCAACCTGGGCTTCACCATGGCAAACGAGATGTCCATGCGAGCGGCGGTGCTCGAGCAGCACAACGCACCGTTCAAACACGCGCAGATCGCCCGGCCGACCATCGCGCCCGGGCATGTGCTGGTCCGGGTCAGGGCAAGCGGCGTCAATCCGCTGGACCTGAAGATCCGCGCCGGAATGGCGGCCCATGCCAAGCATCCGCTCCCGGCCATCCTCGGCATCGATATGGCCGGGGTTGTCGAGGCGCTCGGCGAAGGCGTGGCGTCCTTCAATGTGGGCGACGAGGTCTACGGCATGACCGGCGGCGTCGGCAACGTGCAGGGCTCGCTCGCGCAATACGCCGTGGTCGATGCGCGCCTGCTGTCCGTCAAGCCGAAATCGCTGAGCCTGCGACAGGCAGCCTCCATGCCGCTGGTCTACATCACGGCATGGGAAGGCCTGATGGATCGCGCAAACGTGCGCGAGGGGCAATCGGTGCTCGTGCAAGGCGGCGCCGGCGGTGTGGGCAATGCGGCAGTCCAGCTTGCCAGGGCCGTGGGGGCACGCGTGTTTGCCACCGGCTCGCCGGGCAGCGCGGACATCATCCGTCATTACGGCGCCATCCCGATCGACTACACCAGCGCCACCGTCGACGAGTACGTGGCCCGACACACCGACGAGGTGGGCTTCGATCTGGTGTACGACACCGTCGGCGGCAGCAGCCTGGACGCTTCATTTTCCGCCGTGCGCCGGTTTGGGCACGTGGTGAGCTCGCTGGGATGGGGCAGCCACGCATTGGCGCCGCTTTCATTTCGCGCCGCGACCTATTCCGGGGTTTTTACGCTGCTTCCCTTGCTGAGCGGACAAGGCCGCGAGCATCACGGGGAGATCCTTCGTGAAATCGCCAAACTGGTCGACGCAGGGAAAATTCACCCACGCGTCGACGAACACCGCTTCGGCCTGGACAGCGTGCACGACGCACACGCTCTGCAGGAAAGCGGCAAAGCCGCTGGAAAGATCGTGGTCGACATCGACTGACATTCGGGGAGCCGGCTCTTCGGGCACCTCGCCGTCGGCCGCCCCGCGAATGAAGCGTAGCTGCGTAGAGATACCGCACACCTGCTCCACTCTGCCCTGGGGAAGCCTGGCGGCATCCGTTATCCAACCACAGGGGTAAATTCCATGCCGTTCGTCAACGTAAAGCTCGTCGATGGTGTGTTCACCAGCGAAGAAAAGCATGCCATGGCCAAGGACCTCACCGACGTGATGGTGAAGTACGAGGGATCCGAGGCCTTTCGCGAGGTCGTATGGGTGCTGATCGAAGAGCTCCACACGGATGGCTGGCATATCGGAGGCCGCCCATTCGCCGGACCGAAGTCGCTGATGGAAAACCTTGGCAATTCGAAGAAAATCTACGAGATGATCGACGGCAACCCTGCCAGCAGGGAAGAGTTCTCCGCGATCCTTCCGCCGCACAAAAAATAGGCGCATGCGCACCTGGCCTCGCTGCCGCATCGGAAACAGGCAGCGAGGTTCGCGCCGACGCTCAGCGCTCGATAATGCCCCGCCTTTGGGCAATCTGGACTGCCTGCGTGCGCGAGATCGCGCCAAGCTTGCCCAGGATGTTTTTCATGTGGACCTTGACTGTCGCTTCGGAGATGCGTAGCAGCTCCGCCACGTTGCGGTTGGGCAGTCCGCTGGCAACGTGCTTCAGGACCGTGGTTTCCCGCGAAGTGAGGTCCTCGTCGATGGCGTGGTCGGCAATCGCGGCCGCTATCTCGCGCGGGATCACTCTCTTGCCGGAATGCATGGTCCGGATGGTATCGATCAGGTCGTGCCGCACCGAGCTCTTGAGGAGATAGCCGCGCGCTCCCGCCTTCATGGTGCGGAGCGCCTGCGCGTCGCCGCGAAACGTCGTCAACACCAGGATGACGACGGCAGGAAATTCCTCGTGCAGGGTGCGGATGGCTTCTTCACCCGACATGCCCGGCAGCTCCAGGTCCATCAACACGATGTCCGGCCGGTGTTTGCGGTATTGCTCGATCGCCTCTTCGCCTGATCCCGCGGTCGCGACGAGCTTCATGTCCGGCTCGATCTCGAGCACCGCGGCAAGACCATCCAGCATGATCGGATGGTCGTCGACCGCGAGGATGCAGATGATCGGATCAGGCGAGCTCATGGCAATTCCCCACTTGACGTCCAAGACTAGTCGGGGGCATCCGGTTTGCTATCCCGCCCTTTGTTTTCACGCCGATGTTGCGCCCGATCGAGACCTTTTTCCAGCCATTGCTCCGCCCGATCCAAGGCCTCGGCCAGCTCCTTACGGATGGGGTGGGCCGGCGGCAATCGACGTGCGATGGCTTCGAAGCGAAGCAGCATGCCCTGCCCGGACTGAAGCAGGGACTCCTGTTCCGCGTTGGCCTCGCATTTCAGCGCAGCCTGCTCGGCGCGCGATTGTGCCTCAAGCCGCGCGTGCCGGCGCCGCCAGCGGATCAGTGCCCCAAGCATCAGCAGCATTCCCAGAGCACCCAGCAGACTCGCTACAACCCACCACGCCCCAGGACAGGTCCACGTAATGGCATGCATGCTGATACTCCTCTCGCTCCCGTGCTTGATACCTCTCGCCACTCAAATCGGGATCACCCGGAAGTGGTAGCCGACGTGCTTTCCGGCCAATGGCCGCGCATCGCCGCACGATCCCGGCAACGGTAGGCACCGGGGCTCAGGCCCAGTGTTTTCAGAAACACATGACTCATGTGGCTCTGATCGCAGAAGCCGCATTCGGCGGCAACAGCCGCCAGACTTCGACTGGCGTCGCGCAACAGCTGCTGCGCCCGCTCCAGGCGCTGCATCACTATCCATCGGTGGGGGGGCATGCCTACCGAACGCCGAAACGCCTTGCCAAAATGCGATTTCGACAAGCCGCAGGCCGCGGCGACATCGGCAAGCAAGGTCGAGCCGTCCATACCCGAGATCAACATGTTCTTGGCCAGTGTTGCTTGCCAGGGGCGCAAGCCCCCACTTTCTGTTTGGGAGTCGCCGGCGACGGCGTGGGCCTGTCGCAGGGAACACAAGGCAGTCACCAGGTGGCGGACGAAGGGTTCGGCGCCACGGCATCCTTGCGTCAAAGCCGCCAGGATGGCGCTGCCGAGCACACGCTCCGCGCCTATTTCCTGCACGTCAGGCGGCAGCTTGCGCGCCACCTCGAGGCAGACCGGAACGTGCAGATAAATCGCGCTGCAGGACGAGGCGTCGGCCGGTGTACGCGCGGGGATATAAGCCACCGCCAGGCCACGCGCCGTCCGCGCCACGTTGATGCGGATGGATGGTGCGCCATCCGGCGTCGGGCGCTCCCGCTCCGACGCGGACTCCACAGCTCTCTCGAGACACGAGTAATGCATTGATGACGACCCTCTCCTCAGCCGGTGCAATTGCCGATGGCATGCTGTGCTTCCGTGCATTCATCGCGCCGGCAAAGTTAGGTCAAGGTCTGGACGGCCAAATCGCCGGAAAGATCGAGACAGCGCTACCTCTTCCGGGTAGCCGTGACATGCGGCCGCGCGGATACCACCAAAGTGCTAGTGATGACACCGCTTCGGAGGGATGCCGGCTTCCAACCCGCTTGAGTAAATTGACGCCGCAACTTAGGACGTACCCGATTTGGTCTCCTCGGAGGTTTCGATCCCATGGCTGACGGCAGCGACTTCTACGCCTCTTCCTTGAACGAGGGCGTCATTGCCTCGCTGCATGGGGTGATCCAGGACGCGTCCCGGCATGCTGGGGGCTACGAAGACTTGATCAGACACCTCGAGCTTGCCTGCGCTGCCTTTGAGACCGAGCGGGCCAAACGCCATTCGCTGGTTTTCCGCGAGACGCGTGGCGCGCTAAGTACGCGCCAGTTGGCCGTCGCCAAACACGAGTTGGCAGAGATGGCATTCAGCAGCCATGTGTCGGCCCGGGTAGCCCGGGCCCTGTCGATGTCAACGGGACATTTTTCCCGGCTGTTCAAGGCATCCACCGGACTTTCCGTGCATCAATGGGTCATCGACCTGCGCATGGATCGCGCCAAGACACTGCTGCTCGAAAACTGTGACCCTATCGCAGAGATAGCGCTGTGCTGCGGCTATACGGAGCAATGCCATTTCACCCGTACCTTCACGCGGGAAGTCGGCGTCAGTCCAGGATCATGGCGTCGAATGTTCACCGCCCTTCCCTGCGAGTAAGTCGAGAATCCCTCGCTCGGTCTCGCAGACGGCGCGTGGCCAGCCAGATCCGAATGCCGTCCCGAGGACGATCGGCACCGGATGTCGGCCCACAGCGTACTGCTTCGTCGCTGCGATCCACGGTGCCCACCGGCGCGCGAAATGGGCCCGCGCGGAGCGTGAGAACCGATTGCGTTGAAGTGACGAACCGTTGAGTTGAACTAGCGCGGCGCCCGCCATCCCCAACCCACCATAGGAAATGCCATGTCAACCTGGTTCATCACGGGAATCTCCCGCGGCTTTGGCCGGACCATGACCGAAGAACTGCTCCGCCGCGGACACACCGTCATCGGCACCACGCGAAACGGCAAGGGGCCGTTCGAGCACAACAACCTGCGGGTGTTCCGGATGGACGTGAATGACCCGAGCGAAGTCACCGCCATCATGCAAGCGGCCGTACAGGCCGCAGGGCGCATCGATGTGGTGGTCAACAACGCAGGTTACGGATTGGTAGGCGCCGTCGAGGAAGTGTCAGACGCCGAAGTGGATCACGTCATGGCGACGAATTTCGGCGGCACGCACCGCGTCATCAAAGCCGCGCTGCCCTTTCTTCGGGCCCAGGGCTCCGGGCACATCGTGAATTTCTCTTCCGTTGGCGGCTTCGCGGGGTCGGCAGGATTCGGCATCTACTGCGCCTCGAAATTTGCCGTGGAAGGCATGTCCGAAGCGCTGGCGATAGAGCTGAAGCCGTTGGGCATCAACGTCACCATCGTCGAGCCAGGCTATTTCCGCACCGAATTTCTTTCGCGCGACTCGGCCGTCGTAGCCGCCACACACATTTCGGCATATGCCGACACGGCGGGTTTGACGCGCAGCAATGTCAGTGTGGTGGACGGACGTCAGGCGGGCGACCCGGTCAAGGGCGTCGCCGTGATCATCGATGCCGTGGAATCAGGCAAGCCGCCCTTTCGTCTTCCGCTGGGCGCAGACAGCATTGCCCGTATTGAACAGAAGATGGCCCAAGTGCAAGCCGACATCGCGGCTTGGCGCGATCGAACGACCGCGACAGCGTTTGATGACTGACGAACGCCATGCGGAAGCAGGCGAGGCGCAGCTCCGTGACTTCAGATTGGAGTGCATTCGCGCATCAAGAATCGCCTAGGACCCGCCTGCACACGTACCCTCGATAACGGTCGCTAATCATTAACTCCACGCAGGTAGCTAGATTGCGAGCACAAGACATCGCTTGCCACTTTCGTGATCAGTCTCTCTGATGAAAGTTTTACGAACCACAAGGCAACCGCGTCTACCTCCCCACTTTCTTTGCGGGAGGTAGACGCCATAGTTGTCACCGCATACGTGCTCCGAACCCAACCAGTCACCTCTGGCTGGCCTAGGATCGGCCTTAGCCGTCTGATATCGAAAGCGTGCAGATCCGGTAAGACGGGCCGATTTAGGGCGTGGCAACGAACCCATGCCGCGTGCCGGCATTGTCGAAGTACTCCCCTGCGATCACGCCGAGATTGTTGATGGCAGTCGCGAGGGTTGCTGCAGCTCCAGGCACGTCCAGGTTCTGAAACTGCCCTCGCGTTTCAATGAAACCATGGATATCGCCGGAAGCGTCTACGTAATAGCCGACGGCCTGCCCTGCGTCGTTGATCTCGAAGATGACCGTGGCTGCGGCACCCGGCACGTCGATTGTCGAGAACTGCCCATCTGCACTGCGGTAGAAGCCGTGCGTCTGGTCTGGATCCGTATCCCAATAGCCGACGATCTCGCCTTTGTCGTTGATGCCGAGCGGATAGGTTTCGCGTGCGCCGGCCACATCGATGGGTGTGTCGTGCCCCCCTTCACGAAGTACGCCATGGTAGGTTCCGTCGGCATCCCAGTACACGCCGGCTATCGCACCGAACAGATTGACTTGGTCCACATTCGAGTTGAGATGACCCGGAAAGTCGACTGTGGAGAAATGCCCGCGCTGAATCAGGAAGCCGTGCTGAAGTCCCGTTGCATCCGCATAGGCGCCAAACGTCGTACCGAAGTCGGTGGGCCCCCCGGCGGCGCTGAAATAGTCACCCAATACCCCCGGATCCAGCGGTTCAAAGTGTCCATGGCGATAGACCATGGCGTGAGCTGCGCCAGTGCCCACCGAATATTGACCACTCAGCTCGTTCAGATCGTTGATTCCCCATAAGGTCGTCTGCGACGCGCCCGGGTAGTCGAACGTCTGATAGCTGTAGGTCCTCGAACCGCTTGTCGAATCAGCGGCCGATGTACCATGCCGGCAAGGGGCCATGGCGGCGGCGTCCTGTACACGGGCGTGGGCATCGGCACAGGCAGCCGCTATCGTGGTGGGTGCAAATGGGGTTGTATCGTTTTCGGTGCTTGTCGCAGCGCTGCTGGAGCCGGCAAAGACCAGGGTGAGCAGACCGGCCGCCGCGATGAACCGGTTACGTGAAGAGTGATGGCTTGACATGACTTCAATCCTTGTTTTGGGGAGATGGGCGATGGCGTGCCGACAGCTTGCGGTCACCTCGAATGGCGCCATCCCTCCTTACAGCGCAAATGGCTCGCCTCTTCCGACATGGCCGGAACACTTCCCGGTAACAGGCCAATAGCGCACATGACCACCGAGGCCCGAATCAGTGAAATTCTTGCGGACGGCGATCCGGTTGCTATGGATGCGCTGATCCCGCAGGTCTATGCCACGCTGCGCCAGCTTGCGCACCGGCAACGGGCGTACGAAGCCGCACACACGCTACAGACGACTGCGCTGGTCAACGAAGCCTGCCTGAAGTTGCTTGACAGCAGCGGCACCACCTTCGCGGATCAAGCGCACTTGTATGCGTACATGAGCCGCACGATGCGTCACCTCCTGATCGACCGCGCAAGGCGGAAGATGGCGCAGAAACGGCAAGCACCCGAGATGACGGAGGGCGTGTCGCCATCGAACATCATCGACGTACTGGCACTCGACGAGGCTTTGACGAAGCTCGCGGCGTTGGATGAGCGTCTTGCACGCGTTGCCGAGCTGCGATTGTTCGCCGAGCTTTCGAGCCCGGAAATTGCCGACGCCATCGGCGTCAATGCGCGTACTGTCGAACGCGACTGGTTGAAGGCGCGCACGTTTCTTGCAGCCTGCCTGGCTCCGGAAGTATGAGGCGATGTCGGTAGTCGCCACTCGATTGCGCTATATGGGCATATAACCGACTAGAAGCCGCCGATGAGCATCGACTTCATCCAGCGATGGCACGAGGCCGAGCCGCTGCTCGACCGTCTATTGGAGTTGCCTGCTACCGAACAGGCCGATTGGTTATGCAGAAACTGCGAAGACGCGACGCTCCGCGTGCTCGTTACACAGGCCCTCAGTCAGGTACCCATCGCGGAGGTGCTCGAGCGAGGCGTGGCGCAATGGATGCCGGCGTCGGTTGGCTACTCGGCCGATAACCTGCCTGTCATTCCCGGTTACCGTCTGCTTCGGTTCGTGGGTGCCGGCGGCATGGCCAGCGTATTCGAGGCAGAGCGCGAGCTACCAGGCGCCCCCCAGAAGGTCGCCCTCAAGCTGTTGCGTATCGATGTCCACGATGCCGAAGAGCAGAGACGCTTCCTTCGTGAGCAGAGCATCCTTGCGCGACTCCAGCATCCACACATTGCTCAGCTGCTCGACGCTGGATTCACACCAACCGGCACACCGTTCCTGGCACTTGAATTTGTTGCAAGCGGCAACCTTGTCCAATATTGCGAAAAGCGCGGCATCGACGTGCGAGGACGCCTCGCGCTGTTTATAGACGTGTCCAAGGCCGTCGAACATGCACATCGCAGCCTGATCGTGCATCGCGACCTTAAGCCAAGTAACGTGCTCATTGGCGAGGATGGCTGCGTCAAGCTCGTCGATTTCGGCATCGCCAAGCTCATCGCCGGCGAAGGTGAGAGTGTGCAGACGCGCACCGAAATGCGACGTCTGACACGCGCATATGCGGCGCCGGAACAAATCATCGGCCACGCCACGACAACCTTGGTCGATGTGTACGCACTCGGTGTTCTGTTGGCTGAGATTCTATCGGGTCTTCAACCACGCAGACTTGACAACTACGTCGTTGCGGCGACGCCGGTATTCGACGATGGGCAATTGCGGCAAAGGTTGGGCGTCGACCTTTACGCGGTCGTGCACGAAGCGACACGGCCGGACCCCACTCGCCGTTATGCGAGCGCTGCGGCACTGCGTGAGGATATCGAGCGCTACCTCGATGGCAAACCGTTGCATGCCAGGGCGGATACTTTTGCGTATCGCGCGCTCACTTTCACAAAGCGACATGCTCTGGCTGTCTCCGCCAGCATCGTCATGGTAATGCTGCTCGCCGGCGCAACAGCAGCCGGCCTGTATGAATCGTACCTGGCGCGCCATGCCGCCAAGGATGCGCACGCGCAAGCACTCGCGGCCCAAAGCGAGGCGCAACGCGAGGATGCGCTCAAATCGTTCATGGAAGGTCTTTTCGACAATGTGTCGCATGGGGCAGAGGCGAGTGCCGAGGTCTTGCTCGCGCAAGGACGGGATCGCGCCGATCATGATTTCGCGAAACAACCCGCGCTTCATGTTGAAATTCTTGCATTGATCGGTGACCTCGAGCGGCGTAGTGGTCACGCGGATCGTGCGCAACAACCGCTCGAAGAAGCGGCGTCACTGGCACAAGCACAGTTTGGCGCTACTGACAGACGAACCTTGCATGTCGAATACCTGCTCGCCGAAGAAGCCGATGAACTCGGTCACGTTCGCAGCGGCAGATTGCGTTTGCAGAACGCAATAGAGGCGTTCCAGTCCGGCCCCGACCACAACTCGCCGGAAGAAGTGCAGGCTCTTGCGTGGCTTGCCGGTCTTGACGAACGTCTGGGCGAGTCGGAAAAAGCTATCGATATCGGCACGAAGTCCGTTGCGCTCGCGCACCGGATACTTCCAACCGGCAGTGATGCCCTGACCGAGGCAATAACGAACCTGGGCTGGATATGGATGGACGCCGGCCACCCTGACCGAGCTGAGCCATTGTTGCGCGAGGCACTCGCGCGCAAGCGCGCTCGATTCGGCGCCAGGCATCCGCAGGTCGCTGATGCAATGACGCTTCTTACAACGGCGCTGCTCCCGCTTGGCCGCTATGGCGAGAGCGAAATGCTCATGCGCTCTGCCCTCGGCATTGACGAAAGCGCATACGCAAGTCCCAATGCCCATGTCGCCGGCGACCTCAACAACCTTGCGAATGTCCTCGTACGCGAAGGCAAATTTTCCGAGGCAGGCGCATTCTATGAAAAATCACTGGAGCTCGATGGAAAGCTCGCAGCGGCATCATCGCTGGGCGAGGCCATAACGCTAGGCCACCTGGCGCATGTCCGCTTCAGTCAGGGTTCTTACGCAGATGCAGAGACGGGCTTGCGCGATGCCATCAACCGGAAGCAGCGTCTCCTTGGTAAGGATTACGGCGACAACGGTCAAAGCGGCGATAGCGCGAGCCTGGCGGAAATCCTTATGGCGCGCGGGCGGATCGGCGAAGCCAAGGGAATGGCCAGCCACGCATTTGCGGAATCAAGGCAGCGCCATCGTGGTGCGCATCCAGATGTCGCGTTCGCGCTTACCGTAGAGGCAGAGATTGCCGCAGCAGGCGGTGCCCGCGAACGTGCTGCCACCTTCGCTAGCGAAGCTGCCGCGATGTATGCCGCACTTGCGGATCAAAGTTCGGAAAATGCTATCAGGGCACGCATTCTGTACGGTGAAACACTCCGATCGCTCGGCCATTGCATGGAAGCAAAGCGGGAATTTGAAGGTGCGTTCGCGGCAGCCAACATGATCACGCCGAAGAAGGCCTCGCTTATCGCGCACATCGATGCGGACCTCGCTGGCACGGAAGCTTTGCTGGGTGATCGAACTGCAGCCGAGCGGTTACACACGGAGGCAGAGACATTGCTCGCAGGAATTGGCAATGAGCAGAATAGTGAGCGCGACGCGACGATCCGCATACTCGCAGCCAATCGTGAGCCACCGATCAGATTCGCATATTTGCCACTGTAGATCAGGGCTTGGCACGCGAATATTCGCCGAGGAAAGCCATTGACCACGTAGAACCGTGGTCGGTGGATTTCTCCCATGTCTGCTCGACTTTATTGGCGCTGATGCGAACGATCCTTACGCGGTTAAGCACCATGGTGCCATCTGCTCCGGTGCTGGGGCCTGTGAATTCCGCCTCGCCTGGCGAGGCTTTCCCATCCGTGAACACGTGCACGCGTCCTTCGTTGTCGACAAACAAACCGTGCCAGCTTTTGTCGTCGGCGCTGTAGGCGAACATGTTTTCGCCACGGTGGCCGCGCCCGCCGTCCCAGCTTTCGATCACCATGCATTGGTCGAGGGTTAGGGATACCCGGCTGCGTGACGCCGGTGACGATCCGGCTGCACCGACGTCCCAATTGCCCAGCCAAAAATCCAGTTGGCGGCTTGCGCTGTCGGAAGCACATGATGGGGCCGCCGTCGTGCCGAATACATGCGGCGCCAAACAGAACATCAGGGCCGCCATGGTGACGGAAGCAAAGTTGCGCGCTTGCTTTGCCATAAAGTGCTCTCCTCTGGTTGGGGGCGAATGGATGCCAGCATAGTCATCGCCGGGCGTCGGAAATTTCGATAACATGCCAATAAATGTCGAAAAATCGACAAGCTGCCGTATTCGACCACCTTGTGGGCCACGGTGATGCCATCGTGACGCTCACGCGCAACTACGCCGTAAACCACGTCATTTCGCTGCACTTTCACGATCGGGATCAGTTGGTCTACGCCACACGTGGCGTCATGACCGTGCAAACTGAAGAAGGCACCTGGGTCGTACCCACGCATCGCGGCGTCTGGATACCTAAGAGCATTGTGCACACGATCACCATGTCAGGACCGGTCGCCATGCGCACGCTTTATCTCAAGCCGCGCATGGCGAAGGACTTGCCTCGATCATGTTGCGTGATAAACATTTCACCGCTGCTGAAAGAGCTGATTGTCGAAGCATGTGCGGCGGGCACACTCACGAACCGTGTGCTCAGGCAGCGACATCTGGTCGACGTGATCGTCGATCAGTTGCGGGTTGTGCAAGCGGTGCCGTTGCAGCTTCCCAGTGTTTCGGACCCACGCGCCAAACGTGTGGTTGAAGCCTTGTCGGCGGATCCCGGCAATCGTCGATCGCTGGCGCACATCTGCGAAACCAGTGGCGCCAGCCGCCGGACCATCGAACGGATATTCCAGGAGGAAACTGCGATGACAGTAGGCAAATGGCGCCAGCAGCTGCGCTTGATGCATGCGATGCGCTTGCTTGGCGAAGGGATGAAAGTCACCTACGCCGCACAAGAAGCCGGCTATAACGCCCCGAGCGCGTTTATCGCAGCGTTTCGCAAAATGCTGGGCACCACGCCCACGCTTTATTTTGAAAGAACCGCAGATGAGCACGCCTCTTCGATCCGCCGTTCCCGCGCCCAGCGATCACGATAGCTTGTGAGGAGCTATAGCCTTCGGGACCTTCGGCCATGAGCAGTCGCGCAAGAAGTCCACTTCGGTGTGTCCCTGCGAGACGGCCATATCGATTGACCTGCTTCAATCGATTACCAAGGCTTAGCCCTTCGGCAATGGGCGCAGGTTGGTTGCCCTCCCCTGCGCTCGGTTAGCCGGAAATCCGATCCCAGATCGCGTCTGAATCAACATCGGCGAGGATGTCGTAGCCCGTTTTCCCGTCGAAGTGCTCCTACGACGCCCCCCGTTTTCAGTAGTGCAGGATTTGGAGCTCGGGTTTCGTCATAGTGGTTGGCGAGGCTGGTTGCCCGGTACGGGCGACTGCCCCGCCCTTGAGGGATTCCTTGGCCGTTGCTCGTCGTTTTCTCCCCGCCATGGTGAGGCTCAGACGATCCAAGATACCCGCGATAACCCTTCCCAATCGCAAAACATACCTAACTGCAGACTATTCGGTACATTGCCAGGCAGTGGCCCTGCCGCATGTTCAATCACACGCCCAAGCTTGCCTGAGGCGACACGGCCCCCATCTCGAGAGCTTCGCGCCCCGTCACGCGCTTCATGACACCTCCCCTGTGCCGCCTCACGCAGCCCCTGCCGCTCCACCGAAAGAACTCGCCCGCAGTTTTCTGGGCGTGTTCCGGTACAGCGGGCGTGCGCTGGAACTGGTCTGGAGCACCAGCCGCGCGCTGACCATCGCACTGGCCCTGCTCACTCTCATTGCCGGCCTGCTACCGGCTGGCATTGCCTACGTTGGCGCACACATCGTCGACGCCGTGCTCGGTGCCAGCAAGTTGTGGGCAGCACACGGGACAGCCCCGCTGCGATCGGTATTCGAATGGGTGGTGCTGGAGGGCGTGCTGGTGGCGGCGATGGCCGGTGCGCAGCGCGGCCTGTCGTTGTGCCAGTCGCTGCTGCGTGCGCAACTGGGCCAACGCGTCAATGTGTTGATCCTGGAAAAGGCGCTGACGCTCGAACTGGCGCACTTCGAGGATTCGGAGTTCTACGACAAGCTCACCCGCGCGCGACGCGAGGCGTCGAGTCGGCCGCTGTCGCTGATCACCCGAACATTCGGCTTGGGCCAGAACGCGATCTCGCTGCTCAGCTACGGCAGCCTGCTGTTCCGGTTTTCGCCATGGGCGGTAGCGGTGCTGCTGCTGGCCGGCTTGCCGTCATTCTTCGCCGAGACGAAATTCTCCGGCGACGCGTTCCGGCTGTTCCGCTGGCGCTCTCCGGAAACACGCATGCAGCTGTATCTGGAAACCGTGCTGGCGCGCGAGGACCACGCCAAGGAAGTGAAGCTGTTTGGCCTTGGCCCCTTGTTCCTGCAGCGCTATCGCGACATCTTCCACATGTTGTATCGCGCCGATCGCGATCTGGCCGTGCGTCGCGACAGTTGGGGCTTCGGCCTGGGCCTGCTCGGCACGTTTGCGCTATACGGCGCCTACGCATGGATCGCCGCCAGCACCGTGATGGCGCGCATCACCCTGGGCCAGATGACGATGTACCTGTCGCTGTTCCGTCAGGGCCAGTCGGCGGTGTCGGCGATGCTGTCGGCGATCGGCGGCATGTACGAAGACAACCTCTACCTGTCCACGCTGTACGAGTATCTGGAAACGCCCGTGCCCGCAGCCACCGGCACCGTGCGGCATGGCGCCACACCCGAGGACGGCATCCGCTTCGAGCGGGTCAGTTTCACCTACCCTGGCGCCGGCGAACCGGCACTGCGCGACATCGACCTGCATATCCGTCCCGGCGAATCGTTGGCCCTGGTAGGCCAGAACGGTTCGGGCAAGACCACCCTGATCAAGCTGCTCACTCGCCTGTACTCGCCTGACAGTGGCCGCATCCTGCTCGACGGCACCGATCTGCGCGAGTGGGATGAATCCGTCCTGCTGCAGCGCATCGGGGTGATCTTCCAGGACTTCGCCCGCTATCAGATGCGCGTGGGTGAGAACGTCGGCGCTGGCGATGTCACCCATTTCAATGACGAAGCGCGCTGGCGCGAAGCCAGCGACAAGGGCATGGCCAGCGACTTCATCGACAGCCTGCCGGCAGGCTTCGAGACGCCACTGGGCAAATGGTTCAACGACGGGCGCGAGCTGTCCGGCGGGCAATGGCAGAAGATCGCCCTGGCCCGCGCCTTCATGCGCTCACGCGCCGACATCCTGGTGCTGGATGAACCCACCGCCGCGATGGACGCGCAAGCCGAAGCCACCATATTCGAACACTTCCGCGAGCTCTCCGGCGGCCGTATCGCCATCCTCATATCGCACCGCTTCTCCACGGTGCGCATGGCCGACCAGATCATCGTGATCCAGGACGGCCGCATCATCGAGCGTGGCAATCATGCGCAGTTGATGGCCGAGGAAGGCCACTACGCACATCTGTTCTCGTTGCAGGCACAGGGATATCGGTAAGCTGTCACTTGGCAAGTCGTGGCAAGCCGTAACGACCGGCGACTTGGCAGGCAAACCTCGAAAAACCTCCCACGCTGTCATTCCCGCGTAGACAGGTGGTGAAGCTCCCGCTCTGAGTAGCGGACGGATTTAGCAGACTTCTTGAGAAGACGACGTCGGCTCTGTCAATGAGCAAACCTTCGCGTTGCTTCAGGGGTCGTTCCCGTCCAGTCCTGGAAGGCGCGGAAGAACGAGTTGGGATCCTCGAAGCCGAGCAGGAATCCGATCTCTCCGGCGGAGAGTTCGGTCTGCATCAGGTAGTGCCGGGCAAGCGCCTCGCGGGTGCCGTTGATCAGGGAACGGTAGTTCTCGCCTTCCTCCTCCAGTCGGCGCTGCAATGTCCGCTTGCTCATCGAAAGGCGAGCAGCGACCGCTTCGATCCCCGATTGCCCGCCCGGTAGCAACTCAAGCAGTGCCGAGCGAACGCGCTCGGCGGTGCTGGCATTGCCGTCGAGTTCGCCCAAGCGCTTGCGCAGATCGGGTTCGAACACCTGCCACATCGCATCGTTGGCGGTGAGGAACGGCCGCTTTGCATCGGCGGCCGTGAATCCGATGCTTGCGGCAGCGCCTTGTCGAGGCGCCACGCCAAAGAACTTTGCGTAAGCCTTGGCCTGCGCGACGGCCGGAAGCTGCGGCATGATCACACGCAGTGCCGCGACGGGTTCGCGCGTGGCCAGACGCGCAAGCCGCAACAGGAATGCAAGCTCGCTGGCCACCACTACGAACGGCACCTGCGATTGCGCCTCCAGCCAATGCGGCGTCAGGGTCAGCGTGCCATCGCGGCCCACGTCCACCGTCAGGCTCATCGGCGCGATCAGCTTCTTGTATGTCGAAAGCCGCTGCCCCGCCTGCAGCAGGTTCGCGC
Organism: Rhodanobacter hydrolyticus; assembly: GCF_044904645.1. Classification (NCBI taxonomy): domain Bacteria; kingdom Pseudomonadati; phylum Pseudomonadota; class Gammaproteobacteria; order Lysobacterales; family Rhodanobacteraceae; genus Rhodanobacter; species Rhodanobacter hydrolyticus. Next base: position 363,316 of record NZ_JADIKK010000007.1, read on the forward strand.
TGCAAAGCGCCGCGAAAATCGGCGGACTGAAAGACTCGGCCTGGATCGCCTCCACCAGGCGCAGCGGCAGCAACGGGTCACCTGCTTCGGCCTGCAGGCTCTCCCAGAAGCGGAAATACTCCGCCGTGGTCAGACCGCTGTTGGGGCGTGCCAACAGTTCCTCCGTAAGGCCGGCGCGGCGCAACAGGGTATCGCTGCGGATACCCAGATCCTTCAGTAACGGACGCCAGCCTGGATCGACCGGAAAGGTGCTGTTGCGTGCCATGTCAGCGGAACTGGCTCATGATCAGGCGATCATAGACGCGGTCGCCAAAGTATTTGCGCACGAACATCAGGGGCCGCGCCAGGTTGCCGGCCACGTAGCGTGTCTTCGGGCGACGCGCCTGCACGGCACGGCTAATGGCCTCTGCCACGACGCTCGGTTGCGACATCGGCGCCTTGGATCCGGCGATGGCGTGCGCCAGCTTGCCATAGGGGCCACCCCCAGAGCGATCCAGCATCGGCCGGGTCATCACATCACCGAACTCCGTGGCAATGATGCCCGGCTCGATCACCACCACGTCGATGCCAAATGGCTCCAGCTCGATCCGCAGCGCATCGCTCCAGCCTTCTACCGCGTGCTTGGTCGCGTGATACCAGGCACCCAGCGGGGTGTAGATCTTGCCGCCCATCGACGAGACGTTGACGATGGTCCCGCGCCCTCGCTCTCGCATTGCCGGGATCAGCAACTGGGTCAGGCGTGCCAGACCGAACAGATTGACCTCGAACTGCGCCCGCGCATCGTCCAGCGCGGTCTCCTCGACCGAACCGTAGATGGCGTAGCCGGCATTGTTGACCAGTACGTCCAACGCGCCGTGCTTCTTCTGGATACGCTCGACCACGGCTGCAACGTCGGTCTCCTGGGTAATGTCCATGCGAAGCGGGATTGCACCCTGTGCCTCCAAATCCTGCATGGCCTCCACGCGCCGCGCCGCGACGTAAACCGTATGACCCTGCTGCAACAGGCTACGTGCGGTGGCGTTGCCGATGCCGGACGATGCACCGGTGACGAGGATGATGCTCATGGCTGGAACCTTGGGCTGCGCCCGTTGGGAATGTGATGCCACTTTGAGCTGCATCACGCGCCACGAAACTAGCGGACAGCGCCAATCCGCTCGCTAAAGGTGCCAGAGCGATCCTAGTCTGGATCACAGCCATTCAGTGTTCAGCCGCCCGGGTTGGGTGGTCGAGAGCGGACGTTCACCCTGCCCCCGATAACACGGGCTAATCGCTTTACCCTGATCGAGCAGCCGGCCCCGCTGCTGGATCAGGTTGCGCCGTTCATCCGTGCTCAAGGAGGCTTAGTGGGCACTCGCAAAGACGAGGCACGCGTCCGGTTTGCCGGAAGCCTCCACCCATACGTGGGTGGTGCTGCGAACGAACTGCTTCGGGACGCCGATGTCTTCGTTTCGCAAGAACGGCGCATACACCATCACGTGAGGTGGATACAGCACCGTCGCCCTCCCCGTTTTCGGGTCCAGCCGCACGAAGTCGCGGGAGAGCATATAGGCGATACCGGGCTTTGCGGGTGGCCGCAAACGTCCGGCGTGATATTCGGCGTCGATCATGCGATCGACATCCGGGCCGGCCGTGCCGCTCGCCATGATTCGCGCGCGTTCGAGGCTTGCCTGGAGCGTGGTGCGCGAACCCTCGGCGTCATAGCAGACCGGCGCGGTCACGTGAGTATCGCGTTCGACGAGGCAGTTGAACCCGTTGTGGCTGGCTCGGACCAGGACGAATCCGGAATGCTCCAGTACATAGACACCGGCGTCCGCCTGCAACTCCTGCGGTGCTGCGCTGAGTGCCATGGTGATTTCCTGGTTCCGGTCGAGCTGCGGAATATCCATGGGTAACGTCTCCGCCATCGCGTTGGTTGCGGACAGCAACAGCGACAGGGTGGTGGCGAAGCCAAGCATGCGATGAATCATCAGATAGCTCTCTTGCAGTGTTGATATTTGAAAGCGCGCAGACAGGTGCGGCCACGATCCGGTCATGTCGCTTTCCATGCGAAGCCAGGCCGCCACTTGAGGTTCACGCCCAGCGTGCCCAGCACGATCAGCAGGACACCCGTCACCTGGACCACTGCAAGACGATGCCCGTACAGCAGATAGTCCAGCAGCAGCGCCACCAACGGATAGATAAACGACACAACGGCGATGGTCGCCACCGGCAGGCGTGGGTAAGTGGAATAGAACAGCACATATACGATGCCGCTATGGATCACCCCAAGGCCCAGCAACCACATCCAGTGAAGCCCCATGTGGAACACGCTGCGGCTGCTGAATCCGGCGAGCATGGCAACGCCGACCCAGCACTGGATCATGACCAGTGCGAACGGACGTTCCTTGCCGACTTGGCGCGACATCAACAGCGATGCACCACATAACAGCGCTGCGAGGAACGCCAATCCGACACCGACGAGATAGGACGATTCGGCATCGCGGAACAGATGGAGAGGGTCACTGGCGCAGACCACTCCGACGAAGGCAAGTGCGGTCCACGCCAGATCGGCGGGCGGCGTACGTTCGCCCTGCATCAACGCGGCGAGGACCAGCATCACGAACGGGTAGCACTGATAGATCAATGTGGCGACACCGATCGACGAGCGCGCCATGCCGCCGAAGAATGCCACCCAGTTGAGTACCAGCAGCACCCCGCTCAGCACCGCGCCACGGAGCAGCGCACGCTCGCGCCACAGTCCCCGCAGATAGCCCTTGGCCAGCCCCCAGCCGAGCAAAAACAAGCCGCCAAACAGACAGCGGTAGAACACTGCGGTAACCGCGTCCTGGTGGCTTTCATGCACGAACACGCCCACCGAGCCGATCAGGCACTCGGCGAACACCAGTTGCAGGACGACACCGCGCGTTTCGTTGGACCGGGATGAGGGAACCATGGTCGGCTGGATCTTCCGGAGCGATGAAAGGCAGCGTAGGACCTTCGATGCGACAGATACAGATTCAGATAGAATCGAAATAGACAAGTACAGATGGGGTGTCCCCTTGCTTCTCTATGAACGCGTTGCGACGGCTCTGCGCACGCAAATCGCTCACGGCACGCTGCGGGCAGGCGAGCGCTTGCCGTCGATTCGGCACCTGGCGCAGGGACACGGTGTCGGTGTCGCCACGGCGGTCCAGGCGTACCTGCAACTGGAGCGCGAAGGCCTCGTTGTTGCACGGCCGCGCTCGGGGTATTTCGTCCGTGCATCGACGACACTGCCGCCGGCACCGCGGCCCGCAAGGAACCGCGCACCGGGCGAAATCAAGAACCCCGCGTTGCTCGATGCCACGGAAGCAGGTGCGCATGGCGCCCTGCTACCGCTGCACAGTGCGACACCAGCCTTCGATCTGCTGCCGCAAGCCGCGCTGAAAGCATCGGTGTCGCGCTGCCTGCGCCGTGCGCCCGCGGCGGTGTTCGATTACGCGCCGGCGCAAGGCCACTTGGCGTTGCGACGCCTGATCGCCCAGCGTTATGCCCAGGTAGGTGCGCCGGTATCGCCCGAGGAAATCGTGATCACCGCCGGTGCGATGGAGGCCATCAACCTGGCGTTGCGCGTGACCACTTCTCCGGGCGACGTGGTGCTGGTGGAAACACCGACTTACCACGGCATCCTTCAGACCGTCGCCGCATTGCATCTGAAGGTGCTGGAAATTCCGAACCTGCCGGGTCGTGGCATCGATGTAGCTCGTCTGGACCACCTGCTGCAGCAGAACGCGGTGCGCGCGGCCGTTCTGGTGCCGAACTTCAACAACCCACTGGGCAGCCTGACGAGCGACGCCGACAAGCAAGCCTTGGTGAGCCGTTGCGCCCGGCACGGCGTCATCATCATCGAGGACGATATCTATGGCGAGCTGGCCTGGTCCGGGCAACGCCCCTCGCCGCTTCGCCGGTGGGACACCCACGGCATCGTGATCAGCTGCGGCTCGTTTTCCAAGATGCTGGCGCCTGGTCTGCGCCTCGGCTGGCTGGCGGGCAACCCGTGGACAGACGCTTTGGTGCGTGCCAAGTTCTTCTCCACCATGGGAGGCACCAGCCTTACCCAGCTGGCCATGTCGGACTACCTGCAGCGCCACGATCTGGAGCGGCATCTTCGCCGCCTTCGCCGAACGCTGGCAGACAACGGGCAGCGCCTGCTGGAAGCGATCGCGCGTTTCTGGCCTGCCGATACGCGTGTATGCGAGCCACAAGGAGGCATGTCGTTGTGGGTGCAGTTGCCCGAGCGCAGCGACAGCCGTGCGCTGTTCGAGGCAGCCTTGTCGAAGGGGATCCGTATCTCGCCTGGCGTGCTGTTTTCCAGCCGTGGCGACTACGTCGATTACGTGAGGCTCAGTTGCGGCCTGGTGTGGGATCAGCGACTGGACCGGGCCATGAAGGAACTCGGCATGTTGGTGGCCAGACTCGGCGGGTCGAAGGTCAAGGCTCCGTAGCCTGCCGCGTCGAGGATCGGAAATTGTTTAGTTGGCACCGACGCCCAATTGGACAATGCCCTTTTGCTTCCACAACCGTATCTGGGCAAGTTGGGTCATGGCGACATCCTTCGATCCAGGAGGGGAGTTTCATCGGGAGAAGCTGGCTCGATACCGGAACCAGAATGAAACGATCGCGATGGATCGCATTGATGCGCTCTCCTAACCTACTGCCTTCATTGCAGATCCAAGGAAGCGTTGGACGATCTCCGGCAGCATCGGATCGACGGGGATCGTGTAGTGGGTGGTGTTCGGCACGATGGCGAGCTGGTTTGCGGGTCGCAGGGAGCCATCGATCCCGGCATCGCGCTGGCCGCCTCCCAGCGCCTTCCAGAACTCCACCATGTGTTCGGGCCGGATGGCGTCTGCGTCGGCATAGACCAGCAGTGTGCGTGCCTGAAGCTTGGCGACCTCGGCGCTCCAGTCGAAGGGACGTTTGGTCATGTCGCCGACCTTCCTGAAGAGGTTGGTCCAATCGACATCGGGATAGGCTTTCCCTAACGGGGATGCCTTGACGCCAGGGCCGAGCGTGGCGGCGTTCGCCTCCAGCTGTTTGAAGGCCTCCACCCCTTCCGGATAAAAGCCGTCCTGCTTCATCGCCGTGGACACGAGCACGAGCCGGTCGACCACGTCCGGATGGCGGATAGCGGTCTGCAGTGCGACGCTGGAGCCCAGCGAGTAGCCCATGACGTCGGCCTTGCCGAGGTTCAGATGGCCGATCAGGGCGGCAATGTCGTCACCCATCGTTTCACTGCGCAGTGGCCTGGCGGTGTCTGGCGTGCGCCCGTGTGCCTGGAGATGGGGGGCGATCACCTGCCGACCCTTGGCCAGTACGGCCAGATTGCTCCCGAAGCTGTCCGGGTCGATGCCGCCGTGGAGAAGAATGAGCGGCTTGCCGGCGCCATGCACGCTGTAGAAGAGATGCTGGCCATCGACGTCGGCAAAATGCTCGTTCGACATGGTGGGAGTCTTCCTGGCTTGAATGGGAAAGACCGCAGTCAGTACTGCGGTCGCCATGGCAGTCTTCAGGAAATCGCGTCTGAGCATATCGTCCTCACATGGCGCCGAACGGGTCAGCGCCGTGGTGATCGTGCGTTTTTATCGCCATCCCTTCCATACACCGGCGACTGCGGCGTGGTCACGATCTGCCAGCGAGCAACTCATCCAACTGCGCGAACTGTTCGGGCAGGCCTTCCGCCGAGCCGGCGAGGGCTTCGTCGAGGGCCGCTTCCGTGGGGTAGATTTCGTGAAAGGTGAGCAGCGTCTTGCCGGCGTTTTCTTCGAACGTTACCGTGGTCACGGCACCCTGGTCGCTGTCTTCGTTCGTCCATACGAGACGCTTGTGCGGCGTTACTTCTTTGTACGTGCCGAAGAACGCCATCGGTTGATCGAAGTCCGGATGGCTGAACACGAGGCGATACGTACCCCCGGTGCGAATATCCATGTCGCACGAGACCAGCGACATGCCCACCGACTTCGGAACCCACCACTGCTTGAACAATTCGGGTTTGCTCCACGCTTCGAAGACGATGCGCGCGGGGGCATCGAACGTTCGCGTCACGACCAGTTCGCGGTTGGACTTGCGCTCCACAGTGGTGCGGTTCATGGCGGCGGAACTACCTTCTTTTGCTTCTGGCATTTGCCTTCTCCTCGCGTTTCAAGTGGTCGACAAGCTCGTCCAGCGCGTCGAAGCGCGCGCTCCAGAGTTCGCGGTGCCGCTCGATCCAGGCGGTCTCTTCTTCCAGCCGGCGCAGTCCGAGCTTGCAGGTTCGTACGCGCCCGACCTTCTCCGTGGTCACGAGTCCCGCCTGCTCCAGGATGCTGACATGCTTCTTCATGCCCGTGAGGGTCATGCGAAACCGTTGGGCGAGGTCGGTGACTGAGGCATCTGCACGCCCGAGCTGCTCCAGCACGCCGCGCCGGGTGACATCGGAGAGCGCGGCGAACGTTGCGTCGAGGCGGGCTTGATAGTGAACCATTTGGTTCACTGTAAGGTGCGCTTGGGTGATTTGCAAGCGGATGACCTTACGGGCGCAAATCGCATGTAGCTCCCCTGTCGCTCCGAACCCAAGCTGCGTATGCCGAGCTTGGGTAACGTTCCGAGCGTCGGCTTTATGGCAGCCAGATCAAGACATCGGGGTCCCTCAGGGTTGAAAGCAGATGGCGGCCCCGCCCCGATTACCGTTACTAACCAGGGAAGCACTGCTTCACATTGGCTCAAATCAACAAAGACGTTTCAGAGGGCATTGAGGGGCCTCCAATCGATGTCCCGCGTGTTGCCTAGAATTGCTTGGTGAAGCCAACACTCAACGCGTTGTCGCTCAGGTGATTGGAGAACTGCCCCTGGTAATCCAGGTACAGACCCCACGATGCAGCCGCCTTCGCGGTGATGCGTGCGCCCACCGTGGCCATGCCGCGGCCCAGGTTGTCGGCGGGCATTGCGAACACGGTGCCGTCTTGCGAGGTTTCCTGCACCACCGGCGTATTGTCGCTGCGTGAGTTGTAGCGATAGCCGACGTCGAGCTGCGGCACGTAGCTGACACCTTGTGCGACGAATGCATGCGTGAAGGAGACCTGCGCATACGGCTGCATGGTGTTGTACGTGGTGCGTGCGCCGTTGACCGCGAAGACGTAAGCGAGCGGGTTGTTGCTCGGCACGGTTTCACCAAAGGCATTCATGGTCTGGTGCTGATAAAGCGCACCCACGACCGGCGTGACTTGCCACTGCGCGGCCGTCAGCGGCCATGCGGCCTGCAGCGCAGCCGATGTGATGCTGCCATCCGGATCGGCAATCGCGTGACCGATACCTGTTGCGCGATTCACCCCATAGCTGCTGTGCGCTGCGTCGAGCACGCCCGAAAGCACGACGGGGCCCGCATCGCCGAACACGTACAAGCCGCCATGCACATGGTCGATGCTGCCGTTGCCACCGTCGTGATCGTTGCCATTGATGCGGTCGTAGCCCGCTTCCACACCAATATGCACCACGTCAGCCACGGCGTGATCCCAACCACCCTGCAGGCCGAACGTTGTGCTGTTCAGACCGTTGCTGCCCGAGAGCGAATCGGTGCCGCCGCTGTATTGCATCCACAAGCCACTGTTGCACGAGGAGGTGACGGCGTTGGTGTGCGCCCCGTTTGCCGTACCGCATGAGGTGTCGGCCGGACGCAACGTTGCCCCCATCACGGTGACCAACGATTGTTGTCCGACCAGATCGACGCTACGTATCAGGTTCGCGTATACGTCGCCGTCGTGCGGCTGGACAACGGTCGGCGGCGCTATCGGTGTTCCCGGTGCCGCCAGCGTCAGCGCGACCGCCGTTGCGCCGTACGACACCTTTGCGTCAAGACCCGTGGGCACCGAGCCCGTCGCGTTTGTCGTCGCGAAGGTTCCGCTCACTGCGTCGGCCCGCAACAACGTATACGTCGCACCGGTGTAGGTACCTGGCGCGTAAACCAGGCTCAGCGTGCCGGCAAGCATGGCGTTGCCGTTCACTACCAACTCGGAGGCTTGCGTCGGCGTGATATCGATCTGCATCGATGCATCGCCGTTCTGCGTGTAGTTGCCGTTGATGGTCAACACGCCCACCGAACCACCCGGCCATACCGTGCCGTCGCTCGTGACATTGCCATCGATTGCGCCGTGACCGCGCAGGGTACCGCCTGCGTCTACCGTTACGCTGCCTGCAATGGATGCACCGCTGTGCGCGCTGTCGCCTACTTCCAACGTACCTGCTTGTACGGCCGTGCCGCCGGTGTAAGTGTTTGCACCATCAAGAATCAGCGTGCCGCTGCCGATTTTCGCGAGGTTGCCCGAGCCGCTGATCGCACCGTTGTAGATGCCGCTGGTCGACTGGTCGAGCGTGAGGTTGGCGCTGCCGCCACCTACCGGCGAGAACGTCACGTTGCCGACGATGCTGGCGGTGTTACCAACCAGCGTGCCGTCGGTGATCGTCCACGACTGGTTCGCGTTGCCGGTGCCGCTCAACGTCCACGTGCTGCTGCCGCTCTTGCCAAGATTCGCGAAGCCCTGAATCGCTGCGCCGCTGCCTACCACACCCATTGCACCCAGATTGAAGGTTGCGTTGGCGCTGCCGCCAAGCACGAAGACGTCGCCGCCATTCGTGGTGCCGCTCGTGCTCACCACATTGCCGGTGAACACATAGCCCGCTTCCACGATCAGCGTATTTCCGCCGCCGCTCAGATCCACCGCATCCGCCTGAGCGCCGCTTGCGCCCGAGCCACCGGCGATATGGCCGCTGTTGATGACGGTCGAGCCGCCGGTCGAGACGACGCCTACGCCGCCATACGCACCTGCGCCTCCGCCATTGCCACCGTGCACCGAACCGGCATTGGTCAACGTGAAGCCGGTGCCGGACACGCCCACGCCACCGTTGCCGCCATTGCCGGCGATGGCGCCCGTACCGCCAATACCGCCATTGCCGCCAAGGATCGAGGCGTCGGCATCGTTGGTAATCGTGTCGCCCGTTCCGGCGCTAATGCCGGCGCCCCCCACTCCGCCCGCGCCGCCAACCCCTTGCGCTCCGGCCAAGCCATTGGATGCGCTGAAGGAATAGCCACCACCACCGCCCGCACCGCCGTTGCCGCCGGCACCGCCGTTGCCGCCGGTGACGGTAGTGCCGAGACCCGTGTTGGTGAACGAGCTTGCGCCGATGAGGACGACGCCCGTACCGCCGGCGCCGCCCGCGCCGCCGGCACCGCCGGCCCCGCCGTTGCCGCCGGCGTGCCGATACGAATAACCACCCGCGCCACCGGTGCCGCCCAACCCGCCTTGACCACCCAAGCCGCCCTGCAGGGCCCCGCCATTGGTTAGAGTCACTCCCGCGCCCACGATCGCCGCACCGCCGTTGCCACCCGCACCGCCCGCACCGCCCGTGCCACCGGCGCCGCCAGCTCCAGCCACCGCTGTCCCTCCGTTGGCCGACTCAGACCCCATCCCGCCGATGCCGCCGGCGCCGCCGTAACCACCCAAGCCGCCGGTGATGGTGCCCTGGTTGGCAAGCGAAATCGTGCTGCCGATGACGGCTGCGCCGCCATTCCCGCCGCCGCCGCCGGCGCCGCCGTAGCTGCCGCTGACACCCACGGTCCCGGTGCTCGCCATACCACCAAAATTCCCGGCGCCACCCGTGCCACCTGAGCCGCCGCCGCCGCCTTGGAGTATTCCTCCGGCACTGTTGGTCACCGTGGCGGCGTAACCGCTGACCGCCGAACCGCCGCCGCCACCGGCACCGCCTGCGCCACCCGGCCCGGTGGAACCCAGCGTGGACGTGTCGTCGCTGGACGACGATCCGCCGAATCCACCGTTGCCGCCCATGCCACCATTACCGCCGGTACCGCCCTGGATGAACGCGGAGTTGGTAGCGGTGAAGTCACCACCCTGCACGCCCGAGGCGCCATAGCCGCCCATGCCACCCGCGCCACCGGCACTGCCGGCGCCGCCGTGATTGCCGCCGTAGCCGCCATTGCCGCCCACGCCGCCAGCGCCACCGACTCCGCCGTAGCCGCCGTAGATCCTCGCGTTGTCGCTGTTGGTCAACGTGAATTGGCTGCCGGATACCGCGGCGCCGCCGGCGCCGCCCTGACCGCCGAGCGCACCGGCGTAGGTGCCGCCGCCATTTCCGGTCGAGTCGGTACCGCCGTCGCCAGCACTCCCGCCGGCACCGCCCAGGCTGCCGGCACCGCCGGACAAACGGCCCCGGTTGGTGAGCGTAAAGCCGGTGCCCGACACCGCATATCCACCCGCACCGCCGGCACCGCCCTCGCCGCCGGCGCCCCCGTGATAATTCGTATAGCCACCCGAGCCGCCACTGGCCCCATTGCCGCCGGCGCCGCCGATGCCACCTACGCCACCGAGGATCGAGCTGCTGTTGTTGGTCAGCGTGAAGCTATAGCCGCTGACCGCCGCCGCACCGGACACGCCAAACTGGCCGGACGTGCCGCTGAAACCACTGTAGGTGCCATTGCTGCCGTGCGAGCCGTTGGCGCCCGAGGTACCGGCCACGAAGACGCCACCGCTGCCCGCGCCGACCGTCAAAACGGTACCGGAGGACATTTGGAAGCCGCCCGTGAAGGCACTGCCGAAGCCGTCTAGATCCAGTTCGCCGCCTTGAACCGACCACGCCCCGACGGTGGTGACGTTCCCGACACTATCGAGCGTCCAGGTTCCCGAGCCGGTCTTTTCGTAATGGTTGAAACCCTGGTACTGCGCACCGCTACCGTAATCGCCGATCGAACCAGAGAGCGTCGCGTTGGCGCTGCCATCCAAATCGAGCGTGTCGCCGCCATTGGTGGTACCGCTGCTGCTGACCACATTGCCGGTAATGCTCGAACCCGATTCCAGCACCAGCGTGTTGCCGCCGCCGCTCAGATCGATCGCGTCGGCCTGCGCGCCGGAAAAACCAACACCGCCGGCGATGCTGCCATTGTTGATGATGGTGGAACCGCCCGTCGCCACAACGCCGACACCACCCGCACCGCCCAGATAGCTGGTACCGGCTGCGCCACCATTGCCACCGACGATGCTCCCGTTATTGGTCAGTGTTGAACCGACCAACGCTACGCCAACACCACCCCCGCCAGCGATTCCGCCTGTGCTGTTGCCGCCGGCGCCGCCAGTGATCGTTGCACCGGCGCCATTGGTGACCGTACTGCCCGTGCCGGCATACACGCCCGCGCCACCACCACCACCGCCACCGCCATAGCCCGGCGAGCCAGAGAGGCCGCCATTGCCCCCCCTGCCGCCCACGATGCTGCCCGGATTGGTGAAGGATGTACCGCTGACGGACTGGCCCACGCCACCGCCGCCACCACCGCCACCGCCGCCGTAAGTTGGACCAGTAAGGTCGCCACCGCCACCGCCGCCCCCACCATTGCCCAGCGTGCCCAATCCGCCGCCAACACCTGCCCCCCCGGGTCCTGCGCTACCGGCTCCACCGGTGTTGTTGGCACCCTGGCCCGCTGAACCCACGCTACCGCCCGAACCACCTGCGCCGCCACCGTTGGCGTAGGCACCGGATGTGACAGCCCCGGCACCGCCTGCACCCGATTGACCGCTGGCAGTACCAGCACCACCGTCCCCGCCATTCGCACCGCAAACCGCGGTCGTGCTGGGCACGCAAGTCTGCGCCATCGCCGGCGTCGTGATCGCCGCCAAGGCTGCACTCATCGCGATCGCCAACAGGCGCGACTTCAACTCCCGTTTCGAAGACACGCTCGCACCGTTGACCACGCCGCCTTGCGGCGCGTTTGCCAACTCCGACGCAACTTGCATGACGCAGAGTGTGCGGTTGAAAACAAGGTGGTAAATGCGATTCACGATGTGTCCCCTGTTGATTTTTATTCGTTTGATTTATGCATCTTGGTTAGCCGATTGCCTTGTGCATCCCAGTGCAGCGGGCAAGCGGCCATCGATCTGAAAAAGTCGTCAATTGCACGTACGTGCGCGCTTCAAACCACCCGCACCTGGCGCGGATTCAGCGCGAGATCGAGCCAGAAGGCATCGCTTTCGAAACGACGAAACACATCCGGCGGCAACACGCTGGTGCGCTCGCGTACAGCGATTTCTTTGCGCGCGGCATGCAATCCCGGCGCGCAGGTCGAATTCATCGGCGTGATAGCTGATGTCGTCGAAGCCGTGCTTGCAGGCGGGCTCGCCGATGAAGTCATAGATTGAGGCAATCGCGCGTGCCGGATCGCTCGTCGGCGTTTCGTAACGCAGCAACATCAGCTTGGAGGCTTCATCGCCGTAGAAAGCCTCTTTCAAACCGTTGTACGCGCAGCCAACCATGCCTTCGCCGTTGGCCAACCCTTCGACGCGCGAATACACGGTTCCGCCAGGCACATAGTTGAAGATGGACGAAGGCTTGAAGGCGTCCTTGCGGATCAGCCGTTCGATGCTGTCGATGATCCATGACACGTGCCGTACGCAGGCGATGCCCCTGCCGTGCTGGAACAGCTCTTTCAGATGGCGCATCTTGGTGCACCACGCTTGGTGTCGAACACTACCTCGGCGCCGTATTCGGGGCCGTAGTAGTTGTCGAACAGACCCTTGAGCATCCGACGGCGCTGCTCATCGGAGATGAAGACCGAATAGTTGAAAGCACTCCCGATTGGGCCGCCCATCCCCCCATGGAATCGCGGGTTCTGGCTCAAGATCGCTGACAGCAGCGTGGCCCCGGACCTGGGAAGGTCCGAGACAAAGTGAACAGATCGCACATGCATCCCAAAGACATGTAGTCGCGAAGCACAGCAATGACCGTGCCACCGTCAACAAAAGTGAGACCTACGGCACATATGGCGGCTCAGCGAGGCCGCAAGTAATTGCTATCGACCGGGAGCACTCTTCGAGTCATCTTGTGACCCGGCGCGACATGTGACCAATCGAGCGCCTGCACCTCATGTCCTCGAGCAAACCCCTTTTGACACGGTTCTGTTCTTGGGTAACCGGTCTCCGTCATGGGTCGAACGCGGTCCTGCTCTAGCCCCCGATAACAGTCCCTGATCGCCCTGCCCTCATGCCTCACGCAAGGGCTCCGGCCGCGAACCCATATTCTTCGGCCCAGGTGCATGGCTGGCTGGCGCCCAGTCCCTAGGGCTGTGTCGTGGCGTGTTCCAATCTTCGTACCTGAGCGGTACGACGATATCGAGCTGCAGACTCTTCACCGTGACTGGATAGAACCTGTTGGGCCAAGAGCATTCGTGCCAGTTGTCGCAGGAGCGTTGACAGTCGTGTCTCGCGGTTTGCGGGTAGGCGCATACTTTTGGATTAGGCAGGCTGGCTTTGTTGCCCTCGGAGAAAAAGGACAGGCGGTAGCCGACCGACTCGCCAATGATCGTGACCCGATCGCCGCCGGCGTCTTTGACGAATGCGGCAGCCGTGATGGCGGCGGAAAAGGCTTGCGCGTTGGTGAGTACGAAGATGCGACCGCCTGGCGCGAGCAAGTCCGACAGCGCATGTGCGAAATGCCAGGTGTCGATGTATTCGCCACCGCCATCGCCATCGCCACGCAGGTCGAGTATCACGGCGCAGGGCGGGTTTGCGCGAAGCGTTGCCTCCGCCGCGACGAGAAACGGCACAATCCGGTGGCTACCGACGTCCACGCCACGCGGATCTCGACGCTAGCTATGCGGTAGATGTTCCGCTTACGACAACACGGGTGAGTCGCCCTGGATTCAATGTGCGGTCATGGTTTGATCAATCCACCCTGCATAAAAGCCCACCCGCGCCGCCGCAAAGCGCTGCCCGCATACGCCCATGCGGAATGAACCATCCTGCATTTGCCGCACGACGCGCTCCACTTCGCTGGCTGTCCCATCCAGGCCGTGAGTGACGCCGGCCAGGTAGGTGTGACCAGCCACGAGGACGGTGACTGGGCCGCCGCTGTCGCCGCCCGCTGTGGCGCCGCTGAGGGCCGGGGCGCCGGCACTGCAGTCGAATACGTAACGCAGCCAGGGCCCATCAGTCTGGGTCAGGCGATTCTGTGCGCGCCGCAGTTGAGTGCGATGACTTTCACTATCCGGCGCACCAGTTAGCTCGGTGCCGGTGGCGCCCGCGCCGTAAACCGTGCTCAGCATGCCGGGCTTGGCGTTGCCGCGATCGATCGGCATCGGCGCAACGTCGGTCACGGGCTCGGTGAGTTCCAGCAGGGCAATGTCGTGCATGCTGGCCATCGCCGCCATGTACTGGTGCACAAAGATGTCGGGTTTCGCCGTTTTGACCTGCTTGAACATCTGCTGCCAGGCGATTCGCGCAGCGGGGTAATCAGGGTAAACAACGATGCGGCTCACTGCCCGTCGCCTTCCGTTCACGGTCACGAAATGCTCTTCAGGCATGATTTGCATCATGTGCACCGCATGGGCCGCAGTAATCACCCAGCGTGGGGCAATCAGCGTGCCGTGACCTTCGTCGGGCAGATCGACCAGCGCGGGCATGGTTCGCGGGTCGACGCGGTAACGCGCATCGGGCTGCTCGTGGCGTGTCACGATAGCATTGGCGCTTGTACTGAGCAGCAACAGTGGAAGAGCGAGACGCAGGATGATCTTCACGTGGTTCCTTCGGTTGGCGTGATTGATTCGTTTGGCGCAACGGTTGGTCATCCGTGGATGGCTTCAGAGACGCCGTGGATGGCTCCGGTCTTGTGCATGCGCAGCTTGGTGTCCTGATCCGCAACATGCGCGTCCGCCACGCCGGGTCTACTCGCTGCAGGCAGCAATCAATGCCACGGCACGCGCGATGTCTTCGTACGTCGTGGGTGCGCCAACGGATAGGCGCAACGCACCCACGGTGGCAGCACGTCCCGTACAGCGCCGGAACGCGTCAATGCTGAAGTTGCCTTCGAGTTTGTCGAAGCAGTGCTCCACGCCTATGGCATCGAGTCCGAATGCTTTCTCGGCCGTCCCGGGATTGCAGAAGCAGCCGCCCCGAATGGCGACGCCGTGTTCTTGCGCCAGCTGTTCGACGTGCTCGTAGCGCAGCACGCTGCCGTCGTTCTGCAATACGTTGAAGGCGACGATGCCGCCCCGCTGCTCCATATCCGGAGGGCCATACAGACGCACCAGCGGCGCGCCATTGCTGTGCCGTAGCGTCGCTGCCAGTGCCAGGAAATGTCGCACGAGGGACTGAATATGGGCGCGCAGGCACGGGCGCGGCATGCTGGCGAGAAAGGCGAATCCGGACTCGATGGCGGCGAGGTCGAGGAAGTTGGGAGTTCCGTCCTCGAATCCCCCGTATCCCGGCTTGAGAGCGTGCCGCCCGTGCGCAATGGACACGAACTCCACCGTTCCACCCGAGAACCACGGCCTCCGAAGGCGACCCAGAGCCGACCTTTTCGCTATCAACGCGCCGACACCGGTCGGCAGGCCGAATAGCTTGTAGAACGAACACACGACGAAGTCCGCGGAGTGCTCCCTCAGGCTGAGTGCGCCGGACGGCCCGGCCGCCGCCGCGTCGACCAGAACATCGCATCCGAGTGCCTGGGCCTCTTCGACGAGCGACAGGTCGTGGAGCACGCCGGAAAAGTTGGACTGCTGCGGGAATGCGAACAAGCTCCTGCCTTGTCGTTCGATGCTCGCTCGCAGGTTCGCGGATCCGTGGTCGAGTCGGAGTTGCGCATCCAGCGGCAACACGCTGACGGTTGCCTGTGTGCGCCTGGCAAACTCCCGCATGCCGGTGACGGAATTGTGGTTGTCGGCCGAGAGAATGAGCCCGCGGCGCAGCGAAAACGGATAGCTCTCGGCGACGAGCTTGATGGCTGCCGTCGCATTGGCGGTAAAGCAGACGTCGTAGATGTCCGGATCGGCATCGAAGAAGGCCAGTGTCGCGGCACGGGCGGCCGCTTGCGCGGCGGCGCTGTTGCGTGATGCGAGATGCTCCGAATGGGGATTGCCGAAAATCCCCTGCGCCAGCCGCTCGCCATGCGCTCGTGCCTGCGAGGCACCGTACAGCGCGCTCGCCGCGTAATCGAGATAGGCGATGCCGGCAGCATCCAGGCGTGCGAATTCGCTGGCGCGAAGCGCGGCGAAGTCGAAGGCGTCGGCCGCATCGGTGGATTCCATGGCACGCGTCAGCATCCGCGCCTCCGCGAGCCATGCCCGATCCGCGTCGCACTCGCAACGTTGCCGCCCTGCTCCGCCCCGATCCGGGGAGAGCCGCCGAAGTAATGGCTCAATGCCTCGATCCGTGAACGCTCCGCGGGCGAGGCATTGGGCGGCAGCAGTGGATACAGAACCTCGTCGCGCCAGTCGGCAAGGCCGCCCGGCACGAACACCGCCTGGGTCACGCCGAGCGAGCGCAGCATCACCCAGGCCTGGCCCGCATGCGCCCCTTCCTGCGAGTAAAGGACGATGGTCTGGCCGGGCGCAAAGTGCGACTTCGCCAACTGGTCGATCGGCACGTTCTCCGCCGTCGGGATCGGGTCATCGCGAAACTCAGCGGGCGAACGCACATCGATGACGCGGAGCCCGGGCCGGCGATCGCGTATCCACTCCGCAAGCTGGCGCGCACTGACGTGGTCGGAGCCTTCATCGATCGCCCGCGCGATTGAATCCAGATCCAACCCTCGCGGCTGCGTGCGAAAGAGACTGCCTGCGAAAGGCGCTCCCAAACCCAATGCAAGCGCACTGATGCCCAGTTGTCGCACGAGTTTCATGGTCCTGCCTCCCGCTTTGCGATCCATGTCAGCACCGAAACGGCGACCACCGTGACCAGCGCCACCATGACTCCGTAAGGCAGGCCCGTGAGGCGTTGGAGTGTCAACGGGCCATACGGCGTCGAGCGATAGAAAGGTTCGATCGCGGGAAAGGCCATGCCGACCAGCAGCACGCCTGCGAACAACCCAAGCATCGTCGCGGCACCTTCGACGCGGCCGCTGGCCAACGCTACGCAGGAGGTGCCCGGGCACAGGCCGCTCAGCACGAAGCCGAGCCCGAAGACCAGTCCGCCGAGGAGTTGCGGAAGCAGATACGTATCGGGCACGTAGAACGCTGCGGAATCAAACACGCCCAGCCGGCCGCCCCAGAAGGCACCGAGCATCGCGGTCAGCATCGCGCTCAGCATGACCTTGAGTACGGTGAAATCCCGCAGATAGAACTGGCCGGCGAGCTTCGGCGGATCGCCCAAACCGGCGCATTCGAGTGCACAGCCGAATGCCACGCCGATACCTCCCGCGACCAGCAGATCGTTCATGGCCAGAGCCTGCGCACGAGTGGTGCGGCGAGGAAACCTGCCAGGAACAATGCCGCCATGAAGATCCAGGCACCGACACTCAGCACCGCACCGCCGCTCAATGCGAGGCCGCTCGTGCAACCGCGTGCCAGCGCCGCCCCGATGCCCATCAACGTGCCGCCGGCGACTCCGGCGAACAGCTTGCCGGCGGACGGACGGATGGCGTGGACGGACGTCAGTCGCGTTCGCCCTGCCAGCGCCGCCGACGCGGTGGCGCCGATCAGCACACCGATGATTTCAACGACAATCCAGGCAGTCCACGGCGATCCGTCCTGGAGGTAGCTGAGGAAGTAGGCACTATGTGCCGCCGCTTCCGGCGAGACGGTGCCGACGACACCGCTGGCCACGCTCGCGAATGCACCGGACGCGCCCAGTCCCTGCCCCGTCAGTGCGAAGCAGGCAAGCAGCAGCAGGCCGAGGCAAACGCCCGTCAGGTGAGGTTCGGCATAAGGACGGCGTGTGCGCATCGTCAGCGCTCGACCGGCAGATTACGCATCGTCCAATCTTCGAATGAGCCGTCGTACAGCACGGCATCGATCCCCGCGGCACGCGCTGCGAACAACACCGCCGTTCCCTGCTGGCCGATGTGGCAATAGGCAATCACCCGATCGCCCGTCTTCACCCCGGCCTTGCGGAACAAGGCCAGCAGTTCGGCCGGTTTCTTCAGGGTGAGATCGTCGTTGGTGATGTCGGTGTACGGCAGGCTGTGCGCGCTCGGAATGTGGCCGCGGCGGAGGTGACCATCTGCTCCGCTCTCTTCCAGGCCGTCGTAGTACATCGCGGCACGCGCGTCGATCAGCACGTAACCTGGTTTGCGGGCGTGTGTCTGCACAAACGCCGCATCGACGACGGTTGGCTGAAGATTGAAGGGTGCCAACGTTCCTGGCGTAACTGCGACGGCCCGGTCAGTAACGGGCCGGCCTTCGCGGCGCCACTTCGGCATGCCGCCGTCGAGCAGGTCGGCGCGCGCGCCCAGTCCGGCCGATTGCAACGTGAACCATACTCGCGTCGACGCGGAGACCTGGTCGTTGCCGAAGTACACCACGACGCGGGAACCGTCGGAGATGCCCAGGTCCTGCAGTCGCTGGCGCAATGCCGGTGCCGTCGGCAATTCCAGCGAAAGCTTGCTCGACGTGGCGGCGACGTCGTCAAGATGGACGAAGCGCGCGCCGGGGATATGCATCGCCTTGTCTTGCGACGCTTCGCCAACCTGCAGCAACACGAGGTTGGGGTCGTGCAGGTGACTGGCCAGCCACGCGGTGGATACCCATGGCTCGGTTTGCGTGGCGTCCTGCGCAGCGGCTTGCGCGTGCAGGCAGTACGGCATGGCCGTTGGTCCGACGAGGATCGCGAACGCTATGGCAGCCTTCGCCAGAATCTTGATCTGCATGGTTACTCCCGATGTCGTGTGTGCCGCAGATATAGGGCACGCCCGAGCGCAGCGGGATGGACATGCGACGGAACCGGTCGACGATGCGATGAAACGGCCCTGCTGCGGATGGTTCGTGTGCGCACCGGCGCATGCTTTGCTAACGTGTCACGCATGGATTTTCCCAACGACGACCTGCATGCCCGAGTGCCGCAAAGCGTGATGTCGGACCTGGATGGTTGGGCGCTCTATCAACGCTTCCGCACCTTCACCTGGCCCTGGTTGCTGCGCCGGGGAATCGTGCTGTGGCCGCTGGCAGTCGTTGCCGGTTGCACGTATGGCCTCTGGCATGCGTCGGGCACGGGGGCATGGGGCGACTGGCCCGGACTGGCACTGCGGGCTTGCTCCGCATCGCTGATCACGGTCTCGACTGGCCCCTTCCTCGCGACGCTGATTCGATATCGGCGCTTTCCGGTCACCTTGGAACGCGTGCTGGTGGTCCTGGCGATCCTGCTGGGGCTCTGGCTCGGGGCCGTCGCCCTGAACTGGGTGGGCGCCTATCACGCCCATCTCATGCAGGCCTATGCCGGGCACCACATGCGAATCAACTGGCTAGGCATGGCCGTTTCAAATTTTCTCGGCTCCACCGTCAATGCATCTGTGTTTGCCCTGATCCTGGCTGGCGGCGGTTACGCAACGCTCTACTATCTCGGCGAGCGGCGGCGCATCGCCCAGTTCGCAGCCGCCCGCCAGATCGAGAACCTGCGTGCGGAACGGAATGCGGCCGACATGCGGCTGGCCCTGCTGCAGGCGCAGGTCGAACCGCATTTCCTCTTCAACACGTTGGCATCGGTGCGGTCGCTGATCGCCAGCGAACCCGGGCGCGCGGCGACAACCATCGATGCGCTTGCGGCCTATCTGCGCATCGCCTTGCCACGCATCCGCACGACGGGCATCGAAGAAGCCACGCTCGGTCGGCAGATCGATCTTTGCCTGGGCTATCTCGAGATCATGAAGGTCCGCACGGCTGGCCGCATCGAGGTTCGTGTCGATGCGAGCGACGAGATCCGGGCCATGTCCTTCCCCCCATTGATCCTGCTGACGCTGGTGGAGAACGCGATGACCCACGGCATCGAGCCGAAGCTCGGCCCCGGCAGTATCGAGATCATCGCCGGCGCCGCGGACGGCTTCCTGAGCGTGCACGTCCAGGACGATGGCCGAGGCTTGCAACCCGGCACCACACCCGGCCTGGGCCTCGCGAATGTTCGCGCCCAGCTTCACGACCGTTTCGGAGCGCGTGCGCGCTTCGAGATCGCATCACGTACCGGAGGCGGGGTGAGTGCAAGCATCCACATTCCGCTCGCGTCCCCATGACCGCACCCATCACGGCCCTTGTCGCCGAAGACGAAGAACCGCAGCGAACGGAGCTGCGCGGCATGCTGGCACGACTGTGGCCGGAACTGGTCGTCATCGCGGAATGCGACAATGGCGCCACCGCGCTCGATGCATGGACATCGAAGAAACCGGACGTCGTCTTCCTCGACATCCGCATGCCGGGACTCAGCGGCCTCGAGGTGGCGCAGCAGGCCGTAAGCCCCGCCCAGGTCGTCTTCATCACCGCGCACGACGAATTCGCGATAAAGGCGTTCGATGCCGGCGCCATCGACTACCTGCTCAAACCGATCCGCGCCGACCGCCTCACTGAAACGGTGGCACGCTTGCGCAGTCGTCAGTCGGCCACGCAGGTCGATCTGACGGCGTTGATCGACAGCCTCGCGGGCCGGTTGAAGCCCGTGGAGACGATCAGCTGGATTACCGCCAGCATCGGCGACACCCTCCGGATGATCCACATCGGCGATGTCATTCTTTTCCAGTCCGAGGAAAAGTACACCCGCGTCGCCACCGCCACCGATAGCGCATACATCCGTACGCCGCTGAAGGATCTGATACCCAAGCTCGATCCTGAAGTCTTCTGGAGGGTCCATCGCAACGCCATCGTCCGCGTGTCGGCGATCCGGCAGGTCAAGCCGGACGGGGATGGCCGCCTGGTGGTCTGGCTGCACGGCATTGCCGAGCCGCTTCGCGTGAGCGACGCATTCCGCCACCGCTTTCGCGCCATGTGATGTGGTGTACGGAACAGAGATCGGCCATCGAGAGCCCGGACGTCTCAATGGCTTGGCCTGCAAGCACTGCGGCCAAACGAGTAACAGGTCCACGGCCCTGAGCCGCTCCGGACAACACGCTACTCGCGATAACACGGGCTAACCGTTGGGGTGGCCGCTGTTGCTGAATCTCATGATGCTGTTTGCGCCAGTCCGCGTATGACCAACACGCATGGCCTTGCTTCAAACAGCGTAAGAGTGATGCGTCCGCCGCCGCGGCGTGGGCTGCGGCGGCGCAAAGAACTCCGGAGTTGATCAGTCAGGGAAACACTGGTGTCCATGAGGACCCGGATGACTACCTGGCGGACAGATCAGTCCCGTCCTTGCATCTTCGACACAGCCGTTCAACGCAGCAAGCATCAGGACGCAAAGAACGAGCAGCATACTTTGCTTAAAAGTTTTCATAATTAGTCCTCCCTCTTTCGTTGATAGCCAACCGCTCCGTTACGCGAACGGCATGCCTACAAAACGCGACTAATTAGCGCAGGCCGACCGCCGTCATGTTGCTGAGTAGCTGACTGTTCAGCGTAGAGCCCAAAATTCAAACGTTGCAGCCTGCCCAATGGCAGCGGCGCGGGATCAAGCTGCACCAGCAAACAACCGCAGCACCTCCCGCCACATATCGGAAGGGCACTCGGTTCGACGTTCGTCTCACTCCAAGGCGACGTTAGTGAACATCTGATTTCGGGAAGACTGTTGGGAACGTCCTCGCCAAATTTCAACCTACGCGCTCGCCCGACATCTCATCGGACGGTACGACGTAGCCTCAGAACTTCCAGTCGAGGCTGATGCGCGCGGCCTGGTCAGAAGCACGATGCCCGAACTGTCCCTGATAGCTGGCGTCCGCCGATACCGTAGGCGTGATCGTGAAACTGATGCCGCCGCTGATGGCCGCTGCATCCTGCGCCACCGGCAGCCCGGCGACCTCGAAGCTGTCGCCGCCGCCGGCGAAGCGCTCGGTAGTGGTGGGCAGCGTGTCGCCCCACGCTCTCTGCCAACCCAGGCTGGCGTGCGCATGCAAACCGTGGTTGGGCGCACCCAGGTCGAAGGTGGCGCGCAGACCCAGCGTGGCGTAACCCACGCCGCTGTCCTGCGATGCCACGTCGAGCGCGGCCGGCGTGCCGCTTTCGCCAAATGCCGGCGTGTGCAGGTTGTCATAGGCCAGGTTCGCGAACGGCGCCAGCATGGCGTTGCCAAACGCGATCGGCCAGCTCGCATCGACATAACCCTGCGCGGCATGGGCGTGGTAATCGCTTTGCGCCGTTCCCGCGAACGATCCGAAGCCGATGAAGCGGTTCGTGTCGACGTGTTGCAGGCCGTAGATCGCACCGCCCTGCCATTGCAGCGGGCCGGTTTGTGCCATGCCATAGATGCCGATGTGCTGGTCGAGTACATGCGAGGACGAGCCCAGCGTGGCGATGCGCGTCGTGCCCTGGCCGGAGCCGATGATCGCGCCCAACCTCGCATCGTCACCCACCGGCAGATCGGCGCCCACCAGCATGCCGCTGCCATTCGCGCTGAAGCTGGATGCATTGCCGTCACCGTCATGGCTGCCCCAATGGCCCCACACCGAGGTCCACGCGGTGACGCCATGATCGTCGGTGACATTCAGCCCGTTGGCGTTGTTGGTCATCCCGGCGAGGTGTTGGCCGATCGCATCGCGCACGTAGCGATCGTCGTCCTGGATCGCCGTGCGCGTGGAAGCGTGGATTTCGCCGTTCAACTGGTCGAAGGCGCGACGTGCGGCGGGCGCGTCCAGCACCACCAGCGCACTGTAGGCTGCGTTGGCGAAACCCAGCATGTCTGCCGCTGTCGCGACTGCTCGCTGGTTGGGTGTCTGCGCCACGGTGCTGAAGTTGATGTCATTGCGCTGCAGCGACAGCGTCACCGTAGTCGTGCCGTAGGCCAGCATGGGTGTCAGGAACGGCAGGCTGCTGCTTGCCGAGGCGAATTGTCCGTTGATACCGCCCGCAGCGGTGAGCACGGTATAGCTGGTACGCGACATCCAGGTGCCGGCATCAGCGAGCACCAACGCCGTGCCTGCCAGGTTGGCCGTGCCGCCGACGCTCAGCAGACTGGCCTGGCCAGCGGGCGTGGCTTCCACTTCGAACACGCCGTCGGACGCCTGGGTGTAGTTGCCCCGAACCGTCAACGTGCCGATCGAGCCGCCTGCCCACAGGGTGCCGTCGTTGGTGACGTTGCCGCCGATCGTGCCGTGGCCACGCAAGGTACCGCCGCTTGCTACCGTAACGTTGCCGCCAAGCGTTGCCAACGGCGTGCCGGCATCGCCGACTTCCAGCATGCCGGCCTGCACCGTGGTGGTGCCGGCGAAGCCGCTGCTGTTGCCGTCCAGGATGAGCGCACCAGCACCCTGCACCACCGTACCGCTGCCGGAAATCGCACCCGTGAATTCGAACGCGTCGCTACGGAGAAACGCGAGCACGCCATGGACGCCGATGGTCACGTTGCCCGCGATGGTGCCTGTGGTGCCGTTGTTGCCGATCTGCAACGTGCCTTGATTGACCGTGGTGCCACCAGCGTAGGTGCCGGTGCCAGCAAGTACCAGATAACCTGCGCCATCCTTGATCAGTGCACCCGATCCGTCGATGTTGCCCGACACAGTGAGGTTGCCGACGGTGTCGAACGTGCCGCCGCCTGCCAAGGTGATGTTGCGCGCCGTGTTGAACGAGGCCGTGTTCGCCAGCGTGCCGCCGTTGAAGGCGAGACTGCCCGACGAGTCGCCCAGATTGGCATCGCTAGACACCGACAGCGTGCCACCGGAGATCGTGGTGCCGCCAAGATACGTGTTGCTGCCCCCGAGGGTCTCGGCCCCGCCGGCCAGCGTGATGCCACCGTTGCCGGTGATGGTGCCGCTGAAATTGCCGGCTGCATTCGTCAGCGTCAACACCTGGCCGCCGAGGCTCACCGTGCCGTTGCCGTCGAGTGAAACGATCGACGCGCCGTTGCTGGTGCTCGTGATATCGAAGATGGCGCCGCTGGCGACATTGACGTCAGACGAATGGGCCAGTGCGCCGCCGCCCGACAACGCCAGCATGCCGCCATCGATCACAGTGGCGCCGGTATAGAGATTGGAGCCGGACAGCGTTTCGTTGCCGCTGGCGAGCGTGAGCCTGCCGGCGCCAGAGATCGTGCCGGCAAAGTTGCCGCTGGCCTGGGTCAGCGTGAGCGTCTGGTTGCCGAGACTGACGACGCCACTGCCGTCGAGCGACACGATGGACGCACCGCTCTGGGTATTGCCGATATCGAAGGTGGCGCCGGTGGCGATACTCACGTCCGCGGAATGGGAAATGTTCCCGCTGCCCGACAGGGAAAGGGTACCGGCGCTGATGGTGGTGTCTCCGGCGTAGGTATCGGCACCGGTGAGCGACAGCACGCCTGCGCCGCTTTTCGCCAGGCCACCGCTACCCGTCAATGCCTGCGCTACCGTGAACACATTGGCGGCATTGTCGATATCAAAGCCGCCACCTGGATTGCCCCAGACCATGCTGCGCGCCGTCTGGTTGAAGGTGGTGCCGGTGACCTCCAGCGTACCGCCTTCGAAATCCAGCGGGTTGGTGCTCGCGCCGAGGTTGGCATCGGAGGACACCGACAGAGTGCCGCCACTCAGTACGGTCGTGCCCGTGTAGCCATTGACGCCATTGAGCACCAGCGTTCCGCCATCGGTCTTGTTCAGGCCGTTGACGCCGTCCAGTACGTTGTCGATGGTGGCGGTGTCGCCGCTGCTCACGCGAAGGACCGGCGCTGCGCCGCCCTGCCCCACCAGATCGATGGCGCCGCCCGTCAGGTGGTAGCCGTCACTGACGAACTGCATGCCGGTGGCGCCGACCGTGCCGTTGGTGTCGTCCACGGTGACCGTGCCGGATGCGCCACCGAAGATCGCAAAACCCGGCTGTGGCGACATCGGGCCGACATACTGGCCGGTGGTGTCGGACCAGGTGTTGGAAGACAACGACCACGTACCGCTGCCGCCGCCCAGCTGGGTCGGGCTGGCCAATCCGTTCGCATCCCACTCGTTCAGTGTGACGCCAAGCGTGTCGACCAGGTTGATCTGCTTGCTGACGGTGAGTATCTGCAACGTCATGCCGCTCGGCGGCGCAAAGCCGCCGCCGGTGATGCTCAACGAGCCGCCCCATTCAAAGAGGTTGTACAAGCCCGGCCCCATGCTGCCGAGATTGTTGACGTTGAGCGTGGAACTGCCGATCGACAGATTGCCGTTCACCATGACGTGATCGCTCTGGCCGGGCGTGCTGAAGTTGGGGCCGGGCGAGCCGAAGTCGAAGTTCAGCAGCGAGCCGGCGCCAATGGTGAGATCGCCGTTGACGGTCAACGTGCCCGCGGCGAGCGCACTGCCCGGCGTGAGCGAGGCGCCATTGGCAAGCATGACGCTGCCCTGCACGGTGCCATAACCGCCAAGCGTGCCTCCGTTGACGCTGACATCGCCGCCCACGGTAGCCGTGCTGTGCGAGCTGTCGCCGATGAGCAGCGTGGAACCGGATGCCACCGTGGTAAGACCGTTGGCGGTGTTGACGCCATTGAGGGTCAGCGTGCCGGAACCGCTCGTGGTCAGCGTACCGGTACCGGAGATCACGCCATCATAGATGCCGCTGCCGGTCTGGTTGAACACCAGTGCGGCGTCATTGACGATGTTGCCTTGCAGGCTGTTCGCATCGCCTTGCAGCGTGCCGGCGCTGATTGTCGTGCCGCCGCTGTAACTGTTGCCTCCGGCCAGTGTTAGCGTGCCGGTGCCGGTCTTGGTCAACGTGCCGCTGCCAGAGACTGTGCCGACATAAGTGCCATTGGCGGCCTGGTTGAATACCAGTGCGGCGTTGTCGGTGATGTCTCCCTGCAGGCTGTTCGTATCGCCCTGCAAGGTGCCTGCACTGACTGTCGTGCCGCCGATGTAACTGTTGCTTCCGCTGAGTGTCAGCGTGCCCGTACCCGTCTTGATCAACGTACCGTTGCCGCTGATATTGCCCGACACCGTCAGGTCGGCATCCGTCTGCAACGTTCCGGTGCCGACCAGGCTGATGTTGCGGGTGGTCACAAACACACCGTCGTTCTCCAGCGTGCCCCCGTTGAAAGCCAGCACAGCGGTACTCTGTCCCAGGTTGGCATCCGCCGAGACGACGAGCGTACCGCCGTTGAGTGTCGTCGCCCCGAGATAGGCGTTGGCACCGGAGAACGTCTGAATGCCGCCATTGAGCGTGACGCCGCCCGTGCCGGAGATCGCTCCGCTGAAATCGTCGTTCGCGGCGTTGTCGATCACCAGCGTATGCGTGCCCAGCGTCACCGTGCCGTTGCCGGAAATGCCGGCGACGGTAGCCGTCGCGCCACTGGTACCGCTGACATCGAGTGCGCCGCCATCGGCAACCTCAGCACCTTGAAGGTTCCCGTTGCCCGTCAGCAACACCGAACCCTGATTGATGGTGAACGCCCCGCTGAACGTGGACAGGTCACCCGAAAGCGTGAGCGGGCCCGCGCCGTCCTTGATGACCTGACCCGTGCCGCTCACCGAGCCGGCGAAGCTGCCCGCGGCAGCCTGGTTGAAGTCCACCACGGGCGTTCCGATGCCATTGCTCGCGAACGTCAGGTTGCCTTCGAAGGCGCTGGCGCTGCCGGTCAACACGCCCTGCTGGACGGTCCAGTCGGTGCCTGCGTTGCCTGTGCCGGTCAACGTCCAATTGCTGTTGCCGGTCTTGGTGTTGCTGGCAAAGCCATTGATCAGTGCAGCATCGAGGGAACCGTTGACGTCGCCCGCCAGCGTAAAGATGTCGCCGCCGCCGGTGCTGCCGCTGATGCTCTGGATGTTGCCGGTAAACGAGGCACCCGACAGGACCACCAGCTGGTTCCCGCCGCCGGAGAACAGCAGCGAGTCCGCCTGCATGCTGCCGTTGCTGCCGCCGGCAATGCTGCCGTCGGTGACAACCGTGACTCCACCCCAGCCGCGCACGCCGACACCCGGCGTACCGTCCTGTGCGCTCGGTATAGCGGAGGCAGTGTTGGCGTTGCCGCCGATGATCGTGCCCGCGTTCTCCAGCGACGAACCCACGCCCACGAGGTTGACGCCCGCGCCGCCGCTGCCGTAGCCGCCTGGCAGGTTCCCGCCATCCTGGTAAATCCCGGCGTTGCCCCCCAGGCCGCCGATGATCGTACCGGTGCTGTTGTTGGTAATCGCAGCACCGACGCCAAGTACCAGCAGGCCATCGCCGCCACCGCCGCCACTGCCGGCATACCCGCCATTGCCTCCGGCCCCGCCAGCGCCGCCAAGCAACCTGCCGTTGTTGATGAGGGATACGCCACCCGCACCCGCGGCAATGACCGCACCCGCGCCGCCGCCGCCACCGCCGCCGGGGTCGCCATTCGTGGCATTGCCGTTCGAAGCCGAGGCGGTCGCATCACCACCCC
Source organism: Rhodanobacter hydrolyticus (assembly GCF_044904645.1). Classification (NCBI taxonomy): domain Bacteria; kingdom Pseudomonadati; phylum Pseudomonadota; class Gammaproteobacteria; order Lysobacterales; family Rhodanobacteraceae; genus Rhodanobacter; species Rhodanobacter hydrolyticus. The sequence goes on from NZ_JADIKK010000007.1 coordinate 390,516, forward strand.
TGCCGCCCGCGCCACCGGCGATGGTCGTGGTAGTCCCCACAATGGGGGACGAATTGCCGTCGTTGATGTAAACGCCAGCCCCGCCACCGCCACCGCCGCCGCCTACGATGCTTGATCCGGACTCCGCCTGACCGGCGCCGCCGGTACCACCGGTGACGGACGAAACGACGCCCGGCGAACCGATCGCCCCTGCGCTGCCGCCCGCTCCACCGGTCGCAGTGATATTGACCGAACCTACGTCAAAGACCCCATCCGCGCCATTGCCACCCGTGCCGTTGGTGGCGGTGCTTCCCGCGCTTTCGCTGGTGTTGGGATTCCACACGATCGCGTCGCCGCCGGTGCCGTTGCCGGCGCCGCCATCCGGACTGCGGCCGGGGCGTCCGCCAATGCCACCCGACGCGCCGCAACCCGACGGGTCGCTCGACGTACAGGTCTGACTCCATGCCGGCGCGGTCACGCAAGCCAACGTCATGGTGGCGATTGCCAGCGCAAGCGGACGGCGGCGCAGGACGCGTGTTGCGGATGCGCCCGAAGACGAACCTTTCGTTCGCGTCAGCTCGGACGTCACCTGCACGACGGCCAGCGCCCGATTCCATATGAGTCGATACACACGGTTCATTCGATTTTCCCTGTCATGCGCCGCATCGCACGGCCGGCATGTAATAGCTATTGAGATTCGCGGCCGTTCAACGCCGCCGAAAGAGCCCTTCGCGCGAAAGGCCTTCGCGCACCAACGTTCACTGGAACATGCGCATGCCCCGCCTGTGCGCACTCACGCCGACGCGCTAATCGTGATCCATGCCGGACATAGCATCAACCACGATCCAGAAGGCGTCGTTTTCGAAGCACCGGAAGATATCCGGGGGCAATACCGTCGTGCGTTCTTGCCCTTGCACTCTTCCGCCAATCGTGTGAAAGCGGCGCCACCGCGGTCCAGCGTTTTGAAGTATCGGCAAACGCGTCCGCGATATTGAAGAGGCGCCGGACGGCTCGCTCTGGATGCTGGAAGATGCCGAACCCGGCGGCCTGCCACCTCACACCGGAATAATTCGGCGAATCAGCCGCCGCTTCGGGCACGCAATTGAAAAGAATCATCACACCGGGACGGCATTCGGAGCGCTAGGATGTTCGGGGTCACTCATTCGGGTGCAAGGAAACATGCAGATGATGAAGCTGGCATCCGGGGTCTTTCTTGCAGCTCTGCTGACAAGCGCCGCCCATGCGCAAACCAATGCGGGCGAACAGAAGTCCGACCCCAACCTTCCCTTCACCGTCACGAAGGTGGCGAGCTTCGATCTGCCTTGGCGCATCGCGTTTTTGCCCGATGGCCGCATGCTCGTGACCGAGAAGGTCGGCCGCGTCGATCTGGTGACTCCGCAGGGCGCCAAGACCGAGATCGGTGGCGTCCCGCCGAGCTATGTCGAAGGTCAGGACGGCATGCTGGGTGTCTTCCTCTCGCCGCATTACGCCATCGACCACAATGTGTATCTCACGTATGTCGCACCGGGTGACTACGGCGGCGGCGTAGCTCTGGGCCGTGGTCGGCTCGTGCTGGATGGCAAGCAGCCCCGGCTGGACGGTTTCCAGGTGTTGTGGCGGCAGATGCCCACGGGCAAGGGCGGTCAGCCCGGCGGCCAGATCGCGTTCTCGCCGGACGGCAAGTACCTGTTCCTCACGCTGGGCGACCGCCAGCGCTTCACTCCTGCGCAGGATCCCAACCAACCGGTGGGCAAGATCCTGCGGCTGACGCTGGACGGCAAACCCGCGCCGGGCAATCCGTGGGCAGGAAAGGTCGGTGCCCGCACCATTCCGCTGATCGATCCGGCAGCCGATACCGAGAAAGCCAAGGCCGCGCCGGTAGTCAGCACCTATACGTTCCCCGGGCCCAACCTGACGCCGGCGGAAACCTGGACCACCGGCCACCGCACCCCTTATGGCCTCGCCTTTGCTCCCGATGGCCAGCTGTGGGAACTCGAGCATGGCCCGCGCGGCGGCGACAGGCTGAACCTGATCGAGCGTGGCAAGAATTACGGTTGGCCGCTGGTCTCCTATGGCATCAACTATGACGGCGTGCCGATTCCCAGCCCGGATACGCGACCCGATCTCGCCAAGGCGGTGATCTATTGGACGCCGGTGATCGCGCCGGGCAATCTCATGTTCTACAAAGGCAACCTGTTCCCGCACTGGAACGGTAGCGCCTTGCTCAGCGGCCTCGTCAGCGAGGCCATCGTTCGCGTCACGTTTGACGGCAAGGGCGGCGCCACCGCGGTCCAGCGCTGGAGTATCGGCAAACGCGTCCGCGATATCGAAGAGGCGCCGGACGGCTCGCTCTGGATGCTGCAAGACGCAGATCCTGGCGGCCTGTTCCATCTCACACCGAAATGACTCGGCGAATCAGCCGGTGCTCGGGCACACGGACTGACACGAAGTCCAGGGACGCCGATACAGCGACAGGACGGATGAGGCGACAAACGTGACCGGAATACGATCGGGCGACATTCTCGCGGCCAGTCGCCCTGCTCCTGATAACTCGGTCCAGTCATCTGGCTCACCATCATGCCTTATCCCAGAACTGTCCCGAACCAGGTCTGGAAGCTGACGCGTCCCGGACCGACTCAGACAACCGATCGCACCACGCCGCCGTCCACGCGCATGGCGGCACCCGTGGTCGCCGAGGCCTGCTCCGAGGCGAGATACACTGAAAGGTTTGCCACTTCGTCCACGCTGGCCAGCCGCTGGATCAGTGAACTGGGACGGTGAGTGGTGATGAATTCCTTCTCTATCTGCGCCTGCGGCACGCCGCGCTCGGCAGCGATCTTGCCGAAAAATTCGCCCACGCCTTCGGACAGGGTCGGGCCGGGCAGGATGGCATTGACGGTGACGCCGGTGCCGGCGAGGGTCTCGGCCAGGCCGCGCGACACCGCGAGCTGGGCGGTCTTGGTCACGCCGTAGTGCACCATCTCGGTCGGAATCTGCACGCCCGACTCGCTGGACACGAACTGGATGCGTCCCCAGCCGCGCTGAGCCATGCCTTGTGCGTAGTGCCGCGACAGCCGCACGCCGCCCATTACGTTGACCTCGAAGAAGTGCTGCCAGTCGGCATCCGGAATATCGAAGAAAGCCTTGGGCTCGAAGATGCCCAGGTTGTTGACCAGAATGTCCACATCCGGCACCGAGCGGATCAGCACCTCCGCACCTGCAGCCGTGCCGAGGTCGGCGGCGACACCGTCAAGCCTCGCCTGCGGCAGTTCCTTCCTGACTGCGGCGAGAGCCGCATCGACACGCGCCTGCGTGCGGCCGGTAATGACGACGCGCGCGCCGGCGCCGGCCAACCCCTTGACGATGGCCAGGCCTATGCCGGCAGTGGAGCCGCTGACGATGGCGGTACGGGTGGAGAGATCGATATGCATGAGGGAATCCTTGGGTGCGTACAGATGATTCACTGAGAGATGTTCATGGAACGTGGCGGCTCACGTATGGCTGCAACCCGCATGCGGCATATCTGCCCGACGACGCCGTCCTCTTCACGTTGATATTGAAGGTGGTGTCTACATGCGTCTCGCTCAACCCGCCCGGCGCATCGACTTCGTAGAAGCCGGCGTTGGCGCAGAGCACGCCAGGACGAGCGTGGTCGCGGTCGATGCACTCGCAGACGAGACGGGTGTCGTCAAACCGGTCGCCTGAGGCCCCAACGGAGCTAGGTGGGCGAGGCCGAAGACATCGCCGAACTGGTTTCATATCCGGCCAGAGCGTCGCCCCGATATATGACGGGCTCAAGCCTCACCATCGATGGCGGGATGACGCTTTGATCCCGTGATGAAACAGGCAGCGGAAAAAAAAGCAGCCAGGGTCCGCGTATTCAGTCGAAAGCCCATCCTCGTCGTGCCCTCGATCCCTTCACCTGATCGCGCACCGGGCTTCAAGGTAGAGTTCACGTCCGGCGACAGGCGGCGACAGGCGGCGACAGCGTTGACCAGACCATCCTCCATCGGCCATGACACCGCGCTCGTATTGTTCCGGCGCGACCTGCGCCTGGCCGATCACCCGGCGCTCGACGCAGCCTGCGCCGGGCACGAACGCATACTTCCGCTATACCTGCACGCGCGGGACGAGGAAGCACCGTGGCAACCCGGGGGTGCCAGCAGCTGGTGGCTGCATCATGCGCTCGAGGCGCTGCAGCAACGCCTTTCGGCGCAAGGCGCGACCTTGCATATCGCCGGCGGCGACAGCCTTGCCAGGTTGCGTGCGCTGATCAAGGCCAGCGGCGCGCGCGCCGTGTACTGGACCCGCCGATACGAACCGGCCGCCATCGCGCGCGACACCGCACTCAAGGCGGCTCTACGCGCCGATGGCATCGCCGTCCATAGCTTGCCCGGCAATCTGTGGTGTGAGCCCTGGCAGCTGGCCACGGCGGAAGGCCTGCCCTATCGCGTATTCACTCCGTTCTGGCGCAAGTTGCGCGCGCAGTTGCCGGCCGAACAACCGTTGCCGGAAGCCCATGCCCGCCAGTGGCTGCAACTGTCTGGCAGTCTGCCGCTGGATGCGCTGGAGCTCCTGCCGCGAATTCCCTGGGCCGGCGGATTGGCCGCGAGCTGGAAGCCTGGCGAAGCGGGCGCGCAGGAATTGCTGGAAGTGTTCGTCGACGATGCCCTGGCCGACTACGCGAACGGTCGCGACCTGCCGGCGCGCCACGGCACCTCGCGCCTTTCGCCGCACCTGCATTTCGGCGAAATCACCCCGCGCCAGATCCTGCACGCCTTGCAGGCGCGCACCCAGCGCATGGATGCGCGACGCCGTCCCGATCTCGAACCCTACCTGCGCGAGTTGGGCTGGCGCGAGTTCGCCCATCACCTGCTCTACCACTTCCCGCAGACACCGACCGAAAACTTCAATCCGCGCTTCGACTCGTTCCGCTGGGCGGATGACAATCCTGCGATCTTGCGCCGCTGGCAACTGGGATGCACCGGCATCCCGCTCGTGGATGCCGGCATGCGCGAGCTTTGGCATACCGGCTGGATGCACAACCGCGTACGCATGATCGCTGCCAGCTTCCTTACCAAGAATCTGCGCCTGCACTGGCAGCACGGCGCGCGCTGGTTCTGGGACACGCTGGTGGATGCGGATCTCGCCAACAACACGCTTGGCTGGCAATGGGTCGCCGGTTGTGGCGCCGATGCCGCGCCTTATTTCCGGGTGTTCAACCCCCACACGCAAGCGGCGAAATTTGATCCGGAGGCGGCTTATCTGAAGCGCTGGCTGCCGGAGTTAGCCAAACTGCCCACGAAGCTGTTGCATGAGCCGTGGCGCGATCCGGATGCACTCACCAACTGCGGCTATCCCGCACCGATCGTGGATTTAAGCGCCACACGGGAAGCAGCGTTGCGTCAATGGCAGGCGCTTCCACCGCGCTGAGCAAACCTCCATCGCGCCGCATCCAATACTGCGTATATCCCGTATGCATCCAAAGGCGGCTGATCATGCCGCGCAACTACCGGGTGCCTCACATGAAACGCATGCGAGTCATGATCACCCTGAGCTTGCTGGGCATGCTGTCGCTGGCGGCCTGCGCAGGGGCGACCGATCCGATCCAGCCGGTGCAGGGTGTGGATCTTTCTCGCTACATGGGCCGCTGGTACGTGATCGCTTCCATTCCGACACGCTTCGAGCGAGGCGGTCACAATTCGGTCGAGACCTATAGCCGCAACGCGGACGGCACGATCTGCACCTGGTTTCGGCAGCGGCCCGGCAGCTTCGAAACGCCGGTCAAGCTGTTGCATTCGACGGCTAGCGTAGTAAAGGGCAGCGGCGATGGTGAATGGCGCGTGCGCTTTTTCGCCTTCCTGAGTACCCAGTACCTGATCGGCTGGTTGAAGCCGGATTACGGCCAGGTGATGGTGGTGCGCGATGCGCGTGACTACCTCTGGTATATGGCGCGCACGCCGCGGGTATCCGATGCCGACTACCAAACCATGCTGGAGCGGGCCAAGGGCATGGGCTACGACATCGCAAAAATCCAGAAGGCACCTCAGCAGTGGCCTGAGCAAGCTACGGACAGTCAGACCTTTGTCGGAGCCTGTCCATGAAATATCTCGTCGCATTTTTGGCCTGTGCCGTGCCAGCCCTTCGCCTGGTTGTCCAATAGTGGCGTGTGGTGCCGACCAATGACGCGATTTCCGCGCGGCACCCGAATTTGATCGAGGCCGCAGGCTATCCCTTTGCAAACCGGGGCCTATCTTCGTGCTTGGACTGACGGTAGCGGATTTCGCGATGGTCTAGTGTGGATTGCATTACAGGCCGACCAGCGGCTGCAGCTTGCGCGCCAGCCAGCCAGGGAAACGCAGCGGCGCATCCAGCGCAGCAACGCACACACAAGGTACGCCTGGCGCGGTGATCGGCTGGTGTTCAATCTCATTGTCGAGATCGGCCACGTCACCGGGAGCAAAATGACCAAGCGCGTCGTTGTAGGCGCCTTGCAGAATCTGGGTAAGTTCGGTGCCTTGGTGGCTGTGCATCGGCATGCTCTTGCCCGGAGCGATCTTGAGCAGGATCAGGGTATCGCCACTGCCACGTGCGGCCCGGATCATGTGCACGCCCGGCGCCATCCAACGCCAGCGCAGCGCTCGCCATGAGCGGCCGAAATACGGCTGCAGCGGCGATGGCAGGCAATCCGCGGCAGGGGCATCGTTCGACGACGCGGGCGCAGCGGCCTGGGATGCTTCGATCTTCGGTTCCTCGTCGAGCAGGCCTAGCATCGCTTCGCGCAGACGGGCACCGCGCGCGGTGTCTCCCACTGCGGGTTGCTGCTGCCCCAGCAAGGCACCTCCGATGCGTTCGGCGCCGGACAGTCGTTCGCGGCAGAGTCCGCATACTTCCATGTGCGTGGCCGCCACGGCGACCATCTCCGGCGACAGCGCGCCGGCGGCGAAACTGAGCACGGTGGCCTCGTCGAGATGATGGCGCGGGTTCATGCCTGCCCCCTCACACCGAGCTGCAGGCGCAGGAACGCGCGACGCAGGCTGGATTTCACGGTGCCCAGCGGCATGCCGAGTTCCTCGGCGATTTCCTGGTGCGATTTGGCTTCGAAATAGGACATGCGGATCAAGCGGGCCTGGATGGCCGGAAGGTGTTCAATGCGTTGCTGGAGTTCGACCTGCTCGGCGTGGCTTTCGGCCGAGGAAAAACCGCTGGCGTCGTCCTTGTCCACCCACCCAGGTTCGTCGTCCATCGGTACCCAGTACGGCTCGCGGCGCACCCGGTCGATGTGCAGGTTGCGCGCGATGCGGAACAGCCAGGTGGAAAGGCTGCTGCGCGTGGCATCGTAGCGTCCCGCGGCCTGCCATAGGCGCAACAAGGCTTCCTGCGCCAATTCCTCGGCCACCGCCTCGGGGCAGCCCAACCCCTTCAGGTAAAGCCGCGTACGCGGCGCGAAGTGGTCATAGATGCGCATGAAGCTGTCGCGGTCGCGCCGCAGCGACACTGCTGCCATCTGCGCGGACCAATAGCCTGCATCGCGCACTTGTGGGTCGCTGCTCGACATGGCCCTCGCCACCTCGAATGGCGACAAGCTTGCTAGATGGGATTCGGGTTTCATCTTAGGGCATGGCAACGATGGATGCTCTCGGGGACTCATACGCATCCGGGCGCCTTTTGGATGCAGCACCTATCCGGTGATGGCGTGCATCCATTTGGCGATCACGCTCGTATGGATAGACAACCTGCCATTGGATCGCCGCCATGCCCGCCCGTCCCGTCCTAGCTGCAAGCATGGCCGCTGCGTCTGTCCACCGTCGGCACAGGCTGCGCCAATGGTTCGATACGGCGGAAACATCGGAGGCGATGGATGATGCACGCGCCGACCGTATCGACTGGCTGCGTGCAGCGCCGTTCGTAGCTCTCCACCTGGCTTGCTTCGGCGTGATCTGGGTAGGCGTGTCGCCGACGGCGCTGGCTGCGGCTGCGGTGCTGTATGTGTTGCGCATGTTCGCGCTCACCGGCTTCTATCACCGCTACTTCTCGCACAAGACCTTTCGCACCTCGCGCGCAGTGCAGTTCGTGTTCGCCGTGATCGGCGCCACCTGCGTGCAGCGCGGCCCGCTGTGGTGGGCCGCGCACCACCGCAATCACCATCGCCACGCCGACACCGCGCTCGATCCGCACTCGCCCAGTGTGCACGGCTTCCTATGGAGCCACATGGGCTGGTTTCTCACGCCGCGAGCATTTCGCACCGAACTGGAGCGCGTGCCGGACCTGGCGGCGTATCCGGAGTTGCACTGGCTCGACCGCTACGACATCGCCATGCCGGTGCTGCTGGCAGTGGCGCTGTACGTGCTGGGCGCCTTGCTGCAGCACGTGGCGCCGCAACTGCATACCAGCGGCGCACAATTGCTGGTATGGGGGTTCGTGGTATCCACGATAGTGCTGTTCCACGCCACAGTGACGATCAATTCGCTGGCGCATCGCTTCGGCTCGCGCCGCTTCGCCACGCGCGACGACAGTCGCAACAATCCGTGGCTCGCCCTGCTCACCTTCGGCGAGGGCTGGCACAACAACCACCATTACTTTCCCGGCAGCGCGCGACAGGGCTTCCGTTGGTGGGAAATAGACCTGACCTGGTACGGCCTCAAGCTGATGGCGCTGCTCGGCCTGGTACACGACTTGAAACCGGTGCCCGCATGGGTGCTTGGCAAGGCGGAGCACTGAGATGCGCATCGCCGTGATCGGATCGGGCATCGCGGGTCTGGCCTCGGCATGGCTGCTGTCGCGCCGCCACTCAGTGACGCTGTACGAGGCGAACGACTACCTCGGTGGCCACACGCACACGCACGATATCGAGCTCGCCGGCCGCCATTACTTCGTGGACACCGGCTTCATCGTGCACAACCCGGTGCATTACCCGTTGCTGACGCGGTTGTTCGAGGAACTCGGCGTGGCCTCACAACCCACCACGATGAGCTTCGCGGTGCACAGCGAAGCTAACGGGCTGGAATACAACGCCACCTCACTGGATACGCTGTTCTGCCAGCGGCGCAACCTGTTGTCGCCGCGCTTCATCGGCATGGTGCGCGACCTGTTCCGGTTCTACCGCGAGGCGCCTGCCCTGCTCGATGGCTCGCACCAGGGGCCTACGTTGGGCGACTGGCTCACCGAACACCGCTACGGCGCAGCGTTCCGCGACGAGCATCTGGTGCCGATGGCCTCGGCGCTGTGGTCGTCACCGCCTGCGCAGATCCTGTCATTTCCGGCACGCTACCTCGTGCAGTTCATGGCGAATCACCAGATGCTGCAAGTGGCCGAACGACCGGAATGGCGCGTGGTGCGCGGCGGCTCGGCCACCTACGTGCAAGCTCTACGCAGGCGCTGGAAAGTGGACGAACGTCTGAACAGCACCGTGCGCGGGATCCTGCGCGGTACGTACGGCGCAACCGTGACAAGCGGCACAGGTAGCGAATGTTTCGACCACGTAGTGCTCGCCTGCCACAGCGACCAGGCACTGGCTTTGCTGACCGACGCCACCGACCGTGAGCGCAGCATTCTTGGGGCGATTCCCTACCAAGCCAACGACGTGGTGCTGCATACGGACGCCACACTGCTACCCAGGCGGCGAAAGGCCTGGGCCGCCTGGAATGCCTTTATTCCACGCAAGCCGGAAGCCCCATGCACGGTGAGTTACTGCATGAACCTGCTGCAGGGGCTCGATTCGCCCGAACCGCTCGTAGTCACGCTCAATCGCAGTGACGCGATCGATCCGGCCAAGATCCTACGCCGCCTGTGCTATCACCATCCGGTCTACACGCACGCCTCGGTAGCCGCGCAGGAACGCAAGTCGGAAATCCAGGGCGTCAACAACACCTGGTTCGCCGGCGCGTACTGGGGATGGGGCTTTCACGAAGATGGTATTCGCAGCGCGGTGGAACTGGCTGCCGCGTTTGACGTGCGCTGGAACGACGCCGGGCTCGCCGAGCCGCCGCGCCCGGCCAGGGAAGCCGCATGAGCGAAACACTGCACAGCGCGGTGTACGAAGGCACGGTATGGCATCGCCGGATGACGCCGCACCCGCACGCCTTTGCCTATCGCATGGCGCAGCTGTACCTGGATCTCGACGAGGTGGATCGCGTGTTCGCCAACCGTTGGCTGTGGTCGAACGGGCGCCGCAACCTCGCTGAATTCCGTCGCAGCGACTACCTCGGCGCGGCCTGGATGCCGCTGGCCGATGCGGTTCGCCAATGCGTGCAGCAGGCGGTGGGCCGTCGCCCGGCCGGGCCGATCCGCCTGCTCACGCATCTGCGCTACGGCGGTATCGTCTTCAACCCGGTGAGTTTCTACTACTGCTACGGCGAGGACGGTTGCACGCTGGAGTGCATCGTCGCCGAAATCACCAACACGCCATGGCGCGAACGCCATGCCTATGTGCTGCCGCGCGACACCGCACGAGACCACGGGAGCCTGCTGCGCTGGGATTTCCCCAAAACCTTCCACGTCTCGCCGTTCATGCCCATGGACCGCGAATACGACTGGCGCTTCAGCGTGCCCGGCGACGACCTGCAGGTGCATATGAACGTGCTGCGCGACGGCGAACCCCAGTTCTGCGCGCACCTGCGCATGCAGCGTCTGCCGCTCACCGGCGCTTCGCTGGCGCGCGTGCTGTGGCGCTACCCGCTGATGACGGCGCAGGTGGTGGGCGCGATCTACTGGAACGCGCTGCGCCTGTGGCTGAAACGAAACCCCTTCCACGACCATCCGCAACTTCCGCGAGGCGCGCCATGAATGCCGTCGTCCATCACGATTCCCGTGCCTCCATCGGCGGTCTCGACCGTTTCCTGCGCGAGCGCCTGCTCAGGCAATTGGCAGGTTTTGGCCATGGCCGGCTGACCTTGCGCGATGCGCTGGGCACCGTGCTCATCGGCACGCCGGCTGGCGAGCCCGCGGATCTGTCGGTGCCGATCGACGTGCTCGATCCGGGCTTCTATCGCACCGTTGCGACCAACGGCAGCGTGGGCGCCGGCGAGGCCTGGATGGACGGCCACTGGCACTGCAGCGACCTGGTCGGCCTGATCCGCCTGTTGCTGCGCAACCGCGACCTGCTCGACGGCATGGAAACCGGGTTGGCGCGCTTCGGCGGCATGGCGATGCGCGCGGTGCACGCCTTGCGGCGCAACACGCGCGACGGCAGCCGCCGCAATATTTCCGCGCATTACGACCTGGGCAACGACTTCTTCGGACTGTTCCTGTCGGGCGACCTGATGTACTCCTCCGCCTACTGGGCAGGCTCCGACGACACGCTGGAAGCCGCATCCGCTCGCAAGCTGGATCTGATCTGCCGCAAGCTCGACCTCAAGCCCGGCGATCGCGTGGTGGAGATCGGCACCGGCTGGGGCGGCTTCGCGTTGCATGCGGCGAAGCACTACGGTTGCCACGTCACCACCACCACGATCTCGCGGGAGCAACATGCGCTGGCGCGCGAACGGATTGCGGCGGCAGGCCTGAGCGACCAAGTCCACGTGCTGCTGCAGGATTACCGTGACCTCGACGGCCAGTTCGACAAATTGGTGTCCATCGAGATGATCGAGGCCATCGGGGCCGAATACCTGGACGCGTACTTCCATCAGCTCGGACGCCTTCTCAAGCCCGACGGCGTGGCCCTGCTGCAGGCAATCACCATCGAAGACCACCGCTACGCGCAGGCATTGAAGTCGGTGGACTTCATCAAACGCCACGTGTTTCCCGGCAGCTTTATCCCCTCGCTGAGTGCGATGCTCGCAGCCAAGGCACGCAGCAGCGACCTCGGCCTGATCGCGCAGGAGGATTTCGGCGACTCCTACGCGCGCACACTGCACGCCTGGCGCGAACGCTTCATGGCGAAATTGCCCGAGGTGCGCGCACAAGGCTTCGATGAACGCTTCATCCGGATGTGGGAGTTCTACCTCGCCTACTGCGAGGGCGGCTTCCGCGAACGGTCGATCGGCGTGTCGCACCTGCTCATGGCGCGTCCGCGCTGGCGGTGGGATGGCTCTTGCACGGAGCGCGGCGCGGCATGAGTTTCTGGCTCATCCTGATCGCCTACGAAGCGGTATGGTTCGTCGCCGTGATCGGCGCTGGGCACGGGCAATGGTGGCCGGGCGTGCTGGGTGCGCTCGCCTTCGCGGTTTGGCGGCTGCGGGCATCGGTGCACCGGCGCACGGAATGCCGGTTGGTTGCGACGGCACTCCTGCTCGGCCTGATCCTGGAAAACCTGTGGGTGCGTGCCGGGCTGGTGGGCTACGCCACGCCATGGCCGTGGGCCGAGTCACCGGCGTGGCTGATGTCGCTGTGGCTGGCCTTTGCACTGACCATTGTGCCGTTGTTCGGTTATCTGCATACGCGGCCCCTGCTGGCCGCCGTGTTCGGCGCAATCGGCGGACCGCTGGCCTACCTGGGTGCCGCACGCGGTTGGCATGCGGTGTTGCTGCCCGCGCCGATCTGGCCGAGCTTGCTGGCTCTTGCCTCGGGTTGGGCCGTCGCGTTGCCGTTGCTCACCACGCTCGCGCGACGCTGGCTGCAGGCTGACGTCGTACGGGACGCGGCATGAACGCGTGGCTGATCCTGCTGCTGGTGTGGGTGCTGGCCGCACCGATGATGGCGCTGGGCTGGCACTGGCAGCGGCGGCATACCAACACGGGCGTCGTCGACGTGTTGTGGGCCACCGGCCTATGCGGCGCCGCGGCGCTGCTGGCCTGGTTCGGTCCCGGTGCGACGGCGCCGCGTCTGCTGCTCGGCCTGCTGAGCGGCTTGTGGGGCTTGCGATTGGCGCTGCACCTGTGGCGGCGCGTGGGCCACGAACCGGAGGATGGCCGCTATCGCACCATGCGCGAGCATTGGCGCGGCGACCAGCGCATACTGTTCGCGTTCTTCCAGTTCCAGGCGATGCTGATTCCGCTGTTCGCCCTGCCCTTCGTGGCGGTGGCGACGAACGCAGCCGTCCGTCGCCCATGGCTGATCGCTGGCGTAGTGATCTGGATCGCCGGCGTGCTCGGCGAAGCCGTCGCCGATGCCCAGCTCGCGCGCTTTCGCGGCCAGCCGCAACATCGCGGCCGGACCTGTCGCTGCGGGCTATGGCGCTATTCGCGCCATCCGAACTACTTCTTCGAATGGCTGCACTGGTTCGCCTACGTCGCGCTCGCGGTCGGCTCGCCGCTGGCCTGGCTTGCGTGGAGCGGACCGGTGCTGATGTTTCTCTTCCTGCGCTTCATCAGCGGCATCCCGTTCACCGAGGCGCAGGCGTTGCGTACCCGCGGTGAGGACTACCGCGCCTACCAGCGCAGCACGCCGATGCTTTTCCCGTGGTTCCCAAAACGCTCCACCGGCCTGAGGACCGAATGATGCATACCGTTGCCCAGGACACCCTGGAACTGTCGGCCGAGCACGCGGCAGCCGGCGTGCTCGGCTTGGCCGAACGCGGTCTGTTGCCCGACGCGCTGCTGCGCCTCGGCATCCGTCGCATGTGCGCCGGGCGCCTGCGCGAGGAACGCGCCGGCGGCCTTTCCGCGCAGGCAGAGCGGCAGTCGCGGCTGATCGACATGCTCAAGCGCAGCCCGCTGGCCATCGAAACGGCGGCGGCCAATGCGCAGCACTACGAATTGCCGTCGGCGTTCTTCGAACGTTGCCTCGGCCCGCGCCTGAAGTACTCGTGCTGCTACTACCCGCGCGGCAACGAGACGCTGGCCGAGGCAGAGGATGCGATGCTGGCACTGTACGGCGAACGCGCCGAGCTGGCCGACGGGCAGCGCATCCTTGAGCTCGGCTGCGGCTGGGGCTCGTTCACCTTGTGGATGGCCGCACGCTATCCCAACGCGCACATCACCGCTGTCTCCAACTCGCACCGCCAGCGTCGCCACATCGAGATGCAATGCCGGCTGCGCGGCCTGAGCAACGTCCACGTATTGACCCAGGACGTGAACACGCTCGCCATGGCGGAGGAGCAGTTCGACCGCTGCGTCTCCATCGAGATGTTCGAGCACATGCGCAACTACCAGGTGCTGATGCAGCGCATCGCCAGCTGGCTGGTGCCCGGCGGCAAACTGTTCGTGCACATCTTCGCGCACCGTGAGCTGGCGTATCCGTTCGAGACGGCGGGTGCGGACAACTGGATGGGTCGGCACTTCTTCACCGGCGGCCTGATGCCCGCCGGCGACACCTTGCTGCATTTCCAGCAGGCGCTCGCCATCGAACAGCGCTGGTCGGTGGATGGCACGCACTACGAGAAGACCGCCAACCACTGGCTGCAGCGTCAGGATAGCCAGCGCGAGGCGGTGATGGCCGTGCTGCGCGAGGCCTACGGCGAACACGCTTCGTTGTGGTTCCAGCGCTGGCGCATGTTCTGGATGGCCTGCGCCGAATTGTTCGGCTATGCCAACGGCCAGGAATGGCTGGTAGCGCATTACCGCTTCATTCGGCCATGAGGCCTGGCTGCGTCGTGCGAACCTTCCGCGCGCTTGTACTAGGAATGGCTTTGTTTTCCAGCGTCGCCTCCGCGGGCACGCTGCCGCCGATCCAGCCCGTGCCGCACGTGGACCTTCCGCGTTTCATGGGCACCTGGTACATGATCGCCGCCATACCCACTGTATTCGAACGCAATGCGTGGAACGCGGTGGAAACCTACACGTTGCAGCCCGACGGCAATGTCATTACCACGCTCTGCTTCAACAAAGGCGCCGCCGACGGGCCGCTGAAACAGATCCATTCCACCGCCTACGTGCGGCCCAATACCGGCAGCAGCGTGTGGGGAGTTCAGGTGTTCTGGCCGATCAAGGCACAGTATGTCGTGGCGTGGCTCAAGCCCGATTACAGCGAAATGATCGTCGCACGCGATGCGCGCGACTACACATGGGTGTTCGCGCGCACGCCCACCGTGACGGCGGCGGACTGGGCATCGCTGCGGACGCAGGTCGCGGCGATGGGCTACGACACATCAGCGCTCCGAAGGATCCCCCAATCATGGGTGGCTACGCCTGACAGCGCGCTGCACTCTGGACAGAGCAGGCAAATCACCCTGCCCCAGCGATAACCCGGTTCAAACGGAAAGTGATTAACCGTCCTTGCACCGACTGATAGTAGCCACTGCAACTTTAGCCATGAGCAGACCGTTGCCGCGTTCCACATGCTCGTGCGCAAGGTAGACGTCGGGAATCATCGACCTGATCGAAAGCCTCTAGCTCGACCAGAGCCATGGCGCACAAATCACGGATCCTTGATCCATCGATCCACCCCTATGGGTTCCCTTCGAAGACCAGAAGTCCAAGCTGCCCTATTCAGATAACACGGACTAATCGCCCTGTCCGAGGCCCCTCTTTCGGCCAGAAGCAGACATCGCTGCGGCGATTCGCAACCATGAAGGCGTTTAGGGAGGAAGGGCACCAAAGCCCCTGCGAGGCGGGCATTCAAGCCTTCATTGGGCCAGGTAGAAATCCATCGGGATAAGCTCGACGGCCCAACCGCCTGCTTCGCCCAGCATGGCAGCCGGATGCATGGATGCGATACGCAGCGCCTCGTCGTGGCTGTCCGCCTCGATGATGAACAGGCCGCCAACCACTTCCTTCGATTCGGTGTAAGGCCCGTCACTGACGTGCGTCTTGCCGTTGCGCGGGCGAAGCGTCCTCCAGTTGTCCAGATCGCCCAGCGACGCGGAAACCAACACCTTGCCGGTAGCGCGCATCTTCTCGTCCAGTGCAGGGCATTGGCTTACCAGTTCCTTGACGTCGTCTGACGCCATTGCGGCGAATTTTTCGGGAGTGAAGTAGGCCAGGCCGAGGTATTTCATGGGAGATCCTTTGAGTGGAGGTGCCCTGGCGACGAAGCTGCTGATCGGAATTCGACAACGCTCGGAAAACTTGTAGCGGGTCTCTGCCTGCCCGTCTTGGGTCATGCAGGCTTCGGCCCATCCCCGGCAATCCCATCCGTTCGCATTGCCCGGATCACGGCGAATAAAGCGACGTGCACTTTCCGCAAAGACCGCTCCGCCTCCTGTGTGATGGTCATTCTGGCTCTCAAACGCCCACAAACGCACACAGGTCGGCGTGCAACTGCTCTGCATGCGTATACATGAGACCGTGCGGCGCGCCTTCGTAGACCTTGAACGTGCAGTGTGGGATCAAGGCCGCCGTGGGAGGCCCTGCCAGGTCAATCGGGATGGATACATCCTTAGTCCCGTGAATGAGCAAGGTCGGAACCTCGATCCTGGAAAGTTCTGCGCGAAAGTCCGTGCCCGTGACGGCGCGGTTGCACTCGATCGCCACGGGCAACGGCGTTTCCAGCAAGAGTTTCGCGCCCCATTCCATCATCTGCTCCGAGGTCTCGGGCGAGAAAAAAGCTGGCGTATTGTCGACGACCCATCGGGGAAAATCCGTCCGCCAAAGGGCCCGGACCATCTCGAATTTTTCTTCCGGAACGCCTGCAGGGTTGTCGGCGCTCTTCGTCAGGTACGGCAATACCGGCGCAAGGAGCACGATACGCTTTACCCGACTGCTGCCGTGGCGTGTGAGGTAGCGAATGATTTCCGAACCGCCCATCGAGTGACCGACCAGCGTCAGTTCCCGGAGATCCAACGCACTGATGACATCCGCCATATCGTCTGCAAGCGTGTCGTAATCGTATCCGCCGGGAGGGCAATCGGAGCGACCGTGCCCTCTGCGGTCGAAAGCGATGCACCTCATCCTGTCGCCGAGCGACGCGAACTGGTAATCCCACATCCGGCTCTGCAGCGCCCAGGAGTGCACGAAGAGCACGGGCGCTCCCTGCCCCCATTCCCGCCAATACAGGGAAACACCATCGCGCGTCTCGATCTGCGAACTCGGCTTGCTCATATCTTCTCCTTACCGTGGCATCAGGTGGTTGGCTGGATGGGAGTGAGGCTAGCAAGCGGTACTGACAGGTTCTGTCAGCAGAGTCGAGGCACATTTGGATGCACGGGTTCCGGCACGGCGTCGTCCTGTCGATGACTTGCCTGGGCATTGAATCCGCTGCGCTCCCTCACTAGTCACTAGCGAGATTCGCACACCTTGGCATCCGCCCCCGATCGCCCTGCACTACTGCCCGTTTCATCGTCCCTCGCAGCCACCCGATTTCCCGACCATGGCCAGCGATGCAGCTGAAACAAGCAACAGTTTCCATACCGTCTTCTTGCCGTGAATGCCCCCTGCAGCATGCGTGACTTTGAGCATTGGTGGCTTACTCTCAGCGGGGAATAAATTGGAGCAGGCGACCTGAAAATCGGATTCGACATCTCGATCGGCAAAGCGAATGTGACGATCCCGGCCGGAGCTGGCCACGCTTCGATCGCGAAACTCTACGGAACTATCCCGTGCCCCCCATTGAAACCGAGCGGCTCCGCATCGAACGATTCACCCTCGACGACGCTGGCTTCGTTCTCGAGCTGCTCAACGAGCCCGATTTCATCGAGAACATCGCCGACAAGGGAGTACGTGACATCGCCGGTGCCGAGGCGTATCTGCGCGACGGGCCTATGGCGATGTATGCCAGTCACGGGCATGGCCTCTGCATGGTGCGCTTGAAGCAAGACGGAGAACCGGTGGGGATGTGCGGCTTGATCCGCCGTGACACGCTCGACTATCCGGATATCGGCTACGCCTTCCTGAAACGCCACCATGGCCGTGGTTATGCCAGCGAATCCTGCGCCGCCGTGCTCGAACATGCGAGAAGGCAGTTGGATATGGCGCGCATCGTGGCGATTACCGCGCCACGGAATGCCGCATCGATCCGCGTGCTCGAAAAGCTCGGATTCCGCTTCGAAGCGGAGATGAGCATTCCCGGGTACAGCGAACCGAGCCGGTATTTCATCAGCGACCCATGAAAGCCGAGCCTGCCATGCAACTCGTCTCGAGGAAGCCGATGCCTGCCGGACAGACCGATGGCAAGCGACCGTCGGCGCAGCATGCTCCGCTGCGGCAGGTCGAGCACGGGGTCGAGGTACTCGACAATCTGCGACGAGCGCGTCATCGCCATCTGGACGCGTATGCGACCGTGGTCGTCAGCGGAACCTTCGAGGAATCCAGCTATGCCGGCCGCATCCGCGCGACCGCCGGCGACGTGCTCGTGCATCCGCAGCTCGACGCCCACGAAAACCACCACGTCTCATCCACCGTCAAGCTGATCCGGTTGCCGTGGATCGATCGCTGCGGAACCGGCGGGTTGTACAGGCTGAAGGACTTGGACGAATTGGCGCGCGTCGCCGAAACCGACGTGCCCGAAGCAAGCGAGCGCCTCGCCCATGCCGTTCTCCATGGACTCTCGATCCCCTGCGGACTGCGCAACGACTGGCCGGACCAGCTTGCTGCAGACCTGGCGAACGACGTGTCAATGTCGCTTGGCCATTGGGCGAGCAGGAACGGTTTGGCACCCGAAACGGTGTCGCGCGGCTTTTCAAAGGCCTACGGCACCACGCCCGAAGTGTTCCGGGCCGAATTGAAGGCAAAGGCGGCCTGGTTTCGCATCACGCATGCAGACGATCGTCTCGGCGAGATCGCCGCCGAAGCGGGGTTCGCCGACCAGGCACACATGACACGATGGATCCATCGGCTTACCGGCCTTTCGCCCACGACATGGCGCGGGCTCGCAACCGGGCGTCGCTACCTCAGTTGAGTCTTTTCCAGACAAGGTCTTCGTTGTTGCGACGCTCGACATAGGCAACCACCTTGCCCTGGCCGTCGTATTTGAAGAGCTCGCGGCCTTCCACACCTTTGCTGAAGAAAATGTCCGCCGCTTCGGGGATCAGTTGCCGTTTCTGCTTGCCGATTTCCTGCGCATAAAGACTGGACCCCTCCCGGGAGATCGTGAGAGTCACACCCGGACCAAGCTGGTATTGACCGACATAGCGCGGGTACCTGCCCATGTCCGGCACTCCCGGGTTCGGATCGGCGTAATAGCGAAACGTCTGCTCGGCGATGATCTGCCATTTCCCGTTGCGCCTTATCCACGTATCCGTCCCGTGATAGCGCGCCGTGTTGAGCTGGCCGAAGATGGTTTCCGTCTCGTTGAGGTCGTAGCCGAGCACGATGGTGTCCCCGACCGTGCGGCTGACCGGGTTCACCAGATCGAGTGTTCCGACATCCCCTTTCGACAGCGGCGTGATCTCCTTCAACAAGCGCGCCTTGTCCATGCTGCGCCCGCGCTCATCGAAGACCAGCGCATCGTCGGCGAACTGCTCGTCGAACGGCTTGGGGTTTCCGGCATCGACGGCATGCATGCGCTCCTGTGTCAGGCGCACCAACTCTTCCTGGGTCATCGTGCCCGAATCCTGTGCGTAACAGGCCAGGCATGCTGCCATCAGCAGCGGCATGGACATCAGCGAAAGCTTGGTCACGGGCGACGCTCCCTTGGCTTGGCAATGGAAAACACTTGAGATGACGATCGAGGCCGGACGACGCCGGTATGCCTTGCACTGGCGGTGGTCACTTCTTGTCCAGGCCCTCAAGCACGTGCTGCGCGTCCACGCGGTCGTCCATGATCACGGCCCTCCTGGCATCGCGCTCAACTTCCGGCCTGAACTGCCTGAGCCCGAAGGTGCCGACCAGCTGTACGCCGATTTCGTGTATCTCCAGGAAGGAGTCCTCGATGGCATCACCGACGAGCTGAGTCACCGCTTGCCTGTCGTCGGGAGGCAATGAGTCCTTCAACGTCTGCAGGTGCGTCAGAGCGACTAGGCGGACGCGTTTCGGAGGTCCAGGCTTCGCATAGGTGAAGACGACGTGCGTGGCCTGCGGCGTCTTCATCGCAGCCAGCCCGTTCAATGCACCGATCGTCACGTTGATATCCCGGGTGGAAGCCAACACTGCCCGCAGTGCATCAAACGCCCTGGGACTGCCGGAGCGGCCGATCTGCTCGGCCGCCGCGGCCTGCACCGCATAGCTTGGGTCGTCCCGCATCGCCTTCAGCAACGCCTGCCGCACGCCCGGGTCGCCGAGGAAATGGCCCATCGCGCCGACCACCGCGGTGCGCACCTGGCTATTGTCTTGTCCCAGTGCGGATAACAACGCCCGCTTTGCCTGTTCGGCATGGCTCTGCCCCAGGCTGGATGCTGCTTCGATGCGGACCCCGTAGAACGTGTCGTTGTTCAACACGCTGTCGATGGCCTGCACGCAACAGTCCTTGTCTGCCGCGGCATGCTCGCCCAACTGCTTGACCGCCCACAGGCGACTCATCATGTGCGGATCGTGCAACGCCTGTACGCCGAGCTCTTCGTCCGGCTTGGGAAATGCGACCGTCTTGAAGAGTACGTCGTCAGGATCGAAATCGACCCACTTGGGCTTGAAGACCAACGGAATGTCGAACTCCTGGTTCGCGGCATCATCTCGCACCTGCCTGTCGACCTGCCGGTTGTTGTCGCCGAAGAAGGCGAGATGGATCGGCATATCGAAGATCGGCGTGTTCGCATTCACCTCCCGTGTCTGCGCCACTTTCACGATTTCCATCCGACGTGCCGGGTCGTAGCTCGCCGAGACGCGATAGGCAGGGTGGCCACCCTTGAACACCCACTCGTAGAAGAACCAAGAGAGGTCCTGCCCGCTGCTGGACCGGATGCTGCTGATGAGATCAGCCGTATCGGCAGTCTGGGCATGATGCGCGGCAAGGTAATCGTTGAGCGCGTGGAACATGATTTCGTTCTGCGACGCCGGGATCGTCATGGCGCTCTCGCCGTCCAGCACGTAGCGCATCATGTCCAGCACGGAAGCGCCTTTCTCGTGGGTGATCTGCTCGAGCATGTCCATCGGATCGACATATTTGCGATAGACGATCGGACGGTTGTTCTCCGTCGCATCGGCATGAAGGGCGGCTTTCTGGTCGCCGTAGATTTCGTAGCGGTATGCGTCGTTGCTCTCGTGGTACTGCGTATACAGCGCGGTCAGGTACGTGGCGAAACCCTCGTTGAGCCAGATATTGGCCCAGTCCCGGCCTTGCACGTAATCACCGAACCAGTGCTGACCGAGCTCGTGCGCGACAAGGATGGTGCTGGGATAGTCTGCTTCGGCTCTCGCATCGTGCAGCGCCTCGTCGACCAGGGTCGTGGCGCTGACATTTTCCTGACCGCCGAAAATGAAGTCGTGCACGGTCACCTGATCGTATTTCTCGTAGGGATATCCAATGCCCGTGGCGCGCGAGAAGAATCCGATCATGTCGGGCGTGAGATGGAAGGTGCGTAACGCCGTCGCGTCGTCGACGCGCCGATCGACGAAGTAATCCACCGGCTTGCCGTCGTAGCTGTCATGCAATTGCTTCCATGGACCGATCGCCAGGGACAGCAGATATGCGCTATGCGGAACATGCTCCACCCAGTCGTACGTCACCTGGCCGCCTGCATGCTTCACGCTCTCCAGGGTGCCATTGGAAACGACGACTTGCCCTTCGGGTACGGTGGTGATCGTTTCGCTGGTGGCCATGTCGTTGGGATAGTCCCAGCACGGAAACCAGTGGTGGTTGAACTCGGGCTCCCCCTGCGTGTAGATCTGCGGCGGCACACCCGGGTCGTCCTTGCCAGGATTGACGAAGTAAAGTCCGGCGCTGGGAACGCCGTGATAGACGATGCGGATACCCAGTGAGTCCGACGGACCGTAAGCGCGCTGCAAGCTGATCCAGAGACAGCTGTTGTCCGTGTCGTGCGGCAGTGCCTCGACAGCACCGTCGGTGCGAACGAGCGCCACGGACTCGATCGTCATGTCTTCGCTGTTGATGCAAAACCGGTCGAACCCGGCAGCAAAGGGCCGGATGGTGACAATCTCGTCACCGAATACTTCCCGTCTGGCCTGGTCGAAGTGGAGCCGCAGCTTGTAGTTCTCGACGTGGTAGCTCCGGCTCGGTGCCCAACGCATGGCCGCAGGACTGTCCGCGTCCGGCGCGGCGTGGAGCACTCCGGTAAAAAGCAGCGCCAGGAGCAGACCCATGCGCCGGAATCCGGTGCGCCACCATGAACTGCGCACCACAGGTGTTCCCCGTACTCGGAAGTCGCAGCGCAACCGGGAGGGGCTCGGAGCAAGCGGCATGGCATCGTTGGCAAGGAAGGATATGTTCATTGCGCCGTAAGTTGCCTGCCGGAACCGTCGGTGTCTTGAACGCATTTGACGCTCACCGGCGAATGGCGCTTTCGCGGGCCGATGACCCATGCACGGCGGTACGAAAGCGAGGCGGTAAGCTTCGGCATCCCGCCCTGGCCGACCTCCGATGCGCAGACCGCGATGGCGTCCCGGATATCGCCCGGTCTTCCTCAACATTCTTCGGCCGGCGACAGCTTCCCATAGCAGGCGAGGCGCTCTTCCAGCGTCCCCGTATGCAGTTCAAAAAGATGGTTGTCGAAGTCGTAGAAATAAAGCGACTCCCCTTCCCCATCCTTCCTGGGTCGCGGAGGAAGGATGTCCAGGCCCATTGCCTCGATCTTCGGAATACAGGCTGCAAGATCCTCGCGGTTAACGCGGAAGGCAACATGCTCATAAGACCTGCGCTCGCGCGAATCGCCTTCCATCACGGCAATCCACAAGCCATTCAACAGGAAGAACTTCTCGCGCGAAAGAGAAAAATTGCGTTCGATGCTGTCGTAGATTTCGCGTGCCCCGAGCACCTCGCACAAGACCGCCTTCATGCGATCCAGGTCGCGCGCCATGAAGGTGATGTGGCTGATGGCATGCATGCATCTTACCCATGTCGAAGCTGGCAACCCCGCGGCATCCCCCCGACAAGGTCCAACGATCAGGCGCGAACAGTGTCGATGGCCAAGGCTACACGAGTTTCAACAACCAGAGTGGAAGCTAGATTTTTCAAGTGATAACAGCACAAGAATTTTTGAATATCTCAGTTGCCACAGGTTGGGTTCCAGAATTGAGCGGAAGGCTACTTTCTTGAGGGCGAGAGTTGGCGCTACGAGTGGCGAGGACAGCCGTTATGCGGCCGGAGGCTGGAAAGGTCTTTTTGTTGGCTTTGGTTCTGGCTTGGCTACTGGGACAATTAACGCATGACGAAACTGCAGACCGAGTGACGGATGCGATATTAAGCGCCACGGCCGTGTCAAATAATCTCCTTGGGATTGCGTTAGATCTAAATTCGGCTAACGCTACATTTAGCCATCAAGGCGCATCATTAACGAATGGACAATCTTCAAGAGTTGGTATAACCTACCAGCAATATATTACGTAAAAATAGTTGATTGCTTTCTATTCACTACAAGGATCGAAGATATGGTGTTTAAATTTTTGAATTTTCCATCCCTATCTCTCGGGGCTATTGTGATTTTTTTATATACACATGCGTGACGGTAGCGGTGACGGTGAGTGCTGGTTTTGGTCAGGGCGCCCTTGCCGTCTTAGGTCTATTTCCCCTTTTGGCCATTGTCTGGTATTCAGCGTTTATTATGGAATCAGATCTTGTTATCGATGATACTGGCATTTCCAAGGTATTTAAGGGTAAGACGCTCCAGTCGCTTGACTGGGAAAACATTAAATCATTTAAGAATTTAACCATTGTGGCGCCCGGTGGAAAGGTGAGCAGATTTTTTCATGTACACCCAATAAAAAAATCAAAGATTCACATCTTAAGCGGCGGGAGAGTGGTCTTCTCTAGTCGTATGTACAATTTTGAAGAATTTGTGAAATTAATAAACGGATATATTAAATTTTATAGAATAAGAGTTGACGTGGTTAATAATGGAGAATGCATTTCACGTAATGAAATATTTGTCTATAATTTGATATGACGCGGGTATATTGAATTACATTCAGAGGCAACATGACTTGCATGGGACACCGCGCCTTCCGACAGGGTGGGTACGATCCGCGCTCAGGCGGGGGCCTGCGCTGCGACCTGTTTGAAGTAGGCTGGCGGGCCCACTCTCTCCATGCGTCGGAAGGTGCTTAGCTTTTCCGATCCATGCTTGATGGGACCGGTAATGAATGGCATCCGACGACTCGGCGTCTGGATGCCACCCCTCCGATCTCATAGGGGCCGGGCATTCGCTTTCTGCCGCCTTATCCAACCATCAGGACATGCAGCCATGGGCAACACACAAACAGCACAAGGCATTGCGCAGATCCGTTCGGCACACGATGTGCCTACCACGCTCCGACGTCTGGAAGACATCTTCAAGGCCCATGGCCTCACCGTATTCGCGCGGATCGACTTCAGCGGCGATGCCACGCGTGCGGGACTGTCGATGCGGCAGGAAGAGATGCTCATCTTCGGCAACCCCAAGGCCGGCACTCCCCTATTGCAGGCATCGCCCTCGGTCGGCCTGGATCTCCCGCTCAAAGCCCTGGTCTGGCAGGACGAGCAGGATGCGGTGTGGATCGCCTATAACGACGCTGCTTATGTGCTCCAGCGGCATGGCCTATCCTCTTCCCTCGCAGCCAACATCGCAGGCGCAGCAGCGCTGTTGGCGCAGGCAGCCCAGTAAAAGTCACCCGCCTGAGCTTGGAGCGGCGCGCTGCCCATGTAGTGGGGCTGGTGCTGCGCCGGATACGGCGCGCCCGTATTCGCTGACCGTTTTCGTCTTGAGCTTCACGTTCAACGGAGCCAGTTTGACCGACCGCTTCCTCTCACTGTCGATGACTTGCCTGGTCACCTTCCGTATTCATGGCACTCTCGAGGCAGTACGCCCTCCAGTGGAACGCCCAGTTGTGCATAGGCATCCAGCACATCGGCCAGTCGCTGGCGCCGCTCATGCAGCGACAATGGAGATGCTTCGTCGCGCATCAGTTGGATGGTCCATTCGTAAAGCTTCTCGCGTTCAGCGCACAGCCGCGCCTGCCACCACGACCGTGCCGGCCGGTGCACGGTACGCCCTTCTCTCTCGTCGGTCTCAACTTGCGCGAGCACCATCTCGTAAGCGCCGCGATACCACTCCCTCTTGCCGGCAGCAGCCCGTGGCACCGTGATCGGCTGCATCGCGTTCCATTCGCGCAGCAGGCGATGCAGCGCCGTCTCGCGTGCCTGTGCCTGCTTGCGGGAATCGAACTCGACCAGCACGCTGCGCGAAAGGTCGAAGAACTCGTAGTAGCGGTGTGAGAACGCGAGCGCCCGCGCGAACGGATCGTGCGAGATCCCGACCTTGAGGATGTCCTCATAGGCCAGGGGCAGCACGTAGAGGTAGCAGATGCTCACCGCCGGTCCGGCTTCATGCGTCCCGCGAGATGGGCCAGGAGGCGTGCGCCACCGGTGCGGTCCTTACGCGGAAGGCCGCGCTGATCCGCGCCGGCTGTTCGCGCCGGGTCTTCGGGATGCCGTGCTCGTGGGTGAGCTGGGAGGCATGGCTCATGCACAGCAGGCTGCCTGGCGCGAGGTCGACCGCGAGCGTCTCGCGACGGCCGCCGATGGCACGGATCAGCATGCGGCGGGTCGACCCCAGCGACACCAGCGTGATCGGTTGGCCGACCGCCAATGAGTGCAACTTGTCGTGATGCATCGCCACGCTGTCGCGGCCATCGCGGTAGAAGTTCATGCCGACATGGCTGTACGGCGCGGGCACGAACGCTTGCACGCGCGCCAGCATGTCGGCCAAAGGCAGCGTGTCGGGCAGCGCGTCGAGTGGGTAAGCGGCGAGCAGTCGCGGCACGTCGACGACGCGGTCGTACATGGGGCGCTGCAGCGAAGACCACTCGGCATTCGCCCGTAGGCGTTCGAACCACAACGTGGCCGTGCCCATGTCGACAAAACGTGGCCAATAGCGGATGCCGCCTTCGGCATCCGATACCAGTGGCTGCATGGATGGCGCGAACAGGTCGTCCGTCAGGGCGGAGAGCGCGCGCATGGTCAGTGGAAATCACGCGAAGTGGTGCGCAGCTCGCCGAGCAGCTGACTCAGGTCGTGCAGGTCCCAGGCGATGAGATGCCGTACTCCGTCCACCTGCTCCCAGCGCCCGCGCACGAGCATCAGGCGCGCGCCCACCAGGGTCTTGCGCCGGCGCAGTGCCACGTCCGGCCAGACCACGATATTGACCATGCCGTGCTCGTCTTCCAGCGTGACGAAGACCGTGCCTTTGGCGGTGCCCGGGCGCTGCCGCTGGGTAACGATACCTGCCACCTGGACGATGCGGCCGTGTGGCAAGCCACGTAGCTGATTGGAATCGAGCACGCGCTGCTGGCGAAGCCGATGGCGCAACAGCGAAAGCGGATGCGCCTGCAGAGTCAGACCGGTGATGCGGTAGTCCGACAGCACATCCTCGCCCGTTGTCGGTGCGGACAAGATCACTTCGTCCTCGTCAGGGCTGCCTGGCAACAGCGGGCGACGCTGCTCGATGCCGGCCACCGCCCAGCGTGCTGCATGACGGTGCCCGGCCAGCGTCTGCAGCGCACCCGCCTCCGCCAGTACCCGGCGTGCCTTCTCGTCCAGTCCGGCGCGCTGGCACAGATCGCGCACATCGCGGAATGCTCCTTGCGCACGCGCCGCGACAATCGCCTGCGCCATCGTCTCCGACAGTCCTGCCACCTGCCGCATGCCCAGCCGCAACGCGGGCTGCCCATCGTCGTCCATGCCTTGTCGCGCGTGGCCGCCTTCCAGCGTGTTGTCCCAGGCGCTGCGGGTCACGTCGACCGGACGGATCTCCACGGGAGGTCGCGCCCCTGCGCTGCGGCGCGCGTCCTGCACGATCTGGCTGGGCGAGTAGAAACCCATCGGTTGCGCGTTGAGCAGTGCACACGCGAACGCGGCCGGCTCGTGCCGCTTCAGCCAGCAGCTGATGTAGACCAGCTTGGCAAACGAGGCCGCGTGCGACTGCGGGAAACCATAGGAACCGAAGCCCTTGATCTGCTCGAAGATCTGATCGATGAAGGCGGACGAATAGCCCTTGCCCTCCATCAGTTGACGGATACGCACGCGATGGGGCTCCATGTCGCCACCGTGCCCCCAGGCCGCCATCGAACGGCGCAGGCCATCGGCCTCTTCCGCCGAGTAGCCGGCGTGGATCACCAGCTCCATCACCTGTTCCTGGAACAGCGGCACGCCCAGGGTGGGCTTGAGGATGTCCTCGATCTCCGTGGAGGGGTATACCACCGGCTCCTTGCCTTGCCGGCGTCGCAAGTAGGGATGCACCATGCCGCCCTGGATCGGGCCGGGCCGCACGATGGCGACCTCGACCACCAGGTCGTAGAAGGTCTTTGGCTTCAGGCGCGGCAGCATGCTCATCTGCGCGCGCGATTCGATCTGGAACACGCCGATGGTGTCGGCGGCCTGGATCAGCGCGTAAGTCGCCGGATCGCCAGGCGGCAGCCGTGCCAGGTCGATGCGGTAGCCGCGATGCCGCTCGACCAGCTCGACTGCCTTGCGGATGCAGGTCAGCATGCCGAGCGCCAGGCAGTCGACCTTGAGCAGGCGCATCGTCTCCAGGTCGTCCTTGTCCCACTGGATGATGGTGCGCTCGGCCATTGCCGCGTTCTCCACCGGCACCACGGTCGACAGCGACGCATCGCTGATGATGAAGCCGCCCACGTGCTGCGACAGGTGCCGCGGATGACCGCGCAGTTGGGCCGTCACCGCCAGCACGCGCGCAATCAGCGGATTGTCCGGATCGAAGCCGGCATCGCGCAGGCGCTGCTCCATCGGTGTCTCACCGTTGCCCCAGCCATAGCATTCGGCGAGCAGTCCCAACTGGTCCGGCGGCAACCCGAAGGCCCTGGCAACGTCACGCACCGCGCTCTTGCCGCGGTAGCGAATCACGGTTGCAGCCAGCGCCGCACGCGCACGGCCGTACTTCGCATAGACGTACTGCAACACTTCCTCGCGCCGTTCGTGCTCGAAATCCACGTCGATGTCGGGCGGCTCGTTGCGCGCGCGCGACAGGAAGCGCGCCATCAGCAATCGGCTCTCGGCGGGGTTGACCACCGTGATGCCCAACGCATAGCACACCGCCGAATTGGCGGAGGAGCCGCGGCCCTGGCACAGGATGGCGCGCGAGCGGGCGAAGCGAACGATGTCCTCGACGGTGAGGAAGAACGCCTCGTACTTGAGTTCCGCGATCAGCGCCAGTTCGTCCTCGATCTGTGCCGCGACCGCGGGCGGCGCGCCTTCCGGCCAGCGCGCGCGCAGGCCCGCTTCGGTCAGGGCGCGCAGCCAGCTCGTCGGCGTGTGGCCGTCAGGCACCAGCTCGGCTGGATAGGCATAGCGCACCTCGTCCATGCGGAAGGTGCAACGTCGCGCCAGCTTCACGGCCGCATCGAGCAAGGCGTGTGGATAGATGTTGCACAGCGCACGCCGCGTGCGCAGATGGCGCTCGCCGTTGCGGAACAGATGCTCGCCGCAGTCCGCCAGCGACGTGTTGTGGCGAATCGCGGTCATCGTGTCCTGCAGTACGCGTCGGCGTCGCACGTCCATGTGCACGTCGCCGGCAGCCACCGGCGTCATGGCCAGCCGCGATGCCAGGCCGAGCAACTGGCGCAGGCGCGCGGCATCGTCCTGTTCGCGGTGCAGCTCCACGGCAAGGTGAGCGCGCTCGCCCAGCTGTTCCTGCAGCCAGCGTCCCTGCGCCTCGTCAGGTTCCGCCGCCGGCAGCCATAGCGCGAATAACCCGCAGCCGGCCCCGTCCTTCGGATTTGCCGCCAGGACACTCGCCACGTTCTCGCGCGTCAGCTGGTACTCGCCCTTGCGCGCCGCACGCCGCGCGAGGGTGATCAGCTCGCACAGTCGGGTGTAGCCGGCCAGCGTCTCGACCAGCAGCACGAAGCGGAGCCCGCAAGCCAGCGTGAACTCGCTGCCGACAATCAGCGTGAGTCCGGTGGCGCGTGCGGCCTCCAGCCCACGCACGATGCCGGCCAGCGAACACTCGTCGGTGATCGCCAGCGCCTCGTAGCCGCATTGCGTTGCGCGCGAAAACAGTTCTTCCGCGTTGGCCGCGCCACGCAGGAACGAGAAATCCGACAGGCAGTGCAATTCCGCGTAGGCCGGGAAGCTGTCCGCCTGCACATCGTCGTTGGCCGCCGTCCGATGCAGCCGCTGCGCCACCGTCCAC
Organism: Rhodanobacter hydrolyticus; assembly: GCF_044904645.1. Lineage (NCBI taxonomy): Bacteria > Pseudomonadati > Pseudomonadota > Gammaproteobacteria > Lysobacterales > Rhodanobacteraceae > Rhodanobacter > Rhodanobacter hydrolyticus. The sequence goes on from NZ_JADIKK010000007.1 coordinate 419,482, forward strand.
GCGCGCGGTGGGCGGCCACCCGGCGTATCGGGTGCCACACCGTTCACCAGCTCGTCCCCGCTCACGCAAACCACCCGTGCAGCATCCAGCCGCCCTGCTCGCCCGGCGGTGCGAACGCCCAGGCCCGCTGCCCCTGCGAAGTCTCCAGGATGTAGTAGTCGCGGCGCGCCTCGTCGCCGTCCCACCAGCCGCTTTCCAGGCGTTCCGGGCCCGCAACGATGCGCAGGCGCGCATCGCGCAGCGGAATGGGCTTGGGTAGCAGCCATAGCGGCCGCGACGGGCGGACCGGCGCCTGGCCGATGCATGCCGCCGCTCCTTCCACGCGTCGCCAGGCGCGCTCCGGGCGCGGGTCGCTGGTCGGTGCCACACGGTGCACGGCCGTGTCGCCAAGGCGGGCACGCAGGCGCTCGCGCAGTTGCGGCCACGGCAGTGCCTGGTGCGTGCGCACCTCGAAGAGATCCCGTGTCGCCGGCACGAACGGCGGCAGTTCCCGCGCGAGCAGCCGCATCGCCACCACGGGGCGGCCGAGCTGCACCCGCTCCAGCCGACCGCGGGTCAGCTCGAACAGCATCGCCGGCTCGCGTTCGGCGGCCAGCAGGCCGACCTCCACGTCGGTGTGCGTTCCCTCGTGCTCCAACCGCAGTACGAAGCGCTGCACGCCACCGTCCCGGATCGACAGGCAGGTGCACAGGTCGCCGATCATCCGGCGCAGCGGGAACAGCAGCGCGGTGTGGCTCTCCACCTCACACTCCAGCTCGATCCGGCTGTCGAAGCGGTCGGGTGGCGCGTAGTAAGCCAGCGGATCATCCGCATTGCCGTACAACCGATCGAGGTGCTGGAGCAGGAGCAGGCCGAATCGGCGGCGCACACTATCGGCGGGCAGCGCCCGCACGGCGCGCAGCTCGCGCAGGCCCATCCGATGAAGCCGCTCGCCCGCGTCATCGGGCAAGAGCGCACGACGCACCGGCACGCGATCCAGCAAGTCATGCAGGGCGGCGGGATCGACAACCGCCAATCCATCGCGGAGGCCGGCCAGCACGCGCGCAGCACGTGGCGTCGGTGCCATGGCGATGCGATGCGTGAAACCCAGCGCGCCGAGTTCCTCGCGCAATCGCGCCTCGATCCGCGGCCAGGGTCCGAGCAGGCCGAAGCTCGCGCGCACCTCCAGCACGATGCAGCCCGGCCACTGCGCACTGACCTGCGAACTGTGGCGATAGGCCCAGGCGGCGAGGAATCGTTGCCAGCATGCCTCGGCCTGCGGATCGTAGTCGACCATCGCGACATCAGGCAGCAAGGCGTGGGCCGCAGTCAGACGCATGCCCGCGCGCAGGCCGGCCGCGGCCGCGGCCGGATTGACCGCGTGCAGCGTACGCAGCTGTGCCGGCCCACCGATCAGCGCCAGCGGCGCGGAAGGATCAGGCAGACGGCGAAGGACAGCGTCCAGCGCCAGCTGCGGCAACAGTATGCAGGCCCACAACATGCGCGCGCCTCACCACGCCCCCGCGGCGAAGGCCTGCGCCGGCACCGGGCCGCCGCGGCACTTGCGCACATGCCAGGCACCGGTGCGCTGACCGTCGCGGCTGTATTCCAGGCGCAGTGCCGCAGGCGACGGGTTGTCCGCATGCGAGCGATCGCGCAGTGCGAAGCCCACGCAGCCACCGCTGTCGGCCGCCACCTGCAGGCGGCGCAGCGCCGCGGCGTCGGCCTGCAGCGGCCAGCCGACGACCGCTGCACAAGCGCCACTGCGCAGGCATTGCTCGAACGCCCATAGCGCATCGCGCGGTGTCGCATCGATCACTTCCAGTTGCAGCAGGTCCACACCGGCGGCCTGCCAAGCCGGGGCATAGGGCAGATACGGCGGCGCGACCAGGACGACTGTGGCGCCGGCCCGGGTGAAGCGCGCCAGCGTGGGCAGCAGCAGCGACAGCTCGCCGACGCCGTCGGCCGGCAGCAGCAACTCGGTGAGCGCGCGCCGCGGCCACCCGCGTTGCGGCAACAGCACGTCGAGATTCGCATGGCCGGTAGACTCGCCACCCGCGGTGCCGGCCGTGGCGCGACCGGCATGCCACAGGGTCTGCGTGGCCAACAGGGATTCGAGCGCGGCAATACCCGCCATGTCAGCCCCGACGCACCAGGCCGCAGTAGATGCCTTCGATCGCGAAGTCCTGGCTGGGCGAGACCACGATGGGTGCATAGGCCGGGTTGCGCGGCAACAGCCGGATACCGTCGCGCTTGCGCTGCAGGCGCTTGATCGTCATTTCGCCATCGACGCGGGCGACGACGACCTGCCCGTCCCGGGCTTCCGGCGTGCGGTGCACGCCGACGAGGTCGCCATCGAAGATGCCATCGTCGATCATCGAATCACCCTGCACCCGAAGCAGGTAATCCGGGCGACGGGCGAACAGGCGTCCATCCAGCCAGAGTTCCTGGTCTTGGCCGAGGTCCGGTCCGATCGGGGCACCCGCGGCGACGCGGCCCAGGATCGGCAGTGCCACCACGTCCGGCCGCCCCGCCCCAGGCAGGCGGATACCGCGCTTCTGATTCGGCACCAGCTCGATCAATCCGGCTTCGGCCAGCGCCAGCACGTGTTTCTGCGCGGCGTTGCGCGAGGCGAATCCGAACGTTTCGGCGATCTCCGCGAGGCTGGGCGGCTGCCCGGCAGCGATCCGGCGCTGGATAAAGGCGAGGATCTGATGGCGTCTGGAGGGTTCGGGGGACATGGTGTACATTTGTACACCTCGCCGTGACGAATTGCGAGTCCCCTTCCGCCCACGTCCACCTCATTCCACGTCGACACCGGATGGTTACGGTATCCCGTTGACCTCCTTGATCCCGAGGTGGCGCTGTCGGACAAGAACGGATGACAGCTCGCCAGGCTGTTCCGCAAAAGGTATCCGTCCGTCCCGATTCTCTTCGTGACCGGACATGCGAATGCTCGTCCAGGATGGGTGACTTGGATGGGTGACTTGGCGTTTGGACGTCCATCCCATCGCCTGGCAAACGGCAGGCGCCCTATAACCAATGGCTATATGAACGACCCGAATCTTCATGCCATCCGGTCTTTAAACCGATTCAAAGATGCGATTACATCGACATCCAGCCCGGCACCTCGCGACGTGACGCGAGGCAAGCCGGCAGGCCGCCAGGAACGGCTCCCTCCCCTCTTCCTGGCATGGGGTCATGCATTGCCAATCCCAGCCTGCACCCTGCGCATGGATGCGCCGGGCGGCCCCCACGTCCCGTCCCCTCGAGAGAAATCAGCCCTTGAATCGCTCCAGCCTTCCCCGACTTCGTCTTGGCGCCCTTGCCGTGGCCACCCTGCTCGCGCTCAATGCCGCGCCCGTACTGGGCCAGTCCACCACCGGCAGCATCTTCGGCCAGGTGCCCGATGCCCGCGGCGACAGCGTCCTGATCAAGAGCAGCACCGGCATCAGCCGCACCGTGACGGTGGACAGCCATGGCCATTACAACGCGACGGAACTCCCCCTGGGCACCTATGCGGTGTCGCTGCTGCGTGGCGGCAACGTCGTGGACACGCGCAATGACATTTCACTGCGCGTGGGTGCAGGCACCGATGTTTCGTTCGAGGCGGCCAAGAACCTCGGCGCGGTCAACGTCACGGCCAATGCCACGCCCGCCATCGACGTGACCACCGTGGACTCGCGCACCGTCATCACATCGCAGGAACTGGCCAGCCTGCCGCTGGCCCGTTCGGCCGAGGCCATCGCCCTGCTGGCGCCCGGCGTGGTCAACAACAGCGGCGGCTACACCGGCCCCACCGGCCAGTCGCTGGCGACCTTCGGCGGCTCGTCGGCCAGCGAGAACGCGTATTACATCAACGGCTTCAACACCACCGAACCGCAACGCGGGCTGGGCGGCCTCACCCTGCCCTACGGCGCCATCGAACAACAGGAGATCTATACCGGCGGCTATAGCGCGCAGTACGGGCGGTCGGACGGCGGCGTGATCAACGTGGTCGGCAAGCGCGGCACCGACGAGTGGCATTTCGGCGCGCAGGTGCTGTGGCAGCCGGAGTTCGCCCAGGCCAATGGCACCAACACCTACTACACCAACGGCCTGCCCGCCTCGCCCATCGCCGGCAGCCTGTACGACCCGAACAGCAAGAACCGCGAATGGACCACCACCTACGACGCCTACCTCGGCGGCCCGTTGATCAAGGACAAGCTGTTCCTGTTCCTGGCCGCCGAAGCATCGAGGCAGGAAGGCGACACGGTGAACAACGTGAGCAGCGCCTCGCCCTACGTGAGCTACCACTACGATCTGCCGAAGTGGTACGCCAAGCTGGACTGGAACCTCACCGACAGCAACATCCTGGAAGTGACCGCCGCGTCCAACAAGGACGAGACCTCCGGCAGCATCTACAACTACGACTACAGCACGCTGGCGCGCGGCAGCTTCATCAACGACGCGGACAACACCAAGACCGGCGGCAACCTGTACACCGCCAAGTTCACCAGCTACGTCACCGACGACCTCACCTTTTCGGCGCTGTACGGCAAGATGAACCTGGCCAACTACGACGTGCCGGGCAACTACGACAGCGACCTCACCTACGTCACCGGCACGCAGAACCAGAACCCGGCCTACCTCGGCGGTGGATCGCCCATCGGCAACAGCCAGGTCACTTCCTCGCTGTACAACCCGAACCGCCACGACACCACCAATAACCTGCGCATCGACCTGAGCTACCAGTTGGGCCCGCATACGCTGTCGGTCGGCATCGACAACCAAAACTCGCGCGCCATCGACCAGGGCAGCCAGACCTCCGGGCCCGGCTATTACTGGGACTACGCCTACACCACGACACCCACCGTCGCGCTGATCCCCAATCTCGGCGTGGGCGCGCCGGCCAATTACCCGGGCGGTGCGTCGGGCTATTACGCCATCAAGTATGTCGACAGCTCCATCGCCAGCGTGCGCTCGGCACAGCGCGCGCAGTACATCGAGGACAAGTGGCAGCTCAACGACCGCTGGCTGCTCTCGCTGGGCCTGCGCAACGACCAGTTCACCGACTACAACGCCGATGGCCAGCCCTACATCCGCCAGCGCAGCGCGCAATGGGCGCCGCGCCTGGGCTTCAGCTGGGACGTGAACGGCGATGCCAGCTTCAAGGTCTACGGCAACGCCGGCCGCTACTACCTGGGGCTACCGCTCAATCCCGCGTTGAACGCCGCGGGCGCCTATGTGGCGACCCAGCAATACTTCACCTACAGCGGCATCGCCGCCGACGGAACGCCCACCGGCGTCACCGCGTTCTCCAATCCGGTGTCGCCCAACAACACCTACGGCGTGCTGCCCGACCCGAAGACGGTGACGGCGCAGAACATCAAGTCGGAGTACCAGGACGAATTCATCCTCGGCTTCAACAAGACCCTCGGCGAGGCGTGGACCTACGGTGCCAAGCTCACCCGGCGCGTGCTGCGCAACGGCATCGACGACTACTGCGACGTGGCCACCATCGAGGCCAAGGCCGCGGCGCTGGGCTACGACGTCAGCGCCACCAACAGCTGCTATCTGATCAACCCGGGGCGCGCCAATACCTTCACCGTGGTGGATACCAGCGGCGCCTATCGCAGCGTCACGCTGTCCAATGCCGAGTTCGGCTTCCCGCAGCTCAAGCGCCAGTACGACGCACTGGAAACCTTCCTGGAGCATCCGTTCGACGGCCACTGGTACGGCAAGATCGACTACGTGCTCTCGCACAGCTACGGCGACACCGAGGGCCAACTGCGCTCGGACATCCAGCAGACCGCGGCGTCCACCAGCATCGACTGGGATTTCCCGGAACTGATGTCCTACAGCAACGGCGCGCAGAGCAACGACCACAGGCACCAGATCAAGCTGTTCGGCTACTACCAGTTCACGCCGGAATGGCTGGTGTCGGGCAACCTGTCGCTGGTGTCGGGCAACCCGCGCAACTGCCTGGGCTTCTACGGCCCGAACCAGACCGACCCGGACGGCTACGGCAGCTATTACCACTGGTGCGGCGGCCAGCCCTCGCCGCCGGGTACGCACCGCCTGCCGTGGAACAAGCAGGTGGACGTGGGGGTCACGTATCGCCCGGCCTTCGCCGACCACAAGCTCAGCCTGTCGCTGAGCGTGTTCAACCTGTTCAATTCGCAGGCCATACTCAACGCCTATCCGTACTACCAGATTTCGCCGAACACCCCTGACCCGCTGTATGGTTCGGCCGTGGTACGCCAGCAGCCCCGCTTCGCACGCCTGAGCGCCACCTATGATTTCTGACGCCACCACCCGCAAGGCCATTCCCATGCGCTTCCCAAGCTTGCTCCGCCAGGCGACGCTGGCGTTCTCCTTCGTACTGCTGGCTCCGGTGCTGGCCCACGCGGCCGACGAACAAGCGCCCGCCACCGTCGCCGAGGCACTCAAGGAAGCCGCGCAGCAGCATCGTCCGGTCCTGGTCGATTTCTCCGCGGTGTGGTGCTACTCCTGCTACTACATGGCCAGTCACGTGCTGACCGGGCCGGAATGGAATGCGGTGAAGCACAAAGCCATCGTGGTGGAATCCGATGCCGATTCGCCTGATGCGCAACTCTGGATGAAGAAGCTCAACATCAGCTTCCTGCCCAGCTACGTGGTGCTCGATGCCAACGGCAACGAGCTTGGCCGCATCGCGGCAGAACAGCCGCGCGACAAGTTCTACGCACGCATCGACGCCATCCTTGCGCACGGCGATACGCTGCAGGACTTCGAGAAGCAGGCCAGGCAGGGTTCCGTCGATGACGTCGCCAACGCACTGGAGGCTTACCAGGCCCGCAACGACGGCGTGGCAGGCCTGGGCTGGTTCGCCAGCCTGCCGGCCGCCACGCAAAAAGCCGCGCGCAAGCAGCCCCGCGTCACGCTGGCGCTCGACCAGCTCACCCTGCTCAAGGCAAGCGACGCCAACAACGACCCGGCCGTGATACGCAGCGCGCAGAAAGTGCTGGCGCAGAATATCGGCTGCCAGCGTCCCTATGTGCTGGACAACCTGCTCGAAGCCAGCGCCAAGCTCCCCGAGGCCAGGCGCAAGGCGCTGTTGGCACCGCAGCGCGCGGCACTGGACGATTACGTCAACACCCAGGTGCTGGTCCCTTCACCCGCCTGCGCCGACCAGCGCAGCGCCGTGCTCACCAGCGCCGACGTCGACAAGCTGCTGGGCGACAGCGCCGCCGAAAAGGCCGTGCTCGACCGCGCCATCGCACTCACCCGCCAGCACCTCGGCACCAACCTCGCCAGCGATCGCAACCAGGCCGACAACCTGCGTGCCTATCTCGTTCGCGCCGGACGCAAGGACGAACTGGATGCCGTGCAGCGGCAGCTGATCGCCGCCTATCCCGACGATTACGTCTACGCCTACCGCTATGGCCGCAGCCTGCTGGATGGCGGCAACCCGGCGGAAGCGCTGCCCTATTTGAACAAGGCGGCGGACAAGTCCTACGGTGCCAACCGCCTGGCCGTAACCTTGCAGCAGGTACGCGCGCTCAAGGCACTGCACAAGGATGCCGAGGCCAGGAAGCTCGCCAGCGACGTGCTGGCTGCCAACGGCCCGTGGTACCCGAGGCAGGCAGCCGCACTGAAGGCGGAGCTCCAGTCGTAACGTGATGCCAACGGACAGCCACGTCGCATAGGCGTTTTCTCGTCTCCGCATGGGAGAGAAAGCGCCTTGGTCGTGGAAGCACCGGCCTCAGTTCTTGGGTGCGCGTAAGGCTGGCGCCAGGACCTTGAGTTCAGTCCATGACTGAGGCGTTCTCTCCGTCCATGCCGCCCCGCCCTTGTTCCAGGAGTCCGTTCAAAATCTTCTTTCCAACGTGCGGAAGAGGGCGTCGGGCCTTGCTAGCAGTGCGAAGTCCGTGACAGCCGTTGCGCCGATCTTGTTCTTGCACAGTACCCGCTTCCGAAGATCGACCATTCCGCGCAGAAACGCGCCGACGCCCGATTTTTCACGCAAAGTGCGCCTGCTGCCGACGTTGTCGCTCAACTTTCCGCGGGAGCCGGATTGAAGAAGATTTCCCGCACCTCGGCCACGCCAGGAATCACCTTGGCGCCTTTGCGCACCCACGCCAGCACGTCGTCCAGACTCTCGGTTTCCAGTATCGAAAGACCTCCCACGAACTCTTTCGCCTCCGCATACGGTCCATCGGTGACGACCACTTCACCGTCGGGCTGCGATCGGATTGTTACGGCCTTCGGGCTCAGGCCGCACGCGAACTTCCTGACGCCAGCCGCAATCATTTCCCGATTGAGCGCGTGGATGGCATCGATGGTCTCTTTGGTGACAAGCGACGGATCGAAGTCATCGGGAATGTAGGTAGAGATCAGATATTGCGGCATTTTCGTCTCCTGACAGGGCATCGACCGGACGGGTAACCAACCTTTGCCATAGCGACGAACGGCGCGGCCGGAATTCGACAAGCTGCCCGGAAAAATCTCGGCTATTTCGCATCAAAACGTGGATCGGCTGCCCAGCCATCTTTCCGATTGGCCATTGGGCTTCTCTGTCGCCTCTGGCGCCTTCAGGATTTCCCGTCGGCTCCTTGCAAGATTTCCGAACCGGGCGGTTGGATCTCACGCCCGGGACCTGCTCCGGAGAAGGCGCCTCGTCGCCGCTTCAAGCCACGTTTTGGACGCCGGTCTTCGTTGCGACCGGAAGAGCGTACTGCGCCGCCTCTTCCAGCAAACCGGTCACGGCATCGACATGCGGGCATTCGGACAAGTCGAGCGGGTTCGGGGCCAGCAACCCGGGGAGGCACAGGACAATGATGCGAGCCCCGGGCATGCGCTGGTGCAGTCTCGCGGCAAGCGCATCCACGCGCTCGCGCATCGCCTCGGTTCCGGTATCGACCAGATAGATCAACGCGACCGCACCGGGGGTGAGATCCGGGTGCGGCTCGTCGTCGAAGTTCTGCAGATCGTCGATTGCCAGATGGCGCGCATCGACACGCAATCCGCGCAACACGCGCGTCAGCAACTCCGTGGTCAGGTCGTCGTAAGCTGTTCCCATCCCCATGCAAATCGCGATCGAACCGGCGGGCACCGCCAGCGAGCCCTGCCAGCGCCCATGCGTCTCCTCGCGGCGTTGCCGGAGCTGGCGCCCGATATTCGCCTCGTTGAGGACACCCGGGCGACGCCGGCGCCATGACCGCGTCCGCCCTTCCCCGCTCAGCGTCTCGATCACCGCCACGATGGTTTCGCGCAGGATCCTCAGCTGCTCGGCGCGAATCACCCCGCGTTCGAGGTCCATGCGACCGAACTGCAGGGCCGGCAGCACGATGGCGTCGCAGTAGGCACCGAAGGTTCTGCTCCTGAGATAGCGGCGTGCCTCGTCCAGGATTTCCTGGGCGTCGCCGGAAAGCGCCCTCTGGTAGAGCCGCTGCGGCATCGTCAACGCAGGCGCGTCGCCCAGCAGGATGGTCAACAGATCCAGGGCTTTCACGTGCCGGCCTGCCGCCACCAGGCACAAGGTCAATGGCGTGGACATCACCAGACCGATCGGCCCCCACAACCAGCTCCAGAAAATCGCGGCGACCACCACCGCCAGCGGCGACAGTCCCGTGGTGTGTCCGTAGAGCAGCGGCTCGATCACTTGCGACACGATCAGTTCCACGACGGCGAACAGGATCGCCGTCATCGCCACCAGCGACCAGCCCGGCACCACGGCGGCGGCAAACAGCACCGTCAATCCGGCCACCAGCCACACGCCCACATAAGGCACAAACCGGAATATCGCCGCCAGCGCCCCCCAAAGCAGCGCATTGGGCAAGCCGATCCACCACAGGCCGGCCCCGATCGCCACGCCGACGGCCGTATTCACCGAGAACGTCGATATGAAGAAGCGGGAAAGGCGCTCCGCCGCATCGTTGATCGCCATGGTGGTGGCGCGCAGGTCGGCGCCCCCGGCCAGGCGGATGAAGCGGTCGCGCAAGGATTCGTGTTCCAGCAGGACGAACGCCAGAACCACCAGCACGATGCCGCCCGTCTGCAACGGCACCCATGCCACCGTCAGCAGGTGCGAAAGCATGGTCAGCGACGTACCCGGAATGGCGGCCGATGCATCGGAAGGGACGACCGCTGGACTGGGGACTGTCGCGACGGCAGCAGTCTGCTCCGGTCCGGCAGGCAAGGTCGCCGGCTCGATGACGCGGCCCAATTCGCCTTGCATGCTTTCGAAACGGTCTACCGTCAGGCCACGCAGGGTTTGCAACTTGGCGTGGATGGTGGACTGATACTGCGGCAGGCTTCGCGCCAGGTGCGTCGCCTGCGAACCGAGCACGAGAGCCATCCCGAGCGTGATGCCCAAGGTGACGAGCACCACCAGAAGGACGGAGAGGCCATGCCCGAGCCCAAGCCTCAAGCCAAGCCGCACCCAGGGGTTCAGCAGCGCGCCGAGAAACAAGGCAAGCATCACGGGAACCAGCACTTCGCGCCCGAAGTACAGCAGAGCAAGCATCGCGGCGGTGGCCAGTATCCCCATCGCCTGCAACCTGGGTGCGGCAACCTCGTTCGTTGACATCTTTACCCCTTTGGCCGGACACCGAGAGCAGCTTAGCCTCCGCCAGCGCCGTTTGCTTCAATCGCGCCTTTACGTCCCCCCGGTTCCCAGACACGGCGCAGCGCATCGTCTGTCGCACGGGCGAAAGCACTCCCCAAATCCGCGACACAACGCACCGGCAGTCCCGGCGGCTTGAGCCAGGCCGCTTCTCCGGCTTGCTTCTCTTTGGTCAGGGCATCCTGCTCTCGACCCATCGGCCAGCCTCGCCGTTCGCCATCGCGCCCGCGACGGCATGGGCCAGCAAAGAGAAGAAAACCTGACGCCGGTAGGCATCCGAAACCACCTTGTTCCTTGCAATGACACAAACGTCCGCGCCGCAAGCTCGAAAGAATGGACAGGAAAGGACGGTTGGATACGCACCCCATCGCGATGGCCCCACCGCAAGAAAATTCATCGTTGCCGCGCCTGCCATGAGGGAATATCTTCAGCGACTTGTGCTCGCTCGAGGTGCCTGCGACAAGCAGCGCCGGGAGCTTGCACCTCTTGATCCGGTCCTGAGCTTTCTGCCGCACGCAATGCATCCAAGCGATGTCCGCGCGGCGGCGGCGTCCAGAGTCGAAGCATGAGGGGACGCGGAGTTCGTCTTTCGCCAGGTTCAAGCGGCCATGCCGCTTGGCAGAACAATGCATGAGGAGAGTACGGGTTCGCCATGGTTGCCTTGCCGTTTGTCCGCATCCCCGTGGCGCAAGCCCTGCGATTCACCGTGCCGGCCGCCGCCATGCTGCTTGCGGCTTGCGCGGTGGGCCCGAATTTCAAGGCGCCTGCGCCACCTGCCGTCAGCAGCTACACCCCGCATCCCGTTGCGGCGACGGCTGCCACGCCAGGCGTGGCAGCCGGCTCGGCCCAGCATTTCGATTCGGGCGCGGACATTCCCGGCGACTGGTGGACGCTGTTCCATTGCGCGCCACTCGACGCGCTGATCAAGCAGGCGCTGGCGCACAACCCGGACCTGAAGGCCGCGCAGGCAGCCCTGCGCGTGGCGCACGAGAACATGCTGGCGCAACGCGGCGCATTCTTCCCCAGCGTGTCGGCGAACCTGTCGGCCAGCCGCCAGCGCCAGGCCGGTTCGCTGGCTCCCGTGCCGGATTCCAATGCCTTCCTGTACAACCTGTACACGCCGCAGCTCTCGATTTCCTACACGCCCGACGTGTTCGGCGCGAACCGGCGCTCGGTCGAGTCGCTCAAGGCGCAGGAGCAGTCCGCACGCTTCCAGATGATCGCGGCCTGGAACACGCTGGCCTCGAACGTAGCGGTGGCGGCGATCCAGTTGGCCGCACTGCAGGCGCAGATCGACGCCACGCGGCAATTGGTCGACGAGAACACGAAGATGCTCGACATCCTGCGCTACCAGTTCGCCAAGGGTTACGCGAGCCGGGTCGATCTGGCCGCGCAGGAATCCCAACTGGCGCAGACCGAGGCAACACTGCCGCCACTGGAGAAGCAACTGGCGCAACAACGCGACCTGCTTGCGGTGCTGGCGGGCCGCTTCCCGTCGCAGGCAGCCGGCGACCAGATCACGCTGGACAGCCTGCACCTGCCCGAGGCTCTGCCGCTCTCCCTGCCTTCGGCCCTGGTGGCGCAACGGCCGGACGTGCGCCAGGCGCAGGCCAACCTGCATGCCGCCAGCGCCGAGGTCGGCGTGGCCACGGCTGCGCGGTTGCCTAACCTCACGCTCACCGCCGACACCGGCAGCACCTCGCTGGAGTTTTCCAAACTGTTCACCGGGGGCACCGGCTTCTGGGACATGGCGGCAGGCATCACCGCACCGATCTTCGAGGGCGGCACCCTGTTGCACCAGCAGCGCGCGGCGAAGGCCGCCTTTGTCGAGGCCGACGAGCAATACCGCAGCACCGTGCTTGCGGCGTTCCAGAACGTCGCCGACACGCTGGTCGCACTCGATCAGGACGCGAAGGCGCTGCAATCCGCGGCAAAGGCCGAGCAGGCCGCGAAGCTGACGCTGGACCTCACCGAGCACCAACTCAAGGCCGGTTATGCCAGCAACCTGCAATGGCTGACCGCCGAACAAACCTGGCAGCAGGCACGAATCACCCTCGTGCAAGCCCAGGCCAATCGCTTCGCCGACACGGCCGCGCTGTACCAGGCGCTGGGTGGCGGCTGGTGGCACCACTCCGATCTGAGCACGCAGTGACGATGAATAAACCTGCCTCGCCCTTCCCTGCCTCCATGCGCCATGGCGCTGCGCTCGCGGTCCTGCTCGCGGCTGTCGCACTTGGCGCCTGCTCGTCCAATACGGGCGAACCGGAGTCCGCTGCGACGACGCCGCAGAACGTCACCCTGACCCAGGCGCAGCAGCAGAGCATCCATCTGTACACGGTCGAACCCTCGTCCTACCAGACCGTGATCAACACCACCGGCATGGTGGATTTCGACCACAACCGCTCGACCGACGTGCTCGCGCCGATCTCGGGGCCGGTCGCGAAACTGCTGGTGACGCTGGGCCAGACGGTGAAGCAGGGAGAGGCGCTGGCCCTCGTGGATTCGCCCGACTTCGCCGCCGCGATAGACACGTACCGCAAGAACCTGGCCGCGGCCAAGGCGGCCGACCAGATCGCCTCGACCGACCGCGACCTCTACGCACACCAGGCGGTGTCGCAGCGCGAATACGCGCAGGCGCAATCCGACGCGGCTGGTGCCGATTCCGACCGCGATGCGGCGTTGCAGGTGCTGGTCGGCTTGCACGTCGACCCGAAAACCATCGCCGACATCCAGGCCGGCCGGCCGGTCACAGGCGGCTCCGGCGTGATCCGCGCCCCGATCGCTGGCACCGTCGTCGTCAAGTCGATCACGCCTGGGCAATTGCTGTCGGCGGGAACCACCGACTGCTTCACCATCGCCGATACCTCGAAGATGTGGGTGATGGGCCAACTGTTCGACCGCGAATTCGGTGCGGTGAAGGTAGGTGATCCCGCCGAGGTCGAAATCGGCGACGGCGACAAACCCGTCGCCGGCAAGGTCACCAACGTCGGCTCGGTGATCGACCCGAATACGCGTTCGGCGACCGCCCGCGTCGCGGTCGACAATGCGGACGGTGTATTGAAGCAGCAGATGTACGTCTCGGTGCGGATCCGGTCGCGCGACGCACGGACGGGCATCCTGGTCCCCGTATCGGCGGTATTGCGCGACGACGAGAACCTGCCCTTCGTCTACGTGGTCGCGCAGGACGGCGGCTATGCACGCATGCCCGTTACGCTGGGCGAGCGGATCGACGACCGTTACGTGATCCCGCAAGGCCTCCATACCGGCGACAAGGTGGTCATGGACGGCGCGATCTTCCTCAATTTCATCCAGACCCAATGATCGCCGCCCCGCCCCCCGACGCATCGAAGCGCGACGCTTCGATCATCAACCGCATCGTCGCCTTCGCGTTGCAGCAGCGCTTGCTCATCGTGCTGCTGTCGTGCGCGCTCACGGTCGCCGGCATCTGGGCCTACAACTCCCTGCCGATGGATGCGTATCCGGATCTGTCGCCACCCATGGCGGAAATCATTACCCAGTGGCCCGGCCATTCGGCGGAGGAAGTCGAACGCCTGATTTCGGTGCCGGTGGAACTGGGAATGAACGCGATCCCGGGCCTGGTGACCAAGCGCTCGATCTCGCTCTACGGGCTGTCGGACGTCACGCTCACCTATGCCAACGGCGTCGACGACTATTTCGCGCAACAGCAGGTGTACAACCGCCTGCCTGGCATCACCCTGCCCAGCGGCGTCACGCCATCGCTCTCGCCGATGTCGCCGCCGTCCGGCCTGGTCTACCGCTACGTGCTGCAGAGCTCCGACCGCTCGCCGATGGAGCTGAAGACCCTGGAAGACTGGGTGATCGCGCCGCAGTACCGGTCGGTGCCTGGCGTCGCCGACGATTCCGCGTTCGGCGGCGGCAACATGCAATACCAGGTGCTGCTCGACCCGGTGAAGGTCGCTGCGCTGGGCCTCAGCGTGACGCAGATCGAAGCCTCGCTCACCGCGAACAACAGCAACGCCGGCGGCGGCTTCTACCAGCAAGGCGGCCAGTTCTTCTACGTGCGCGGACTCGGGCGGATGGTGACGCTGGAGGACATCGGCAACGTGGTGCTGGCCGTGCACAACGGCACACCCGTGCTGGTGAAGGACGTGGGCAAGGTCGAGATCGGCATTGCACCGCGCCTGGGCGAGTTCGGCTACATGGGCCAGGACGACGCGGTCGAGGGTGTGATCCTGACGCTGACCGGGGCCAAGACCCAGAACGTGCTGCAGCGTGTCGAGGCCAAGACCAAGGAACTCAACGACGAGATCCTGCCGAAAGACGTCAAGATCCATCCGTTCTACGACCTCACCGACCTGATCCAGCAGACCAAGGAAGTGGTGCGGCACAACCTGCTGGTCGGGATGCTGCTGGTGATCGCGGTGCTAGTGTTCTTCCTGTACGACTTGCGCGCCGGCCTGATCGTCGCGGTCACGATCCCGCTGGCCCTGATGTTCGCGTTCTGCGGGCTGCACCTGCAGAACGCCTCGGCGAACCTGCTCTCGATCGGTGCGGTGGACTTCGGCATCCTGGTGGATGCCGCGGTGGTGATGGTGGAAAACATCTACCGCCAACTCGCTCTGCGCCAGGGCACTTCGCTGGACATCGGCGGCGTCATCCGCGACGCGGCGGCCGAGGTCGATCGCCCGCTGTTCTACGCGGTGGGCGTCATCGTGGCCGGCTTCCTGCCGATCTACGTGTTGAGCGGGCCGTCCGGCACGCTGTTCAAGCCGATGGCCGACACCATGATCTTCGCGATCGTCGGCTCCCTGATCGTCACGCTGACCCTGCTGCCGGTGCTCTGCGCGTGGTTCATGCGCAAGGGCGTGCGCGAACGCCGCAACACGATCTTCGAGTCCATCAAGACGCGCTATGCGAAATGGCTGGATACGTGCCTGGCGCATCCGTGGCGCATCACGATCGCCACGCTCGCGCTGCTCGGTCTGTCTCTGCTGCTGGTGCCTTTCATGGGCGCGGAATTCATGCCGCAGCTCGATGAAGGCGCCTTGTGGGTGCGCGCGACGATGCCCTACACGATCTCGTTCGACGAGGCCGCGAAAATCTCGCCGCAGATCCGCGAAGTTCTGCGCTCCTTCCCGGTCGTCACCACGGTGGCATCGGAACTGGCGCGTCCCGATGACGGCACCGATTCCACCGGCTTCTTCAACGACGAATTCTTCGTCGGCCTGAAGCCGTATTCGGAATGGCATGGTGCCTACCGCGACAAGCAGGCGCTGATCGCCGCGATCGACGCCAAGCTGCAGAAATTCCCTGGCATCCAGTTCAACTACACCCAGCCCGCCGAAGATGCGGTGGACGAGGCCGAGACCGGGCTGAAGAGCGCGCTGGCGGTGAAGGTGTACGGGTCGGACCTGCGCACGCTGCAGGCCAAGGGCAAGCAGATCAAGGCGGTGATGGAGAAAGTGCGCGGCATCACCGACGTGACGCTGGTGCACGAGCTGGGCCAGCCCAATCTCGCGATCAAGATCGACCGCGCCAAGACCGCGCGCTACGGCATCAACGTCGACGACATCAACAATCTGATCAATACCGCGGTCGGCGGCGACGTCGCCACCGAGGTGGTACAGGGCGAGAAGCAGTTCGACCTGGTGGTGCGCCTGCTCCCGCAGTACCGCAACAACCCGCAGCAGATCGGCGACATCCCGGTCGCGACACCGGGCGGCCAGCAGATCCCGTTGAAGGAATTCGCCGACATCACGGTCGAGAACGGCGCCTCCTTCATCTACCGCGAGAACGATTCGCGCTATATCGGCGTGCAGTTCTCGGTGCAGGGCCGCGACCTCGCCGGCGCGGTGGAGGATGCGATGGCGCAGGTCACGAAGCAGGTGAAACTGCCCCAGGGCTATCGTCTCGACTGGGGCGGCGAATACAAGGAATACACGGCCTCGCACCGGCAACTCAACATCGTGTTGCCGCTCACGCTGGCCGTCATCTTCCTGCTGCTGTTCGCGCTGTACGGCAACTTCAAGTTCCCGCTGATCACCGTGCTCGGCGTGCTGCTGTCGGCGCCGGTCGGTGGCATCGTCGCTCTATGGCTCACGCACACGCCGTTTTCCGTGTCATCCGGCATCGGCTTCCTGGCGCTGTTCGGCGTGTCGGTGCAGACCGCAGTGGTCTATATCTCCTACGTCAACGAGTTGCGCCTGGGCGGCACGCCGATCGACGAGGCCATACGCGAGGGAGCGATCCTGCGCCTGCGCCCGATCATGATGACCGCGCTCGTGGCCGCGCTGGGCCTGTTGCCGGCCGCCATCGCGGTCGGCGTCGGCACCGACACGCAAAAGCCGTTCGCGCTGGTGATCGTCAGCGGCCTGTTCACGCGGCTGGCAATCAGCATCTTCCTGATGCCCGCCCTGTACAGCCTCGTCGCGCGCAAGGACGACCGCCTGCAGGTGTGATCCTTCGTCCGAGGCGGGCTGCGCCGGCATCGGCGAGCCGGCCTGCAGGCTTAGGTTCGGCAGTCGGCGCGACGTGGCATCCGCTTTGGAGAAGCCTATCGACACGGAACGGTACGCACGCGTACCGTCCGCGGTCGAGCGTTCCGCGCTCAAGCTTCCCTCGCAACGACCGATACGCATGGCAGCAACGCGCGCGCTATTCGGAGTCATACATGCTGGTTCTCGTCGGATCGTTGGTCGTCATCGGTTGCGTGCTGGGCGGCTACGTGCTGTCGCATGGCCATCTGTTGGCACTGTGGCAACCTTACGAACTGCTGATCATCTTCGGTGGCTCGATCGGCGCCTTTCTCACCGCCAACTCCAGCAAGGTGGTGAAGGCCGCGCTGCACGACATGGCGGCCCTGTTCAAGGGGCCGGCCTACCGCCGGCAGGATTTCGTGGACCTGCTTTCGCTGCTGTACGACATCTTCAGCGCCATGCGCAAGGAAGGCCTGCTCGGCATGGAGGCGCACATCGAGGACCCGCAATCGAGCCCGCTGTTTGCGGCCTACCCGCGGCTGCTCGGCGAACGGCACATGGTTGAATTCATCACCGACTGCCTGCGCCTGATCGTTGGCGGAAACATGGAGGCGATCGAGCTGGAGTCGCTGCTCGACGCCGAGGTGGAGACCCACCACATGGAGGCCGAGGTACCCGCGATGGCCGTTTCGAAGATGGCCGACGCGCTGCCGGGCTTCGGCATCGTGGCGGCCGTGCTCGGCATCGTCACCACCATGTCCAATCTCTCTGGCGATACCTCCAAGATCGGCGAGCACATCGCCGGCGCGCTGGTCGGCACCTTTCTGGGCATCCTGCTGTGCTACGGCTTCATCGGCCCGTTGGCAGCAGCCATGGAGGCTCGCGTGCGCGAGGACGGCAAGGCCTTCGAATGCGTGAAGGTGGGCCTGATGGCCAACCTGCGCGGCTACAACCCCAAGGTCTCCGTCGAGTTCGCCCGCAAGGTGCTCTCCGCGCACGCTCGCCCGAACTTCCAGGACCTGGAGGAGCATCTCGGCAAGGTGCATTCCGGAGCCGGCGCGTGAGCGACGCCGCCCCGCCAATCATCATCAAGCGGGTGAAGAAGCGCGGCCACGGTCACCATGGCGGTGCCTGGAAGGTCGCCTACGCCGACTTCGTCACCGCGATGATGGCGTTCTTTCTGGTGATGTGGATCATCGGCGTCGGCACGCGCGAGCAGAAAGCCGCGATCTCCGAATATTTCCGCAACCCCAGCGCCACGCCAGGCACTGCCACGGTGGCGCCACCCGGCAAGGCCGGGCCCGGCGGCGCCAGCGACTCCCTGATCCAACTGGGCGGAGCGATGGATCTCTCGCACGGCCCAGGCAAGGATAGACACAACGGTCCGGTTGGCGCTCCCTCGAAGGACGAGATCGAAAAGCGCGCCCGCGAACTCGATCGTGCCCACCTGGAAGAACTGAAAGACGAACTGAACGCAGCGATCCAGAAGAGCCAGGCACTGGCGCCGTTCAAGGACCAGTTGCTGCTGGACATCACATCCGAGGGACTGCGCATCCAGATCGTGGACAAGCTCAACCGGCCGATGTTCGACCTGGGTAGCGCGCGGCTGCGGGACTACACGCAAACGCTGCTGGCGGAACTGGCCAAGTTCATCAACCGCGTGCCCAACCACATCAGCATCACCGGCCACACCGACGACGCCTCCTACGACAACAACAATGGCTACAGCAACTGGGAACTGTCCACCGACCGCGCCAACGCCGCGCGTCGGGCCCTGATCGCCGGCGGCATGCTGGACGACAAGGTGACCCGGGTGGTGGGCCTGGCCGCCTCGGTACCGCTGGACAAGGCCAACCCCAGTGATCCGATCAACCGGCGCATCAGCATCATCGTGATGACCAAGGAAGCCGAGGCCGAGGCGCTTTCACGCGGCATGGTGGACAACGCTCCGCAGTCCAACCGCGATACTCCGGCTTCGCCGACACCGGCGCCTTCTGTTCCGCCCGTGTCAGCAAATGATGCACATGTGCCGCTGGCGTCGCCCGGACCACCGTCCGCGGCCATCGCCACGTTGCCTGAACCGCCAACCTTGCACGCCGCGGGAAGCAAGCAAGGCGCCGGTTGAACGGGACCCGTCGCGGGCCGCCGCTTCCGCGGGCTGACATGCGCATCCTGGTCAGCTGGTTTGCCGCTGGAAGAACGACTGCCGGAGCTTCTTCAGTGCAGGGTGATCGTGGGCCAATTCACCGTCGTGCAGAAGTCCAACGACGGCTCGGCCCTGACCATCGAGGCGCAACGGCTCAGCGCCGGGCTTTGAAGAATTCCCGCAACATGGCCGACGACTCTTCGGCCAGCAGGCCACCCTGCACGGAGAGGCGGTGGTTGTGGCGCGGATCGATCAGGGTGTCGAACACGCTGCCGGCGGCACCGGTCTTGGGGTCGGTAGCCGCGTAGACCACACGGCCGATGCGGGCGTGTATCAAGGCCATCGCGCACATCGCGCATGGCTCCAGCGTGACATAGAGCGTGGCGCCGACAACGCGGTGGTTGGCGAGTCTTTCGCCGGCCGCGCGCAAAGCCATCACCTCTGCATGGGCAGTGGGATCGTGCAAGGTGATGTTGCGGTTCCAGCCCAGCCCGACAATTTCGCCGCCCAGCACCAGCACCGCACCTACCGGCACCTCGCCCTCGGCGTCACGGGCATGCGCGGCGAGCTGCAGCGCGCGGCGCATGTGGGCCTCGTCTTCGGCGGTGAAAGGCTGGCGGGTTTCTTCGGTCATGTGGGCAAACGGTAAACGATCACGAGAAAGCCGGCACTGCGCCGGCTTTCGGGGGCAAGCCAGAACCTATAAATAGACTCACTCCCACTCGATGGTCGCCGGCGGCTTGCCGCTGATGTCGTAGACCACGCGGGAAACGCCGCGCAGTTCGTTGATGATGCGGTTGGAGACCTTGCCGAGGAAGTCGTACGGCAGGTGCGCCCAGTGCGCGGTCATGAAGTCGATGGTTTCCACGGCGCGCAGTGCGATCACCCATTCGTAGGCGCGCGCGTCGCCCACCACGCCCACCGATTTCACCGGCAGGAACACGGCAAAGGCCTGGCTGGTCTTGTCGTAGAGATCCCAGGCGCGCAGCTCTTCGATGAAGATGGCGTCGGCGCGCGCCAGCAGTTCGGCGTACTCCGGCTTCACTTCGCCGAGGATGCGCACGCCCAGGCCCGGGCCGGGGAACGGATGGCGATAGACCATCGCGCGCGGCAGGCCGAGTTCCACGCCGATGCGGCGCACCTCGTCCTTGAACAGTTCGCGCAGCGGCTCGATCAGCTTGAGCTTCATGTGCTCGGGCAGGCCGCCCACGTTGTGGTGGCTCTTGATGACGTGGGCCTTGCCGGTCTTGCTGCCGGCCGACTCGATCACGTCGGGATAGATGGTGCCTTGTGCCAGCCACTTCACCTGGCCGTGGCCGGCGGCGGTGACTTTGGCGGATTCCTCGTCGAAGATCTCCACGAACAGGCGGCCGATGATCTTGCGCTTGGCTTCCGGGTCGGCCACGCCTTCCAGCGCCTTGAAATAGCGCTCGACGGCATTGACGCGGATGACCTTGACGCCCATGTGCTCGGCCATCGTGGCCATCACCTGGTCGCCCTCCTGCCAACGCAACAGGCCGGTGTCCACGAACACGCAGGTCAACTGCTCGCCGATCGCGCGGTGCAGCAGCGCGGCGACCACCGAGGAATCCACGCCACCGGAAAGGCCGAGCAACACGTGGTCGCTGCCCACCTGCGCGCGCACGCGGGCGATCTGGTCTTCGATGATGTTGGCCGCGGTCCACAGCGTGGCGCAGCCGCAAATGTCGGTGACGAAGCGCTTGAGCAGCGCGCTGCCCTGCTTCGTGTGTGTCACTTCGGGATGGAACTGCACGCCGTACCAGCGACGGGCCTCGTCCTCCATCACCGCGACGGGAATGCGGTCGGTGCTGCCGGTGATGGCAAAACCCGGCGGCGCCTTGCTGACGTGGTCGCCATGGCTCATCCAGACGTCGAGGCGGTGCGCATCGCCGTGATCGGAGAGACCGTCGAACAGCCGGCTTTTCGCCACGATGTCCACTTCCGCGTGGCCGAACTCGCGCTGGTCGGCGGCTTCCGTGGCGCCGCCCAACTGCGCGGCCAAAGTCTGCATGCCGTAGCAGATGCCGAGGATGGGCAGACCGGAGTCGAACACTTCCTGCGGCGCGCTTGGTGCATCTGGCAGCGTGGTGGATTCCGGGCCGCCGGAAAGGATGATGCCCTTGGCGCCGAACGCGGCGATCTCGGCCGGGTCGTGATCCCACGCCCAGATTTCGCAGTACACGCCAAGCTCGCGCACGCGACGCGCGATCAGCTGCGTGTACTGCGCACCGAAGTCGAGGATGAGGATTTTGTCGCTATGGATGTTGGTCATGGCGGCGTTGATCGGAAATCGAGAGAGAAAGGCCGGAACGCCGCAACGCTCTGACCTGCGAAAGTCTTCATGACCGTCATCCCGGCGAGGGCCGGGATCCAGTGACTTTTTTCGTGGCACCTGAGGCACTGGACTCCGGCCTGCGCCGGAACGACAAGAGGGAGCGCAAGCGCCCCCGCATTCGTCAGGAATTCAGCCGGTAGTTCGGCGCTTCCTTGGTGATCTGGATGTCGTGCGGATGCGCTTCGGTCACGCCGGCCGAAGTCACCTTCACGAACTGCGCCTTGTTGCGCACGTCGTCGATGGTGGCAGCGCCGAGGTAGCCCATCGAGGCACGCAAGCCGCCGATCAGCTGGTGGATAATGTTGCGCAGCGAACCGCGGTACGGCACGCGGCCTTCGATGCCTTCGGGCACCAGCTTGTCGGCGTCGGCTTCGTTGTCCTGGAAGTAGCGGTCCTTGGAGCCCAGCTGCATCGCGCCGATGGAGCCCATGCCGCGGTAGCTCTTGTACGAACGCCCCTGGAACAGCTCCACCTCGCCCGGCGATTCCTCGGTGCCGGCGAACATCGAGCCGAGCATGACCGAGCTTGCGCCCGCAGCCAGCGCCTTGGGGACGTCGCCGGAATAGCGGATGCCGCCGTCGGCGATCAACGGAATGGAATCCTTCAGCGCCGTGGCCACCATGTCGATGGCCGTGATCTGCGGCACGCCCACGCCTGCCACCACGCGGGTGGTGCAGATCGAACCGGGGCCCACGCCCACCTTCACCGCATCGGCGCCGGCGTCGCGCAACATCAGCGCGGCGTCGCCGGTGACGATGTTGCCGGCCACCACCTGCACCTGCGGGAACTGCTTCTTCACCCAGGCCACGCGATCGATCACGCCCTGCGAATGGCCGTGGGCGGTATCCACCACCAGCACGTCCACGCCGGCCTCGACCAGCGCCTCCACCCGGCGCTCGGTGTCGCCGCCCACGCCCACCGCGGCGCCGACCAGCAGCGCCTCGTTGCGGTCCTTGACCGAATTCGGGTTGTCACGCGCCTTCTGGATGTCCTTCACGGTGATCAGGCCGCGCAGTTGGAAGTCGTCGTTGACCACCAGCACCTTCTCGATGCGGTGCTTGTGCAGCAGCTGCAGCACCTCGTCCTGGCTGGCGCCTTCCTTCACCGTCACCAGGCGCTCCTGGCGGGTCATGATGTTGCGCACCGGGTCGTTGGGCTTGCGCTCGAAACGCATGTCGCGGCTGGTGACGATGCCGACCAGCTTCTCGCCTTCCACCACCGGCACGCCGGAGATGTTGTGCGCACGGGTGAGCTTGAGCACCTCGCTGATCGAGGTGTCCGGGCTCACGCTGAAGGGGTTGCGGATCACGCCCGCCTCGAACTTCTTCACCAGGCGCACTTCGGCGGCCTGCTGCTCGAGCGTCATGTTCTTGTGGATGATGCCTATGCCGCCCTGCTGCGCCATGGTGATGGCGAGGCGCGCTTCGGTCACGGTGTCCATCGCCGCGGAGACGATCGGGATGTTCAGGCGCAGATTGCGGGTGAACCGGGTGGAGGTGTCCACGTCGCGCGGCAGCACGGTGGAATGGCCCGGAACGAGGAAGACGTCGTCGTAGGTGAGAGCCTCGGCGAGAATGCGCATGGTATGCCCCGCTGCAAAGAGAGGATTATACGCGGCACTGCAGCATGCCGCCAGCGCGGCAGCTGAATCTCAACGCGCTTCGGCGGCTTCCAGCGTGTTTTCCATCAGCGTGGCCACGGTCATCGGGCCGACGCCGCCGGGTACCGGCGTGATCCAGCTGGCACGTTCGGCGGCCGGTGCGAATTCCACGTCGCCCACCAGCCGACCGTCGTCGAGGCGGTTGATGCCGACGTCGACCACCACGGCGCCAGGCTTGATCCATTCGCCCTTCACCAGCCCCGGACGGCCCACGGCGACGATCACGATGTCGGCCTGGCGCACATGGCCTTCCAGGTCGCGGGTGAACTTGTGGCAGCAGGTGGTGGTGCAGCCGGCAATCAGCAGCTCCAGCGCCAGCGGACGGCCCACGTGGTTGGAGACGCCAACAACCACGGCATGCTGTCCGCGCACCGGTCGGTCGGTGTGGCCAAGCAGGGTCATCACACCCTTGGGCGTGCACGGACGCAGGCCGAAGCGACGCAGCGCGAGGCGCCCCACGTTCACCGCCTGGAAGCCGTCCACGTCCTTGGCCGGATCGATGCGGTCGACCAGCGCATCCTCGTCGATGTGCTCCGGCAACGGCGACTGCACCAGGATGCCGTGCACCTCCGGATCGGCGTTGAGCCGATCGATCAGCGCGAACAGTTCTTCCTGGGTCGTGCTGGCCGGAAGGTCGTAGTCGAACGAGCGGAAACCCACCTGATGGCAGGCCTTGCGCTTGTTGCGCACATACACCGAGGACGCCGCGTCGTCGCCCACGAGCACCACGGCCAGCCCGGGTGCAGGACGGCCCTGGGCCTTGCGCTCGGCGACGCGCCTGCCGATCCGATCCAGCAGTTCCTGCGCGATGCGTTTGCCGTCGAGGATGCGTGCGCTCATGGGGCTTTTCTGTTTGCAAAGCGCAACATTATCCTGACTGTCCGCCACCCGCACAAACCTACTTTGCCCATGCCCTTACAAAATCCCCCCGGACCCGCGGAGCTCGCTATCCCGCCACTCGCCTTGCGTCCCTGGCGGGACGATGACGCGCAAGCCTTGCACGAGGCCATCCGGGAGTCGCTGGACAGCGTGGGGCGATGGCTGCAGTGGTGCCACGTGAACTATGACCTGGACGCCGCGCGCCAGCGCATCGCCGCCTGCAAGCAGGGCTGGGATGCAGGCGGCCAGTACGCCTTCGCGGTATTCGACGCGACCGGGCGGCTGGCGGGTGGTGTTGGCCTCAACCAGTTGGACGAACGCAATATGCGCGGCAATCTCGGCTACTGGATGCGCACTTCCGTCAACGGTCGTGGGTATGCCGCGCACGCTGCACGCGCTGTTGCGGTATTCGGCTTTGAAACGCTGGGATTGCAGCGGATCGAGATTGTCGCGGCCACAGGCAACCTCGCCAGCCAGCGCTGTGCCGAGCGCATCGGCGCCAGGCGCGAAGGTATTGCAAGAAGCCGCGTGTTGATGCACGGGCAATCCGAAGATGCCGTGGTCTACGGGTTGGTGCCGACCGACCTCGATCAGCCGGCCGCGGCGCAGAATGCGGCGATGTCTTCGTAACCCGTGAAACATGCGCCCACTCCGCAGCCCGGGCAAGCCGGATCACGCGGCAGGCGCGTCTCGCGGAAACGCATGCCCAGCGCGTCGAAGGACAGCAGGCGGCCGACCAGGGAGTCGCCCAACCCGAGGATCAGCTTGAGCGCCTCGGTGGCCTGCAGCAGGCCCACGATGCCGGGCAGCACGCCGAGCACGCCGGCTTCGCTGCAGTTCGGCGCATCGGCCGCCGCCGGCGGCTCGGGAAACAGGCAGCGGTAGCACGGCGAATCCGCCCGGCGCGGATCGAACACGCTGACCTGGCCGGTGAAGCGCTCCACCGCGCCGTAGACCATCGGCAGCTTCAGTCGCTGCGAAGCCGCGGCGAGCAGGTAACGTGCGGGGAAATTGTCGGCGCCATCGATCAGCACATCGTGGCCTTCGAGCAGACGTTCCACGTTGCCGACATGCAGGCGTTCGTTGCATGTCCGGATGCGCACGCGCGGGTTCAATGCACTCAGCGCGATACGTGCCGATTCGGTCTTGGCCATGCCCACGCGCGCGTCGGCGTGGATCACCTGCCGGTGCAGGTTGGAACGCTCCACGCGGTCGTCGTCGATCAGCGTGAGTTGCCCCACGCCAGCCGCGGCGAGATACAGCGACGCCGGCGCACCCAGGCCGCCGGCGCCGAGCAGCACGACCTTCGCTTCCGCGAGCCTTGCCTGCCCCGCTTCGCCCACTTGCGGCAGGCGCAACTGGCGCGCATACCGCTCGGCCGCATCGGCATCCAGTGCCCCGGTAACGATGGGCAAGCCCTCACTTTTCCAGCGCTCAAAGCCGCCGGCCACAGAACGCACGTCGCGATAGCCCATGCGTTGCAGGGTTTCCGCTGCCAGCAACGAACGCACGCCGCTGCCGCACAAAGTGAGGATGGGACGTGCGCGATCCGGCTCGGCCTGCTCGATGCGCAGTTCCAGGAAGCCACGCGACAAGCCCAGCGCATCCGCCGGCGTGCCGGCGGCGCGTTCGCCGTCCTCGCGCACGTCGACCAGCAAGGCGCCTTGCGTCTGGCACGCGAGCGCATCGGCAGGAGACAGCTCGGGAATGCGACCGCGGAGCTCGGCCAGCAAGGTGTCGCGATGGGTATGGGGAGGCATGTGCGAAGTGTAGCGCGCCGTCCCCCTCTCCCCAGCGGGGAGAGGGTCGGGGTGAGGAGACGGGCTGGCGATGAAGGAGCTACGAAGCGTGCTTCGATGGTGTGCTTTTGCGAGCACCCACCCCTCACCTCAATCCTCACCCCGGCGGGGAGAGGAAGCAAACGGGCCAAGCGGGTTCGTGCTTTCCGCGAAGTGGCGACCTGCAACCGGCGCGGGTGCCATGGATGCCGGTTCGATTGAAGTGGCCTATTTCTTGCGCTTCTTCATCTCACGGATCATGCGCTGGCGCTTGCGCATCTGGCCTTCAGTGAGCACGTTCTTCTTGCCGGCATAGGGATTCTCGCCCTCGCGGAACACGATGCGGATCGAGGTGCCTTCGAGCTTGTAGCGCTTGCGGAAGAAGTTTTCGAGGTAGCGCTGGTAGGCCGGCGCGATGTGCTTGGTGCGGCTGCCATGGATCACGATAGTCGGCGGATTGCTGCCGCCGGGATGGGCGAAGCGCAGCTTGGGTGCATGCCCGCGCACCAACGGCGGCTGGTAGTTCTGGTAGGCCTTTTCCAGCGAACGGGTGAGGTCGGACGAATTCAGTTCCTTGGTCGCGGAAGCATGCGCGCGCACGACGGCCCGCATCAGCTCGCGCAGACCGGAGCCGTGCAAGGCGGAGATGTAGACGTGCTTCGCCCACTCCACGAACTGCAGGCGGCGCGCCAGCGCTTCCTGGCAGCGTTCGCGCTGGTAGGCATCGAGGCCATCCCACTTGTTCACCGCGATCACCAGTGCCCTGCCCTCGTCCAGCGCGTGGCCGATCAGGGTGAGGTCCTGGTCCGCGAGGTTTTCGCGCGCGTCGATCAACATCACCACGACCTGCGCGGCGGCCATCGACTGCAGGGTCTTGATGACGCTGAACTTCTCCACCGCTTCCTCGACGCGCGCGCGGCGACGGACGCCGGCGGTGTCGATCAGGGTGTACTTGCGGCCGTCGCGCTCCAGCGGCACGCGGATCGGGTCGCGCGTGGTGCCGGCGACGTCGGAGACGATCAGCCGGTCTTCGCCGAGCAGGCGATTGATCAGGGTGGACTTGCCCGCGTTCGGTCGGCCGACGATGGCGACGCGGATGCTGTCGCTCTCGTCCGGCGCAAGTTCCCCGTCCGTGTCCTCCGGCAACAGCGGCTGCAGCGTGGCGAGCAGGCGATCGGTGCCGCGGTTGTGCGCGGCGGACAACGGCAGCGTGGCGGCGATGCCGAAGGCGGCGAACTCGGCCAGCGCGGCCTGCTCGTCGAGGCCGTCGGTCTTGTTGACCGCGGCGATGATGGGCTTGCCGCTACGGCGCAGCTCGTCGAGGATGGTGCGATCCTGCGGCAGCAGGCCGTCGCGCGCGTCCAGCACGAACACCAGCGCCTGCGCTTCGTCGATGGCGAGGCGCACCTGCTGCGCAGTGAGCGCATCGAGGCCTTCTTCCACGCCGGAAAGACCGCCGGTATCGACCACCACAAATGGTCGCTCTTCTACGAGATGGCAGATACCGTAATGGCGATCGCGCGTGACGCCCGGCAGGTCGGCCACCAGGGCGTCGCGGCTGCGCGTCAGCGCGTTGAAAAGGGTCGATTTACCGACATTGGGGCGACCGACCAGGGCGACGACGGGCAGCATGACAGCGCATGGTTCCCGGCGATCAGTGCGCAGCGAGGCGGTAAGCGCCGATATGGCCCTTCACATCCTCGACGTACACAGTGTCGCCCACTACCAGCGGCTGGGCCTGGATCGGCTTCTTGGACAGGCGGATGCGCGCGGCCAGTGCGCCGTCGCTGGTCTGCAACCAATGCACGAAACCGTAGGCGTCAGCGACCACCACATAGTTGCCCTGCACCGCGGGGCCAGTGAGCCAGCGGTACTTGAGCTTGGCGTCCTTCCACATGTCGGAGCCGCTGCTGCGGTCGAATGCCCACACTTCGCCCTGGTCGTCCACGCCATAGAGGGCACTGCCTCCCAGGCTCAGCGAGGTGTAGGTGGAGAACGGGTGCGACCACAGCGGGCGGCCGCTGGGGCCGTCGATCGCGGTGAGGTCGCCATGATAGGCGGAACCATACAGCGTGCTGCCATCGAGCAGGATCGTGCCGTCCGCGTCGTCGAGACGCTCGATATCGGTACGACCGTCGCCATTGGCCAGCCGCTGTTCCCACAGCTTCTCGCCGTTGTCCTGGCGCAGCGCGACCAGCTTGCCGTCGTCGCTACCGATGAATACCACGCCGTTCGCCGCCAGCGGCGTACCGTAGCCGCGGAGGCTGAGCGAGGGCACGGTACCCTGGTCGTAAACCCAGCGGCGCTTGCCGGTGGCGGCGTCGAGGCCGTACACGCGGCCGTCCTGGGTGCGCGCGATCACCAGATCCCCGCTGATCGCCGGTGCGGCGGTCACTTCGGAATCCAGCTCGGACGACCACAACGGGCTGCCGTCCTTCGGGTTCATGCCGTAGACATACCCGTCCAGTGTTCCCACCGCGAGCAGGTTGCCGGCCACGGCAGGGCTGCCGGCATAGGAGCCGTCGGGAATCGCCTTCCCTTTCTTGCCGCCGAAGCCGAACCAGCCCTTCTTGACCTTGGTGGTCTTTTCCCACAGCTGCTTGCCGCTGGCGGCGTCGAACGCGGCAATCTTGCCGTCGGTGCTCACCGCATACAGCACGCCGTCAACCACGGTCGGACGCAGGCGCACACCGCTGATGCCGGCGCCATCGCCAATGCGCGCCGTCCAGACCTTGCTGACCTGTACGGTGGGCGTGAAGTGCTTGTCCAGCGGGGTCGGCGGCTCGATGTTCTTCTTCTTGAACGAATTACAGCCAGCCAGCAGCGCCAGCGAACCCAAAGCAAGCAGCCATGCGCTCTTCTTCACCACGTCTTTCATGCACCCTGCTTCCCGGCCACGGCCAGATCGTCGATTTTCATCTGCAGGACGGCGTGTTGCGGCGCGTCCTCACCCAATGCCGCCATCGCCGCCTGGTATGCCCTGCGTGCGTCGTCGGCGCGTCCCAACTTGACCAGTGCGTCGCCGCGGAGTTCCTGATTCAGGCCGGTGTAATCGCCGGCCGGCATGGCTTCCAGCGTGGCCAAAGCGGCCTGACCGTCGCCCTTGGCCAATTGCACGCGAGCCATGCGCAACTGCACCAACGACTTCAGCGCCGGACTGGCGGCATGCGCCGCAGCCCACTGCAGCGAAACGATGGCTTTGTCGAACTGCTTGTCCTGCACTTGCTGCTTCGCACGGTCGCTGACCGCAAACAGTGCATAGGGCGACTTGGCGTAGTCCTTCATCAACTCGTCGACGAAGGCCGTTGCAGCATCCGGCTTGCCGCTGGCGATCGCCACATCGGCCTGCTGGTACAGCGTGGCCGCAGCGGCCTCGCTATTGGCCTGGTGCTTGCGCCACTGCTGCAGACCGAAAATGCCGACCAGGCCGATCGCGATGCCAACGGCGATGGAGAGACCGTTTTCGCGCAGCCATTTCTGGACACGTTCGCTTTGTTCGTAATCGTCGTATGCGTCGAATGCCATGCTTCACCGTTCGTGGGTGCCGCGCGCTATGCGCACGCCGGCCGGAGGCGAGAAAACGGCTCGCCTTCACCCTTCGCCCGAAGTCGGACGAAGAATGGGCAAGCATAACCGAAATGAATGGTTCGCAGGCGCGGCAGCGCGCGTCAGAGAACGGCTGCAGTAGCCTTGCCGGCAGCAATCTGCATGCGGAAATGCGCCACGTTGGCATGGCGCAACGCATCGAGTGCCACGGGTTGGCCGTCGATGCTCATCTGCGCACCATCGGCATTGCCGATGCGCACATCCAGCGGTTGGTCGCTGCGCCATGTCTTGCTGGTTCCGGCGGGCAGCAGACCGTATTCCAGCCGCGAGCCATCCTGCCCGACCACCTCGACCCAACTGGCAGCAGTCAGGCTCAGCGTGATGCTGTGGCCACCCGTACCGACGGTAGCCGCCGTGGCGCCTGCACTCTCCGCTGGCGCCGGTACGCTGGCCTTCGGCGATGCCAAGCTGCCATTGTCCATGCTCGGGAACGGCGCCATCGAAGCCATCAGCGGCTGGTCGTCCGAAGGTTGCGCATCAGGGGCTTTTGCCACCAGGGTCGGCGCAGTCGACTTGGCTGGCGCCGCAACCTGTTGCGTGTCCTGCTGGGCCACCGGCGAGGCGTCCAGCGGAGTCAGGTGGCTGAGGTCGCGATCCAGCGTGCTGCGCACACCAAACCAGACCGTGGGTACCGCGATGACCAGGGTCAGCACCACATAGGTGGCAGCGGTGGCATAACGGTCGAACAGGAAACGCGAGTGCGAAATGCCGCCGGTGGCGACAAGTGCCGGCTCGACATGGTGGGCACGCGCCAGTTCGGCCTGGATCGCCGTATCGTCGATGCCCAGGTACTGGCTGTACTTGCCGATATAGCTGGCCAGGTAGACCCGCGAATCGATGCCGTCGTGCTCGCCATGCTCCAGCTTGCGGAGGATGCGCAGCGGCAACCTCAAGGCATGCGCGCAAGCCCCCAGCTCAAGCCCGCGAGCTTCGCGCGCCGCGCGCAGGCGATTGCCGAAGGCGACATCGGGGTCGGCTTGCACAACCATTGCAAAGCTGGCTTCCGTGTTTCCATCCTGCTGGGCGAACAGATCGGGCGCGGCCGGATCTTGGCCGGACTGGGAAGGCTGCA
This sequence comes from Rhodanobacter hydrolyticus, assembly GCF_044904645.1. Taxonomy (NCBI): domain Bacteria; kingdom Pseudomonadati; phylum Pseudomonadota; class Gammaproteobacteria; order Lysobacterales; family Rhodanobacteraceae; genus Rhodanobacter; species Rhodanobacter hydrolyticus. The sequence continues at coordinate 450,004 of NZ_JADIKK010000007.1, forward strand.
TGTTGTTCATGGACGACTGGCGGTGGCTTTCAGGGCGCGGGCCTGTTCCGAGTCCGGGAACTGGCCCTGCAAACGCCCGAGATAAGACTGGGCTGCATCCGTATTGCCCAAGCGCGATTCGATATCGTAACCAAGCTTGAGGGAGGCCGCAGTCGGCTTGCCCAACGCATCGAAGCGCTGGATGAAAGCCCTGGCACGAAATGCATCCCCTTGCGTATAGAGTACTTCGGCAAGGTGGAAAAGTGCATCGCCATTGCCCGGATTTCGCGCGATTGCGTCACGAAAACTCGCTTCTGCGCCGGCCTGATCACCCATCTTCAACTGGCAGATACCGGCGTTGGTAAGTGCCATATCCGGCGTGGCGTAGAACGGGTCGGCCACGGCCTTCCTGAAATAGCCGAGGGACTCCTGCTCCTTGCCGGTGCTGCACAAGAACTGGCCCAGATTGTTGTTCACATCGCCCTTGTCCGGGGCGAGCGCAACCGCTTGGCGGTAATTGGTCTCCGCCTCGGGGAGCTTGTTGATCTTCTCGTAGACGAACGCGATCACGGTGTGAGCAGGGATGTAGTTCGGGTCGAACTGCAACGCCAGCTTCAGTTTGTCCAGCGCCCCTTCCAGATTGCCCGCGGCCAGGTAGTGCTGGGCCAGGTCGGTATGGATACGGGCTGCATCCTCGCGCTGATCGGCTTTGCTGGCCTTGGGGATATGGTCGGTCGGCCCGGGGCCGTTGCCGTCGTTGTGCACTGTCACGCAGCCGGCCAGCGCCAGCATGAGGCTGAGTCCAACCAGCGATTTACAGCGCATGCGCCTCCCCTTGTTCCACGCGTTGGCGAATCCCCGCACTGCGGCGGGTGCGATCGTTCACTTGCCCGGCCAGCTGGCCGCAGGCGGCGTCGATGTCGTCGCCGCGGGTGCGACGCAGCATGGTGAGAATGCCGGCATTGAGCAACTGGGTCTGGAACGCTCGGATGGTTTCGGCATCGGAGCGCTCGAAGCGCGTGCCCGGGAAGGGATTGAACGGGATCAGGTTGACCTTGCAGGTCGGCAGCTTGCGCATGAAGCGGATCAGCTGCTTCGCATGCTCCGGCTGATCGTTCACGCCCTTCATCAAGGTATATTCGAAGGTGATCGAGGTGCGTGGCTTGCGCGCGATCCAGCGCTGGCAGGCCGCAGTGAGCTCGGCCAGCGGATAGCGCTTGTTGAGCGGCACCAGCTCGGTGCGCAGCTCGTCATTGGCCGCGTGCAGCGACACCGCCAGCGACACGTCGATGACTTCCGACAGCTTGTCGATCATCGGCACCATGCCGGCGGTGGACAGCGTGACACGCTTGGATGCAAGGCCGAAGCCCAGGTCATCGCGCATCAGGCTCATCGCCCGCACCACGTTGTCGAAGTTCGCCAGCGGCTCACCCATGCCCATCATCACCACATTGGTGATGCGACGGTTCTGGTGGGTGACGTTGCCCAGCTGCTTCGCCGCCACCCACATCTGGCCGATGATCTCGGCGGTGGCGAGGTTGCGGTTGAAACCCTGCGCGCCGGTGGAGCAGAACTGGCAGTTCAGCGCGCAACCGATCTGCGAGGAGACGCACAGCGTGCCGCGGGTGGGTTCGGGGATGTACACCGCCTCCACCGCGTTGCGGCCGTCCATGCCCAGCAACCACTTGTGCGTGCCGTCGGCAGCAGCCTTGTCCACCAGGGTCTGCGGAGGGCCGACGTGGCAGCTCGCCTCGAGCTTGGCGCGCAGCGCCTTGCCCACGTCGGTCATGTTGCCGAAATCGGACTCGAGGTGGTGGTAGATCCACTTCATCACCTGCTCGGCGCGATACGGCTTCTCGCCAAGCTGCGCGAAGAAATCGCGCAGACCCTGACGATCGAAGTCGAGCAGGTTGACCTTGCCGGCGGCGCCGGGCTGATCGGATGGAATGGCGGCTACCTGGTTCATGTCCTTGTTTCAGAGTGCGGCCATGGATGGCCGCTTTTTGATTTTCGCGTTCACGGATGAACGCTTTGGTTTAACTCGTGCGGCCGTGGACGGCCGCTTCTTGATCTTTGCGTTCTAAAGGTGAACGCATTACCTCGCGTGCACTTCGGTAGAAGCGAAGAAGTAGGCGATCTCGACTGCAGCCGTCTCGGCAGCGTCGGAACCGTGCACGGCGTTCGCGTCGATGGAGTCGGCGAAGTCGGCGCGGATCGTGCCGGGCGCGGCTTCCTTCGGATTGGTGGCGCCCATCAGCTCGCGGTTCTTGAGGACGGCGTTCTCGCCCTGCAGCACCTGGATCATCACCGGGCCGGAGATCATGAAATCCACCAGCGCCTTGAAGAACGGACGCTCCTTGTGCACGGCATAGAAACCTTCGGCTTCGGCGCGCGACAGCTGCTTCTGCTTGGCGGCGACAACCTTGAGACCGGCCTTTTCGAAACGGGCGTAGATCTCGCCGATCACGTTCTTGGCGACGGCGTCAGGCTTGATGATGGAAAGGGTGCGCTCCAGCGCCATGGGTGTGCTCCGGTAAAGGGGATCGAAATGTGAAGCCGGCATCGCGCCAGGAATGGCCAAAACCGACTTGGAATGCGGGTTTAGAACGCGAAGTTTGACAGATTCTATTCCATTCGCAAGCCGAAGTAGGGCCGGCGCCCCTCATGGTTTGACGCCGACCAATCCGCACGCGTATGCTCAAACGATCGTTTGAATCCTTCCCTTGGCCACGTGGATTGACCCGACCCGTGAACCGCACCGGCTCCACCAAGGAACGCATACTCGGCGCCGCCGAGACCCTGTTCGCTCAACGTGGCTTCGATGGGGCCTCGCTGCGCCAGTTGACCAGTGCCGCCGGGGTCAACCTCGCGGCGGTCAACTACCACTTCGGCTCCAAGGAAAAACTGGTCGAGCAGGTGTTCCGGCGCCGGCTGGACGCGCTGAACGCCCAGCGCCTCGCCGCACTGGCCAAGGTCGCAGGCAAACCCGACACACGGTTGGAAGATGTGCTCGATGCCTTCATCCGCCCCGCCCTGGAGCTGTCGCACGAGGACGAAGGCTCGCTGTTCATGCGCGTGCTGGCGCGAGCCTTCGCGGAGCACGACGACGGCCTGCGCAAATTCCTGTCCGAGAACTATGGGCATGTGATGCGCCAGTTCACCGCCGAGTTCGCCCGCCTGCTGCCGCGACTGAGCAAGGAGGAACTGTACTGGCGCATCGACCTGGCGACCGGCGCGTTGACTCATGCCATGTCCGGCTTCGGCATCATCCAGCGCAAGAGCGACGTCAGCGAACGCGCCCATCGCGAGCAGACCGTGCAGCACCTGATCCGCTTCGCTGCCGCCGGACTCAACGCCACCTGACTTATCGCGCCGCCACGACCGCGCCACCGCTTCGATCAACTTCGTTTCGCATGCTGTCCTTCATCCGGAGACTTCCATGACCGCTTCATCCACCACCACCCCGACGCTGCGCATCCGCAAGGCGGCCGTGCTCGGCGCCGGCGTCATGGGTGCGCAGATCGCCGCGCATCTGACCAACGCTGGCGTCGAAACCGTGCTTTTCGACCTTGCCGCGAAGGAAGGCCCCAAGAGCGGCATCGCGCTGAAGGCCATCGAACACCTGAAGAAGCTCTCCCCCGCCCCACTGGCCGACGCCAACCTCGCCACCGCCATCATCCCTGCCAACTACGACCAGCATCTCGCCCTCCTGGAAGGCTGCGACCTGATCGTGGAAGCCATCGCCGAGCGGATGGACTGGAAGCTGGATCTCTACAAAAAGATCGCCCCACACGTCTCGCCCACCGCGGTGCTGGCGTCAAACACCTCGGGCCTGTCAATCAACGGTCTCGCCGAGGCACTGCCGGAGGAGATACGCCACTGTTTCTGCGGCGTGCATTTCTTCAACCCGCCGCGCTACATGCACCTGGTCGAAGTGATCCCGACCCGCCTCACCGACCCGAAGGTGGTCGAAGGCCTCGAGGCCTTCCTGGTCACTACCGTGGGCAAGGGCGTGGTGATCGCCCGCGACACGCCCAACTTCATCGGCAACCGCATCGGCGTGTTCTCGATGCTGGCCACCATGCACCATACCGAACAGTTCGGCCTGGGCTTCGACGTGGTGGACGCGCTCACCGGCCCCGCCGTGGGCCGCCCGAAGAGCGCCACCTACCGAACCGCCGACGTGGTGGGCCTGGACACCATGGCGCATGTCATCAAGACCATGGCCGACACCCTGCCCGACGACCCGTGGCATGCCTACTTCAAGGCGCCCGCATGGCTCTCCGCGCTGATCGAAAAGGGTGCGCTGGGCCAGAAGAACGGCGCCGGCTTCTACCGCAAGGCCGGCAAGGACATCGTGGTGCTCGACGTCGCCAAACAGGATTACCGCGCCTCCGAGCAGAAGGCTTCGGACGAAGTCACCGCCATCCTGGCGATCAAGAACCCCGCCGAGAAATTCGCCAAGCTGCGCGCCTCGCAGGACAAGCAGGCGCAGTTCCTGTGGGCCACCTTCCGCGACCTGTTCCACTACACCGCCTACCATCTCGCCAACATTGCCGACACCGCGCGCGACGTGGACTTCGCCATTCGCTGGGGCTACGGCTGGAAGCTTGGCCCGTTCGAGACCTGGCAGGCCGCCGGCTGGCAGCAGGTGGCGCAGTGGGTGCAGGAAGACATTGCCGCCGGCAAGGCCATGAGCAGCGCGCCTCTGCCCGCATGGGTGCTGGACGGCCGCGACGGCGTGCACGGCAAGGACGGCTCCTGGTCGGCTGCCAACGGCAAGTACAAGCCGCGTTCCGCGCACCCGATCTACCAGCGCCAGCTGTTCCCCGATCCCATCCTCGGCGAGAAGCTCGACCAGGGCAGCACGGTGTGGGAGAACGACGGCGTGCGCCTGTGGACGCTGGGCGACGACGGCGTCGGCATCATCTCGTTCAAGACCAAGATGCACACGGTCAACGACCAGGTGCTCGACGGCATCCAGCACGCCATCGGCGTCGCCGAGGAAAAGCTCAGGGCCGTGGTGATCTGGCAGAACGGCGAGCCGTTCTCCGCCGGCGCGGACCTGAAGGGTGCACTGTGCCTGCTGCAGGCGGGCAAGTTCGACGACTTCGAGCAGATGGTCGCCAACTTTCAGCGCACCAGCATGCGCATCAAGCATGCGCTGGTGCCGGTGGTCTCCGCCGTGCGCGGGCTCGCACTGGGCGGCGGCTGCGAGTTCCAGATGCACTCCGCGCGCACTGTGGCCGCGCTGGAAAGCTACATCGGCCTGGTCGAGGCCGGCGTGGGCCTGCTGCCTGCCGGCGGCGGCCTGCATGAGCTGGCCGTACGCGCGGCCAAGGCCAATCCGGCCGATCCGTTCGAGTCGCTGAAGAAGGTGTTCGAAACCGTGGCGATGGCCAAGGTCTCGCCCAGTGCCATCGAGGCGAAGAACATGGGCCTGCTGCGCGACAGCGACGTCATCGTGTTCAACGCCTACGAACTGCTCTACGTGGCGAAGAGGATCGCACTGTCCCTGGCCGAATCCGGTTACCGACCGCCGCTGTATCAGCGTTCCGTACCGGTCGCCGGCGACGTGGGCACCGCCACCTTCAAGGCCTCGCTGGCCAACCTGCAGGCCGGCTACTTCGCCTCCGAGCACGACATCGCCATCGCTACCCGCATCGCCGACTGCCTGTGCGGCGGCAACGTGGAGCGCGGTTCGCTGGTGGACGAGGAGTGGCTGCTGGAACTGGAGCGCAAGCACTTCGTGGAGTTGGCCAAGACCGAGAAGACCCAGGCCCGCATCGCGCACACCATGACCACCGGCAAGCCGCTCAGGAACTGACCGGACTTCACAAGCACGTCATCCCGGCGCAGGCCGGGATCCAGTGGCGGAAACCGATCGCTGTCGAAACTGGATTCCGGCCTACGCCGGAATGACGAACAAAACAAACCAAGGCGCGTCGCCGCACCTCTGCGCGACGCCACGGAGCAAGAACCATGAGCAAGCAAGTGCAAGACGCCTACATCGTCGCCGCTACCCGTACCCCGGTCGGCAAGGCGCCGCGCGGCGTATTCCGCAATACCCGCCCCGACGACATGCTGGCCCACGTCATCAAGGCTGTGATGGCACAGGCGCCAGGCATCGATCCACACCGCATCGGCGACGCCATCATCGGCTGCGCCATGCCGGAAGCCGAGCAAGGCATGAACGTGGCACGCATCGGCGTGCTGCTGGCCGGCCTGCCCGACACCGTGCCCGGCGTCACCATCAACCGCTTCTGCTCATCAGGCCTGCAGGCCGTGGCGATGGCCGCCGACCGCATCCGCCTCGGCGAAGACGACCTGATGCTCGCCGGCGGCACCGAGAGCATGAGCATGGTGCCGATGATGGGCCACAAGATCGCGATGAACCCCGCGATCTTCAGCAACGAGCACATCGGCATCGCCTACGGCATGGGCATCACCGCCGAGAACGTGGCCAAGCAGTGGAAGGTCAGTCGCGAGGCGCAGGACGCCTTCGCCGTGGAAAGCCACCGCCGCGCGCTGGCCGCGCAGGCAGCCGGCGAGTTCAACGACGAGATCAGTCCCTTCCAACTCGACGACCGCTACCCCGACCTCGCCACCCGCGGCATCGCCACCGACAGCCGTACCATCGCCGCCGACGAAGGCCCGCGTGCCGGGACCACGGCCGAGGTGCTGGGCAAGCTCAAGACCGTGTTCCGCAACGGCCAGTTCGGAGGCACCGTCACCGCGGGCAATTCCTCGCAGATGTCCGATGGCGCCGGCGCCGTGCTGCTGGCCAGTGAGAGGGCGATCAAGGAATACAACCTGCAGCCGCTGGCCCGCTTCGTGGGCTTCTCCGTGGCCGGCGTCAAGCCCGAGATCATGGGCATCGGCCCCAAGGAAGCGATCCCGAAGGCGCTCAAGCAGACCGGCATCACGCAGGACCAGCTCGACTGGATCGAACTCAACGAAGCCTTCGCCGCGCAGGCCCTGGCCGTGATGGGCGACCTCAAGCTCGACCCCGCCAAGGTCAATCCGCTGGGCGGCGCCATCGCTCTGGGCCACCCGCTCGGCGCCACCGGCGCGGTACGCATCGCCACCCTTCTGCACGGCCTGCGCCGCCGCAAGCAGAAGTACGGCATGGTGACCATGTGCATCGGCACCGGCATGGGCGCGGCAGGCATCTTCGAAGCGGTTTGACGGGTGCCATTGAGCTTGGCGATCTTCGTCAGGCTGCAAAAGTCAAAGAAGGCCACGCTTGGCTGCACTCTTCGAAAGCGAAAACGGCGCCCATCATCGGGCGCCGTTTTCGTGTCGGGAAGATCAGTTCCGCAGCTTATCCACCATCCGTTTCCAGAACGAAGGTTTGGTCTGCAGCGACTGACTATCGGAGGGCTTCGGGGGTATATATCCAGGCTGCATGGCCTGGCAATCCGACAAGAAGGGTTGTGTGAGTTTTTGGACTTGTGCCGGGGCAACCCAGAAACCCACGCGAATCGGACTACCGGTGATCTCGAACCATATGCCCAGTGACATCGCCTGTAACACCGGCGTGAGCTGGGTGAACGGCATCTGGCGCGAGAACACCAATGCGTCGCCATCCGCATGGGGGCGGTCACCCTGATGCTGTTGCCACGCCTGGTCGCCCACCTGGAAGTAGGCATACATGGCGCGCGCAGCCAGCAGCTCCGTGCGCTCGGAACCCACGACGTAGCGGGCAGTCAGCGTGACCTGCCCGGGCGAGCATTGCAGCGTCACCTGATTCTGCCTGCCGTGCACCATCTGTGACAGCAGCAACGAGGGCGGCGCGCCCGGTGCATTTTGATAGGACGCCTCCAACGGCAAGCGACCGTTGTTGGCCACCTGTGTGGCAACCAGCTTTTCCGTGTTCCACCATGCAACGCCATTCACCACCAGACCGGCCACCTGTGCGAAATCGGCCGGACGCACGCCCATCGACTCTACATAGCTGTCCGTGTCCGCCGCTTGCGAAGAAGGATCGGTGGCGCGGTTCGCCTGCAGGTTGTCGTGCAGACCAATGCGGTCGGAGCCACTGGGCGACCAACGGTACACGCCGCCCAGGTAGGCATAGGCGCAGGCGTCAAGACAGGTTGCCGGAAGCGCTGGCGAATTGCCGGTATGCCAGGTTCCCAAATGCGTGTTGAAGCGCGAAGTGCGGAACAGCTTGCCTAGCTCCATGCCAGCCGCGATGTCGCCTGCAGACGAATCCAGATACACGTCCGAGCCAGGCATCAGCTTCCCCGCGTCCAGCAGTTGCCGCACCTGCGCCACGGCCGCGTCGTTGATGGTACCGGCGAGATAGGCTTGCGGCGCCTTGGCCACGCGCAGCGTCATGCTGTCGTTGCGCACATGTACGTTGAGCGGACCTGCCGCCGTCGGCGGAGATTTCGCGAAAAGCGGAAGCATCAACAGGCTTCCGGCCGCGATCAACAGAAATCTCGTGCCATGTTTAGCAATGGAATCGGGCAAGTGGCTCGCCTCGTCTGGAACAAAGAGGCGAAGTGTCGCCCAATCGCGCTTGGCCTTGCATGAATGCAGACCACGCAGGTGTTCAGCGCAACTGACTGTCCTTGCTGCCGCGGCGGTTGTAGAGATTGGCAGCATGCTCTGCGTCGTGGGCCTGCTGGCAGCTCACACACAAGCGCACGCCGGCTATTGCAGTACGTCGTGCCGCTGGAATCGACGCGCCGCATTCCTCGCAATGGCTGAGACTGGGACCGCGCTTCAATTGATTGCGGGCACGCTGCACCGCATCGGCGACTGTGGCGTCGATCTGATCCTGTACGGCGCCATCGCCGGCCCATCCGGTCGCCATGGGAACCTCCGCGAGTTATGGCTGATTACACGATATGCGGGTGCCGCGCTCGGATTTCCAGCCGTTTCGGGGTCGCCGCCAAACGACGGATGATGCACCCGCTCGCCTCTTTGTCGTGTGAATCACTCACGCTGGAACTTGCGGAATAGCCGCGAACCGCGTGATTACGTCAACTGAACAGATAGCTGACGCCGCACTCCGCTTGCTGCTCGCTTCCGGCACAGCTGTGCCGGAGCTCCTCGTAGGGTACCAATTGCTGTTGCAGCCATTCGCGCATCTGCGGCCCGAACAGGCCCTCGGCCTTGCGCTTGGCCTTGCCAGGCAGGCCACTCACCGCGTCGTGCTTCCACGGTTCGTTGCGCAGGTCGGCAATGGGCTGGTTGCAGCTGGCGCCAAGCTTGGCTCTGGCGTCGATGTGCAGGAAGGCGCACAGGCGCCGCCACTCGTGGTGCATGTCGCGGGTAAGGTCGTCCAGGAAAACGAAATGGTGGTGCGGCTGCTGCGCGTGCCTGGCATGGATCTGCGCGGCACGGTTCCAGCGACGCGACCAGGGCACGAGGCCAATGCCCATGGTGTTGAAACCTGCGTAACGCAGGCTCGCATCCGTAATCGAAGCCAGTACGTCCTCGCCAGGGCGGATCACGTGCACGAAACGCGCGTCCGGCACGTGTCGCTCGATCTCCGGAATGTAAAGCAAGTGGCTCGGCGTTTTTTCAACCCAGGCCGTACGTCCCTCGGCCTGCGCCCGTGCATCGAGCGATCTTATAAAACCGCGCACGCAACTGCCGGTGCGCAACGGCCACTCCGGGAGAGCGAACATGTCTGGATCGATGTCGCGCAAGGGTTGCAACGCCCCGCGCGCCTGCTTGCGTGCGAAGCCGAGGTGCTGTCGCAGGCGGCGTCGCTGCGGCTTGGCATCAAGATCGCCCCAACGCCACGCCAGATCACCATACAGGTGCTCGAAAAACGCTGTTTCCGGCATGGTCAGAATCGTCGGATGCCGCGCCAACATCGCCTGCACGAGTGTAGTGCCGGAGCGAGGGCAGCCGACGATGAAAATGCGCTGCATGGTGATGCATACCTCTTTTAACGGCCGTACACAAACCTGACTGTACGCCAACGAGCAAGATCGTACGCGGTTGAATGCGTCATGTCACTTTACAAAACGCAACAGGTAATGCTCCTGGCAAAGTGCCGAGGGGCTCGATCCGCGTGTTTGCTAGGCTGCAGCCTTCACAGCGACGGAGCCTGCCATGACGCAAGGCATCCACACCATCGATACCGGCTTTGTGCGACCGCGCTTCGACGCGGCTTATCTCATCGTGGAAAACGGGCGTGGCGCATTCGTCGATTGCGGCACCAATCATGCAGTGCCGCGCATGCTGGCTGCTCTGGAGGACGCCGGTCTCCGACCAGAGGATGTGGACTGGCTGATCCTTACCCACGTACATCTGGATCATGCGGGCGGCGCTGGCGAACTGATGGCATGCCTGCCGAACGCAAAACTGGTGGTGCATCCGCGCGGTGCGCGGCACATGGTCGATCCATCCCAACTATGGGCCGGAGCCAGTGCGGTATACGGCGAACAGGTGATGGAATCGACCTACGGCCGGCTGCGCCCCGTGCCCGTCGAACGGGTGGTCGAAGCACCGGACGGTCACAGCGTCGATCTCGCCGGCCGGAGCCTGCACTGCCTCGACACACCAGGCCACGCCAAGCACCACCTTGCAGTGCATGACGCACGCACCAACGCCTGCTTTACCGGCGACGTGTTCGGCCTTTCCTACCGTGAGTTCGACACGGCGAACGGTCCCTTCGTGCTTCCCACCACCTCGCCGGTGCAATTCGATCCCGAAGCACTGCACGCTTCCTTGCGCCGCCTGGTTGCTTTGAACCCATCGGCGGTATACCTCACCCATTACGGCCGCGTCGAAGAAGTTGGCCGTCTGGCCGGCGACCTGCATGCACAGATCGATGCCATGGTGGCAATTGCGCGTGCCGCACATGGCAAACCAAACCGGCACGCGAGTTTGGTCGAGGCGCTCACTGCACTGTATGCGGCGCGCGCCATCGCGCATGGCTGGACCGAAGGGCGCGATGCGCTCGCTTCATTGCTGGCCATGGATATCGAATTGAACGCGCAGGGTCTGGAAGTTTGGCTGGATCGCGCTTGACGACACACCACGCCTGAAAGCCGCGAGCCTTACTTCAGTACCTTGCGATATACGTGCTGCGTCTTGACCCGCGCATACCCGAGATTTTCGTAAAACGGGTGCGAACGCTCGCGCGCCACGTTGGAACGCACGCCGATCGACTCGAAGCCCTGCGCGTGTGCCCATGCTCGCCATCGGCAACCAGTGCGCGCCCGATGCCCGTGCCGCGCGCCGCCGCATCCACCACCAACCCGACGATCTCGATACGTTCGCCCGATTCCAGCGTGAGACGGCGCTCGATCGCGATCCAGCCGAGCAGCCCACCATTCCCGTCTTGCGCCACGGTCACGTGGTGTTGCGGCAACGGCAGGATCGCGCGCAATCGATCTTCCATAGCGGCCACGCCCAGCGGATAACCCAATTCGCCGGCCAACCGCGCGATTTCCATAGCGTCATCGACGCGCGCGGTGCGCAGCGCGGCCATCTCAGGCCAGCCGCGTGCCGTTCGGTACCGGGCGTTCGATGGCGGTGAGCACCACGCCATCCGAGGTTGGGAATCCGGTCAGCAGGAACTGCGAACGGAACGGGCCGATCTGTTTCTCAGGGAAGTTGATGATGCCAACGATCTGCCGACCGATCAGGTCCTCGGACTTGTACAACGCCACGATCTGCGCACTGGTCTTCCTTTCGCCGTAGGGCCCGAAATCGGCCCACACTTTCCATGCGGGTTTGCGTGCCTCCGGGAACACCTCGACCTTAGTGACCGTGCCCGCCACGATCAGCACTTTCTCGAAATCCGCCCAGGTTATTTCCGTGGTCTCGCTCATCCTTCCAATCTCGTCTTTAATCCGTCGCGTGCCTGCTGCCACCAATAGTTGAGTTGTGCAGCAAGCAAGCCGAAGGGCTTGTGGGTACTGGCCAAACCGTAGTCGGCAAACTGACGCCAGCCATCGTCGCCCTCGGCGATGGCGGCGGCCAGCAATTCACCGAGCGCGCAAGTGGGCGCCAGGCCGTGGCCGCCGAAAGCTTGCGCCCACCATAACCCCGCATCGTCGCCTTCGCCACGGCCGAGTTGCGGCATCTGGTGGCGCGCATAGCTCATCAGACCCGACCACGCGTATTCGATCTTCGCGCCTTTGAGTTGCGGGAACACCTGCGCCAGGTCGTGCCGGAGAAGGCGCTGCACCGCTTGCGGCGACCGGTTGCGGATGGAGATGCGGCCGCCCCACAGCAAGCGCTTGTCGGGCAGCGGCCGGTAGTAGTCGAAGGCAAAACGGCTGTCGTACACCGCCGCGCGCGTGGCGAGGCATTCGTCGAGCCGTTCACCCAGCGGCTCGGTAGCCATCACATAAGTGGCGATGGGCAGCACGGCGCGGTCGATGGGCTTGTACAAGTCGGCGAGGTAGCCGCCGCAGGCGAGCACCACCTGCTCGGCAAGCAGCTCGCCCTGCGCCGTGCCAAGCAGCCAACGCGAACCTTCGCGCTTGAGTCGCCGCACTTCGCTCTGCTCGTGCACGCGCACACCCTGCCCAGCAGCGGCCGCGGCAAGACCGATGGCGTAGTTGAGCGGGTGCAGGTGCAATGCATTGTGCTCGTACAGGCCGTCGCTGTAGCGGGGACTGCGGACGCGTTCGCGCAGTTGCTCCTGCGGCAGCCAGTCCCAACCTACGCCATAGTGCTCGGACAGCAACTGTTGCCGACGGCGCAGCACCTCGGGATCGCGGAACCAGTTGGCCCAGATCACGCCTTCGTCGACCGCATCGCAGGCAATGGCGTACCGCGCAATGCGTGCGCGAATCCGTTCGACGGCCGCCGTCGTGAGGCCGAACAGCGCACGTGCACGCGTTTCGCCAAGCTGATCAAGCAACGCCTGTTCGCCCAGCGAATACCCGGCGAACACGAAGCCGCCGTTGCGTCCCGATGCTCCGAAGCCGACGCGTTCGCGCTCCAGCAACACCACGTCGCGCACGCCGCGTTCGGCCAGGCCCAGCGCGGTGTTGAGTCCGGCGTAGCCGCCGCCGACAACGGCGACACGTGCTTCCTGTCGCCCTTGCAGCGGCGCATACGCTTCGTATGGCGATGCCGTGGCTGCGTAGTACGACGAAACCGATGGTTGCTTCATGCGCGAGCGCCCCTGTGCGACGGCAAGGCGAGCGAGCATAGCCTATTCATTGCGCCAGCCTCATTGAACCAGGCTCACCTGCAGCGGCCGTTCATCGCTGCGCCCGTGGTCGTCCACCACGCGCACGCGGTAATCGCCTGCGTTGTGCGCTTGCCAGAACAGGCTGCTGCCGGGCCTGCCCTGCCCTACGTAGGCATCGTCCACGAACCAGTACAGTGCGTGCACGTCGGCATCAGCGTTAGCCGTGAACGCAATCGCCGTCCTGTCCCGCTGCCCGAGACGCATCGCATAGGTGCTGGCGCGCAGCGGCGAGGTGATCTGCGGCGGCGAGCCGATCGGGCGTCCTGCATCGACGCAAGCCGGATTCTGCGGCGGCTTTCGCCGCGGGATGCCGGCCTGCGCGAACACCTGCGCAAGATCGGACGGCCAGAACTCGAACACTTCCACGTGGGTGTGCTTGTCTGCGTACGGCGGGCAAGCGGGCAAGCCGGTCGCATCGTCGATCACCAGCGGACGGTGGATGGTGTCCACGCGGATCGGCGACTTGCCGGGAATGAACCACGTCCAGCCGCGCTGCGGACACCATTGGCTGGGCAGGTCACCGCTGGCGAGGCAGATTTCCACGCGCTTGAGATTGGCCGGCATGTGCCGCGACGGTTCCTGCATATGCGGGCGTTCCGCCCGCAGCGCATCGACCACCTGGAAGAACAGCGGCGCAGCGGCGTCCACGCCGACGAAGGCGGGGTTCGCCGAGCCATCGAAATTGCCCACCCACACCACCAGCACGTAGGGACCGAAGCTGCCCGCCGTCCACGCATCGTGGAAGGCCCACGAGGTACCGGTTTTCCAGTACACCGGCAGGCGCGTGTTCTCTGCACCGAAGGCCGCATCGGGACGCGGGTTCTGCCGCAGCATGTCCATCACCATGAGGCTGGATGCATCGCTCAGCAAGCGCGTGCCGCCCACCTGCGGGTCGCTCTCGCGCAGGCGCAACGGCTGCAGCACGCCGCGGTTGGCAAGCATCGCGTAGAGGTCGCCCAGTTCCTGCATGGTCACCTCGCCGCCGCCCAGCACAAGGGCAAGACCGTAGTGCTGTTCGCTGGCGAGGCGGCTGATGCCGGCTTCCCGCAGGAAATCGTAGAGGCTTGGCTGGTGCAGCTGCGAGGCCACCCACACGGCGGGGATGTTGCGGCTGCGGATCAACGCCTGAGTGGCGGTGATCGGTCCGAGGAAATGCCCGTCGAAATTTTCCGGCGTATAGGGACCGAACGAACTGGGTACGTCGCGCAGCACCGTCTGTGGATGCAGCACACCCTGATCGAAACCCAATGCGTAGATGAAGGGCTTGAGTGCGGAGCCTGGCGAGCGCTTCGCGTTCGTGCCGTTGTTCTGCCCTTCGATGCCGGCGTCGAAATAATTGGCCGAGCCCACCATCGCCTTGATGCCCATATCGCGGGTATCGATCAGCAGCGCAGCCGCATTGCGGATGCCGCGCGGGGCATTGCGCTGCACATAGTTGGACAGTTGCTGTTCTAGGCTGTGCTGCAGATCGAGATCGATGGTTGTGACTACGCGCGGCGGCAGGCGCTCGCCGCTCACGCGTTGCGCGGCGATCAACTGGTCCACGGCATGCGGCGCCTCGAATGGCAACCTGGCCAGGGGGTGCAGTGTGAGCGGCAGGTCGAACAGCGGCTTGAACGAGGCATCGCGCGGATGCTCTTGCAGCCAACGCGCATAGAGATCGTTGCGTGCCCGCGCCAAGGCGGGATTGATGAGCACGCCGCCCTTCTGCAGCGGACGCGAAGGCTCCTGCGGAATCACCGCCAGCGTCAGCGCTTCCGGCAGGGTGAGGTCGCTGGGTGGCTTGCCGAAATACACGAGGCTGGCCGCGCCCACGCCTTGCACGTTGCTGCCGTAGGGCGCGTCGTTGAGATAAGCCTCGAGGATCTCGCGCTTGGAATGGAACAACTCGAGCTGCAACGCATGCGCGATCTGGCGCAATTTTCCCGACGGCGTACGCGTATCCAGACCCCAAAGCAGGCGCGCAAGCTGCATGGTGATGGTAGAGCCGCCTTGCGGATGGCGATGCCGCACATAGGTGACCCACCCGCCACGCAGCAGGCCCCATGCGTTGAAGCCCGGATGCCACCAGTACCAGCGATCCTCGTGCAGCAGTACACCTTCTACGAGTTGTGGCGAGACCTGCTTCAACGGCACCCATTGGCGGTATTGCTCGTCGCTGGCAAGCGTTAATCGCAGCAGGTGGCCGCTGTCATCGTAGAACGCAGTGGAACTGGGCAGGCGCTCGCGCAATGGCTGGTGCGGCCATAGGCGGCAAGCCACGAGCACAGCCGCCAGCAGCGCAAAGCCGACCAACCCGTTCTGCCAGCGGATGAGCAGGCGCTTTAGCAAGCGTATGGCGAACACCCGCTCCTCGCCCCACTCGTCGCCTCGCTCCCCGGTGCCGCGGCCATCCATGGCAGCTCTCCGCGTGCCCCGGCAAGGAAGGGGTGTTCACGGTTGTGAATCACGGCTGTACCACGTCGAGCACGGCGCCTCCGGGAGCCTGTGCCTGGATGGCACGGTCGTACATCTGCTCGGCATAAGCCGGAGCGACCTGGAACTTGCCGGCGTTGGTGGCCTTGATGCGATAGACGAACTCACGTACGTCCGGCGTGGCCGTGCCGTAGATCACCACGCGATCCTCGCGAATGTCCGCGTACTCGGGCTGCCAGGTCGATGAGTCAAGACCGATGGGCGAACGCCACGCGGCAGGCTTGGGCGTGTCGCTGCCATCGCTGTTGCTGTTGTCGTCGCCACTGCCGTTGTCGCCGGCCGTATTGCTGTCCGCCTGTACCGCAGGTGGCGGCTGGATCACCGGATCGAACCCGCCCGGCAGCAGATCGACGATGGCCACGTTGCCCACGCCCTCGTCGCCGGTGGCGCGGATCTTGATGTGCACGTCGATTTCCTCGCCCACCGTGATCTTGTCCAGTGCCTTGCCGTCGGTGCCGGTGTACTCGCGCACGATCTCGATGCCGTTCTTGATCGCCTCCTTCGAGCTGCTGCGGTCATAGCCGCCCTGCGTGGCGATGCGCCATGCCGGCAGGCTGCCCTGGTTGGTGAAGCGCAGCGCCTTCGCCACACCGTCCCAACTACCGCCCAGCAACATGCCGCCTTGCACCTGGCCGATGGGCTTGGCGCTGCCGTCGGCCAGCACTTCGGCGATGCCCAGCTTGTCCAGGCCGGCGGCGGTGTCGTGCGCGTAGCTGTCCAGCGCCAGTACGGTCATCGCGGACGACAAGGTGTTGTAGTCGTTGTGCGCGAGCGGCCACGAGACGTTCTCGAACACGCGCGAGGGCAGCGACTTCGCCTCCTGCGGGAAGTGTTTGGCGATCAGGTAAAGCACGCTGGCATCGCGGGTCAGCGGGTCGTAGTAGTAGCCATAGTCGAAGTCCTCGGCGGCCTTGGCGCGGGTGAGCAGCTTGAGCGGCCCTGCCATCAGGCGATTCGCCTCGGCATCCTGCTTGAGCAGCTTGTACGAAGCAGCCAGCCATGCGGCGGCCAGGTCGTTCGTCCAATCCTTCGGATACTGGTCCTGCAGACGCTTCTGCACCGCGGCCAACTCATTGGTGGTGACGTTGCCCTGGCGGGTCAGCAGGTACACGGCGTAGGCACGCTCGCGCAGCTGGTCCAGCGTGTCCATGCTGTCGTTGGCGGCCAGTTGCCTGAGGTACTGGTTGCCGGCGTCGAGCATATCCTGCGGCACCGCCATGCCGCGTTCGCGCGCCTCGATCAGGAAGTTCATCGCGTAATCGGAGACGAACGGTTCGGCATCCGGCGTGGCCGACCAGAGGCCGAAACCGCCAGCACCGTTCTGCCGCGAGTGCAGCACGTCGAGGAAGTTCGCCAGTGCCTGGTCGTTGCTGATGGTCTTGTCGCCGAAGGCCGGCTGCAACGCGTGCGCGAACACTGGCACCACTGGCCACTTCGACACCACCAGCCGCGGCATCGCCGAACTCACGATCTGCTCGCTGCAGTAGTTCTGGTAGTTCACCAGATAGCTGGTGATGCCTTGCGCCAGCACGACTGGCAAGGAGGAGATCGCCGCATCACGCGAGGCGTAGGCGTCGTACAGCGGACGCAGCAGCTTCAGGTCGGCCTGGCTGCCCGATTCCACGCGGCCCACGTCGACCTGGGTGCGATAGGCCGATGCCGGCCGCACCGACACGTCAATGCCCTGCTGTGCCGACTTGCCTCCATAGCTGGCGGCGAAGCCCAGATGGCCGGAACCCAACTTGTCGGTTGCCCTGACGCGGAAGCGCAGCACGCCTTCGCGCATCGAGGCGAGGCTCACGTCCTGCGTGGCCGGCCCCAGCACCTGCAGCTGTGGACCGGTCTGCAGCGTTACTGCCACCGGTACCGCCTTCGTACCGATGTCCGTGAGGTTGTTGGCCACGCCCACGCTCACCTCGGCCTCGTCCCCTGGGGCCATCGTGGTCGGCACGTTGGGCGAAAGCACAAAGTCGCCGCGCACCGTGGTGGCGCCCTCCCACGTACCAATGCGGTCAGGCGACACCGCCACGGCCATCACACGCACGCGGCCATTGAAATAGTCGGGAACCGTGTAGCTGAAGTCCTTCTCGCCATCGACGTCGACGATGCCCGACCAGTAGGCCACCGGCTTGTCGCGCTTGCGCTTGAACGGGTTGAGCTGGCGGCTGATCGCCGCGTCGGCATCGCCACCGGCAGCGGCGGACAGCGCCATCAGCTTCTCGAACTCGGGCAGGATCAGGTCGAGGATCTGCGAGGTCTTCACCTCGAGCATCTTCTTTCGGAAAAAGTACTGCAGCGGATCGCCAAGTTTGTAACGTGCGACCTGCAGGATGCCCTCGTCCACCGCGAACAGCACCACCCTGGCCGGTTGCGCCGCATGCAGCTTGAAGGTCACGGTGTCGCCCGGTTTCACCAGCGCGGGCGTGTCCACCGTCAGTGCATCGCGCCGCGCGTCGAGGTTCACCGAGAACGGCTCCACGCCGTAGGACAGCGGACTCATGAAGACCTCGTCGGAGGACGGGTCGCGCACGAACTGCACGTTGACGTAGCCGTTGCCTTCGAAGTCCTTGGGCAAGGTGATGCTCTGCACCGAACTGGTGGTGTCGGCATGGAACCACGCGTGTGCGTAGACCTTGTCGCGCTCGATGGTGATCAGGCCACTGCCCGCGTACGGCGCGTGCACGGCGATATGGATGGTGTCGCCAGGCTTGTAGTCCTGCTTGTCCAGGCTTAGTTGCAGTTCGGCATTGCGATCCAACGAACGCGACAAATTGGCATTGCCAGCCACCGAATAGCTGACGCGGTTGACCTCCTTGCGGTCGTTGCCACGCAGGATCAGCAGCGCGTAGTCGCCGGGCTTGTCCGTGGCGAGCGCGTAATCCATGCCGCCCGCGGGAATCGCCAGCGGCTTCTCGTCCACCGGGATTTCCTTGAGCTTGGACTCGTACTTGTAGACGCCGGAGTCCTGCTTGGTGAGTATCGAGACGTAGCGTCGCTCGACCAATTGCGCCTTGAGACCGTCCAGCGCGATGGATTTCGCATCGGGGCCGATCGCCACCAGTCGCACCTTGCGCTCTGCATTGCGGCTCACGTAGTCCAGCGCGTCGTCGCTCTTGTAGCCCACCAGCCAGTCGTTGGAGGACACCAGGGTCTGCGTGGCGGCGGCCACGCTGCGGCCGCCGTCCGCTTCGTGCGCTTTGGCGAGGAAGTAGAGCTGGTAGGTGGCGTCGGCGTATTTCTTGAGGTCGAGGTCGAATTCGGCATGGCCCTTGTCGTCGGTCTTGCCGTCGGCAAGGTTCTCCTCATAACCCTCCTTGGCACGGCGGATGTCGTAGAAATGGTAGTCCGTCCAGCTGTGGAACGCCGGCCACGCCGGACGCAGCGTGAGCGAGGCTTCCACGCGGCGATCCGCGGCGGGCGTGCCGAACAGGTTCTGCGCATCGACCAGGCCCTTGAGCTGATCAGGCTTCACCCAACCCTCGGCGACCTGCTGAGAGAGCTTGGCGCTCACCTTCATGCGGTCGGGCAGGAATTCCTTCACCTGCACCGTGGTGCTGCCGATCTGCGTATCGGCCTTACCCCCGCGCACGATGTAGAGGTTCACCGCCCACGTGCCGGTGGGCGCGGTTTCCGCCGGCGTGTAGCTCAATTCGCCGAAGCCGCTGGAGTCCATCGCCAAGGGCTGCTGCTTCACCGTGACGCCGCGCGGGTCGACGATCTCGGCCTGCAGCGGAATACCCGCCACGTTGCGCGCCCATTCCGCAGCGCGCACGATCAGGCCGATGTGAAAGGTATCGCCGGGACGATAGATGCCGCGGTCGGAAAACAGATAACCGCTGAGCTGGCCGGCGTTTGCTGCATTTGCCTCGCCACCGATGTCGAAGCGCGAGAAGTCGAGCTGGCGGTCGGAGCTGCCTACCGGCAGGAAGGAAAGATCCTCGCCCTTGCTCACCACGTAGAGCGCGGGCTTCTTCTCGCGGTCCAACCCCTTGAGGCTGGGGAAATGCACCACGCCTTCGGCGCCGGTGGTCTGCGTGAAGAGCGTCTGCCCGTTTACCGCAAGCACCGACACGCTGGCGCCTGCCACCGGTTGGCCGTTGCCGATGGACTGCACGAACACATCCTGGCTCCCGTCCAGCGCCTGCTTCACCAACATGCCGAGGTCGGTGACCACGATGAGGCGGTTGTCGCTGGGCGAGGCATCATTGTTGCCATCGCCGTTGTCGCCGTCGTTGTTGTCACCTGCGTTGTCTGCAGCGTCGTCGGCTGCCGCTACCGTGGTTGCAGCAGCCGGCGCCGCCGCGGATCGACCGGGTGCAGGCGCCAGGCCCTGCTGCGCGAGCGCGCGTGCCTTCACCGCCTCGGCCGCGCGCTTGGCAGCGGCGGCCGGGTCGTAACTGGAAAGGTGCAGCCAGAACACGCCGCGACGTCCCGGCTTGAGGTATTGACCGAGGTCAACACCCTCGTAATGCGCCTGGCTCGGGCCGCCTTGCGGAAACGAACGCTTGATCTCGTAACGTTCGACGATGTGACCCTCGTCGAAGTCATAAGGCAACTGCGGATGGCTGTAGTCGCCCGAATTGAGGCTGACCAGATGCTGCAACTGGTCGGGCAGCACACGGCCGATCTCCACGCGCATGCCAGGCATGTTGCGCGAGACCACCGAGACGCGCTTGCTGCCACCCAGTGACAGCAGCGAACCGTCCGCCATGAAGCGCAGCAGCTTGGGATAATCCGGCACGGTGAACACGCGCGCCACCGGCCGGCCCAGCACGTAGCCGCCGAAGGACTTCACGTCCTTGCCGATGCGAACGTAGATGCGCTGGCCCGGCGTGGCCTGGTATTTGAAGCTCTGCAATTCCTGATAGTCGTTCTCGGTGGGCACCACGTCGAGCTTGAGCACCTGCGACTTGCGCAGCACGTCCTCGCCGACCTCGGATACATCCCACTCGTAAGGCTTGCCATCGTCGGAAGCCTGCTCACCTGGCTTGTTCGCCGGCAACACCCAGGCCTGGGTCACGTCAGCCACGTCGCTGCTGCGTACCGCGCCGCTGAAGTTGGCCACCATCACCTGTTCGGGTTCGTACTTGTCGTTGTTCACCAGCGTGGGTGAAATATCGTCCACCGTGAGGCTGTAGAGGCCGGGGATGCGCACACTGGCCTTGAGCGGATCCTTGGTGCCCATGCCGCCACGCGTGCTGCGCACGCCGCTGTCGATCGTGACCGCCACCGCGCCGTCGTCGTGCGGCAAGGCCAACGGCTGCGAGTGGATCCATGCATGCAGGCGGGTCTGGTCGTAGGTCACGGTGTACTTCAGCGTGTCGCCGCGCTTGCCATCCTTGTCGGCCAGAGCCAGCGCGATGCGCCGTTCGAATTGCGCGGCATCGATGGGATAGCTGAAGTCCACCGGCACGATCACCTGCTTGGCGGTGGCGTCCTGCGGGTCCTGGTAGAACTCGCCCCGTCCCAGCGTGGCGGTGAAGGGTGCAGTGTCGAACTCGAAGCCGTCATCCGCCATCAAGGCCTGCGGCGCGAAGGTCTTGCGCACGTCGAAGCGCACCTTGTAGTGCTGGCCGACCGGCCAGTCCGCCGCGGGCGTAAAGCGCAAGGTATGGTCGTCCACCCAAGTCCATTGGCCCTTGGTGTCCGGGCTCATGGCAATGCCCTCGGTCACCGGCTTGCCGACGCGCTCGATCGGCGCCGCCGATCCCGAGAACGCGAGCTCCAGCGGATGCACCACGACCGGTTGCTTGCCGTAGTCGGTGAGCGCCGGTGCCTGCACCGTCCAGGTGATCTGCTGCGGCTGCGGCGGACGCGGTCGGCTCTGGTACCAGCGCCAGCCGTACCAGCCACCGCCAGCCAACACGACTGCCGCCAGCAAGGTACCGGCCGAACGCAACGGGTTGCGGCGTACGACATGCATCCAGCCGGGTGCCGACCATTGCACGTTGCCGAGCAGCGGCCGCAAGATCCAGCCAAGGACATGCCCCGCCATGCGCAGCAGGCGCACTGGCAACAGGAGCAGGAAACGCAGCAGATCCATGATGCTTCCCTCGATTCATCCGTCGAATGACGCCGGCCCTTGCGGCCGGTGTCGGGGCTCCTGCCACAGGATCAGGCCCCGCACAGCATGCGAGGCCTGATTGGATGGATTTCCCCATGCGCATCCTGCACCACGAATATGGCAGGACGCAGCCGCGATTCTGGCACGGCCATGCCGCGCCAACCAGCGACGGCGGTCAGAGCGTAGCGGCGATCTCGCGCACCACCGGCGCCAGGCTCGGATCCTGCAGCGCCATGTGCATGGTGGCGCGTACCAGCCCTGCCTTGTTGCCGCAGTCGAAACGCGTGCCCTCGAAGCGGTACGCCAGCACCTTGCCCTGTTCCTTCAGCAAGGTATCGATCGCGTCGGTGAGCTGGATCTCGCCACCCGCGCCCGGCGTGGTCTGCTCCAGCAACTGGAAAATCCGACCCGGCAGCACGTAACGCCCCACCACGGCCAGGTTCGACGGCGCATCGGCCGGCTTGGGCTTTTCAACCATGTGGCGGATCTGCGCGCTGCGCTCGTCGATTCGCGTGGCGTCCACGATGCCGTATTTGTCGGTTTCGTTCTGCGGCACCTCTTCCACCGCGATCACGCCGGCACCTTCGCGTTGGCCCAATTCTGCCATCTGGCGCAGCGCGCCCTTGCCGGCACCGTTCCAGATGAGGTCGTCGGGCAACACCACGCCGAACGGCTCGTCGCCCACCACGGGCTTGGCGCACAGCACGGCATGCCCCAAGCCCAGTGCCTCGGGCTGGGTGACGAAGATCGCGCGCACGTGCTTCGGAAGCGTGCCCTGCACCAGCGCCAGAAGCGCGTCCTTGCCCTTCTCCTGCAACTTGGCCTCCAGTTCGTAGGCTTTGTCGAAGTAGTCGGCGATGGCGTGCTTGTAGCGGTTGGTGACGAAGATCAGCGTATCGGCACCGGCATCGACCGCTTCGTCCACCGCATACTGGATCAATGGCTTGTCCAGCACCGGCAGCATTTCCTTGGCCACCACCTTGGTGGCGGGCAGGAAGCGCGTGCCCAGGCCGGCCACGGGGAAGACCACTTTGCGCAAGGGCTTGCTCACTCACTTCTCTCCTGTTTCGTGGCGGCGGATCGACACCACGTTGTCGGGTTGCGGCGCTTCGCTCCAGCGGAACGACGGCAACAGGCCGGACACGCATCGCCGCAACTCTTCGTCGTTATCTGTTGCGACCATGTCGGCCGCCTTGTGCATCGTGGCTTGCAACAGCTCCCACGGTACTTGGCGATGCTGGGCCAGGAAGATCTTGGCATGCGTGGTGGCGCTGTACTGCTCGAGCGGATGGAACAGTTCCTCGAACAGCTTCTCGCCTGCCCGCAGGCCGGTGAAAACGATGGGCACCTCGCTGCCCGGCTTCTTGCCGGCCAGCCGGATCATCTGCTCGGCAAGATCGCGGATCTTCATCGGCTCGCCCATATCGAGCGCGAAGATCTCGCCGCCCTTGCCGAGGCTGGCCGCCTGCAAGATCAACTGGCAGGCCTCCGGGATGGTCATGAAGTAGCGCGAAACTTCTGGATGGGTCACGGTGACCGGGCCGCCATCGCGGATCTGTTTGCGGAACAACGGCACGACCGAACCAGCCGAATCGAGCACGTTGCCAAAACGCACGGTCATGAAACGCGTGCTGGCATGCGCGTCGAGGTTCTGGCACCAGATTTCGGCAATGCGCTTGCATGCACCCATCACGCTGGTGGGATTGACCGCCTTGTCCGTGGAAATCAGCACGAAGCATTCCACGCCCGCCTCGCACGACAGATCGGCCATGGCACGCGTGCCCAGCACGTTATTGAGGAAGGCTGCGCGCAACTGGTGCTGCAGCATGGGCACATGCTTGTAGGCCGCGGCATGGAACACCACCTGCGGCCGCGCCTCGGCCAGTACCCTGCGCATCTGCACGCAGTCCACGCAACTGGCGAGTACACCCTCGAGCAGCAGTTCCGGATAGTTGGCGCGCAACTCCCGCGTGATCTGGTAGAGGTTGTATTCGCTGTGATCGACGACGACCAGCGACAGCGCTCCCAGGCGCGCCACCTGACGGCACAGTTCCGAGCCGATCGAGCCACCGCCACCGGTGACCAACACACGGCGGCCGCCTATCGTCTCGCGGATCGCCGTCCAATCCAGCTCCACGGCATCACGCCCGAGCAGGTCCTCGATCGCCACTTCCTTGATCTCGCCAGGCTGCGCACGTCCTGCGACCACGTCGTCCAGCCTTGGAACCGTCCGGTACGGTAGATCGGTGGCATCGCACAGACTCACCACACGGCGCATCTCGCCCACCGTGGCGCTGGGCAAGGCGATCAATATCATCTCGACCGCCGCTTCGCGCGCGATGGCAGGCAATTGCTCGAACTGGCCCAGCACCGGATGTCCGTTGATGCTGGCGCCGCGCAATGCGGGACGATCATCGAGAAAGCCGACCACCGCGTAACCGCCGCTGCGGAGCAAGTCGCGCGAAAGCACCTCGCCGGCGTGGTCTGCGCCCAGAATGAGCACACGGCGCGTGGAGTTCAACCCGGATATTCCGCGGCGACTGTCCTTCCAATAGCGGTAGGCAAGCCGAGGCAGCCCCAGCGCCAGCGCCAGCACCACCGGATACAACAGCAACATCGTGCGCGGCACGCCCTGCAAGCGGTTGAACATCGACATCAGCAGCCAGATTGCCGCCGAACCCAGCGCCACGGCGCGCAGGATGTTCCACAAATCGGGCAGGCTGGCGAAGCGCCATACGCCCTTGTACAGGCCGGTCAAGCGGAAGACCAAGCCTTGCGCGAGCAGCACGATCGGCAGCTCGAACCAGCGAAAATGCACGACATCTTCCGGCCGCACCGCGTAACGCAACAACTTGGCGACCCACCAGGCGATCGCGGCCATGGCCAAGTCGTGCAACATGACCGCCACGCGAGGATGGATGAAGCCGACAAGCCTACGCAGCGACATGGCGGTCCTTGGTCGGGTGGCGCCGCAGGCAACGTCGCTTGAGCATCAACCAGAGCGCCGCCGCAGCCAGGTAGGCGACGATGCTAATCGGCAAAGCCAGCCGTGGATGACTCCAAGCCAACCAAGCCATCGGCGCAGCGAACAACAGATTCCATGTCATATAGATCGTCCCTCCCCAGGCATGCGTCAAACCGCGCCTGACCAGCCACTGGTACAGGTGTTCGCGGTGCGCACTGTACCAGCGTCGCCCCCGGAAATAACGCGTCAGCAAGGTCAGGCTGGCATCGGCGACGAAGGCCGAGGACAGGATCAATGCCGGCCACAACAGGCTCGCATCGACCCGCCACAGCATCGCTGTGAACGCGAAAATCAGCAGCCCTACGCTGCCGCTGCCCACATCTCCCATGAAAATACGCGCCGGCGAACGATTGAGGCACCAGAAACCCAGGCTGGCCGTGGCAAGGCAGCTGGCAGCCAGCGCCAACGGCCATTGCCCGGCATTCCACGCCAGCCACGCCAACCCGGCTCCCACGAACATGGCCTGCTGGGCCAGCAGGCCATCGATGCCGTCCATGAAGTTGTGCAGGTTGATGCTCCACACACCGGCCAGCAGCAGTGGCAGCAACCACCACCAGGACATGCCGCTTGCGCCCAACGCAACAGCAAACAGCAGTACGGCCAGCAACTGTGCGCCGAAACGCGGCAGGATCGGCAGGGAGCGATGATCGTCCCACCAGCCTGCCAGCGCCACCAGCAGCAGGGCCGCCAGCAAGGCAGCCACCACTGGCCAAGACCATGGCGCCCAGGTGCCAAGCAAGGTGCCGGGAAGACAGACCAAGTTGGCCAGGACGATACCGATGCCGCCGCCGCGCGGCGTGGGGATGGTGTGGGAACGTCGCTGACCCGGGCGATCCAGCATGCCGCGGCGATGCGCGTAACCAATCGCCACGCGTGCCGACATCCAGGCGATGGCGAAGGAGAGCAGCAACCATCCGATAATCCAAGCCACCGGCGTCACTCGTTGGCAACGCCATGGATGGGTCGGATCGTGCTCCAGCTCTTGCAACTGGGGCATTGCCAGTGGTGCGCCTTGGCGCCGAAGCCACAACGGCTGCAGCGATACATCGCCTGCCCCTCCAGCAATTTCTTGGTGAGATCGCGCAGGATCAAGAAGTTCTCGCGCGCCTCGCCTTCGATCCGATCCATCGTGGCGTCGATCAGCGCCATCAGGCCGCGCACCGAAGGACGCAGGCGCAGTTGCCCGGTCAGGAAGCCTACCGCCTCGCGCTGGCCGTCACGCTGCTGGTACAGCCTGGTCAATGCCAGCACCGGCGAGATGCCGTGGTAGCGCTCCAGCAGCTCGCGCAAGAAGCGTTCGGCGCGATCCATCTGCTGCGAACAGGCGTAGCTGTTCAACAATGGCGGCAGGATTTCCGGCACGAAGGCGATATCCGCGCCGACCGCCGCTTCATAGGCCTGCACTGCTTCGGCATGCTGCCCATCCTCGGCGTGCAAACGCCCGGTCAGCATCCAGGCACGCACGCAATCGGGCTGGCACCGGAAGGCATGCTCCAGGTAATCGCGCGCCTCGATACGCGCGCCGTGCTGACGCGAACGCTCGGCCAATTCGCAATAAAACTGGGCGATCATCGGCGACTCGTCCTCGCCGGTCATCGCCTCCAGACGGCGCGCATGCTCGATCGCCTTGTTCCAGTCGCGCTCGTGCTGGTAGATCGCGATCAGGTGGCGCAACGCCGACGGCGCGTGCGCATCCATCGCCACCAGGTCGTCGAACAGTGCTTCCGCTCGGTCGAGCAAGCCCGCGCGCATGTAATCCTCGCCCAGTTCCAGCAGGGCTACGGTCTTGGTCGGCTCGGACAGGTTCGGCCGCGAAACCAGGTGCTGGTGCAACCGGATCGCGCGATCCACCTCGCCGCGGCGGCGGAACAGGTTGCCCAGCGCGAGATGCGTCTCCACCGTGTCGCGGTTGTATTCGGCTAGGCGCAGAAACACTTCGATGGCCTTGTCCTGCTCCTCATTGAGCAGGTAGTTCAAGCCGCGAAAATAGTCGGACGAGAGCTCATTGACCGCCGCACCGGAACGCCTAGCGCTGGCGAATCGCGACGCCCACCAGCCCAGCCCAAAGGCGAGCACCGCCAACGGCAGCAACACGTACCAGGACATCATGCACGCGCCTGCTTCTTGCCGGCTTTCAGTCGGCGGCGATGCCGCAGGCTCACGCCGAGCCATGCGGTGAGGCCACCCAACAGCCAGCCCAGCACCAACGCGGCCAACAGCGCAGCTCCCTTGGGCATGGACACGCGCGCGAAGGCGAAGTCGTAGTCGACCAGGCCGGCATTGAGTGCGCCCACTACCACGCCGGCGGCAACGAAGAAGATGAGGACGAAGATCACGATCAAGCGCATCCGAGGACTTTACCCCATCGTCCGCACCCGGCACAGCAAGCAGACTGAGGCATGTTGCTGCAATTCAGCCGTAAAGACAGATGGAAAACGCAGTTTCGAAGAACCGTCGTTGGTCTCTTCGATCAAGGGGCATCCCAAAAACAAAAAGGCAGGATCGGCTCGCGCCTACCTGCCTTCATGAACTCACTTGGCGTTCCGCCTCAGCCGGTCGTGGCTTCTTCCAGCCGCAGGTTGACGCGTTCGCGCAGCTCCTTGCCGGGCTTGAAGTGCGGCACATGCTTGCCGGGCAACGCCACGGAATCGCCGGTCTTCGGATTGCGTCCCATGCGAGGCGGCCGGTAATGCAGCGCAAAGCTGCCGAAACCACGCACCTCGATGCGTTCGCCCTGCGACAGCGCCTGGCTCATCTGCTCGACCACGCTTTTGACCGCCAACTCGACATCGGCGAACGCAAGATGGGTCTGGCGCCTGGCCAGCGCCTCGATCAATTCGGATTTGGTCATGTTCCCCCAGTCCGCGAATGTGTTGCTGCGCTGCTGACCCGAGGCGGCTCATGCCGCCCCGGGCCATTCTTGCAACGCCTTAGTCGGCCTTGTTCATCTGCTCCTTGAGCAGAGCGCCGAGCTTGGTGGTGCCACCGGCCGCCGAGGAGTACTCGGCCAGCGCTTCCTGCACGTCTTCCTCGTCCTTTGCACGGATCGACAGCGACAGCTGGCGGCCCTTGCGGTCCATGCCGGTGAACTTGGCCTCGACCTTGTCGCCCACCTTCAGGTGCTGGGTGGCGTCGTCGATGCGCTCCTTGGCGATGTCGTTGGCACGGAGGTAACCCTCCACGCCCTCGCCCAGGTCAATCACCGCACCCTTGGCGTCCACTTCCTTCACCGTGCCGGTGACGATGGTGCCGCGCGGGTTGTTGCCCATGAACTGGCCGAACGGATCCTGCTCCATCTGCTTGATGCCGAGCGAAATGCGCTCGCGCTCCGGATCGACAGCCAGCACCACGGCCTCGATCTCGTCGCCCTTCTTGAAGTTGCGCACGAGGTCTTCGCCGGACATCTGCCAGGAGATATCGGACAGGTGCACCAGGCCGTCGATGCCACCGTCCAGGCCGATGAACACGCCGAAGTCGGTGATCGACTTGATCTGGCCGGAAACCTTGTCGCCCTTCTTGTGCATGGCGGCAAACGCTTCCCACGGGTTCGAGCGGGTCTGCTTGATGCCCAGCGAGATGCGGCGACGCTCTTCATCCACGTCCAGCACCATCACTTCGGTCTCGTCGCCGACCTGCACCACCTTGGCCGGATTGACGTTCTTGTTGGTCCAGTCCATCTCGGACACGTGGACCAGACCTTCGACGCCCGGCTCGATCTCGACGAAGCAGCCGTAGTCGGTGACGTTGGAGACCTTGCCGAACAGGCGCGAACCCACCGGGTAACGACGCGAGATGTTCACCCACGGATCATCGCCCAGCTGCTTCAGGCCCAGCGAGACGCGGTTGCGCTCCTTGTCGAACTTCAGCACGCGCACTTCCAGCTCGTCGCCGACGTTGACGACTTCGCTCGGATGGCGCACGCGCTTCCACGCCATGTCGGTGATGTGCAGCAGGCCGTCGATGCCGCCCAGATCCACGAACGCGCCGTAGTCGGTGAGGTTCTTGACCACGCCCTTGATGATGGCGCCTTCGACCAGACGCTCCAGCAGCTGCTCGCGCTCGGCGGAGAACTCGGTCTCGACGACGGCGCGGCGGCTGACCACCACGTTGTTGCGCTTGCGGTCGAGCTTGATGATCTTGAACTCGAGTTCCTTGCCCTCGAGGTAGGTCGGTTCGCGCACAGGGCGCACGTCGACCAGCGAGCCAGGCAGGAAGGCGCGGACGTCCTTGATGTCGACGGTGAAGCCGCCCTTGACCTTGCCGGAGATCATGCCCTTGATGGTCTCTTCCTTGTCGAACGCCTCTTCGAGGTCGTCCCACACCATCGAACGCTTGGCCTTCTCACGCGACAGCTTGGTTTCGCCGAAGCCGTCCTCGAGCGCTTCGAGGGCCACCTTCACGTGGTCGCCGACATTCACTTCGAGGGTGCCGTCTTCGCTCTTGAACTGCTCGATCGGGACGATGCCTTCGCTCTTCAGGCCCGCGTTGATCACGACGACGTCGTTGCGGATTTCCACCACGATGCCAGTGACGATGGCGCCGGGCTTCAGCTTGGCGATGGCCTGCTGGCTCTGTTCAAACAGTTCGGCAAAACTTTCGGTCATGTTGATTCCAGAATGGGAAAGGACGGTTGCGGCGCTCCGGACTGGAAACGCAACGGCAACGGCCCACCGGTTGGGGTGCCTTCGGAGCGCCCTTGCGGGGCACGCCTCGTCACCATGGCTGAGCCCCGGACGTCATTGACCGGGGAACGAAAACCGCCGCACAACCCGTTCAGGGCTGCACGACAGCAAGAACTTTTGCGACGACCTCGTCGATACCCATGCCGGTGGTGTCCACCAGTACGGCCTCCGGCGCGGGTTTGAGCGGCGCGACCGAACGCGACGCATCGCGATGGTCACGCGCCTCGATCTCGCGCTGCAGACTCGACAGTGTAACGCTGAGCCCCTTTTCCTTCAACTGCTTATAGCGCCTTTTGGCCCTCTCGGCGGCGCTGGCGGTAAGGAACACCTTGAACGGGGCATCGGGGAAGATCACCGTGCCCATGTCACGCCCGTCGGCGACCAGGCCCGGCTGCTTGCGGAAGCCCAACTGCAGCTCCACCAAGGCCTGCCGCACCGGGGCAATCGAGGCGATCGCGGAGGCTGCCGCGCCGGCGGTTTCGGTACGCAGTTCGGCGGTGGCGTCATGGCCGTTGACCAGGATGTGGGTATCGCTGCCATCGGCACTGGCCTGGAAACGGATCTTGGTGGTCTGCGCGCAGCGGGTCACCGCCTCGACATCGGACAGATCCAGACCCGCTGCCCCAGCGGCATAGCCCACCGCCCGGTACAACGCGCCGGAGTCCAACAGCCGCCAGCCCAGATGCTCGGCCACGCGCCGGCTGATCGTGCCCTTGCCAGAGCCCGAGGGACCGTCGATGGTCAACACGGGGACGGCGGCTGTTCGGCTCATGGCAGCTCCTGATCAAACGGGACGGGCATGGTATCGCGCCAGCCCCAGCGGCATCGCGTACCATGGCGAAATTCCGGGCCATTCCCCCGCCGATCCGCCATGAACGATCTCCGCCACGCATTCGAGCAGGCCGCCGAGGCCGTGAAACGGCTGGATTACCGCCCCGACAACGACACCCTGCTCAAGCTGTACGCGCTGTACAAACAGGGTTCGGAGGGCGACGCGCACGGCGACCAGCCCGGGTTCTTCGATTTCGTGGGCACCGCCAAGCACGAGGCATGGGCGCAATTGCGTGGCCTGCCGCAAGACGAGGCAATGCGCCGCTATATCGCACTGGTGGATCAGCTGCAGGCCTGAACCATGCAGGTGCCGCTTGCGTCCGAGTGTGGCAACAGGCACATTCATACGATCGTTTGAACACGGTCGTGCCATGAACTATCCCCATTTGTTCGCCCCGCTCGATCTGGGCCACGTCGTCCTGCCCAACCGCATCCTGATGGGTTCGATGCACACCGGCCTGGAAGACAAGGCGGCCGACTACGACAAGCTGGCCGCCTATTTCGCCGAACGCGCCCGCGGCGGCGTGGGCCTGATGGTCACCGGTGGCATCGCGCCCAGTATCCGCGGCTGGTTGAAGCCGTTCGGCGGCCGCCTCTCGATGCCTTGGCACGTGGCGCGCCATCGCAGACTCACCGACGCCGTGCATGCCGAAGGCGGCCGCATCTGCATGCAGATCCTGCATGCGGGGCGCTATGGCTATCACCCGTTGTCGGTGGCGCCATCGAAGATCAAGTCGCCGATCACCCCCTTCACGCCAAAGGCGCTCTCGGCGCGAGGCGTAGAACGCACCATCCGCGACTTCGTACGGAGCGCCGAGCTTGCCCGCGAGGCGGGATACGACGGCGTCGAGGTGATGGGTTCGGAGGGTTACCTCATCAACCAGTTCATCGCTGCCCGCACCAATAAGCGCAACGACGCATGGGGCGGGGACGCCGAACGGCGCATGCGCCTGCCCGCGGAAATCGTGCGCCGTACGCGCGAGGCGATAGGCCGCGACTTCATCATCATCTACCGGCTGTCGATGCTGGACCTGGTCGAAGGCGGCCAAAGCTGGGATGAGATCGTCACTCTGGCCAAGGCCGTGGAAACCGCCGGCGCCAGCATCATCAATACAGGCATCGGCTGGCATGAAGCGCGCGTGCCAACCATCGTCACCAGCGTGCCGCGAGCCGGCTTTGCGTGGGTGACGAAAAAGCTCAGGGGCGAAGTTTCCATTCCGCTGATCGCCACCAACCGCATCAACATGCCCGAAGTGGCCGAGCGTGTGCTGGCCGAAGGCGACGCGGACATGGTTTCGATGGCACGTCCGCTGCTGGCCGACCCCGAATGGGCGAACAAGGCCAGGGCTGGTCGCAGCGAGCACATCAACACCTGCATCGCCTGCAATCAGGCCTGCCTCGACCACGTGTTCCAGAACAAGCGCGCCAGTTGCCTGGTCAATCCGCGCGCCTGCCACGAAACCGAGCTGGTGGTCGCGCCAACAGAGCAACCAAAGCGCATCGCCGTGGTCGGCGCAGGCCCCGCCGGCATGGCTTGCGCCGCCACACTGGCCGAACGCGGCCATGCGGTTACCCTGTTCGACAAGTCCGCGGAAATCGGTGGCCAGTTCAACTACGCCAAGCGGATTCCCGGCAAGGAAGAGTTCCACGAAACCCTGCGTTACTTTCGCCATCGTCTTGCCGATGCAGGCGTCGAGCTGAAGCTAGGCCAGTTGGCCGATGCCGCCTCGCTCAAGGCAGCCGGCTATAGCGAAGTAGTGATCGCCACTGGCGTGATGCCGCGCAAGGTGCGGTTTCCAGGCAGTGATGACCCGCGCGTCCTCGGCTACCTCGACGTGCTGGCACACAACCGGCCGATCGGGCAAAGCGTGGCGATCATCGGTGCCGGCGGCATCGGCTTCGACATGGCGGAATTCCTGGTCGAACATCAACCCTCCCCCGCCACCGACGTGGAGCGCTGGTCGCGCGAATGGGGCGTGGACATCCGGCAGTCGCACCGTGGCGGCTTGCTGAAACCGCAACCGGAAGCGCCGCTGCGCCAAGTCTGGCTGCTCCAGCGCAGTGAAGGCCGCCCCGGCGCACGACTCAACAAGACCACCGGCTGGGTGCACCGCGCCACATTGAAGGCAAAGCATGTGACCATGCTGGGCCAGGTTGGCTACGAACGTTTCGACGACCAAGGCTTGCACATCACCGTCGATGGCCAGCCGCAACTCCTGCCCGTCGACAACGTGGTGATCTGCGCCGGCCAGGAGCCGGATCGCCGCCTGGCCGACGAACTGGCCAGGATGGGCATGACGGCGCACCTCATTGGCGGTGCCGACGTGGCTGCCGAACTCGATGCGAAGCGGGCCATCGACCAGGGAACACGACTGGCCGGCCAGCTCTGAGCGTAAGCAAAGGCGGTCGCGAGGAAAATTTGAAAGTGCGGCCATGAGTAGCCGCCCGTTAGCTCTTCGCGGTCATGGATCGATCGCGCAAGAACGCCACCCAAAAAAACGCCTCGCAGTGCGACGCATCGAAGAGGCCAGGGAGGGGGATGGCCGTTCGAATCCAGCGTCGCCGCGAGGCGTGGGTCGCCACCATCGGGGGAGGGGGGAGGATGGTGGGACGGGGGCATTTTATGAGCGACACATTCAAGTATCCAATATATATTTGGATCGATATTTATATGCGATCCCTATATGTTTGACTTCCGCCAGCTGCGCTACTTCGTCACGGTCGCCGAGGAATTGAGCTTCACGCGCGCGGCGCTCCGCCTGCACATCTCCCAGCCCCCGCTCTCGCAGCAGATCCAAGCCCTGGAGCGGGACCTCGGCGTCCTGCTGCTGGAACGAAGCAAGCGCAAGGTGGCGCTGACCGAGCCCGGCAAGGTTTTCCTTGAGCAAGCACGCCAGATCCTCGCCCAGGCCGAGCTGGCTCGCACTCGAACCGCTGATGCCGCAGCCGGCCACAGCGGCCAGCTGCGGCTGGCTTACACGTTGTCGGTATCGTTCCACCCCGCCCTGCCCCGTACCTTGCTGCGCCATCGCCAGATGGCGCCAGGCGTGGACGTCCAGTTGCGTGAAATGAACAACGCGCCGCAATTCGCCGCCCTTCTGGCCAACGAGATCGACGTCGGCTTCGTGCGCACCGAACCCCGCCACCTGCAAGACGCCCGCAAACTGCGGCTGCGCATGATCGACCGTGAGCGACTGATGCTCGCCCTGCCATCAAGCCATCCGCTGGCCGCCCGCGACAGGCTGCACATGAGCGAAGTGGCCGGGGCGGCCTTCGTCACGCAGCCACGCGAGATGGCCGCCACCCTGCACGACAAGCTCACCACGCTGGCCAACGCCGCCGGTTTCCAGCCCCGCACGGTGCAGCAGGCCCAACAGGTCAGCGGCCTGCTGGCATTGGTGGCCGCCGGCCTGGGTGTGGCGCTGGTGCCGGCGACGATGCGCGCGGTGCATCTAGCAGGGGTCAGCTACGTGCCGCTGGCCGACCACGGCGCCGAACTCCTGCTGGCCGTCGCCAGCAGAGCCGACGAGGCATCGCCGGTGCTGACGCAATTCCTGTCCACGGTGGACGAATTCGCCCGCGATTCCGGCAACTTGTGACTGACGATTCAGCAGGTTATACTTGCCCGCTGATTTTTTCCGTTTGGTATCAGGAGCTCGCCGTGAAGGTGCTTAACTCGTTGAAGTCCGCCAAGGCGCGGCACCGCGACTGCAAGATCGTGCGTCGTCGCGGCAAGGTGTTCGTGATCTGCAAGAGCAATCCGCGTTTCAAGGCTCGTCAGCGCTGAGCACAGCATGACGTGTCGATAAGAAAGGCCGCGTCGATGCGGCCTTTTTTGTGGCCGCATCCCTGGCAGCCACCTTTCGGCCAGCGCTAGCGCGATGTCAAAAATCGCTCTCGGCGATATTTTTGTTCCCGACTACGAGGCGGGAGCTAGGAAGGCAGACCGCCCGTTCTTCAGGCCTTCAACTTCGGTCGCCGGCACGACAACCAGAACAACACCGCGGATATGGACAACGACACCCAGTAATCACTGGGTGCCGGTCCCCACCAGTGGATATGCCATGGAATATAGCGCGGCGCGAAATGCGCTACGCCATAGGCCGGGTTCAGCACGAACCACAGGAAGTCCTCGGTGATCCAGAACAGCATGATGCAGGCGAACACGCGCGCCTCGGCACGCCAGTTCCAGCGGCCGGCGAAGATCAGCGGAAAATGGAAAAACAGCCCCATGCAGGGAAACAGCCATGCGTGATATCCGGTCATGGGCCGGCCGCCCCAGAAGATATCCAGCAGCCAGTGATGCTCGATGCGCCAGGTCGGCAGGTTCGCCGCCCAGCCGGCGGCGCCTTCGATCTGGATCTCCACGTTTGCGAAGAAGAAAGCCAGCAGCACGGTCCAACCCAAGGTCAGCACCAGCACCAGCGGACGCATGGAAACAGAGTCTTCTCCTGCATGCAGGAATCGTTGATCCATCTGGCGCACGCTCAATGCTCCACTGACCCGGTTACTGGCCGCCGGCCTTCGAGTTCGGCCTGCACGATCTGCAGTACACACTGCGCCGCCTGCGGCTGGCCGAGGCGACGTGCATGCTCGCGCATCCGCGCCAGGCGCTGGGGCTCGGCCAGCAGCTGGCGCACGCGGTATTCGAGCGAAACCAGATCTATCGCTTTCAACGCCGCCCCCTGCTCCAGCACATAGTCCGCGTTGCGCTCTTCCTGGCCCGGGACCGGCGCATACACCACCATCGGCACGCCCATCGCCAGGCACTCTGACGTGGTCAGCCCGCCCGGCTTGGTGATCACCAGGTCCGAGCAGGCCATCAGCTGCGGCACTTCATTGGTGAAGCCGAATGGGAACAGGCGTCCCGGATGTTCCGCGGCAAGCAACTTCAACTTGGCCAGCGCCGCCTCGTTGCGCCCGGCCAGCACGACGAGCTGGAAGTCCCCTTCGAGCCGCATCAGGGTGGCAGCCACCTCATCGAGCTTGCCGACCCCGGCACCGCCGCCCATCAGCATGATCGTCTGCCGCGCCGGGTCCAGGCCGAAGCGCCCGGCGCAGGTCCGGCGGTCCTGCGGCTGGGTGAACGCCGGCATCACCGGAATGCCGGTGGTGTGGATGTGCTCCGTCTCGATATGGTTGGCCTGCATGCGGAAAGCGATCTCATCGCTGGCGGCAAAAAAGCCCGTCATGCGCGGAATCACCCACATGCCATGCAAATCGAAATCGGTGACCTGGACCCACACTGGCACCGTGAAGCGCTCGCGCCGGATCTCGTGCATCAGCATTTCGGCGGGAAGGAAGTGCGTGCAGACGATGGCGTCCGGCGCAAACGCATTGATCGCCTTGCGCAGATCGCCCGTGCCCAGCCGCTCGATGGCCCGCCGCAGCTTCTGCATCGGCCCATTCGGATCGGCCTCCGAACTGCGCTGGTAGAGCAGCCCCCACAGGGTTGGGTAACTGCTTATCAGCGTGATGTAGAAATCGGTATAGAGCTTGCGGAATGCGGACGGCACGTAGTCCATCGCATCCAGGTGCCGGGTCTCGACATGCGGCAGCACCGCTTCGGCGGTCAGGCGCAGGGCCTCGGCGGCCCGCATGTGGCCTGCTCCGGCGGAAACGCTGAGAAACAGGATTTTCTGCTGCGGCATGGGGCGGACCGTTGTCAGGTGACCGTCGGCGGGAGCGGCCACGCCCCCGGTTGGCTTGCCAGGCTGGCCACCTCGGTGGCCAGCCGTTTCGCACAAACCCGCAGCCTAGCATTCAGGAATAGCGCACGCCTGTGATTTCGTAATGCTTGACGCCGTTCGGTGCGGTGAACTCGAAACTGTCACCTTCACTCTTGCCGATCAGGGCGCGCGCGATCGGCGAAGACACTGCGATCAGGCCCTGCTTGATGTCGGCTTCGAGGTCGCCCACGATCTGGTAGGTCACCTCGGCGCCGCTGTCTTCGTCCGCCAGGTCCACGATGGCGCCGAACACCACCTTGCTGCCCGGGTTGAGGCGCGACACGTCGATCACCTCCGCGGTGGAAAGCAGCGCCTCGAGCTGGCCGATGCGGCCTTCGATGAAGCTCTGCAGCTCGCGCGCGGCGTGGTATTCCGCGTTCTCCTTCAGATCGCCGTGCGCACGCGCCTCGGCGATGGCCGCGATGATGCGCGGGCGATCTTCCGACTTCAGCCTGTCCAGCTCGGCGCGCAGGCGTTCCGACCCTGCCTTGGTGATGGGGGCGCGATTGCTCATGCGCTCAATTCCTTGTGAAGTTCCTGCAGGCTGTGCACATCCGCGCTGTTGTGGAAGTCCAGCGAATGGACCAGCGCACGCGCGCCTGCAACGGTGGTGGAGTACGTGACGCGCTGCTGCAGGGCCTCGCGCCGGATCGAGAACGAGTCGGCGATGGCCTGCTTGCCCTCGGTGGTGTTGACGATATAAACGATCTCGCCGTTCTTGATCAGGTCGACGATGTGCGGGCGGCCCTCGGCCACCTTGTTGATGCGCTCGCAGGCCACGCCCTGCTCGGCCAGGTATTTCGCCGTGCCTTCGGTGGCGACCAGGCTGAAGCCCTTCGCCAGCGCCTCGCGCGCCACCGGCAGCAGGCGATCCTTGTCCGCGTCGCGCACCGACACGAACACCTTGCCCTTCGGCGGGGTCTTGATGCCGGCGGCGTCATGGCCGCGGGCAAAGGCTGCGCCAAAGCTGCGGCCCACACCCATCACCTCGCCGGTGGAGCGCATTTCGGGGCCGAGGATGGGATCCACGTTCTGGAACTTCAGGAACGGGAAGATCGCTTCCTTCACGGAGTAGTAGCTCGGAATCACTTCCTTGGTCGCGCCCTGCGCCTTGAGCGAACGTCCAGCCATGGCACGCGCGGCGATCTTGGCGAGCGGCACACCCGTGGCCTTCGATACGAACGGCACCGTGCGCGAGGCGCGCGGGTTCACTTCGAGGATGAACACGGTGTCGCCCTGGATGGCGAACTGGGTATTCATCAGGCCGATGACCTTCAGTTCCTTCGCCATCGCGGTGACCTGGCGACGCATCTCGTCCTGCACCTCCGGTGTCAACGAGTAAGGCGGCAGCGAGCAGGAAGAGTCGCCCGAATGCACGCCCGCTTCCTCGATGTGCTCCATGATGCCGCCGACCAGCACATTGCCTTCGGCGTCGGCGATGATGTCCACGTCCACCTCGACCGCATGATCGAGGAAGCGGTCCAGCAGCACCGGCGAATCGTTGGACACCTGCACCGCGTCGCGGATGTAGCGCGAAAGATCGGCGTCGCTATAGACGATTTCCATCGCGCGGCCGCCGAGCACGTAGCTCGGGCGCACCACCAGCGGATAGCCGATCTCGCGCGCCGAGGCCAGCGCTTCTTCCGGCGTGCGTGCCGTGCGATTCGGCGGCTGCTTCAGGCCGATCTTTTCGATCATCTGCTGGAAGCGCTCGCGGTCTTCCGCCAGATCGATGCTGTCCGGCGACGTGCCGATCACTGGCGCGCCGGCAGCTTCAAGCGCACGTGCAAGCTTCAGCGGCGTCTGGCCACCGTACTGCACGATCACGCCCTTGGGTTTTTCCAGATCCACGATTTCCAGCACGTCCTCGAGCGTGAGCGGCTCGAAATACAGGCGGTCGGAGGTGTCGTAGTCGGTGGAAACGGTTTCCGGATTGCAGTTGACCATGATGGTTTCGAAACCGTCCTCGCGCAGCGCGAGTGCCGCGTGCACGCAGCAGTAGTCGAACTCGATGCCCTGACCGATGCGGTTGGGACCGCCGCCCAGCACGATGATCTTGTCGCGGTTGGTCGGGTTGGCTTCGCACTCTTCCTCGTAGGTCGAGTACATGTAGGCCGTGGTGGTGGCGAATTCAGCCGCGCAGGAATCCACGCGCTTGTAGACCGGACGCACGCCAAGCGTGCGACGCAGATGGCGCATGGCGGCTTCGTTGGTGTCGAGCAATTCGGCCAGGCGAGCGTCGGAGAAGCCCATGCGCTTGAGCTCGCGCATGCGCGGCGCGTCGAGCGCGGTGACGCCCTGCTGCTGCACTTCCTTCTCGGTCAGCACGATGTCTTCGAAGGCGGCGAGGAACCAGGGATCGACCCGGCTGAGGCCATATACGTCTTCCAGGGACAGGCCGGCGCGGAACGCGTCAGCCAGATGGAAGACGCGATCCGGACGCGGCTCGCGCAGCTCGCGCTTGAGCGCGTTGATGCCTTCGTCGGAGGTCAAATCCAGACCGGTCGGGTTGAGGCCCGTCTTGCCGATTTCCAGTCCTCGCAGCGCCTTCTGCAGCGACTCATGGAAAGTGCGACCCATCGCCATCACCTCGCCCACCGACTTCATCTGGGTGGTGAGGCGCGCGTCAGCCGACGGGAACTTCTCGAACGCGAAACGCGGGATCTTGGTGACCACGTAGTCGATGGTCGGCTCGAACGACGCCGGGGTCAGGCCGCCGGTGATGTCGTTCTTGAGTTCGTCCAGCGTGTAGCCCACGGCCAGCTTCGCCGCGATCTTGGCGATCGGGAAGCCGGTGGCCTTGGAGGCGAGCGCGGACGAACGCGACACGCGCGGGTTCATCTCGATGACCACCACGCGGCCGTTCTCGGCATTGATGCCGAACTGCACGTTGGAGCCGCCGGTGTCCACGCCGATCTTGCGCAGCACCGCGATCGAGGCATCGCGCAGGCGCTGGTATTCCTTGTCGGTGAGCGTCTGCGCCGGCGCGACGGTGATCGAGTCGCCGGTGTGCACGCCCATCGGGTCGAGGTTTTCGATCGAGCACACGATGATGCAGTTGTCCGCCTTGTCGCGGACCACTTCCATCTCGAATTCCTTCCAGCCGAGCACGGATTCCTCGACCAGCACTTCGCCCACCGGCGAAAGATCGAGTCCGCGCTTGACGATCTCTTCGAATTCTTCGCGGTTGTACGCGATGCCGCCGCCGGAGCCACCGAGCGTGAAGCTCGGACGGATGATGGTGGGATACCCCACCTTCGCCTGCGTCACCAGCGCCTGCTCGAACGTGCGGACCACCTCGGCCTTCGGGCATTCCAGCCCGATTTCCTTCATGGCGACGCGGAACAGCTCGCGGTCTTCGGCCATGCGGATGGCTTCGCGCGACGCACCGATCAGCTCGACGTTGTACTTCTCCAGCACGCCGTTGTCGGCGAGGTCGAGCGCGCAGTTGAGGCCGGTCTGTCCGCCCATGGTGGGCAGCACCGCATCCGGGCGCTCCTTGGCGATGATGCGCTCCACCGTCTGCCAGTTGATCGGCTCGATGTAGACGGCGTCGGCCGTCTCCGGGTCGGTCATGATCGTGGCGGGGTTGGAGTTCACCAGGATGACGCGGTAACCCTCTTCCTTCAGCGCCTTGCAGGCCTGCGCGCCGGAGTAGTCGAACTCGCAGGCCTGGCCGATGACGATCGGGCCGGCACCGATGATGAGGATGCTCTTGATATCGGTACGCTTGGCCATCTCAGCGGGCCTCCTGCATCAGCTTGTCGGACATCATCTTTGCAAACCTGTCGAAGAGATAACCGATGTCGTGCGGTCCAGGGCTCGCTTCCGGGTGCCCCTGGAAGCAGAAGGCCGGACGGTCGGTGAGCGCGAAGCCCTGCAGCGAACCGTCGAACAACGAGGTGTGGGTGACGCGCACGTTGCCCGGCAGCGTGGCCGGGTCGACGGCAAAGCCGTGGTTCTGCGAGGTGATCAGCACGCGGCCGTCGTCCATGTCCTTCACCGGATGGTTGGCACCGTGGTGGCCGAACTTCATCTTCAGCGTCTTCGCGCCCAGCGCCAGACCCATGATCTGGTGGCCGAGGCAGATGCCGAACAGCGGGATCTTCGCGTCAAGGAAAACCTTGGTGGCGGCGATCGCGTAATCGCAAGCGGCCGGGTCGCCGGGACCGTTGGAGAGGAACACGCCATCGGGCTTCACGGCCAGCACCTCGGCGGCAGGCGTCTGTGCAGGCACCACGGTGATGTCGCAGCCCTGCTCGGCCAGCAGACGCAGGATGTTGTGCTTGGCGCCGAAGTCGTAGGCCACGACCTTGAAGCGCCTGGCTGGCTGGTTGAAGCGGGTGTGGTCGAGGTCGTAGACCCCTTCGTTCCACGGATACGACTGGGTGACACTGACCACCTTGGCCAGGTCCATGCCGTTGAGGCCGGGGAAGGCGCGCGCCTTCGCCAGCGCGGCCTCGGCGTCGATCGTCTCGCCGGCCAGGATGCAACCGCTGAGCGCGCCCTTGTCGCGCAGGATGCGGGTGAGCCGGCGTGTGTCGATGCCGGCGATGGCGACGATGCCGTGGCGCTTCAGGTAATCCGGCAGAGTTTCGCTGCTGCGCCAGTTGCTGGCGCGGCGCGGCACGTCGCGCACGATCAGGCCGGCGGCATGCACGGCAGTGGACTCGGCGTCCTCAGCATTGATGCCGGTATTGCCGATGTGCGGATAGGTAAGAGTGACAAGCTGGCGTGAGTACGAGGGATCGGTGAGGATCTCCTGGTACCCCGTCATGGCGGTGTTGAAAACCACCTCACCGACGGTTTCGCCGGTGGCGCCCACGGCGTGGCCGTGGAACACGCTGCCGTCTTCGAGGGCAAGCAGAGCAGGAATGGGCATGGGGAACCGCCTTTCAGGTGCAGCAAAGTCCGCAAGCCGCGAAAAGCAGGCTTGAGAACCTTGGAGGGGAGGA
The DNA here is from genome assembly GCF_044904645.1 of Rhodanobacter hydrolyticus. Taxonomy (NCBI): domain Bacteria; kingdom Pseudomonadati; phylum Pseudomonadota; class Gammaproteobacteria; order Lysobacterales; family Rhodanobacteraceae; genus Rhodanobacter; species Rhodanobacter hydrolyticus. The sequence continues at coordinate 490,924 of NZ_JADIKK010000007.1, forward strand.
CGTTCGGGCGGGTAACAATGATAGGCGTCAAGGCGCTTGCTGTCCACTTTGGCAGAGGCAGATCTCGCACTCTCGTCAACGTCACAACTCCTCACGACGTTACACTGCCAGGACGTTTTCCCAAGGAAGCTAAGGCCCAACCATGAGTCCGGACGCCCTGCTCGATGCCGCACGTTTCGATCGCCCGGACACGCTGGTGCAGCGAGAGCCGTTCCCCTTCATGGTGGCCCATGGCCAGTTGCCCGATGACGCGCGCGGTGACCTGGGTCGCGATTTCCCACGCTACCCCAGCGCCGGCTTCTTCCCGTGGGATCCGGCCGATTGCGGCCCTACGATCAATGCACTAGTCGAACAACTCACCACGCCAGACTTCGCCACCCTGGTTGGCAAAAAACTGGGCATCGACAATCTCGGCCAATATCCGACCCTGGTGACGCTGTGCCGCCTGCTCAACAAGCGCCACGGCACCATCCACACCGACAGCAAGTCCAAGGTGGCCACTGCCCTGCTCTACCTCAACCCGCAGTGGCCCGACACCAGCGATGGCTGCCTGCGCTTCCTGGGCAAGATCGACGATATCGACTCCACCGTGGCACCCGAGCTGCCGCCGCTGTACGGCGAGTTCGCCGTGTTCAAGCGCTGCGACAACTCCTTCCATGGCCACCTGCCCTACGAGGGCGAGCGCCGGGTGATCCAGGTGGCCTGGCTTACCAGCGAGGAGGAAAAGCTGCGCAAGACCAAGCGCGGCAAGTTCTCTCGCCTGTTCAAGAAGCTGTTCGGCAAGCTGGACACGCAGTACGGCGCCGGCCGCGACCGCAACGCCGCGCACCGGGACTGATCACCCCTCAGCGGGTGAAATGCCAGATCACATAGGCGGCGAACACGCCATACAGCAAACCTACGGGCAACAGCCGGCGCGCGTCCGCGCGACCGCGCCGGAAGAGCCACCATAGGTAAGCAATGGCGGTGGCAGTGAGCGCGCCGGACACGATCAGCGGTGTATCGAACAGCCAGGGCGTGGCAAAGATCGCCAGCGCGCTGGGGATGGTGGCCTGGATCATCATGGCGCCGGAGATGTTGGCCAGCGCCAAACGCTCCTTGCCCTGGCGCACCCAGATCAGCGCATTGAGCGTCTCCGGCAACTCGGTCGCCACCGGGCTCAACACCAGCGCCACCAGATGCGGCGGCCAGGCGAGCAATACGCCGATGGCTTCCAGTTGGCCCACAAACACACGCGAGGCCGCCGCGATCACCACGAGCGCGGCCACCGTTTGCAGCAGCGCCCACGCCAACGAGGGCTCCGCCTGACCCGGGCGCAACTTAAGCGGCTCCAGCTCCTCTTCAACGGGTGCCGTGTCCCCGCTGCGCACTTCGCGCCACACGTAGAGTGCATAGGCCAGCAGGAACACCCCGCCGAACGCAGGCTTGAAGGCAAAAGCCACCAGGCCAAGGCCGACCTTGAGCGCGAAGATCGCCAGGAACCATCCCTGGTCGCGGGCCAGCCGTCGATGATCGACCCGCACCAGCCCGTCAGTGCGTTGCAAGCGCCTGCGATGCAGCCACAACGCGACACCGACCACGGCATAGGCGATGGTGGCCAATACCAGCGGCCCACCCATCGCCGCACCCACGCCGATGTCACGCACTGCAGGCGTCTTGCCGAAGACGACCGCGACGAAGGTGACGGCGCTCTCCGGCAGGGCGGTGCCGAACGCAGCCAGCACGGTACCGGTAGCCGTGGCGCCTAGCTTGAGCCTGCGACCCAGCCATTCGACGCCATTGACGAAGTATTCGCAGGCGAGATAGATCGCGCCCGCCGAGGCAAAGAACAGGATGAGGATAAGCAGCATGGGATGCACAGGCCGGGCGAACAGGTGAACCCATGGCGCAACGACACGCGTTCGCCCGGCCGGGTGAACGCATCGCTGGCCAAAGGTCTCGCCGGGCAAGGCGTCGAAGGCGACGCCTACCGTTCGCACCATGGCGCCGCGAGGGCAACCAAGTCTGTTGATGCGAACGCCTCGGGGAAGAGGCTGGCTACTCCCCAATGACAGGCTGGCGATGCTAGCGACCACCGCTGGACATGGCAAGTTTTTGCGTGGTCAAACCGGCGGAGCGAGCACGTCTTCCAGCCGCCAGTGTCCGGAGGCGCGACCGATCAGCCACCGTGCCGCCTGCAGCGCCCCACGGGCGAAGATCGTGCGGTCGGTCGCACGATGCCCCAGCTCCAGCCGCTCGCCCGGCCCCACCAGCAGCGCCTGATGCTCGCCTACGATGTCGCCTCCGCGCACCACGGCAAAACCGATGCTTCCGGGAACGCGTTCGCCCGTGCGACCTTCGCGGCTGTATACCGCCGCGGCTTCCAGTGTGGTGCTGCGCGCAGCAGCAGCAGCCTGCCCCAGCGCCAGCGCTGTGCCCGAAGGCGCATCCTGCTTGCGCCCATGATGGGCTTCGACGATTTCCAGATCCCATTCCGGCACCGCAGCAGCGGCCTCGCGCAGCAGACGCGTCAGCAGTGCCACGCCCAGGCTGAAGTTCGCCGCGCGCAGCAGCGCGATGCGTGCCCCGGCGGCGTCCAGTCGTGCCAGCAGGGCAGCGTCGAGTCCGGTGGTGCCGCTCACCAGGGGAATGCCGTGCGCGAGACAATGGTCCAGCGCTGCCGCCAGACCGACGGGACCGCTGAAGTCGACCACCACGTCGAGGACAGGCGCGCGCGACCAATCGTGCGCATAGCGCAGGCCCTGCCCCAGCCAGACGGGCTCGCCGTCATGCACCGAGCCCGGCGACACCACCGCATGCGCCAGCTCGTACCGGCCATCGGCATGCAACAGCGACAGCAAGGCCTGGCCCATGCGGCCGGAGGCGCCGCTGATGGCGAGGCGGATCGGCGAACTGGTCATGATGGACATCCCGGCAGAAACGGCAAACGGACGTCCAAAGTTAGCTTACGAAGTCACCTTCGACCAGAACTGTTTCACGCCGTCGAACCAGTTGTGCGCGCGCGGCATGTGTTCTTCGGCCTTGCCGTCGTTGAAGCTGGCTTCGAGCTGCTCGAGCAATTCGCGCTGCTGCTTGGTGAGGCGGACCGGGGTCTCCACCACCACGCGGCAGATCAGGTCCCCGGCGCGGCCGTTGCGCACCGACTTCACGCCACGCCCGCGCAAGCGGAAGCTCTGGCCGGTCTGCGTCTCCGGCGGAATGGTGATCGGCACCTCGCCTTCCAGCGTGGGCACCGGCAGTTCCGCGCCCAGCGCCGCCTGCGAGAAGCGGATCGGCACTTCGCAGTAAAGATCGTTGCCCTCGCGCTGGAAGATCGAATGCTCGCGCACGCGCACTTCCACATAGAGGTCGCCCGCCGGCGTGCCTGCCGGGCCGGCTTCGCCCTGCCCGGTAAGGCGGATGCGGTCGCCGTTGTCCACGCCGGCGGGGATCTTCACCGACAGCGTGCGGGTTTCTTCCAACCGGCCTTCACCGTGGCACTTCTTGCAGGGCTTCTCGATGACCTGGCCGCTGCCGCCGCAATGCGGACAGGCCTGCTGGATCGAAAAGATGCCGTTCTGCATGCGCACGCGGCCGTGACCGTGGCAGGTCTTGCATTGCGTGGTCTTGCCATCGTCCGAGCCGCTGCCGTTGCAGTGGTGGCAGTTGACCTGTGACGGAATCTCGATCTTGCGCTCGATGCCGAACACGGCTTCTTCGAGGTCGAGTTCCATGATGTAGCGCAGGTCTGCGCCGCGTCGCGGCTGACGACTGCGCCCACCGCCGAAGATGTCGCCGAAGATGTCGCCGAAGATGTCGCCCATGTCCCCGAAACCGCCGCCACCGCGGCCGCCCATGCCGCCCTCGAAGGCCGCATGTCCGTACTGGTCGTACATGGCGCGCTTCTGCGCGTCGGAAAGCACCTCGTAGGCCTCCTTGGCCTCCTTGAACTTCTCCTGCGCCGCGGGATCGTCGGGATTGCGGTCGGGGTGGTACTTCATCGCCAGGCGGCGGAAGGATTTCTTCAGCTCGACCTCGGTGACGGTACGTTCGACACTCAGGACTTCGTAGTAATCACGCTTGCTCATTGCTTGATCCGCGATTCGATGCGCCGATCAGGAATGAACCAGATCGCTGCCACCGTGGCATAAAACAGACACGACACCCACGGCGCCACGAAGGCCAGCAGGATGCCACCCAGATACATGGCGACGGCGACCTTGCCTTTCCAGTCGCCACCCACCGCTTGCGCCAACAGCGAGGTCTTGCCGCCGTTGGCGCAGATCAGGCCGTATTGCAGCGGCAGCCAGGCGATGGCGCACATCAGCAACACGAAACCGTAGACCGCCACCGGCAACCGGGCGAACTGGTTTTCGCCCATCCACCCCGTGGTCACCGGCATCAGGGACAACCAAAACAGCAGATGCAGGTTGGCCCACAGCACGCTGCCGTCCACCCGCTTCGCCGCATGCAGGAAATGGTGGTGGTTGTTCCAGTAGATGCCCACGTAGACGAAGCTCAGCACGTAACTGAGGAACACCGGCCATTGCGCGGCCAGCACGTCCCAGCCTGCGCCGTGCGGCACCTTCAGCTCAAGCACCATGATGGTGATGATGATGGCCAGCACACCGTCGCTGAAGGCTTCCAGGCGCCCCTTGTCCATCACCTTCCCCTCGAGAAAGCTTGTGCGCTCATCCATGAACGCGAAAGTCAAACGGGCGCCACCTTGGCCGCACTTTCAAAAACGAGCGCCGCTCGCGCGGCGCCCGTTCCGGTTCTAGGTACGGTTACTTCTTGTCGTCCTTCACTTCGGTGAACTCGGCATCGACCACGTCGTCGGGCTGGGCCGACCCGTGCGGGCCGGGCTGCGCACCCGCATCGGCCGGGCCCTGACCCTGGGCGGCCTCCTGCAGCGCCTGGGCAGCCTGCTCGAGCTTGGAGATCTTCGACTCGATCAGCGCCTTGTCATCGCCGTCCTTGACCTTTTCCAGCTCCGACAGCGCCTCTTCGATGCTGCCGATCTGCGCGCCGACCTTGCCGCCGTGTTCCTTCAGCGCGCTGCGGGTGGCGTGCACGAGCTGATCGGCCTTGTTGCGGGTGCTCACCAGCTCGTGGAACTTCTTGTCTTCTTCCTTGTTCGCTTCGGCGTCGGCCACCATGCGGGCGATCTCCTCCTCGGAGAGGCCCGAACCCGCCTTGATCTCGATCTTCTGCTCCTTGCCGGTCTTCTTGTCCTTGGCCGACACGTGCAGGATGCCGTTGGCGTCGATGTCGAAGGTCACCTCGATCTGCGGCATGCCGCGCGGCGCCGGCTCGATGCCTTGCAGGTCGAACTTGCCCAGCGACTTGTTGGCGTTGGCGCGCTCGCGCTCGCCTTGCAGCACGTGCACGGTCACTGCGGTCTGGTTGTCGTCGGCGGTGGAGAACGTCTGCGCCGCCTTGGTCGGCACGGTGGTGTTCTTCTCGATCAGCTTGGTCATCACGCCGCCCATGGTCTCGATGCCCAGCGACAGCGGGGTGACGTCGAGCAGCAGCACGTCCTTGACCGAACCGCCCAGCACGCCACCCTGGATCGCGGCGCCCACAGCGACGGCCTCATCCGGGTTGACGTCCTTGCGCGGCTCCTTGCCGAAGAAGTCCTTCACCGACTCCTGCACCTTGGGCATGCGGGTCTGACCGCCGACCAGGATCACCTCGTCGATGTCGGACACGCGCAGGCCGGCGTCGTTGAGCGCGGTGCGGCAGGGTTCGATGGTGCGCTTGACCAGGTCTTCCACCAGCGCTTCCAGCTTGGCGCGGGTGAGCTTGATGTTGAGGTGCTTGGGGCCGGAGGCGTCGGCCGTCACGTACGGCAGGTTCACCTCGGTCTGGTGCGACGAGGACAGCTCGATCTTCGCGCGCTCGGCGGCGTCCTTCAGGCGCTGCAGGGCCAGCGGATCCTTGCGCAGGTCGATGCCCTGGTCCTTCTGGAACTCCTCGACCAGGTAGTCGATGACGCGCATGTCGAAGTCTTCGCCACCGAGAAAGGTATCGCCGTTGGTGGCCAGCACTTCGAACTGCTTCTCGCCGTCGACCTCGGCGATCTCAATGATCGACACGTCGAAGGTACCGCCGCCCAGGTCGTACACCGCAATCTTGCGATCGCCGCCCTTCTTGTCCAGGCCGTAAGCCAGCGCGGCCGCGGTCGGCTCGTTGATGATGCGCTTCACTTCCAGACCGGCGATGCGGCCGGCGTCCTTGGTGGCCTGGCGCTGGCTGTCGTTGAAGTAGGCGGGCACCGTGATGACAGCCTCGGTGACCGGCTCGCCGAGATAGTCCTCGGCGGTCTTCTTCATCTTCATCAGCACCTTCGCGGAGACTTCCGGCGGCGCCATCTTCTTGCCGTCGGCGGTCGCCACCCAGGCATCACCGTTGTCGTTGGCGACAATGGCGTAGGGCACGATGTGGATGTCCTTCTGCACTTCGGCGTCGGTGAACTTGCGGCCGATCAGGCGCTTCACCGCATAGAAGGTGTTCTTGGGGTTGGTCACGCCCTGGCGCTTGGCCGGCGCGCCGACCAGCACCTCGCCGTCCTTGCTGAAGGCGACGATGGACGGCGTGGTGCGATCGCCTTCCGAATTCTCGATGACCTTGGTGGTGCTGCCGTCCATCACGGACACGCAGGAATTGGTGGTACCCAGGTCGATGCCGATGATCTTGCCCATGTGTTAGCTCCCGAATCTCGTATGCGGCCCCATGGCCGCGCAATGGTTTTCCAGATGGGGCCCGCGTACGGCGAATCAATACCGACGGAGCTCCGGATGTGTCGCGTCCGGTGACGCGTTGTTCAGTCCTTCGCCACGGCCACCAGGGCGGGGCGCAGCAGGCGATCGTTCAACACATAGCCCTTCTGCAGCACGCTGACCACGGTGCCGGCCTCCGCGCCAGGCGACTCGACCATGCTCACTGCATGGTGGCGTTCGGGGTCGAGCGGCTGACCCAGCGGATCGACCTGTGCCAGGCCATGGTTCTCGCCCACCTTGAGCAGGGACTTCAGGGTGAGGCCGAGACCCTGGCGCATCGCCGCCACATCGGCGGTTTCCACCGCCAGGCCGCCTTCCAGGCCATCGAATACCGGCAGCAGCTCGTTCAGCAGCTTCTCGTTGGCGAAGCGGCGGGCCTGTTCCAGATCGCGGTGCAGACGGCGGCGCTGGTTTTCCAGTTCGGCCTTCTCCCGCAGCACGGACTCGCGCTGCTCGATCTTTTCCGCCTCCAGTTCGGCCACGCGAGCCTTTAGCGCTTCCACGTCGGCACTGTTCGCCGCGCTGACGGCATCGGCGTCCGGTGCCGGGTGCTGGTCGTTGTTCTGCATGAGTGACTCCAAACCTCGTCCGTGGCCGGCCATCTGCGCCGACCCATCCAAAAAATGCGGGCAAACCCGCTCCCGTGGCGACTTATGAGGCCGTCGCGGCTCGATTCAAGGCATCGCTGAGCAGCCCGGCGGTGGCCTGCACCACCGGGATCACCCGCTCATAGGCCATGCGCGTGGGGCCGATCACGCCCACCGCGCCCAGCACCCGCCCCGGCGTGCCATAGCTGGCGGTAACCACGCTGCAACCGTCGAGCGCGGCGAAACCGGATTCCTCGCCGATGAACAGCCGCACGCCGGGCGCCCGCGCGCACGACTCCATCAACTGCAGCAGCCCGTTCTTCTGCTGGAACGCTTCGAACAGCTCGCGCAGTCGTTGCAGGTCGGCCAGCTCGGCGCAAGCCATCAGGTTGGTCTGCCCGCTGACCAGCACGTCGTCGCCGTCGGCGTGTGGCGCGAACGAGGCCGTGGCCAGCTCGGTGGCATTCGCCACCAGCCGGTTCAGCTCGCTGCCTGCGGCACGCAGTTCGGCCAGCAGGTGGGCGCGGATATCGTCCACGCGCAGGCCGACGAAATGGGTATTGATGTAGTTCGCCGCCTGCTCCAGCTCGCGACCCTCCAACGGTTTGGCCAATTGCACCACGCGGTTCTGCACCTGGTTGTCGGAAAACACCAGGATCACCAGCACCCGTGCGTCCGGCAGCGGCACGAAATCGAGGTGGCGCAGCGGGAAATCCACCTGTCGCGGTACGGTCACCACGCCGGCGAAACGGGTCATCGCCGACAACAGGGCCGAGGCATTGCCCAACAGGTCGCGTGTGGTGGTCTGCCCCGGCGGCAATTCACGCTGCAGGCGAGCCATTTCCTCGTGCGGCAACGGCTGCAATTCGATCAGGCTGTCCACGAACAGGCGCAGGCCGCGCGGCGTGGGAATACGCCCCGCCGAAGTATGCGGCGAGGCGACCAGGCCAGCCTCCTCGAGGTCGGCCATGATGTTGCGGATGGTCGCCGGGCTCACGTCCAGACCCGACGATCGCGACAGCGTGCGCGACCCCACCGGCTCGCCATCGACCAGATACTGCGCGATCAGGCTGCGCAGCAGGCGCCGGGTGCGTGCATCGAGTTCATGGGAGTGGAGACGGGACATGCGCAGTAGCAATCGGTGAGACGACCAAGAGATAGGGTCTGCGCGCCTGTCATGCAAGCGCCGCGGCATTGTAGCGGGAGGCATGGAGCCTGCGGGGCCGAAGCCGTCTGTGGCGAAAGGGCTGCTGCGCGAGCCTCGCTTTTCGACAGTTCACCAGGAACGTGGCGGAAAGATGGATCGCGCGGCGGTCTTTGCGGCCCTTGCGGCATCTGCCGCGCAGGCTCCTATTACAATCGCCCGATCCCATACGGACTGCCGTCAGCCCGCCATGCTCATCTCGCTCCATGTCCGCCAATTCGCCGTCGTTGAACAGGCCGAAGTCGATTTCGGCGCCGGCCTCACCGTGGTCAGCGGCGAAACCGGCGCCGGCAAGTCGCTGCTGGTGGATGCGCTGCTGCTGCTCGCCGGCGCCCGCGCCGACAGCGGGATGGTGCGCGCCGGCAGCGACCGCGCGGAACTGTCCGCCGAATTCGATCTTGCCGCCCTGCCCGAGGCCCGCGCATGGCTGGCGCAGGAAGAGCTGGACGATGGCGAAGCCTGCCAGTTGCGGCGGGTGATCCGCGCCGAAGGCAGCTCGCGCGCATGGATCAACGGCCGTCCCGCCAGCGCCGGCCAGCTTTCCGAACTCGCCACCCTGCTGGTGGAAATCCATGGCCAGCACGAGCATCAGGCCCTGCTTTCGCGCGCGCACCAGCTCGCCCTGCTCGACGCCTGCGCCGGCCACGGCTCGCTGGCCGGCCAGGTGCGCGAGCTGGCCACGCAATGGCGCGACCTGGGTGCGCGTATCCGTCGCCTCAGCGGTGGCGCGGATCGCGAACAGCGGCTGGAACTGTTGCGCCACGAGCTGGCCGAACTGGAGCAATGGACGCTACCGTCCGCCGAGCTGGCCGAACTCGAAGCCAGCCACAAGCGCCTAGCCAACGCCGGTCGGCTTGCCGAAGGCGCCGCCGGCGTGGTCGAGCTGCTGGACGGCGACAGCGAATTCGCGCTGCGCCGCGCCCTGGGTCGCGCCCATGCCGAGCTGGGCAGGCTGGCCACGCTGGACGAAGCGCTGAATCCCGCGCTGGAGCTGCTGGACAACGCCATGATCCAGTTGGGCGAAGCCGCCGACACGCTGGGCCGCTACGCGCAGGACGTCGATCTCGACCCCGAGCGCTTCGCCGAAGTCGACGCTCACCTCGCCCGTCTGCATGAACTCGGCCGCCGTCACCGCCTCCCCATCGCGGAATTGCACGACAAGGCCACGGCGTTGCGCACCGAACTGGCCGAGCTGGAAGGCGCCGGCGAAGCACTGGAACAACTCGCCGTCCAGCGGGAGCGCGCCCGCACTGACTACGTGCAGGCAGCAGACAAGCTAAGCAAGTCACGTCGCAAAGCGGCAGACAAGCTGGGCAAGGAAGTCGGCGCATTGATGGCTGAGCTGGGCATGGCCGGCGGCGTGCTCGTGGTTGAACTGGAACCTGTCGAAGGCGAGGAGCCCGACCCGCAAGGCCGCGAACGCTGCGAACTGCTGGTCAGCACCAATCCCGGACAGCCGCCGCGGGCGCTGCGCAAGGTGGCTTCCGGCGGTGAACTGGCACGCATCAGCCTCGCCATCGAAGTCGCCACGCTGGGCAACGACAGCGTGGGCACCATGGTGTTCGACGAAGTGGACAGCGGCATTGGCGGCGCAGTGGCCGAGGTGGTGGGCCAGAAGCTGCGTGCACTGGGTGGCCAGCGCCAGGTGTTGTGTGTCACTCACCTGCCCCAGGTCGCCGCGCAGGGCCACGCGCACCTGTTCGTGAGCAAACACAGCGACGACGGCCACACCCGTACGCAGATCCAGCGGCTGGGCGCCGATGGCCGACGCGACGAACTGGCCCGCATGCTGGGCGGGGTGGAGATCACCCGCGAAACGCGGGCTCACGCGAAGCAGATGCTGGAACGCGCGCAGGCCTGAGAGCACGAAACTCGTGACGCTAGCCGCCGGGAAACGCTTAGCAGGCTCTAACCGCTGGCGGGCAGCAGCCCACGCTCGCTGGCCATGCGATACAACTCCAGTTCCGAACCGGCATTGAGCTTGCCCATCACGCTGGCGCGGTGGATGTAGACAGTCTTCTGGCCAATGCCCAGCTCGGCCGCCACCTGCTTGGGCGTGCGCCCGCAGGCCAGCAGCAGGAACACCTCGTGTTCGCGGGTGGTCAGGCGATGCAGCGGATCGAGCGCGGATTCCGGCTGCTCCGCACGGCGCTGGCGCAGGTCGGAACTCAGGAACTGCTCGCCCTGCATCACCGCGCGCAGGCCCGCCACCAGTTCCTCCGGCGCCACGCCCTTGGTTACGTAGCCGCTGGCACCGCGGCGCAAGGCTTCGGACACGTAGGGTTCGCCATCGTGCATGCTCAACACCACGATGCGCGTGCCGGGCGACACGCTGCCCAGGTGTTCGATCAAGGGAAGGCCGCTGCCGTCGGGCAACGACAGGTCCAGCGCCACCAGGTCGGGCCGGTGCTGCGCCACTGCCTCCACCGCGTCGTCTGCGCAGCGGCACTCACCCACCACCTGGAGATCGGGCTCCAGCCCGATCAGCCGCTTGAAACCTTCACGCACGATGGCGTGGTCGTCGACCAGGACAATGCTGTACATGGCCCTACTGTATATGGACCGGCGCCGGTCTGCGCCGGCACTGCCAAACGCCCGTGTACCATCCGCGGATGCGCCTGAAACCCTTCCGCCCACTGCACTCCGGCCCGCTGCTGGGGGCGATCTACGTCCTGCTGTGGCTGCTGCTGTGGCCGACGGAGCAACCCTATTGGGCACTGCCCTACGGTTTGCGCTTCGGCGCGTTGTTGCTGCTGCCCGTGCGTCGCTGGGGCTGGCTGCTGGGCGCCGAACTGATCGCCTCGGCCGGCATGAGCATGCACGATGGACTGCCGATGGGCTGGAGCGGCTTTTTCCTCGGCGACCTGCCCGAACCGCTGGTAACCGCGGCCAGCCTGTGGCTGCTGCGCAGGCTGAATCCGCATGCCGGCACCAGCCTGCACAACCCACAGGAAACGGCCCGCCTGCTGCTGGCCGCGATGCTCGTGGTGCTCGCCACCACGGCGGTGGACATCGGCCTGCTCACGGTGATCCACACGGCCGCGGCCGAAGACGCGCTGATCCACATGTTGGGCAACGAATTGCTGGGCGGCTATCTGGGCGTGCTGCTGATGGTGCCGGTGATGGTGCTGCTGCTGCGCGCCCCTCCCAGCCGCCATGCGTTGGCGGAATTGGCCCTGGACGGCCTGCAGGTGATGCTGCCGGCCATGGCCATCCTGCTGCTGCTTTCCGAACAGGCCACGTCGCAACCGCAGTTCGCCCGTGCGCTATCGCTGGCCCCCGTGCTGTTCTTTGCATTCCGCCATGGCTGGCGCGGCGCCAGTCTGGCCATCACCATCTCCAGTTTCGGGATGACGGTGCTGGATCAGCGCCTCGGCCACGCCCCTTCGGCGGCCGGCTATCTGTTCCTGGCCGTGGCCGGCACCGGAACGCTGATGCTGGGCTCAGCCACGGATGCTCTGCGTCGCAGCAAGCTGCAGGTAGCCGAGCAGAATACCCACCTGGCGGCAGTCAACCGACGGCTGGACCAACTGGCGCGGCAACTGCGAGCCGCTGCGCGCGGCAATCTGCAGGCGGAGGAAAACCAGCGCCGCCACATGGCCGCCGAGCTGCACGACGAGCTGGGCCAGAACATCACCGCGATCCAGACCCACGTGAAACTGGTGCAGGCGCGCCTGCAACAGGCCGGACTGGAAGATATCGGCACCTCGATCAACAGCATCCTCGCGCACATGCGTCGCGCCCTGCATCGCTTGCTGGACGACCTGCGTCCTGCAGTGCTGGACGAGTTCGGCCTGCTGCGCGCGCTGGACGAAGGTCCGATCCGCGACCTGCTGAAGGCTGCGGGCATCCACTATGTCACCGACCTGCATGGCGACCCGCGCCTGCTCGACGACGACACCCGCACCGCGATCTATCGACTGGCGCAGGAAAGCGCCACCAATGCAGTGAAGCACGCCAGGGCCAGCGAATTCCGCCTGCGCCTGCGCATCGGCGAACGCCACGGCGCGATACTCGCCCTACTCGACTTGCGCGACGACGGCATCGGATTGCCCGAGCGGCCGCCACGAGGTGGCCGCGGCCTGCAAGGCATGCGCGACCGTGTCACCTCGCTGGGAGGCCTGTTCCAGTTGCGCCCGGCACCGCGCGGCGTGCATCTGCGCGTATTGCTGCGCAGCAATAACGACTTGCCCGTCACATTTCGGCCTGTCTAGGAATTTTTCCGATACACAGGACGTGAAGGCTTCGTTAGCATCGATCCATCGATGTGGGGGAGCCGCCATCGTGAGATGGCGTACCGGAGTCCTCGTGGGGACGGTGACTCCGGAGAGACGGCAGGAGGCCGTCTGGTCGTTACCTTGGACACAGGCCTGGACGAGCAACTCGCCATGCCGAAACCCAGAAGGTACGAGGCAATCGCGAGGTGGACAGGAGTCCTCCCTCGCGATTTTTTTGTGCCCAAGAAATGCCCGGATGCCCGGATGGCGGTGATCAGCCCTTGCGCGTACCGCGGCTCTTGGGACGAACGTACAGCACTAGGCTGTGATCCTCGATCACATAACCATGGCGCGCCGCGACCTCGCGTTGCAGACGCTCGATCTCTTCGCTGACGAACTCGATCACCTTTCCGCTGTCCACATCGATCATGTGGTCATGGTGCTTGCCGCGATCGAGTTCGTAGACGGCCTGCCCGCCTTCGAAGTTGTGCTTGACGACAATGCCGGCTGCCTCGAACTGGGTCAGCACGCGGTACACCGTCGCCAGGCCGATGTCTTCCTGATGGGCGAGCAGCTTCTTGTAGACGTCCTCGGCAGTGAGGTGGTTGCCCTCCTCCTCGTCGAAGATCTGCAGAATGCGCATGCGCGGATGGGTCACTTTGAGACCGACCCGACGCAGTTCCTGAGTTTCCTGTTCCATCGTTTGCCACCTCACGCCGGCGCGGCGATGCCGAACCGGTAGTGTATCATCCGCTCTTCCACGATCTGGACGTTTCACGCATGCAAAAGCTGATCACCCTGCCGGTTGTCGCGTTGTTGGCGCTTGCCGTTTCCGGCTGCCACCTGGTCTACACGCAGGACGTGCGCCAGGGCAACCTGCTCGACAAGACCATCGACCAGAAGGCGGTGGATCAGCTCAAGCCCGGCCTGACCAAGCGCCAGGTGATGCTGTTGGTCGGCACGCCTTCGGTCGCCTCCCCGTTCAACCAGAGCCGCTGGGACTACGTGTCCACCTATTCGCACCGCGGCGGCCCGATGCAGGTCAGTACCATGACCCTGTACTTCAATGACGACATCCTGGCGCGCATCGAGGGCAGCCCTTACCTCGAAAACAACAAAAACCTGCTCAAGGAAAGCAAGAAGTACAACGTCGATTACCCGGTCAACGACACCAAGGGCGACAAGGACACCAGCGGCAAGGACAGCAAGGATTCCGGCGGCGGTTCGGACTCCGGCAACGACTCCGGCAGCAGCAACAACTAAACTGCGGGTAGCGCCTGCGTCAGCCTTGGCCGGCACGGCGCCGGCGCGAGGCCATGGGGTCAAGGGTCAGCGGCCGGTAAATTTCCACCCGGTCGCCGTCGCGTAGCACATGATCGGCGTCTATCCTGCACGAGAAGATGCCCAATCGCAGCGGCTCCGCCACCTCGGCAGGAAGCGACGGCAAAAAACCTGCCGCCACGACTGCCTGCATAGCAGTGCTTCCATCCGGCAACGAAACGCGGCTGCGCCGTATGTGCTGCGCGCAGGCATGCACTACTTCCACCGTTATGGTCGGCTCAGCCATGCAGGTGGTCCGCGGCAACGCAGAAATCGTCCACCATGCGGTTGGCGAGTCCCTGGAAACCCAGCTTGAGCACGCTGCCGCCGATGCCGGCGTATTCGAAATCTAGCGCCAGCGCCACCTTGCAGCCGTCGTCTCCCAGCGCGGTGAAACTCCAGTGACCGTCCAGCGAACGGAACGGGCCGTCGACCAGATGGATGTCGATGCGATGCGGCCGCTCGGCAGTGTTGCGGGTGGTGAAGCTGTGCCGCAAGCCCATGAAATGCAGGTCGAGGCGCGCCACCAGTACATTGTCGCTGCGCTCGACCACCGCGGATGCCGAGCACCACGGGAAACGCTTTGGGTATGCTTCCACACCATCGACCAGATCGAACATCTGTTCCGGGGAATGGCGTACCAGCGCGCTGCGGCGTATCTCGATCACGGTAGCCTCTATCCTGGTGCATTCATGCTTGAATGCGAGAATCAAACGAGCGCCCATCTATGGGCGCATTCGGTGGTTACTGCATTCTTCCGTGAATGCGAAGATCAAACGGGCATCCATCCATGGATGCACTTCTAAAAGAAGCGCTGCCCCTGAAAGGCACGCAGGCAATGCGGCCGCCCAGAGGCCCGAAGTTTAGCGGACATGGCCAAGAGCAAGGACAAGGACACCACCAAGGGCACGGGCACCATCGCGCTCAACAAGCGCGCGCGGTTCGAGTACCACATCGACCAGCGCTATGAGGCCGGCATCGCCCTGCAAGGCTGGGAGCTGAAAGCGCTGCGCGCGGGTCGGATCAACTTCGGCGACGGCTATGCCATCGTCATTAAGGGCGAAATCTTCCTGGTCGGCGCCTCGATCCCCCCCCTGATCAGCGCTTCCACCCACGTCATCGCCGAAGACCGCCGCACGCGCAAGCTGCTCCTGCACCGCAAGGAGATCGACCAGTTGATCGGCGCAGTGGAGCGCAAGGGCTACACGCTGGTGCCCACCGCGATGTACTGGAAGAACGGCAAGGTGAAGGTGGAAGTCGGCCTGGCCCGCGGCAAGCAGGAACACGACAAGCGCGACACCGAGAAGCAGCGCGACTGGCAGATCGAAAAACAGCGCACGATGCGCTCGCACAATCGGGCGTCCTGACCGCGTTCTGCCTGTTCGGCTTGCGGGCATCGCAAAAAAACTTCGTGCAAGGTGTCGATCCGGCACCCCGCCGTTCGTCGCACCTTTGAAGGCGGATTCATCCCGGCCACAGGAGGCGAACCGATGCGCTGCATAGTGATCGTGAAGGCGACCAAAGACACCGAGGCCGGCCTGATGCCGAGCACCGATCGGCTCGCCGCGATGGGCCAATTCAACGAAGAATTGGTGAAGGCAGGCGTGATGCTGGCCGGAGAAGGCCTGCATCCCAGTTCGCGCGGCGCCCGCGTGCGTTTCGACGGCGCACAACGCACCGTGATCGATGGCCCGTTCACCGAATCCAAGGAACTGATCGCCGGCTTCTGGCTATGGCAGGTGAAGTCGATGGCCGAAGCCATCGAATGGCTGAAACGCGCGCCGTTCGACACCGGCGCCGAAGTCGAGATCCGCCCGGTATTCGAGGCCGAAGACTTCGGCGACAAGTTCACGGATGCCTTGCGCGAGCAGGAAGCAAACCTGCGCGCGCAGATCGGCAACCGCCCATAAACCCCGCCCTGCAAGGAGTACCGCCATGCAATTCGTCGCCTACCTCAACTACGACGGCAATGCCGAGGCCGCCTTCGATTTCTATGCCAGCTGCTTCGGCGGCAAGGTCACCATGCGGGCACGCTATGGCGACGCGCCGCCTGAAATGCCCATGCCTGCGGAGATGCGCGACAAGATGATGCACGTGCGGCTGGAAGTCGGCGACCAGGTGCTGATGGCCTCGGACGCGATGGCGCCGCAATGTCCCTATACGCCGATCAAGGGCTGCTCGGTGTCGATCCAGCTCGACTCGCCGGAACAGGCCGAGCGGATTTTCCACGCGCTGGCCGAAGGTGGCACGGTGCAGATGCCGATCCAGCAGACCTTCTGGGCCGCGCGCTTCGGCTCGCTGGTGGACCGCTACGGCGTGCCGTGGATGATCAACTGCCCGCCCGCTGCATGATGCCTTGCTCCCACGGAGCGATGATGGTCTGATCGGTCGCCATGACGGCGACCGACATCCCCCGCAGCATCGAAGCCATCTGGCGCATCGAATCGGCGCGCATCATCGCCGGCCTCACCCGCATGCTGCGCGACGTGGGCCTGGCGGAGGAACTGGCGCAGGACGCGTTGGTGACTGCGCTGGAACAATGGCCGCAGACCGGCGTGCCGGACAATCCCGGCGCGTGGTTGATGACCACGGCGAAACACCGCGCGATCGACCGCCTGCGCCGTCATCAGCTGATGGAGCGCAAGCACGAGGAAATCGCCCGCGAACTGGAGGCCGAACAGGCCGATGCTATGCCCCGCTTCGACGCCATGCTGGACGACGATATCGGCGACGACCTGCTGCGGCTGATCTTCACCGCCTGCCATCCCGCGCTGCCTGCCGATTCGCGCGTGGCGCTCACCCTGCGCCTGCTGGGCGGCCTCAGCACGCCCGAGATCGCCCGCGCCTTCCTGCAGCCGGAGCCCACCATCGCCCAGCGCATCGTGCGCGCGAAGCGCACGCTGGCCGAGAAACAGGTGCCGTTCGAGGTTCCGCGTGGCGAAGAGCTCGCCGAACGCCTGGACGCGGTGCTGGGCGTGATCTACCTGATCTTCAATGAGGGCTACACCGCCACCGCCGGCGACGACTGGATGCGGCCCGCGCTGTGCGAGGAAGCCCTGCGGCTGGGCCGCATCCTCGCCGGACTGATGCCGCAGCAGGCCTCCGTGTTCGGCCTGCTCGCACTGATGGAACTGCAGGCCTCGCGTACGCATGCGCGCAGCGCACCGGACGGAACGCCGATCCTGTTGCTGGAACAGAACCGCGCGCGCTGGGATCGGCTGCTGATCCAGCGTGGCCTAGCCGCGCTGGATCGCGCGCAACGGCTGGGCGACCACGAAGAGCCGTACACCCTGCAGGCAGCAATCGCCGCTTGCCACGCCCGCGCCAATACCGCGGAGCAAACCGACTGGCACCGCATCGCGGCGCTGTACGCCACACTGGCCGGCGTCACGCCATCGCCCGTGGTGGAACTCAACCGCGCAGTGGCCGTGGCGATGGCCAGCGGGCCAGCAGCAGGCCTTGCGCTGGTCGATACGCTACGCGACGAACCGGCACTGGCGAACTATCACCTGTTGCCGGCAGTGCGCGGCGATCTGCTGCAGAAGCTCGATCGCCACGGTGAGGCCCGCACGGAGTTCGAACATGCCGCGGCGCTCACCCGCAACGCCCGCGAACGCGAACTGTTGCAAGCACGCGCCAAAACCTGTGCGCAGCACACCACCACCGGTTGACGGCGCGAAAAGCGGGGCCACCCGATAGGCGGCCCCGTCAGCGTGAACGGAACTCAGGACTGGCTGTCGTCAGCCGGCGCGGCATCCGCCTCGTCTTCCTTCTTGCCTACCATTTCTTCCAGCGCACCGGCGCCCTTGAATCCGGCGATGGCCGCAATGCCCTTCGTCAGCAGGCCCGCATTCGGATCGAGCTTCTCGGCGCCTTCGACTGCCGCCACGGCACCGGCAACTTCACCCAAGGTATCGAGGATTCCCATGACGTTCTCCGCTTTGGAATGGAGCGGCCAGCATGCGACTAGTCGATTACCGGTGAATGAATCCTGGCGCAAGTTTCTTCGTCGCGAATTTGCGGGATCCGCCGCCCACAGGCGGTCACGAGCCGCAAACGCGCGGCTCCAGGTAGCGTCAAAGCCTTGTGCGGTCAAGATCCGGGCCTGCAGGCCGATAGAAACCCGACGCCCAAACCTTGCAAAGCCACGCTACGATCAGGCCACCTTCGTGCGACATGCAAGGCCTAAGGACTCAAGGGTTCGTTGAATGCTGGCCAGTTCGTACAACCCGTTGCTCGTCGTGTGTTCCCTGCTCGTGGCGATCTTCGCCTCCTACACGGCACTGGGCATGGCCGGCCGCATCACCACGGCACGTGACTCCGGCGCGCGCTGGTGGCTGTTTGCTGGCGCCTGCGCGATGGGATTGGGCATCTGGTCGATGCATTTCGTCGGCATGCTGGCTTTCAGCCTGCCGATTCCGCTGGGCTATGACCCGCTGATCACCCTGCTGTCGTTGCTGATCGCCATTGCCTCTTCCGCATTCGCCTTGTGGCTGGTTTGCCGGCAAACGCTGCCTTGGACGCACCTGGTCGGCGGCGCCCTGCTGATGGGGCCGGCCATTGCCGGCATGCATTACACGGGCATGGCAGCGATGCGCATGAGCCCGGGCATCCAGTACGACGCGTGGCTGTTCGCCCTGTCGGTGGCGATCGCCATCATGGCAGCGGGTGCAGCGCTGTGGATCGCCTTCCAATTGCGCAAGGACTCATCGCACGTATGGCGGAAACGGCTCGGCGCGGCCGTCGTCATGGGCCTCGCCATCGTCGGCATGCATTACACCGGCATGAGCGCCGCGCAATTCCCGCTGGGCAGCATCTGCGGGGCAGCACATCATGGCGTGAACACGAACTGGCTGGCCGTCGTCGTCATCGTCGTCACCCTGGCAGTACTGGCGGCGACGCTCACCGTCTCCGCGTTCGACGTGCGCATGGAGTCGCGCACGGCCGTGCTGGTCAGCTCGCTCGCCGAGGCGAACGAGGAACTCACCTATCTCGCCCTGCACGACAGCCAGACCAAGTTGCCGAACCGCGTGTTGCTGCACGATCGCCTCGAACATGAAATCCTGATCGCCGATCGCGACAAGAGCCGTTTCGCGCTCATGTTCCTGGACCTCGACGGCTTCAAGGCCGTCAACGACGTGTTTGGACATCGCTCCGGCGACATGCTGCTGGTCGAAGTTGCCCAGCGCATACGCGCCAACGTGGGCAACGAGGATACCGTCGCCCGCATCGGCGGCGACGAATTCGTATTGCTGGCCCGTATCGAAGAACCGACGGATGCTGCCCGTATCGCCGAGACCCTAATGAAGGCGATCGGCGAGCCCATCTTCATCGCCAAGCACGAGCTGCATGTGACTTCCAGCATCGGCATCGTCCTCTACCCTGGCGACGGCGCCACCCAGCAGGAGCTGATGACCAATGCCGACGCGGCGATGTACCACGCGAAGGCGTCGGGACAAAAAGGCTATGCTTTTTTCGAAACCTCGATGAACTCCGATGCGCACGAACAGATGCAGATCGCGCGGGAACTGCGCGTAGCCTCGGCACGCGGTGAACTGACGCTGCACTATCAGCCGAAATTCGACGCGCCGAACGGTCCCGTCATCGGCGCAGAGGCCTTGCTGCGATGGTCGCATCCCACGCTCGGGATGATCCTGCCCGGCCACTTCATTCCCATCGCGGAGAAAACCGGCCTGATCGTGCCGATTGGTGAATGGGTGCTCGACGAAGCATGTCGGCAAATGCGCGCGTGGCATGACGCCGGGCATCCGCAATGGACGATTGCGGTGAACCTGTCGGCAGTGCAGTTCGGCCACGATGGACTTATCGAGCTGGTGCGCGGCACGCTGGCGCGCCATGCGCTCGCCCCGCGCTTTCTGACGCTGGAAATCACCGAGTCCACCGCCATGTCCGATGTCGAGGCAAGCCTGGCGACGCTGCAGCAGCTGAAGGACATGGGGGTGAACATCTCCATCGACGACTTCGGCACCGGCTACTCCAGCCTGCTCTACCTGAAACGTCTGCCGGCCACCGAACTGAAGATAGACAAGGGCTTCGTGCGCGACCTTGCCATCGGCACCGAGGACGCCGCCATCGTGTCGGCCATCGTCGCGCTGGGGCAGACGCTCAACCTCAAGATTGTCGCCGAAGGCGTTGAAACCGCCGCGCAGAAAGCGTTCCTCACCCGCATCGGTTGCGACAGCCTGCAAGGCTTCATGCTTGGCGAACCGATGCCGGCCAAGGAATTCATTGAAGCGGTAGCGCAGGATCCGGCTTCCACCGAGGCTCCGAAGTAAAGCGCCCGACTCGATTCTCCCGCAACGCGCTGTGCTGCGAGCCCGCCAGCCGCGATCCGGTCACGGAGCAGCTCCCGCACGTCGAGACCCAGTGGAGGCGCTGAAGGCATGCCGCCGCACACCCTTTCCCACGCGACCAACGATTAAGGAGTATGGTCGCCGTATCCCTCTCGCCACGAGTCGCCCCAATGAGCAAATCGCCTCCGGTTCTGACGGTCGCAGCCATCCACTCCGTGTATTCCAGCAAGAAGATCGGTTCCGTCGTAGAGCACGCAACGAAGTTCCAATCGACAAAACGCTTCGCGCGCGATCCCGAACACACTGGCCAAGCACCGGTGAACCCCAAAGATCCAAAGGGCACCCGCCACCGTTGACAAGGGCGGTTGGCCGCTGCGTCCCAGCACTCACACGCTGACCGTGTAGCACCCCGGCAAACTGACGCAGCATGGGACGGTTGCCGTTGCCGCTGCGAGCCATAGCCTTTCGAAGTTGTGAAGGCCTCAGCCGCGGCACGACTCCAAAGCCTGACGGCCATCGAGAGATGGCCCACGCATTGCATGTGTTGCCAAGCTCGCGCCTCGCGAAGGTGGATCCCTGTCGCCGTCCCGCGGACGGCCCGATGCGCACGCATCGATCGACCGGATTCCCGACCATAGATTCAGACAAGGTTCGATCCACGGTCTCTACGATCCAGAACGCATGACGTGAAGTTCCGCATTCATGCCGCTGTACACGCGATGCAGGCGCCAATTCAGTGCCCGCAACTGATTCAACGCAACCGGCCGGATCATTTGGCTGCTGTTCACTGACAAGCAATCCGGACGTGCAATGATCGATGCTCTTATTTCGTTCAATGACGACAAACGAACTCCGGAATCCGTTCGACACGTCGACATATTCGTGTGACGACGGATGCGAATAATAAGCAGGCATACACCCTGCGTGTCGCCGCTTTTCGGTCTCTTTTTGAGACTCGCGATTTACATTCAAAACAGGGCCACGAAACTCACACAATATTGTGGGTTTTCCTGAAATTTGACAGGAGGCCGTACCGCCATTTCTAGCATCCTTGGATCGACGCTGACTTAGGATTCGGGAGTATGACGGCGCTGTGTTTGAGCGGATATTGATTGTCTGCATGGGTAATGTTTGCCGCAGTCCCACGGCAGAATACCTGTTTCGACAGCGCACGAGATCACGCCACGTTGCATTCAGCAGCGCGGGGCTCTATGCGCCTGCCGGAAGACCCATGGATGCGACTTCCCTGCAATTGCTCGCCGAAAGCGGCATTGACGGCACGTTGCATCGTGCCCGCCAGTTGACACCCGCCATGCTGCACGAGGCTGATTTGGTGCTTGGCATGGAAAAGAGTCATGTCGCAGCGATGATCCAACTTGCCCCCGAAATTCGCGGCAAGGTTTATCTGCTAGATAAATGGTTGAATGAAAACGATATACCCGACCCTTATCGCCAAGAGCGCATTGCATTCGAATACGTACACGAAATGATCACAAAAGGAGTGGATAGCTGGCAGCTTTATCTGTGATCCCTGTTCTCATGTCACGAGATGGTAATCCATATGACCGGCACCCTGGCCCCTCTGCAACGCGATAACGAAATCGATCTGAGCGAATTGCTTGGCACGCTTCGCGACAACAAGTGGCTTATCTGCCGCATTACCGTGATTTTTGTCGTACTCGGCATCATCTATGCTGTAGTTGCAACACCGATCTATCAAGCCACGTCGACAGCGCAGGTGGAACAGAAGGTTCCGGATCTGCCCGGCTTGAGCGCACTCAGCCAGACGCTGGGGGCGGAAGATCCCGAAGCAAGCACCCAATCGGCCTTGATCACTTCGCGCATGGTGGTCGGCGCAGTGGTCGACAAGCTCAAGCTCGCGGTCGAAAGCAGCCCGGAACGCTTTCCCCTGTTCGGCAATTTCATCGCCCACCTCTACGCCTCGCACAATGCCGGCAAGGTGGCGACGCCCTGGTTCGGAATGACCGGCTACGACTGGGGCGGCTCGAAGCTGGACATTTTCCAACTGGACGTACCCGACAATCTCCTGGACAAGCCGCTGACCCTGATCGCAGGCGAGAACGGCGGCTACATCCTGGTCGACGAGAAGGGAAACCTTCTGGTCACTGGCCATACGGGGGAATCCTCCACTGGCCAGGGCATAACCATCCAGGTCAAGACCCTGGTTGCCAATGAAGGCACCCACTTCCGCGTGTTCCGCCATCGCCGGCTGACGGTGACCAACCGGCTTCGCAAGGCCATCAAGGTCAACGAAGAGAGCAAGGATTCGGGCATCCTCGACATGACCTACGCCAACACCGATCCGGTGTTGGCGGCGAATGTGCTGCGGGAGGTGGGCGAGCTCTACGTGCGCCAGGACGTGGATCGCAATTCCGCGGAGGCGGCGAACAGCCTGGAGTTCGTGCGTGAGCAGCTCCCCAAGGTCCGCAGTCAGCTTGAAACGGCCACAGCGGCGCTTAACGCATACCAGCTCCGCGCTCGCTCGGTCGACATCAGCATGCAAACCCAAAGCCTGCTGGACCAGGAGGTCTCCATCCAGACCAACATCCAGCAGTTGCGCCTGCAGCAGGCGGACATGCAGCGCCAGTACACACCCGAGCATCCGGCCTACAAGGCCCTGATGAAACAGATAGGCCAGCTGGAGGCGCAGAAAGGCGGGATAGACAAGCAGGTCGGCAACCTGCCGAATACCCAGCAGGAGCTGTTGAAACTGACCCGCGATGTGCAGGTGAGCAACGACACCTACACCGGCCTGCTCAACCAGGCCCAGCAACTCGACATCGCCCGCGCGGGCACGGTCGGCAATGTACGGATCATCGACAGCGCGGCGGTGGACGTCACACAGCCGATATGGCCGAAGAAGACCATCGTGGTGCTCGGCAGCGCGTTCCTCGGTGGCTTCGTGGCGCTCTTGTGCGTCTTCATACGGCAGGCGCTCAACCGTGGCATCGAAGATCCGGCCGTCATCGAAAACATCGGCCTGCCCGTGTATGCCTCCATCCCGGTCAGCCTGCGGGAGCAGGCATTGCACGACAAGCGCGTCCGCGGATACGGCAAGCAACGCCTGCTGGTCATGGACGCGCCGGCTGACATGGCCACCGAGGCCTTGCGGAGCTTGCGCACCAGCCTGCATTTCGCCCGCCTTGAGGCGAAAAACAACGTGCTGATGATCACCGGTTCCAGTCCGGATGTCGGCAAGACGTTCGTCTCCGCCAACCTCGCCACCCTGGTCGCCCAGGGCAACCAGCGCGTGTTGCTGATCGACGGCGACATGCGCATGGGGTCGCTGCACAGAATCGTGGGCTGCCAGGCCGGGGTCGGCCTTTCCGAATTGATCTCGGGCCAGACCGACCTGGAAGCGGCAATACAACCGGTCGCTCCGTCCTCGCACCTGCACTTCATCGGCCGCGGCAAGATTCCGCCGAACCCTTCCGAGCTGTTGATGAACTCCCGTTTCTCCACGCTGCTCGACCACGTGAAGAAGGTGTACGACCTAGTCATCATCGACACTCCGCCGATCCTGGCGGTGACCGATGCGGCCATCATCGGCCACCATGCAGGCACCGCCCTGATGGTGGTGCGCTTCGGGCTCAACCAGGTGCGCGAAGTCGCCTTGGCACGGCAACGCTTCGAGCAGAACAACATCCACCTCCGGGGCGCCATCTTCAACGCCGTGGAGAAGCGCAGCAGCGGCTACTACTCCTACGCCTACTACGGCGTCGGCAAGGCGACCGCATGAGAAAAGCCCGCCTCGAAGCGACGACAACCGATGTCAGGTACGGCCAGCCGCGCAGGCGCACAGCGACACAGGGTCGGGCGCGCTGCAACTGCGCATGGCGACCGCCGCAAACCCGCCGCCCGTGGACAGAAGCATCCATCGCACATGGGCCGGCAGAGACCGCGCAGCCCCAGGACCCGTTTTCATGACCACTCCGTCGAAGAACTTCGCCCTTATCGGTGCAGCCGGCTACATCGCTCCCCGCCACATGCAGGCCATCAAGGCCACCGGCAACCGGCTACTGGCCGCCTTCGATCCGAACGATTCGGTCGGCGTCATCGACAGCCACTTCCCCGATGCCGATTTCTTCACCGAGTTCGAACGCTTCGACAGGCACGTCGATCTGCGCCGGCGCGCCGGCGATGGCGGCCAGATCGATTACGTCTCCATCTGTTCGCCGAATTACCTGCATGACTCGCACATGCGCTTCGCCTTGCGTTCCGGCGCACATGCGATCTGCGAGAAGCCGCTGGTACTCAATCCGTGGAACATCGATGGTCTGCGGGAAATTGAGCGAGAGACCGGCAAGCGCGTCAATACGATCCTGCAATTGCGCCTGCACCCGGCGATCATCGCCCTGCGCAACCGGGTCCGGCATGGACGACGCGACACCAAGCACGAAGTGGACCTTGCCTACGTCACCTCGCGCGGCCACTGGTATCTGCAAAGCTGGAAAGGCGATCAGAAGAAGTCCGGCGGCATAGCCACCAACATCGGCGTGCACTTCTTCGACATGCTGCACTACATCTTCGGCGCGTTGCAGGCCAACGTCGTGCACCTGCGCAGCGACACGAAGGCGGCGGGCTACCTGGAATACGAAAACGCCCGCGTGCGCTGGTTCCTGTCGGTGGACGTCGAAGACGTGCCCATTCCGGTGCGCGAAAGCGGGCAACGCACCTATCGATCGATCACGGTGGACGGCGAGGAGATCGAGTTCTCTGGCGGCTTTGCGGACCTGCATAACCGCAGCTACGAAGAAATCCTTGCAGGCCGTGGTTTCGGCCTCGATGAAAACCGCGTCGCCATCGAAACCGTGTCGACGATCCGCACCAGCGGCATCGTTTCCGCGGCGAACGACGGCCACCCTTCTCTGCAACGGCGAGCCTGAAGAGCGAACAGCATGGACCACTACCAGCACCCTTCTGCCATCGTCGACGAAGGCGCCCGGATCGGCGCGGGCTGCCGCGTATGGCATTTCGTGCACGTCTGCGGCGGCGCCCGCATCGGCAGGGACGTCTCGCTCGGCCAGAACGTATTCGTCGGCAACAAGGTAGTTATCGGAGACCACTGCAAGATCCAGAACAACGTGTCGGTATACGACAACGTGACGCTCGAGGAAGGCGTCTTCTGCGGTCCGAGCATGGTCTTCACCAATGTCTACAACCCACGCTCGCTCATCGGGCGCAAGGACGAATACCGCGACACCCTGGTCAAACGGGGCGCCACGCTGGGTGCGAACTGCACCATCGTCTGCGGCATCACCATCGGCGAGTTCGCCTTTGTAGGCGCCGGAGCGGTCGTCAACCGGAACGTGCCCGCGTATGCCCTGATGGTAGGCGTGCCGGCACGGCAAGTCGGGTGGATGAGCGAGTTCGGCGAGCAGCTCCCCCTGCCGCCGGACGGACGTGGCGAAGCCATCTGCGCGCACACCGGCGCACGTTATGTGCTGAGAGGGCGGGTGCTGCACAAGGAGGAGCCCGCCGCGTGATCGACTTCATCGACCTCAAGGCCCAGCAGGACCGCATCAAGGATCGCCTCGATGCCGGCATCGCCCGCGTGCTGGCACATGGCCAGTACATCCTCGGGCCGGAAGTGACCGAACTGGAAGTGAAACTTGCCGCCTTCGTGGGCGCCAGGCACTGCATCAGCTGCGCAAACGGAACGGACGCGTTGCAGATCGCGCAGATGGCGTTGGGCGTCGGCGCCGGCGATGAGGTCATCATGCCCGGCTTCACCTACATCGCCACCGCGGAGACGGTTGCGCTGCTGGGCGCGCGGCCGGTCTACGTGGACATCGACCCGCGTACCTACAACCTCGATCCAACCGGGCTCGAAGCGGCGATCACCCCGCGGACGCGCGCGATCATTCCCGTTTCGCTTTACGGGCAGTGCGCGGATTTCGACGCCATCAACACGATCGCGAACAAGCATGGCATCCCGGTGATCGAAGACGCCGCGCAGAGTTTCGGCGCGCTCTACAAAGGTCGTCATTCGTGCAACCTGAGCACCGTCGCCTGCACCAGCTTCTTCCCCAGCAAGCCGTTGGGTTGCTACGGCGACGGCGGCGCACTTTTCACCAACGACGACCGACTTGCCCTAGTGATGCGGCAGATCGCGCGTCACGGCCAGGATCGCCGCTACCACCACATCCGCGTCGGCGTGAACAGCCGGCTGGATACGCTGCAAGCGGCCATCCTGCTGGCCAAGCTGGAAGTATTCGAAGACGAAATCGGCATGCGGCAACAGGTCGCAGCCCATTACGATGCGCTGATCGCGCGAGCCGGCATCGCCGCTCCGCCCCATGTCGAGCCGCACAACTCCAGCGTCTACGCCCAATACACCATCTGCGTGGACGAACGCGAATCACTGCAGGCGCAACTGAAGGACGCGGGCGTTCCCACCGCGGTGCATTACCCGATTCCGATCAACAGACAACCGGCGGTCGCGGACGCCGGCGCGCGCCTGCCGGTGGGCGACGACGTGGCCGCACGGGTGCTCAGCTTGCCCATGCACCCGTATCTGACGGAACCGCAGGCAAACCTGGTCGTGGGAAAGCTCGTCGCGGCATCGATGAAACAGGTCCGGACATGCTCGATCTCCTTGCCAGGTTGATAAGCGGCTCGGTCGATTGGGCCCAGCGCAGGAGCCACGCCCGACGGATGCGCGGGTACGGCGGCATATCGCCGCGCGCCACGATCGGCCTGGGCTCGAAACTGATCGGCCCCAAGCAAAATTTCCTGGTCGGCGAGATGAGTTATCTCAACCAGGCGCATCTCTCGTGCGGACCGCATTCCAGGGTCGTCATCGGCCGCAGCTGCGCCATCGGCTACAACGTGTCGATCAAGGCGATCACCCATTCGCTGGGCAAGCCGACCAACAACGCAGCGGGCCCGATCATCCATCTGGAGCGCGACATCGTCATCGGCGACGACTGCTGGATCGGCGACAACGTCTATATCCGTGAAGGCGTCACGCTGGGCAACAACGTGATCGTCGGCGCCAATTCCGTGGTCACGCGATCGGTACCGGACAACCGGGTGATTGCCGGCGTCCCTGCGCGAGTCATCAAGGAGCTGTGACATGCATGCAGCGTTCACCCCACCCGCGCCCCCGCTCGAGCCTGGCGATATCAGTGGCAGCTTTCCGGACGAGCAAACGCAAACCGTGGTCGCGGAAAAGGCGGAATCGGCACGCATGAAGAAAATCATCTTCGGCAAATGCTATGCGTTTTCCGGCGATGCGGACCTGGAAATTCTGCTCGCGGAAACCCTAAATCTGTACGCGGACGCCGGCAGCCGGAGGCCCGACGTAAACATCCGCATCGGCAAGACCATGCCCGCGCACAAGCCCTTCGCGATCAACCCGAAGGCCCACGAGACATTCGCGCACGGGATGCTGACCTCGTTCCCCGCGGTCGACGTCTACTGGAAACGCGACGACGGCGAGTCCCTGGAGGTGGACGTCGTCATCAAGGCGCGGCACGGCATCCGGCGCATGCTGCACAACCTGCTGTCGATGGAGTACTCGCGCAAGGTCGAGGACTTCGAGCAGATGTTGCATGAGTTCGTGCTCGCGCCCTCATCCTATTTCTTCAAGGATGTGGCGCTGATCCACGCCGCGTCCGTGACGATAGGCGGAAAAGCCTGCCTGCTCGCCGGCACCAGCGGGGTCGGCAAGTCTTCGCTCGTGCTTGCGCTGAGGAATCGCGAGGATGTCGGTTTCGTCAGCGACGACATCGTCGTCGTGTCCGACGCCGCCCAGGTCACCGGCAACATGGCTTGGCCGAAGATCTACGGCTACAACTGCAGCAGCCCTGCGATGAAGAAGGAAGTTCTCGCGGGCCGCGGATGGATCGACCGCATCCATTTCAATATCAAGAACCGCATGAATTCCGCCAAGGTGCGACGCAAGATGTCGCCCGACCGGTTGTATCGCCATGTGGATCCCGCTTCGGCGCCGCTGTCCTGCCTGTACTACGTGATACGCGAAGACGTGCCCGCGATATGCATGTCGGAGCTGAGCCTGGCCGACAGCGTCGACATGACGATCGCCGTCATCAGCGCCGAATACAGCGTCTTCCACGACCATCTCTACTGGGAGCAATACAACGCGCTGGTCACGGCGCACCCGCCGATGCTGACGATGGAAGAAGTCACCGCGAACTGGCGGCGGGTGCTGACGGCAAGCCTTGCCACGGCCGGTCGCTTCAAGATCAGCATTCCCTTCAAGGTGGACCACACGGTCTACCAGAGCAGCGTGACCGACATCGTCGTGGCGGACATGGTTGCGCGGCCATGAAGATCGTCATCCTGACCAACGCCTACCCCTATCTTCCCGGTGAGCAGTTCATCGAGGACGAGATCGGCTATTGGGCCACGTGCGCCGGCGTCAGCGTGACGTTGCTGCCCGCGCTCGCGGCGGGGACGCCGCGCCCGATACCTGCCGGCATCTCGATCGATCTTGGCATGGCGCGCTCCACGAAACTCGGGCGGCTGTGGTTCATGCTGCTGGCGCTGTGCTCCGCGATCTTGCGACGCGAGCTGGGTTACCTGCACCGGTCGCGGAAGACGAGCCCGCACACCGTCGCACGAGCTCTGCTGCATACGTCCAAGGTGCTGGAGCAGGCGGCGCAGCTGCGGCGATACGCCCGGGCGCACGGTCCGGCAGACGTGGCCTATTGCTACTGGAACGAAACGCAGGCCTACGCAGCCGTGCTTGCCAGGGATGCAGGCGCGGTGCGCAGGGTCGTCTCCCGCGTGCACGGTTTCGATCTGTACGAAGCGCGCCGCAGGGACGGCTACATGCCGCTGAAGCGCCAGTTCATTGCCGCCTACGACGCGATCTTCGCACTGTCGAGCGAGGCACGCGCCTACCTGCAGCAGACCTACGGCGCAGCGCCGGGGAACGTCCGCATCGCACCACTGGGCGTGCCGCTGGCCGATGGGCTTGCGCGCCCGAGCGCGACGGGGCACCTGCATGTGGTGTCGGTTTCCTTCTGCCTGCGGGTGAAACGGCTGGACAAGATCGTGGGAGCCGTTGCCCTGCTTGGCCGCCGTCACCCGGAGATCAGCCTGACCTGGACGCATATCGGCGGCGGCCCGTTGCTGGAAGAGATCACGGCGCTGGCGAAGGCGCAGTTGAACGGCCTGAAAAACATTGTCTGCGCTTTCCTCGGCGAACTGCCCAACCATGCCGTCAAGGTGTATTACCTTGATACCCCGGTGGACATGCTGATCAACGCCAGCGAATCCGAAGGTGTTCCGGTTTCCATCATGGAAGCCATGAGCGCGGGGGTGCCGGCCGTCGCCCCCGACGTGGGCGGCATTTCCAGCCTGGTATCCGATCGCTGCGGCGCGCTGCTGGGGCCCTGCCCCGACGTGCAGGAAATCGCCGAAGCGATGGAGCGGGTGGCGTTCGCGGACGGACGCGATGCCCGGCGCGCGCATGCGCGCCAGACGATCGAGGCCGGTTTCGATGCCGCCCGGAACTACCGGGATTTCGTCGCGGACGTGATCGCCATCGGCGCATCCG
The DNA here is from genome assembly GCF_044904645.1 of Rhodanobacter hydrolyticus. NCBI lineage: Bacteria > Pseudomonadati > Pseudomonadota > Gammaproteobacteria > Lysobacterales > Rhodanobacteraceae > Rhodanobacter > Rhodanobacter hydrolyticus. Next base: position 520,877 of record NZ_JADIKK010000007.1, read on the forward strand.
GCGACAGGCAACCGGCGCCGCCGCTTCGCCCGGCTGCATACCGGATCCGACAGGCGACAAGACGGTGATCGTGACAACAGCTCAACTACACAGGTCGACGGGTGAACATACGAACCGTACTGGCATTTGCCATCGGCCCCATCGCCACCGCCGGGCTTGGCCTGGTGACGGTGCCGGCGATTGCCTGGGTCTTTCCTCCCGCCGACGTGGGGCGATTGAACATCGTGCAGATCGCGGTGTCGTTCGGCGTCCTGCTGTTCAACCTCGGGCTCGATCGCGCCTATGTGCGGGAATACCACGAATGGAGCGATCGCGGGGCTTTGCTGAAAGCCTGCTTCGCTCCGGGATTCGTGCTGTTGCTGCTGGCGATGCTGGTCACGCTGCCGTTCGACGCGCGCCTAACCGACTGGCTGTTCGGCCTTGGGCATGCCGCGTATTACTGGACGCTCGTGGCCTGCGTGATCGTGAGTTTCATATCCCGGTTTCTGTCGCTCATCCTGCGCATGCAGGATCGCGGGATGGCGTTCTCCCTGAGCCAGGTATTGCCCAAGGTGGTCCTGCTGCTGGCGGTGGGCATGCTGGCGCTGCCGGCCTTCTCGAAGTCGTTCGGCGCCCTGGAGGCGGCCTATCTGGCTTCCTTGCTGTCCGTCCTGCTCGCCTACAGCGCGAATACCTGGCGCGAGTGGAGTCCGGCCTTGCTGGCCCCGGTTTCCCGCACACAGGTCCGCGGCCTGGTCGGCTACGGCGTGCCGCTGATCTTTGCCGGTGTGGCCTACTGGGGGCTGGATGCCACCAGCACGCTGGCCCTGCGTTCGCTCTCGACCCTGCCGGAACTGGCGATCTATTCGGTATCCATGAGCTTTGCCGGTGTGGGCGTGGTCTTCCAGACGATCTTCACCGTGCTGTGGGCGCCGATGGTCTACAAATGGGTGGCCCGTGGCGTGGACATGCGACGGGTCGATCACATCGCCCAGCAGGCACTGGCGGTGGTCTGCACCATCTGGGTCCTGAGCGGCGCCTTGTCGTGGCTGACCGACTTCGTGCTGCCAGCGCATTACTCCCAGGTGAAGTACCTGATGCTGTGCTGCATCGGCGAGCCGCTGCTCTACACCCTCTCCGAGGTGACCTGCGTGGGCATCGGGATCACCCGCCGGTCCATGCTGTCGCTGTGGTCCACCGCCGCCGGACTGGTCGTCAATGTCGCCCTCAGCGTGTGGCTGGTGCCGGGCCATGGCGCTGCCGGCGCCGTCGTGGCCAACGCCATCGCGTTCCTGGTTTTCTTCGTGGCGCGGACCGAAGCTTCGGCCTACGTCTGGCGGCCCTTCCCGCGAGCGCGGCTGTATGCGTTCGTCACCGTCGGCGTGGGCCTTTCCATCGCCACGCTGGTGTACGGCCCTCGCGTCGCCGTCCATTTCAGCCTGGTCTGGGTGGCGCTGCTTCCGGTCGTCGTCTGGTGCTTCCGCAACGAATGGAACTACATGTACCGCTCGTTGCTCGATGCGCTCAAGGCGAAGCGCAGCTACCCGCAGCCGAGCGAAGAACCCGAGGCTCTGTCATGACCAGGCCCGCGCACCGTTGCGTGCCGCGCTGCCACGACGGGTCACGCCGGCTTCCTGCAGCAATGTTGCCGTGCGGCCTTGCCACTGCGCCTAGCGTGGCCACCACGGCCAAGTCGAGGCCACGATGATGGCGAAGATCAATGTGTTCGTCTTTGCGGCGCATCACCTGGCCGGCAACATCGCCGCGCAACGGTTCAAGGGTCTGTTGAAGTATCTGGACCCGGCGAAATACCGGATCTTCGTATTCGCCCGCGAACCCGCAGCGGGAGTGAGCGCGAGCGCGTCCACGGCAACGTCGACCGCCGACATCACCGTCTTCCCGTTGCCGGGACACTGTGTGGGCAGCGAGTCTTCTACCGCGGCCTCGCTGCTCACCATGGCGTCGGCCTTCCTGCGCCCGCTGCCGTTCCTGCTTTCCGGGAGCGCCGAACGCGGGCAGCCGTGGCTGGTCAACGCACTGGCGGCGGCCGATCGGCTCTGCGTCGAAAAACGCGATGCGGGCGAGCGCTGCGTGGCCATTGGCACGTATTCGCCGATCGACTCCCTGGTCGCCGCCGCGAGCCTGGCCAGCAGACATCGCATCGGCTGCCTGCAGGACTTCCGCGACGGGCTCGTATTCGAACCACTGGGCAAGCCCGGCTCGCTGCGGACCTGGGTGCGCAGCCTGGTCGAAGGGCGCGTGGTGGCCGCTGCCGACCTGATCACCTCGGTAAGCCCTCCCCTCGTCGCGGATTTCCAGCGGCGCTATCCAGGCAAGGCCGCGGCGATCCTGCCCAACGGCTACGACCCGGCCGACTTCGTCGCCGCGGACAAGCCCATCGATGACGATACGCGGGTCGCCGCCATGCTTGCCCGGCACGTCCCGGCCGGCGCACGACTGATAGGGCATTTCGGGCGCATCGGCGCCAGCGACGGATCGGCCTCGAAGAGCCTCGATTTCTTCGTCGACGCACTCAACGAGTCCCCGGCGGTGGTGGCCGGCAATCACGTGATGTTCGTCGGCGAACTGACGGCGGCCGAGCGCGCGACGCTGGAACGGGCCAGATTTTCGGTCAGTGCGCCCGGGGCAGTCGAACGTACGCTGGCGCTCCAGCTCATGCAGCGCTGCGACAAACTGCTGCTGCTGACCGGCTCCCGTGCCAGCTGCGCCACCGGCAAGCTGTTCGAGTACCTCGCCGCCGGAGCGGACATCGTCTGCGTTTCCGGCGTGCGCAACGCGGCTACCGCCATCCTCGCCGAGACGGGAGCAGGCTGCAGCGTGCTGACCAGTGCGGGAGCATCGGCCGGCGAGGCCTTGCGCTCCGCGTTGTCGCCCCGCCCTGCCGACACGCACCGCGACATCAGTCCCTACAGCAAGCAGTCGCAGGCCGGCATGCTCGATCGCTGGATCTCGGACATGGTGCACTCATGAGCTATGCACACGATCCATCGTCGACATCGTCGGCAGATCTGTTCCTGCCACCGGCGGCGCTATCCGGCGCTGGCAGATACCGGATCACCGTGGGCCACATGTTCCTGGGCACGGCTTTCCTGCTGTTGTTCCTTGCCGTGGTCATACCGAACTCCTTGCCGGTTCCCACCGCGGTGGTGATGGGTCTTGCGTTCCTGCTGGCGCTGCCGGGACTGCGCATCGGCAACGGCTTCAGGAACCTGCTGGCGATGTATGCCTGCACCGTGATCGTGACGATCGCCTACCTCGTCGTGGGCGGCATGCACGATGCGCCACTGCTCGCCATTGCCCAGGTGACGGCGATCTACATCCTTTCGCCCCTGGCGTGGACGGTCATTGCCGAAGCCTTGCTGAGGCGGCTCGGAGCCGAAAAGCTGATCGGCTGGTTCGTCCTGCTGAGCCTGCTTTGCGCCGTGAGCGTGGCCTTGTTCTTCTACCTCTACTTCAGCCGTGGCGCTGCGGCCGTGGCTTTCTTCTTCCAGGGCGCCAACATCAATCAAAACGAGGGATTTTCCGGCGCCACCATGCATGTGTATGGCTCGCTGATCTTCCTGTGCGGTGGCTTCTTCAGTTCGCCCGAACTCATCAGGAGGCGATTGCTGCGGTTGACCCTGCTGGCGGCGCTGCTGATCTGCGCACTCACTTCCGGCCGCTCCGCGCTGATCCTCTCGGTGCCGATGGGCTGGTTGCTGGGCATGATGCTGGCATCGCGCACGACCGAAAGCCCGCATCGCTCGCCGCTCATCAGGATCATCCGCTATGGCCTGCCCATGGTGGTCGCAACGGTGGCCGCGCTTGCCCTGCTGCAGGCCTACACGAAAATCGACCTGAGCACAGTGTTGAACGTCGTCACGGACAAGCTCGCCTCGGGCGGCGGCATGGCCCGGGTGCAGATGGGGCATTCGCTGTTCGCGGGCGTTCTCGACAACGGCGGTCTGGGCTCCGGCCAGGGCGTCGGCGTCCCGTACGTCAGCGACCCCATCCATCCCTGGCGCTACGAACTGGTGTGGCTGGCCACGCTCTACCGGGTCGGAATACTCGGCACGGTGATCTACGCGTTGCCGTTTGTGCTCTATATCCTCATGGCGCTCCGGCTGGCGCTCATCCGTCGCCTTCCGACACGGCACAAGTTCATGTTCTGCGGCCTGGTCTGTGCGCTGCTCGCGACCAACACGAACCCCTATATCGAGGCCTTCGCCTTCCAGTGGATGTACGTCGTCCCGCTGGTGGCACTGTTCATCGAGTATCCGGAATGCCTCAGGAAGGCACCCGAATGAGGCGCCTCAAGGTGCTGCTGTTTTCCAGGTATTCGAGGCGGGGGCCAAGTACCCGGCTACGCAGCCTGCAGTATCTGCCCCTGCTGCGCGATCGTGGCATCGACGTGGAGGTGCATGCGCTGTTCCCCGATGCCTATCTCGAGCGGCTGTATGGCGACCGCCCCTCCTCCGCGCGGCGCATCGCATGGCAATACTACGCCCGGCGGATCAGACAGACCCTGCGTCGCGACACGCACGATCTCGCCTGGGTCGAGGGCGAGCTCTTCCCCTATCTGCCGCACTGGCTCGAGTCGCTGCTCGCGCGCTCCGCCAGGCCGTACGTCGTGGACTACGACGACGCGCTGTTCCACAAGTACGACATGTCGTCCAGTCCGCTGGTCCGGCGCGTGCTGGGCCGCAAGATCGACCAGGTCATGCGCGGATCCGCCTGCGTGATCGCCGGCAACCACTACCTCGCCGCACGCGCCGCGCAGGCAGGTGCCACGCGGATCGAGGTCATTCCCACCGTCGTTGACGAGCATCGCTACACCGTGGTGAACCACGTCGACGAAGGGCGGCCGGTCATCGGCTGGGTCGGCTCGCCGGCCACCGAGGAATACCTGCTGGACAACCGCGACGTGCTGGAGCAGGTCTGCGCCAAACACAACGCCCGCCTGCTCCTGGTCGGACCGCGAACGGAGGTCGCGGGCCAGTTCGGCAGCCTGGTGCCAGAGGTGGTGGCGTGGTCCGAGGACAGCGAGGCCGACATGATCGCCCGGATGGATATCGGCATCATGCCGTTGCGCGACGGCCCGTGGGAGCGTGGCAAGTGCGGCTACAAGATCATCCAGTACATGGCGTGCGGCCTGCCGGTGGTCGCTTCAACGGTCGGCGCGAACGTCGACATCGTGCGGCACGGCGAGAACGGCTTTCTGGCGACGGGGACGGATGCATGGCGTCATGACCTCGAGCAGCTGATCCTCAGCCGGCGGCTGCGCACGCGCATGGGCCTGGCAGGGCGCGCGCGCGTCGAGAACGAATACAACGTGACCGTGCAGGCATCACGGCTCGCGAACGTGCTGCACAGCGCGGGAGGCCACTGATGTGCGGCGTGGCCGGCTTCTGGCAGCCGGGTGGCGGCACGCGGGACTCCCTGCTGGAACAGGTGCGGTCGATGTCGACGCGCTTGATCCATCGCGGGCCCGACGACGGCGGCAACTGGTGCGACGAATCGGCGGGAATCGCATTGGCCCAGCGACGCCTGTCCATCCAGGATCTCTCGCCTGCCGGCCATCAACCCATGCTCTCGGCCTGCGGACGCTACGTCGTCGTGTTCAACGGCGAAATCTACAACCATCTCGACCTGCGCCAGCGGCTGCTTGCGGAAGGCGCGGCACCGGCGTGGCGGGGGCATTCGGATACCGAGACCCTGCTCGCATGCTTCGCCGCCTGGGGCGTCGAGCGAACCCTGCACGTCTGCGTGGGGATGTTTGCGTTCGCGCTGTGGGATCGCCAGCAGCGGGCCCTCACGCTCGCACGCGACCGCATGGGCGAGAAGCCGCTGTACTACGCATGGCAAGGCCATACCTTGCTGTTCGGTTCGGAGCTCAAGGCCCTGAAGGCGCATGCGGCCTTCCGGGCGGATGTCGACCGCGACGCACTGGCCTTGCTGCTGCGCCACGATTGCATCCCTGCGCCGTATTCCATCCACCGGGGCGTCTTCAAGCTTCGTCCCGGGCATCTGCTGCGCATCGCCGCCGATACGCCCCGAGATGCGGCACCCGAGGCGTATTGGCGCTACAACGATGCCGTTCGCGCAGGCCTCGGCAATCCGCTCCCGGGCTCGGACGCCGAAGCGATCGATGCGCTAGAGGAACAACTCGGCGCCAGCATCAGCGCGCAGATGCTGGCCGACGTGCCGCTGGGCGCGTTTCTCAGCGGCGGCATCGACAGCAGCACCGTCGTGGCCCTGATGCAGGCGCGCAGCAGCCGCCCCATCAGGACCTTCACCATGGGGTTCGGCGAGGCCGGCTACGACGAGGCCGCACACGCCAAGGCGGTGGCCAAGCACCTGGGTACCGAGCACACCGAGCTCTACGTGCGCCCCGACGATGCCCTGGCTGTCATCCCGAAGCTCCCCTCGATCTTCTGCGAACCCTTCAGCGACAGCTCGCAGATTCCCACCTTCCTGGTCAGCCAGCTGACCCGCCGCGAAGTGACGGTGGCCCTGAGCGGCGACGGCGGCGACGAGCTCTTCGGCGGCTACAACCGTTATCTCGGAGCCCGCACGACCTGGGAACGGATGCGGCGCCTGCCGCCGTTCGCGCGGACCGCCGGCGCCGGGATCCTGCGCTCCGTATCGCCGGATGCATGGAACCGGTGGTTCGAGCGCATCAAGCCGTTGCTGCCGAAGCGTTGGCACGTGGCCACACCGGGCGACAAGGCGCAGAAGCTGGCCGGCGTGCTTCCGCTGTCGAGCGGCCACGCTTTTTTCCTCCACCTCGCCAGCCAGTGGAAGAACCCGGGCGGCATCGTGATCGGCGCGCACGAACCGACAACCCTGCTGACCGATCCCGATGCATGGCCGGACACCAAAATCCTGGCGCAATGGATGATGGCGATGGATGCGCAGAGCTACCTCCCCGACGACATCCTGGTGAAGGTCGATCGGGCTGCGATGGCCAATAGCCTGGAGACTCGTGTGCCCATGCTCGACCACCGCGTGGTCGAACTGGCATGGCGCGTCCCCTTGCACCAGAAGATACGCGACGGCGAAGGCAAATGGCTGCTGCGCCAGGTGCTGTACCGACACGTGCCCAGGGAGCTGGTCGAACGGCCCAAGATGGGTTTCGGCATCCCGCTCGACAGCTGGCTGCGCGGCCCGCTGCGCGACTGGGCGGAAGCACTGCTCGACGAGAATCGACTGCGCCAGGAAGGTTATTTCCATCCGGCACCGATCCGGCAGAAATGGAACGAACACCTGAGCGGCCGCCACAACTGGCAGCACCATCTATGGCCGGTGCTCATGTTCCAGGCATGGCTGGATGAAAACCGGGGGACATCGCCATGACGTCGCCGCGCACAAACCGCGCGCCCCGCCCTCCCGTTCGCGGACTGCCCGGTGCGCCCGCCGTCCAGCAGGAGACACACCCGTGAAAGCTGTCCTGTTCGCCAATACGGACTGGTACCTCTACAACTTCCGCCGCTCGCTGGCGATGTCGCTGCGACGGCAGGGATACGACGTCCTGCTGATTTCCCCGCCGGGGCCTTATGGAGCGAAGCTCCGCGCCCTGGGCCTGCGGTGGGAGCCCTTGCCGATGGCGCGGCGCAGCCTCAATCCGCTGCGCGAAGCGGCGCTGCTATGGCATCTTGTCCGTCTGTTGCGGCGCGAGCAGCCGGTGCTGGTGCACGGATTCACCATCAAGTGCGCCGTATATGGCTCATTGGCGGCGCGGCTTGCCGGTGTCCCGGCCCGGGTGAATGCGGTGGCAGGCATGGGCTATGTGTTCACCAGCTCGCAGATGAAGGCGCGATTGCTGCGCCCGGTGGTGCGTGGCTTGCTGCGCCTCGCGCTTGGTGGTCGCGGCGCGCGGCTCATACTGCAAAACGCGGACGACGTCGCGTTGTTCCAGCAGGCCGGCCTGGTCGATCCACAACACATCCGCCTGATTCGCGGCTCGGGGGTGAATTGCGCGCAGTTCGCCCTGGCAACACGTACGCGAAGCGCGGACGACGAACGCCCGCGTGTACTGCTGGCATGCAGGCTGCTCTGGGACAAGGGTCTCGACGAATTCGTCAACGCCATCCGGCAGCTACGCCTCCAAGGCTGTTCCCTCCATGCCCTGCTCGCCGGCACGCCGGATCCCGGCAACCCTGCCACGGTTCCGGAAGCAACGATACGAGGCTGGGTGGCAGAGGGGCTCGTCACCTGGCTCGGTCACGTCGATGACATGGCCGGCCTGCTCGCTTCGGTCGATGTCGTGGTGCTGCCGAGCTATCGGGAGGGATTGCCCAGGACGCTGGTCGAAGCCGCCGCCTGTGGACTCCCCTTGATCACCACGGACGTACCGGGCTGCCGCGAAGTGGTGACCGACGATGTCGACGGTTTGCTGGTCCCCAAGGGCAACAGCGAAGCGCTGGCGCATGCCATCCGGCGAGTGCTGGAAATCCCCGGGCTCGCGCAGCGGCTGGGCGAGGCGGCCCGCCTCAAGGCGCGGACGCAGTTCGATGAACACATCGTCATCGAGCACACCTTGGAAGTCTATGCCGAATTGTGCGATCCGCTGGCGGCGCCGGCCGAGTCGTCCCCATAGAAATCCACCTTCGTGCCGTACGCATCCCGCCGCGACACAGCACATGCGCCGTTCGGAGAACCGCATCCCCGCCAAGGAATCGACTGCCGAGTTTGGCCGGGACCACACCTGCCTTCCCCCGGCCATACACGATCGGAGACTCTGCCATGCCATCCTCGCCGCAAGTGACGAATGTCCTGGACTTCCTGCCCGCGACGGAACACGCCGCCCTCCGCGCGGGCAGCAGCTCGTACGATTGCACCAGCGGCATCCAGGCGGCCATCGACAAGGGCGGCAGCAAGGTCTTCGTACCCGCCGGGGTCTATCCCGTAAAGCAACTCAACCTCAAGTCGGACATCGAGCTGTACGGCGATGGACAGACCAGCGAGCTGCGGGCGTACGACAGTTCGCTGGCCTGCGAATTCATGCTCGCCACCTATGTCCGCGATGGCGGCAGCGCCAATGTCGCGGACAACATGCGAAACATCCGTCTGCACGATCTCAAACTCAACGGACGCGTGGCGGAGTTCGGCTACCAGCAGTACTTCTATCTGCTCGCCGTCAACGCCACCTCGGACCTGACCGTCGAGCGGGTGAGCTTCTATGGCTTTCGCGGCGACGGCATGTATGTCGGCTCGGGCACGCTCCGCAGCACCGAACGCCACAACCAGCGCATCACCGTGCGCGACTGCGTGTTCGACGGCGCGGTGAAGGACAACCGCAACGGCCTCTCCATCATCGATTGCGATCAGCTGACGGTGGAGAACTGCCTGTTCCAGAACATCGGCAACGCGAAACTCTCTCACTCGGTGGGCGGCATCGATTTCGAGCCGGATCACCCGTGGAGCGTGTATCGGCACGTGACCATCGCGCAATGCAGGTTCATCGATATCGACACCGTGAACACGGCAGGCATCACGTTTTTCAACGGCCGTCAGGCCGGAGACAACATCCACGACTGGGTCGTGTCCGATTGCCAGTTCAAGAATTGCTATTGGGGCATCGATACCGCGACGAAAGCCAAGACTATCGCGGATGTCGCCGACAACCTCTCCGTGCTCAACTGCCACTTCCTCAATTCGATCCGCGTCGACATCGCGGTCAACGGCCTGAGCGGCACCCAGGTCAGCGGATGCACCTTTCAGCGCTCGCCAGCGGGATCCGGACCGGGCGGCGATGCGGTCAGGCTGGGATCCTTCGCTTATCGGACCAGCGAAAACGCCATCAACACGGTGATCACGGGCAACACGTTCATCGGCATACGCCCGCAGATGGGAGCGATCGGCGTGCTTGGCGCCAACCGGGTGGTATGCGCAGGAAACGTATTCATCGACATCTACGGCTCTTGCATCAACTTCGCCGAAGACAATACCCCGGACAACAGCCGGGACATCGAAGCGGTGATCATCTCCGGAAACAAGGTCAGGCGCAGCAGGGGCTCAGCACCCGGTGCCGCCGTGATGTCATTCCTCAGCACGAGCAGGCAGATGCGCATCACCCGCGGCAATCTGGTGGTGAAGCATTCCATCGAGTACGCCAACGACATCGAAAGCGGCGTAACCACGATCGCGGACGGGGCATCGATCCAATTGGTCGGACTCAAGTGAGCGCGGCCGTCCGATAGCCGCCGCATAGTGCGTCGCCTCATCCACCCAGCGCAGCAGATTTCGAGGCCCGATTGACCGCGCAAGATCAACGCCGGTCGGCGCGCTCTACCGCGCGGCGGAATGCCTCTGTTTCGCTACCTCCGTTCTCCACCCGGTGGTCCCTGCCTCGCGCAGCTAGGCCGGAGGCCGCGGAGTGCCGCTCCGCCTCCAGCGAATGGATCTTCGCCCCCGGTCCCGGACGCGGGGCAAATGCGCCTTGCCGACGCGCCTCCTGGCGCAGCCACATGCGCATGACTGTCGCCATGTAGACGCCGAGAATCAGGCAAAACGCCATGAGATTCGCGCCCGCCGAATGATCCACGCTGCTGACGATCGCACCGATCGACGCCAGGCCCGCCGCAAGCATGACGAGCGTGGCCAAGGTGGCGCGCGGCCCCAGGCCCGCCCCCAGCAGGATATGGTGGATATGGCCACGATCCGGCTTGAACGGCGAGCGGCCCTCGCGCATGCGCCGGCACATCACCGCAAGCGTGTCGAACACCGGCAGCGCCACGCACCACAACACGTCGATCGGCGACAAATGCGTCTGTGGCAGCTGGCTCAAGCGGATGAGCGCCCAGGCCAGCAGGTAGCCGACCAGTGTGCTGCCCGCGTCGCCCAGGAAAACCTTTCCGCCCAGGAGACCGAGGTTGACGGCCAGATAGGGCAGCGTTGCCGCAGCCAGCAGGGCCAGCAACATGATGATCCCACGCAAGGAAGTAGGAGAAGCAAACAGGACGACGGCGGCAATGCTGACCAGGGTCAGACTGCCGGCAAGACCGTCGATGCCGTCCATCATATTGAACGCATTCACCAGGCCGATGACGGCGACTACGGTCATCGGTACGCCAAGCCAGCCAAGCACCACGTCGTGGCCGAAAAGATGCCCCAGCGTGTGGATGTACACGCCAGTGCTGGAGATCACCGTCAGTATCACGATGGTCTGCGTCAGCAGACGATCGCGAACGCTGAGGCCAAAGCGATCATCCAGCGCGCCAAGCAGGGCAAGCACTGCGGCGGTTCCGAGCAAGACTCCCTCGAACCCGTGGAAGGCACCGTAGCAGGCGGCTCCTGCGACCATCCCGATGAAAATCGCCAGACCGCCCACCAGCGGTATTTCGCCAAGATGCTGCTTGCGGTGATCCGGGTGATCGACCAAGCCAAGCACTATGGCAAACGGACGCATAACAGCAATGGCTACCGCAGATGTGGATGCGGCTACCAAACCATCGAGAACCAATCGCAGTTCCAGCATGAGACCTTCGCCTCCTACCCATCTCGAGCGGTCCCCCAAGGTCCGAGCGAGTTCATGTTGTGGATGGTCCAGCCGGCGAGCGGCAAAGGCCTTGACGGCCTGCTATCTACGAACCGCGAATACGACTGGCCGATATTTCATGCATGCCTGGATCAATCCAGTAAAAATAAATGACACGACAGCAACTGCTATGAAAAAGGAAATGGCACTCACGCCAGGCCTTCGAACCTAGCATCTTTAAGATGACAAATCTTGTACAGCGTGAATGTCTTATTCAGACAAGACCGGTTTATATAAGCGCCGCATGAACCGCTTGTTCAAATGGTGTTTCGGGAGATCCAGCTCTTCCGTGATTTAGCGACCCAGATGCACGAATTGCCATGAATTCCTTAATCTCCAGACGGCTCCGCAAAAGCTAAAAAAAATTCGCCAGAGCCAAGATGCGATCAGGCCACGCCGTATAAGTGACCCATCCATGCCTCTTCAGGAAAGGTGGTGCGACACGCATTTCGATGCGATTGGAGCATCGGATTCCGTATGCGCCTCGCCCGTGGCCTCGACTGCGCCCTCGAACCTTGGCCATCAACACGCGAACGGCGGTGATGACCAAGGTTCGAGTCCAACCCGACGATGACCCGGCAGATTCAGGATCGCCTTAATGGGTCGCGCTGTAATTCGCAGCGGCAGCGCTGGTAACCAGAGTCGCCGAAGGCAGCAGCTGGCTCAGGAAGCGGTTCCAGCGGGTAATGCCGGCCGCGCCGACGAATATGACGTCGCCCGGCTTCAACTTGAAGCCGTCTCCGAGGGCGAATGCCGCCGGCGAGCGTGCATCAAGCTGGAAGACCTTGGCCGGAGCGTTCTTCAGATCGTCCGCACCGCGAACGACATAGACTGCCCGGCCATTGGCCGTGACCGGATTGAGCCCCCCTACACGGCCCAGTGCCTGGGTCAGCGTGATATAGGGAAGCGACCTGAAGGTGACCGCCTGAGGGCGCATCACTTCGCCCATCACGTACACCTCCTCGGAATCGTTGTAGGCAAGCAACAGACGATCTCCGGCCTTCAGGTAAATGTCTTTCGCCAGACCCCGGCTGTCGTACAAGGCGGCAAGATCCAGGTGGTAGTTCTGCCCATCGCGGTTGAGTATCAGACCCGACATGTTGGCCTGATCGGAATTGATGGTTGCCGTTCCGAGCGCCTGCCCCAAGGTCAACGGAACCGCTGTGATCGACTGTGGGTCGGTCTTCATGAAGGCGCCCTGGAACGTCACATGCTGGCTGTTGTAGCCGACGATACTGACGTCCACCTGCGGCTTCTCCACATACTTCCCTATCTTCGATTCGATGGCCTGGCGCACCTCTTCGATGGTCATGCCAGCGACCTTGATGGAGCCCACATAGGGATAAAACAGGGTGCCGTCCGAGCGCACCAGGCGACCATTGGCCGCGGTCTGCTGTTGCGTGCCCGCCGGTGAAGTCAGTTCCGGGTGATCCCAGACGGTGATGTAAAGCGCGTCTCCCGGCCCGATGCGATAAGGACCCGGTTGATAAGACAGCAGCGCCTCCGGCACCGATGCAGTCAACATCGGCGATTGATTCTCCGCCAATAGCTGCGGAGTAATGGTTACCAGCTGTATTTGGCTGTTATCGGTCGGCGTGCCGCGAACCAGGCCCTGCCCGGACATATTTTGCCCTGGCGACCATACACAACCGCTGGCCAGCAACGCGAAGCCAAGAACGGTAAAGGCACAAGTCTTTTTCATGATCAACATGTCCTCGAATATTCGATTTGCCGGGAATAACTGAACAGTCAGCTGGCGGCGCTCATAATCCCGCACTTGTATTTTTCGCCCGCACAGAAGCTCCTCGGAAGGCGGAAATCCGCCTTTCGATGGCAACCAGCCGAATCCGATCACTTAAATCAATTGCCGCGTAGAAAACCAGCCGCTGCGGGTGAAAGATCACAGCGCCACATTCCGTGATGCCATACAGGACGTGAAAGAAGCATCACAATCGCCAATCACATTTAGAAGCCGTACACCTAATTACGCCGTCAACCAAAAATCCCTTTATATCGGTCCCAACCTATTCCCTATTACAAAATATCGTGCACCCGGCGTCACCGTCATGGCCACCTCGTCTGTCGGCTCCAGGACGTCGAGAACAGAATTTTCGAATTGCCCCGAACTTGCATGCAGCTGACCGCAAGCCGAGCGGGACGAGCCCTCTATTCCGGGCATCCATGTTGCTGACAAATTTTTGTCCCTAGATGACTCGCAGTGCCACCGCGCGCTCGATGCCCACGATGTGCCGAGAAGCCTGCCGTGCCATTCGAGGATCGGCGCGCCGAACCAGGACGGGTGCCACTCGCCGCAATTCACCGGTATTCGAACCCGATCGCGATGCCCGACGGCAAATTCCTGCTCCGTATCACATGGCGTGAAGTCCAGGCGCGCATATGCTGCGGTTTGGCACGATACTGGCATCATGCAAGCACCCTAAGCAGCCTGTCCAGCCAAATCATTGCGGATGCAAAACATTATGGAAAACAACGAGAAGAAGCCGTTCTGGGGGAAAAATTCCCGCGGATTCTGGCTCATTGTTTGCCTGACGATCAGTGCGGTGGCGGGCTGGGCAATGTTTCAAATGGGCATTCTCCATTGATCCTGGATTAGGGCTCGGGCCGCAAAGCCGTTGCAAGCCGGTTCGTCGCAGCGCCAGGCGCTCGCGGGCGCACATCGAAGCGATGGTCTGTGACGCATCGGCTCGATGGTCGAAGCGCGCTACGCATCCCGGCAGTCGCAAGTGCGGTGGATATGCAGCAATGACGCGCGCAACGAATTGAAGTAATTGCCGCCCAATCGAACGACATTGCACATTAACTCGAGATGACTTCATCTCGGCCGCAGGATCCTACACGTCCTCCGCACGATATACCTTCGCATAGTCGGCACCGCGCTCGCCTCAGCGCAAGCGTGCGTCCCCGTCGATCGGCCGACACGCGCTGCATGCGCATCAGACGCTACCCAAAACACCTCGGGATGACTGTATGCGGAAGCT